>NZ_JADAXG010000010.1:0-204288 GCF_019837545.1 Bacillus sp. 17RED48
TACTTAGTCGCTCATTTGCGACTTCCTTATGTTAACATCTTCGTTTTTCGATGTCAACTAAGTTTTTCAATTTCTTTTTTGTCGTTTTCTGCGTTTCCGCATCAGCGACGGTTATTAATATATCATGCAGTATATAAAGGGTCAATACTTTTTACAAAAAAATTTCACATCCCGTTAAAACTTTAAAAATATGTTCCAAAAATCATTATAGCCTCCCTTCATTCTTCATTATACTCCATATTTCATATCTTATCGGTTTATCACGTTTACGGACGAGTGAAAATTCTAAATTTTATGTTATATTATTGTTATAGGGGAGTGGTGAGAATGAGCATTAAGTATTCAAACAAAATCAATAAAATCCGGACCTTTGCATTAAGTTTAGTATTTATCGGCCTCTTCATTGCATACTTAGGTGTCTTTTTCCGTGAAAACATTATTATTATGACGACATTTATGATGGTTGGCTTTTTAGCTGTTATCGCTAGTACTGTCGTTTACTTTTGGATTGGCATGTTATCTACTAAAACTGTACAAATTATTTGTCCAAGCTGCGATAAGCCGACCAAAATGCTCGGTCGTGTCGACGCATGTATGCATTGCAACCAACCTTTAACAATGGATCGAAATCTAGAAGGAAAAGAATTTGATGAAAAATATAATAAGAAGAGCTATAAATCATAGGCATATATAGGTACAATGTGCCCTTACAAAACTAAACGTTAAAAGGTGATTTCTTAACAAAGAAATCACCTTTTAACGTTTAGTTTTAATTTTAGGTTCTTCACTGAACGTTTTAAATCCTCCTGAACCTAACGTAATTCCCATATATAATAAAGAAAGAGGGAGACGTTTACGTCTCCCTCTTTCTTTATTATATATTACGCCTTATGACACTCTGGACAAACGCCATAAATTTCTAAGCGATGACTATTAATAACGAAGCTTGTCGTTTTCGCAGCTTCCTCTTCAAGCTGTTCCAAACCTCCATAAGGAAAATCAACAATCTTACCACATTTTTCGCAAATCACATGATAATGTTGACTTGTAACATAATCAAATCTACTTGAAGCGTCTCCATAAGTTAATTCCTTTACAAGTCCAACCTCTTTAAATACACGTAAGTTATTATAGACAGTTGCAACACTCATATTTGGAAACTTACCTTCTAATGCTTTATAAATGTCATCCGCTGTTGGGTGCGTCATAGATTCCACAAGGTACTCTAAAATAGCATGACGCTGTGGAGTAATGCGTACACCCGTATTTTTCAGCATTTCTAGCGCTTCTTTTAATTCTTCTTTGACCACCGTCATGCACCCCGATTCTATACGGATTATTATTTTATAATTCTTATAAAGAGTGTACTCCTTTTCTTATAAATCGTCAATATTTCTACTATAAGTATGTGGTTTATTTTTGTATATAGCCTTATTCTTATATATCCTTCCCCATTTTCTATACATTTACATAGAAAAAAAGTGCGACATAATCGCACTTGGAATACTATCATCTGAGGAGGTATGCCCTACACTTCACTTTATGTAAGACGATAAAATATGTATAGACACTCGCCTTACTTCTATATATTTTATCTCCACAATGAATTTACTTTATATAAGAAAGAACCTCTTCAGTATGTCCCTTCACTTTCACTTTACGCCACTCTTTTACAAGCTCACCGTCTTTATTAATAAGGAATGTAGAACGCTCGATTCCCATATACTCTTTTCCAAAGTTCTTTTTCAATTTCCAAACGTCGTATAATTCCGCTACCTTATGACCTTCATCTACTAAAAGTACAAATGGAAGCTCATGCTTCTCAATGAATTTCAGATGTCTGTTCGCTGAATCAGGACTTACACCAAGAATAACTGTATCTTTCTCTTGAAATAATCCATACGCATCGCGAAAATCACATGCTTCAGTTGTACACCCTGGAGTCATATCTTTCGGATAAAAATATAGCACTACGTTTTTACCACGAAAATCAGCTAAGCGAACTTGTTCCCCGTTACTTCCCTCTAATGTAAATTCTGGAGCCATTTCTCCTACTGTGATCATTGTTATCACTCCTACTCTTTTCTTTTACTATATCAAATGCTATCTTATTTTTCATTGTCTATTACAGACCTCATTACAAAAGCAAACGGTAATGTATATCCAATTAGCGCTTCTGCAATCGCAATCCATCTCCCTATTCCAATCGGAGCTATATCACCGTACCCAACGGACAATAAAGTAACTGCGCTAAAATATAAGCAAATTTCTACAAGTTGAAAAGATTGGGCATGCAAACTTTCTCCATCTTCTTTCAAAACTGCAAAACCCATTTCTTCTAATACAACATAACTTAACCCAAACGCAATCAATACCGTTGTATAAATTAAAAATAAGGAGGCTAAATTATAAAGCGAAAAGAAACGCCTAGAATCTGAATATGAACTCCATAACAATTGGACACTTCTCAAAATAGCAATTGCTGCAATTAATAGAATAAATCCCCATAACATGTCCTCCACCTCATTTTATATGTATGAGACGGCCATTGGATTTATCCCTTAGAAACAAACAAGCTTCTATAATTAATTCCCAGCACCACGGTACCTTTTTACCCCTTGATTCCAAAGAGTAATTGCAATCGTAAAACAGATAACACCAACGAATGGTGTTGCAAATGCATAGCTATTCCACTCTGTTTTTCTTAAAAAGTATGCTGCTGGATACACTCCGACAAACGCAAATGGTAAAACAAACGTTAAAATGAAGCGAATCACACGGTTATAAATGTTAACAGGATAGCGACCATAGTTACCTATGTTATACATTAGCGGCATAATTGAACTTTTCGCATCCGACCAAAAACCAAGGCTCGCAAGCGTAACAAATATCCCTCCGTATACAAGTGCTCCTCCTCCTACCATCAGTAAGAATAAGAAGAAATCGTACCAGTAAAAAGATAATTGCAGCTCCACTGCTGCATATCCCATTACAATTATTCCTGTAATCGCTCCAATTAAAGATTCCAGTTCCATTCTTTCTAATATAATTTGAAATAAACTATGAATCGGTCTCGTTAATATACGATCCATTTCTCCTTTAATAATGTAACGATCATTAAAGTCCCATATGTTAAAGAAAGCTGAGAAAATGGCAAACGGCACTAAAAAGAAACCATAAATAAAGATTACTTCTTCTCTACTCCAGCCCTTTAATGCTTGTGTATGCCCAAACACAACGAGAATAAAGATTAAATTAACAGCCTGTAGTGCTAAATCAGAAAGTAATCCAACGATAAAATCGCCCCGATACTCCAATTTTGTTTTTATATATTGGCTTGCATATTGCAAAAATAGGTTTATATATATCATCTCATCATCCCCCTTGTACAATTAGACGTTTTCTCGCCGTTCTCCACATGAGTACAATTGGAATAATAAGTACAATTGCCCAAATTACTTGGAATAATAATGCCTCATACAATTTACTTCCTTGTATACCTTCTGAAAAAATCATACTCGGAATATAACTAATTGCCTGAAACGGTAAAAACATCATTGCCTTTTGGGCCCATAACGGATAAAAACTAATTGGTAATAATAGACCTGAAAATAAATCAATAACGACACGTTTCGCATACATAATTCCACTATTATTAAATAGGAAGAACGTGAGCATTCCCGTCATTAAATTAATTTGTGTATTAATAATAAAACTAAATATTAAAGATAAGAAGAAATATAACCACGTTTGAAAATTCGTTGTAATTTGCAATGAAAATAATAAGGTAACGATAACCATACCTGGAATTGAAAAGAAAGCAAAACGAAATATTCCTTCACCAAGACCTTGCATCACTTTCATGCCTAAATAGTTATATGGACGAATGAGTTCTACTGCTACACGTCCTTCTTGAATCTCCATCGCAATTTCCCTGTCTATATTATTAAAATAAAAAGCACGTGCCATCCACGCAATTGCGATATAAGTAGTCATTTGCGAAATAGATAAACTTTCAATATTCTCTTTTCCACTATAAATTGCTTGCCATAAAAAATAATACGCACCGATATTAATTGTATAAATTAAAATCCCACTATAATAGTTTGTACGATACGCAAGCATCATTAAAAAGCGAATCCGAATCATTTCAATGTACTTACCCATGTTTAATACCTTCTTCATAAATGTTACGAATAATTTCCTCTGTAGATACTTCGTTAATTTTTAAATCTTTAATTTGAAAGGCTTGTACTACTTTAGAAATAAGCATTGAAATGATAACTTCTTCATTCGGTATTTTTGCAACCCACGCGTTTTCCTCTTTCGCTTTCGACCAAACGACATGACTATCTGGCATAACCATTGATAAAGCCTGATAGGAAACTGGTGCAATAAATTGAAAATGGATTTCCTTCTCTGCTCCCCACTGTGTACGAAGATTATTTAAAGAACCGTCATACATAATATTTCCTTCATCCAGCATGATAACGCGCTCACATAAAGCTTCAATATCAGTAATATCATGGGTTGTTAATAAGATTGTTGTTTTATAACGTTCATTCATTTCTTTTAAAAATTCACGTATTTTTAATTTCACAAGAACATCCAACCCAATTGTTGGTTCATCTAAAAATAATAACGGTGGATTATGAATTAATGCTGCCGCTAATTCACAACGCATTCTTTGACCTAGAGATAACTTTCGAACTGGCTTATCTAATAAAGGACCAATATCTAACGTTTCAATCACGTGTTCCATATGCTCTTTATACTGAGCGTCTGATACACCGTACACTTTTTTTAATAAACGAAAAGATTCTTGTACAGCAATATCCCACCAAAGTTGTGAGCGTTGACCGAAAACAACACCAATCGTTCTTACGAATTCTTCTCTCTGCTTATGCGGGTTCATCCCATTTACTAAAATTTCTCCTGATGTCGGAGTCAAAATCCCCGTAAGCATTTTAATAGTTGTTGATTTACCAGCACCGTTCTCACCTATATACCCAACCATTTCACCTTGTTTCACAGTAAAAGATACATCATTTACTGCTGGTACTATTTTATAATTACGATTTAATAAATCGCGAAAAGCACCCTTTAATCCCGGACGACTTGAATAGGCTGTAAATTCTTTACGTAACCCTTGTACCTCAATTACCGATTTCATAATCGGACCCCCTTCCTAAATGTCACAACGAATAGTTTACCCAACTGCCTTCTCTATCACAAACAATACGTCTTTTCGAAAAACATGTTAGAATAATACATAGATTTTTGTAAGGAGATGAATTGTAGTGAAATTCACAAAATCAGAAGCATTACATAAAGAAGCTTTAGAACATATCGTTGGCGGCGTTAATAGTCCTTCTCGTTCTTTTAAAGCAGTTGGCGGCGGCGCTCCTGTTGCTATGGAACGTGGAAAAGGTGCTTATTTCTGGGATGTAGACGGAAATAAATATATCGATTATTTAGCAGCATACGGTCCTATTATTACTGGACATGCTCACCCGCACATTACAAAAGCAATTACAACAGCTGCTGAAAATGGTGTACTTTACGGAACACCAACAGCACTAGAAGTAAAATTCGCAAAAATGTTAAAAGAAGCAATGCCTGCATTAGATAAAGTCCGCTTCGTAAACTCTGGTACTGAATCAGTAATGACAACAATTCGCGTCGCTCGTGCTTACACAGGCCGCACAAAAATTATGAAATTTGCTGGTTGTTACCACGGTCATTCTGATTTAGTACTTGTAGCAGCTGGATCTGGCCCTTCTACGCTAGGAACTCCTGACTCAGCCGGTGTACCACAAAGTATCGCTCAAGAAGTTATTACCGTTCCATTTAATAATGTAGAAACTTTAAAAGAAGCTTTAGATAAATGGGGACATGAAGTAGCAGCTATCCTTGTAGAACCGATTGTTGGAAACTTCGGTATTGTAGAGCCAAAACCTGGCTTCCTTGAGAAAGTGAATGAACTTGTTCACGAAGCTGGTGCACTAGTAATTTATGATGAAGTTATTACTGCTTTCCGCTTTATGTACGGTGGTGCTCAAGACTTACTTGGCGTAACACCAGACTTAACAGCGCTTGGTAAAGTTATTGGCGGCGGACTTCCGATCGGTGCTTATGGTGGTAAGAAAGAAATTATGGAACAAGTTGCTCCGCTCGGACCTGCATATCAAGCTGGTACAATGGCAGGAAATCCTGCTTCTATGGCATCCGGTATCGCTTGTCTAGAAGTTCTTCAACAAGAAGGTCTTTATGAGAAATTAGATGAACTTGGTGCGATGCTTGAAAAGGGAATTTTAGAGCAAGCTGCAAAACATAATATCGACATTACATTAAACCGACTAAAAGGTGCTTTAACTGTATACTTCACAACAAATACAATTGAAGATTACGATGCAGCACAAGATACAGACGGTGAAAGGTTCGGTAAATTCTTCAAGCTTATGCTTCAAGAAGGAGTTAACTTAGCACCTTCTAAATACGAAGCATGGTTCTTAACGACAGAACATACAAAAGAAGATATTGAATATACAATTGAAGCTGTAGGCAGAGCATTTGCTGCTTTAGCGGATAATAAATAATCCCGTCATTAAAAGGAAAAAAGAAAGCACATCTTTCTTTTTTCCTTTTTTCTATTTCATAAATCCCTCATTAATAGTATAATTATTCATAATTATCTGTTTTATTTTTATTTTATATCCTTACTATCCTTGTATATAAGGCTGCTCACGCCTTGAATAGTAAGATTATTCAAACTTCAATAAGAGGGGGGATTGACGGATGCTCAATAAAACAAATACATGGACACCGTCTTTATTTCGAGATTATAAAAATGCAGAACATGATGCGTGTGGAATCGTTTCCGTTATGGAGAAACGAAAAATTCCTACAAAAGAAAACATCGACCTTTGCATACAATCACTTGTCAAAATGAATCATCGAGCTGGTTTCATTAATGGTGAAGGAGATGGTATCGGAATTCACATTGATGTCCCAAAAGCACTTTGGAATGAAAAGCTGAAAAATAACGGATACAATCCAACGATTGTGGATCATCCCCACTTTATCGTTGGACATTTTTTTCTAAACAAAAACGCAAATATCGTTAATTTAAAAAATCATATTCGTACGCAATTAAATAACGAAAATTTTACTATTATTTTTGAAAGTGATGATGTAATAAATTCCGATGCACTCGGTCCACTTGGTAAACAGGAAGAACCTTTATTTTGGCAAGTTGCTCTTATCGCAGAAAATAAAGTTGAAAATATTGAGCAAACATTATTTTCAGTAACGATAAAAATAGAGGAAAACGAAGCGATTCATGTTGCTTCATTAAGTCGTGACCATGTTGTATATAAAGTTCTAGGTGCTGGGGATACACTTGTTGCCTATTACAATGATTTACAACATCCACTTATCGCTTCAACTATGACACTAGGACATAACCGCTATTCTACTAATACATTATCTAATTTTTTTCGTGTACAACCATTTAGCATTCTCGGACATAATGGTGAAATTAACACAATTGCAAAATTACGCGATCAAGCTGACATGATTCATGTTCCACTTACTGTTGGGGGAAGTGACTCCCAAGATTTAAACCGCACCCTAGAAACCCTACTTGTTCAATACGACTACAGTTTATTTGAAGCAATGGATATACTATTCCCACCAATTATTAATGAAATTAAACTTTATGAACCGCATTTACAAGATTTATATACGTATATACGTGAAGCATGGGGCCATTTTGCGCAAGGTCCAGCTGGTATTATTTCACGTTATAAAGATGAGGCTGTTTTCAGCGTTGATTCCCTTGGACTACGACCAGTATGGAAAGTAGAGACAGTGAGTTCTTATGTTTTCTCTTCTGAACCTGGAGTTGTATCACCAACCGAATATGTAGAAGAACCGAAACCACTCGCTCCTGGAGAAAAGGTCGGATTAAAATGGAATGAACAAGATGAACTTGTTCTTTATGAATACGACAAATACCAAATTGAAGTATATAATCGTTTCCAAAAACGAATCGATGTTAGCAATTATCATTTAAACTTATCTATCCCTGAAACGAAAGAAATCCAAGGATTATGTGATTCTGTTCAAGTTGAAACGAAACAGTACGTTTCTTTCGGGTGGGATCGAGAACATATTCAGCTTCTTGAACAGATGGCAACAAAAGGCGTCGAGCCAATTCGCTCACTTGGGCATGACTCACCACTTGCAGCACTCGATACTGATAGACGAAATATCGCTGATTTCATTAAGGAAAGTGTAGCCGTTGTTACAAATCCAGCAATCGATCGTGATCGAGAGGTCGAGCACTTCTCCACACGAACAATACTTGGAGAGCGCCCAAGTTTATTAAGCGGAGCTAAACAGCCATTTGTAGTTGAGATGCTTTCCCCCATTATTCTAGAAGGAAGTGTAGCACAATCTATTACAGAGGAATTACACACAATTACGTACGAACAACTTATACAGCTATTCAATACTCATAGCTCTATCGCTACAATCTCTGCTACATTCAGTCCGACAGAAACTTTACAATGCGCCTTAAATCGAATTAGTTCTGAAGCGATAAAGGCCGTGAACGATGGAGCTTCCCTACTATTAATAGACGATGCCAACGCTCATCTAAATGAACAGTTATGGATTGATCCGCATTTAGTTACCGCTAAAGTACATCAAGTATTAAGCGAAAATAAATTACGCCGAAACTGCTCTCTCGTTATACGTTCTGGTGCCCTTCGCTCCTTACATGATATCGTCACACTGTATGGATTAGGAGCAGATGGTATGAATCCATATTTATTATTTGCAACCGTAAATGATGGAACAAAAACGCCAATTACGAATTTGTATACTGCTCTTAATAAAGGACTAGAAAAAGTCATTTCAACAATTGGAATTCATGAATTACGTGGTTACGGTCGCCTCTATTCTTCTATCGGATTACATGAGGAAATCGCAAATATATTACAAATTACGAATTTCTTCGGTTCAAATGATTTAGCTTTTTCGCTTGAATCACTTGCTGAAGATGCACAATTGCGAGCGGATGATTATAACAATCCTAAAGTTAGAATGCGAAAATCTTTTCATATATTCCCGCGAATTTGGAAAGCAATCGGCGATGTCGCAAAAGGAAACTCTTATGATGATTACCGTGACAAGTTAAGTGAATTAGAAGAAAATAATCCAATCGCAATTAGACACCTTGTTCAAACGAAAGAAACAAAACATGTAGTTCCAACTGAAGAAGTGTCCATCAGCATTCAAAATCATGATTTACCATTTATTATTAGTTCCATGTCATTCGGTTCTCAAAATGAAGTTGCCTTCCGTGCATATGCAGAAGCGGCCGATCAGCTAAATATGATTAGTTTAAACGGTGAAGGCGGCGAAATTAAAGATATGATTGGAAAATATCCACATACACGTGGACAACAAGTTGCATCTGGGCGATTTGGCGTAAATGCCGAACTACTAAATTCATCAAACTTAATTGAAATAAAGATCGGGCAAGGCGCAAAGCCTGGTGAAGGTGGACATTTGCCAGGTTCAAAAGTAACAGCAAAAATCGCTGAAGCACGTAATGCTACAATTGGCTCAGATTTAATTTCACCTTCTAACAACCATGATATTTATTCCATTGAAGATTTAGCTCAAATGATTACAGAAATTAAAACGGCTAATCAACTTGCGAAAGTAGCTGTAAAGGTCCCTGTCGTCCCTAACATTGGAACAATTGCTGTCGGTATCGCAAAAGCTGGTGCTGACTTTATTAACATTAGCGGATTTGATGGTGGTACAGGTGCTGCACGTATTCACGCATTGCAACATGTAGGGCTTCCTGTAGAAATTGGTGTGAAAGCCGCTCACAATGCTTTATTAGAAGCAAATATGAGACATAAAGTAGAAATTTGGGCTGACGGTGGTATTCGAAGTGTTAATGATGCCTTGAAAATCATGCTCCTTGGAGCAAACCGTATTGGGTTTGGTACATTATCCATGATTGCAATCGGCTGTACAACTTGCCGCGGATGTCATCTAGATACTTGTCACGTTGGAATTGCAACACAAATTGAGTCTGAAGCTCAGGCGAAAGAACACGGATTACGCCGCTTCGTCCCGCGCGAATTAGAAAGCGCCGTTGCTGGATTATTACATTTATTCACCACTTTTGGCGTAGAACTAAAACGATTAACAGGAAATCTTGGTTATACAAATTTACAAGCAATTGTTGGACATTCCGATTTATTAGAACAAGTTCAAGGCGAAAATTTATTAAACTTATGTAATTTACTACAAACGATAGAACACCCATCTGTTACAAAAACAGAATACGTACCGGAAAAACAATTTGAAACAGTTCATTCCCCTCATTCAAAAGAATTAGTAGGCGTTGGCGTAGAGCAACGCGTTATGGGTGGTCTAGAATCTTGCTATCGCGTTCGTAGTAAATTATATGAAGACACGAAGCTTGAACCACTTACATTAAAGTATACGAATGGCTCTATTCCTGGAAATGGATTAGGTGCTTATAATAGTGAGAACTTATTTATACACGTAAATGGCGGTGCACAAGATGGTATTGGTAAAACTTCCTTTGGTGGTGGTATTTATATAACGAAAGCAAAAGGAAAAGACGGCATATATTATAACGGTTCTGTCGGAAAAGGTTTTGGGTACGGTGCACAAAAAGGATCGCTATACGTTCAAGGTAACGCTGATGCTCGCGCCGGCATTCGCCTCTCTGGAGCAGACATGATAATTGGAGGGCGAATGACAAAGCCACTCCGTGAAAAAGAGCAAGGGAATATAGGTGTATACTCTAATATTAAAGGTTTCGCTTTTGAATATATGACAAATGGGCGAGCGCTTGTTTTAGGGGATCCTGGTCCATGGATTTGTGCTGGTATGACTGGTGGTGTTGTTTATTTACGTCATGATTCAAGCTCGGGTTTAACAGAAAACGCCTTAAAAAGAAGAATCGCAAAAGGGGCAAATGTTACATTACAACCAATTAGTAAAAATGGCGTGCAAGATGTGACTGAGTTATTGCTAGATTATATTCGTGTATTAAATGAACATGAGCAATACGAGGAAGTTGCTTTATTAACACCGTTACTCGATGATATGCAGCAACAGTTTTTTGAAATTATCCCGAAAAAAGAGCAGGCTGATCCATCTATCTCCACAGAGTGATATACCAACTTTTCATTCTCAAGAAAAAATTGACGAAGTACACTTCTCATAGTAATCTATAGTAACAATTTGAAACCTGCTGAAATTCAGCAGGTTTTTTCACTAAAAATTGATGTTTAAAAAGAATTAGGAAAAAGTATAAAATGAATCTTAATTTCTTATTAACGTCACTAAAATATCACTTGCTAACATATTGTAATGAATGTATAGTACCATGTTGTACATTCATTATGACAAGAGAAAGGATCTTATTAAGGGTATGAAACTTGGTGCTCGCATTTTAAAAACGGGTATTGCCATCACATTAGCTTTATTTGCTTGTATTTTACTTCAATTACCGAGTCCAGTATTCGCGGGAATCTCAGCTATATTCGCTGTTCAACCGTCTGTATACCGCTCATATTTAACAGCTCTTGAGCAAATTCAAGCAAACGTCATTGGTGCGGTATTCGCTATCGTATTTGCTACTGCTTTTGGACATAATCCTTTTATTATTGGATTAACATGTATATTAGTAATTGCGCTTACGTTACAATTACGATTAGAAAACACAATATCAATTGCTTTAGTAACAGTTATCGCCATTATGGAGTATCAAGGCGACGATTTCTTTAGTTTTGCCTTACTTCGCTTTGCGACGATTATGATTGGAATTATTGCGGCTTCACTTGTAAATTTAGTGTTTATGCCGCCAAAATACGAAACAAAACTATATCACCGTATCGTTGATAATACAGAAGAAATTGTAAAATGGATTCGAATGAATAGTAGGCAAGCTTCTGATTTTACAACGCTAAAAACTGATATTGATCGTATGAAAGAAAAGATGATCAAACTAAACCATTACTATTTGCTGTATAAAGAAGAAAGAAGCTACACGAAAAAAGTACAGTTCGCAAAAATTCGTAAGCTCGTTTTATTCAGACAAATGTTAGCGACGACAAGCCGTGCTTTAAGTACGTTAAAATCATTACATCGTACTGAAAATGAACTGCGCTATATGCCAGAAGAATTTCAGGAATCTATCCAAAACGAACTTGACTCATTAACCCATTACCATGAACAAGTTTTATTAAAATTTATTGGTAAAGCAAAAAAACAACAATCCGTTGAAATGCTTGATGAAGTTGAAACAGGTAAACAAGAATTAATTGATATCTTTATGGATTATCAAAACAAGGACGATGAGGAAGCTTATAAAACATGGCTACACCTCTTCCCTCTTATTTCTGCCATTATTAACTATAGTGAAGAAGTAGAGCATTTAGATTTACTTGTGGATAGCTTCTACACATACCATAAACCAGAAGCAGAACTCCAAATCGAAGATAAAAAAGAAGACGAATAAAGAAAACAGCTCCTTTTACGCTAAAGGAGCTGTTTCTGTTATATGTTGAAGTTGATATAAATTGTAATAAAACCCTCTTTTTTTCATTAACTCTTCATGAGAACCTGTTTCTTTAATTTCACCATCTTCAATGTAAATAATCGTATCCATATGCGTAATCGTCGCCAATCGATGTGCGATTACGATCGTCGTCCGATCAGCAGCTAACGTCTGAAGCGCCTGCTGAATATACCGTTCATTTTCTAAATCTAAAGCGGAAGTCGCCTCATCTAATATAAGTAACGATGGATTCTTTAGAAACACTCTTGCAATCGCTACACGTTGCCTTTGCCCACCAGATAACTTCACACCGCGTTCCCCAACGACAGTATCATAGCCATCAGGTAACTCTATAATAAAATCATGAATTTGCGCAGCTTTAGCAGCTGCAATCACTTCTTCCTCTGTAGCTTTCGGATTTCCATATAAAATATTTGCCCCGATTGTATCACTAAATAACAAATTATCTTGCAGTACAATTCCAATATGACTACGTAAATTTCTCATATCATACTTTCTAACATCTATCCCATCTACATAAACTGCACCTGAAGAAACATCATAGAAACGTGGGATTAAGCTAGCAAGAGATGACTTCCCTCCCCCACTCGCTCCTACAAGTGCTACCTTCTCTCCTGGCAACATAGTTAACGAAAGGTTATGTAATATCTCTTTTTCATCCGAATTGTAACGAAAAGATACATTATCAAATATCACTTCACCATTTAATTTTGTCGTTTGTACCGCACTTGGCACATTGACAATATCGTATTTTTCATCTAACAATTCAAACACTCGATCCATCGATGCGAAAGACTGTGTTAATGTTGTGGAGGAATTAACAAGGCGGCGAAGCGGACTATACAAACTATCCATATATCCAACAAAGGCAACCATAGTCCCTAATGTTAACTGCCCCTGAATTACTTCATATGCTGCAAAGCCGATCACCAGTAACGGGCCTAAATCGGTTAACGTATTCACTGCTGAAAATGTCCTTGCAGTCCAACTCGTATGCGTTAACGCTTTCGTCAAAAATTCATTATTTCTTTTTTCAAACTGCTTACCCTCATATTCTTCTAATGCAAAGCTACGTGTCACTTGCATCCCTTGAATACGTTCATGTAAATACCCTTGCATCGTTGCTAACGCTTGTGAACGCTCTTTCGTCAATTTTCGAAGACGTCCGAAAAAATATTTCACCGCCACTACATAAATAGGTAAAATTAATAGCGCAACAAATGTCAATTTTATATTCATAGAAAACATAACAATAATAGCAATTGCAATTGTTGCCGTATCTAACCAAACATTCATCAAACCAGTAATTACAAAATCCTTCGTTTGTTCTACATCATGGATTACACGTGAAATAATTTCCCCTGTTTTTGTGTTCGAATAATAGCGTAAACTCAACTTTTGCAAATGACCAAAAATATGTTTTCGCAAATCATATAGTATTGTATTTGCGATACGCTGCGCGAAATATTGACGATAATATTCAATTGGCGGTCTTATTACTGCAAAAATAAAAAAGGCAATCCCAACGGCTGTTACTAATTGGGATGTTTTATCTTGAAGTGACCCTCCACCTTGAATTACATCATCGATAATATATTTTAATAACCACGGCATAATAAGCGGGATGCCGAATTTAACTAGACCAATCATAATCGTAATAGCAATAAGCCATCGATATGGTTTAACAAAGTGCAAATATCTTTTTATACCTTGCACATAATCCCCCCTCTAATAGGACAAACCTGCCGGGAAATCCCCTGCAGGTTTGTTTTAATTTCTGTACATTAAATATCTTTCATACCACATATCTACAAAATCTGGCGCGAATGGCCCTTTTCTTTGATGAATCCATTGTGTTAATTGTGCTACATTTCGTTTTAAAATAGTATCAATAACAGGTGGATACTGCATAATTTGACTATGCTTTTCATACTCATCTTCATCTAAAAGCGTATATGTCATATCTGGATATACTTTAATATCTAAATCATAATCAATGTACTTTAATGCTTCAGAATCATATGCAAAAGGTGAGCCTAAATTACAATAATAATATACTCCCTCTTCCCTTAGCATCCCAATCACATTAAACCAATAGTTTGCATGAAAATAACAAATTGCTGGTTCACGAGTAATCCATGTTCGGCCATCTGATTCTGTCACTACTGTACGATCATTTGCTCCGATAACAAGACTCTGTGTCCCTTTTAAAATTGTTGTCTCTTCCCACATTCTATGAATGGAGCCATTATGTTTATAACTATGTATTTGTACTTTTTCTCCTTCTTTGGGAAATCCCATATATGCTCCCTTCTTTCAACTGCAAATGCCCTTTGAGCTGCATTCACTTTTTTTCTATTATAACTTTTTTGTCGAAATTTTAAAACTAAAGCCACAAGACTCTATTTTTCACACCGAATACTATATCCCTAATCTTCTTAGGAGACGGGGCCTTCGCTGAATGATTTACAAACGAGGAAATGGGAATAGAAAAAGCCCTTCCTTATTTCTATCTAAAGAAGGGCCTTTCACCGGAAGGTAACAATATGCCTTACCCTAAATTCGAAATCATTTTTTCAGTTTCAAAAGATTGAATCACACTATTTGTTTGCTCTTCAAATTTCTCATGTAACAGTTTTAACGCTAATTCTGTTCTATATATTTCTTGGCGGATAAAATGTAATTCCTTTTTATCGCACGTATCCTTTTCGCTGATTTCAATTTGCTGATATTTCTCTAGATGAGCTTGTAACTTTAACAACTCATCCATCGTTTCCAATTGCTCTCCTACCAACTTATCAAAATCGTTCATTACTTACCCCCTTTTAGATTTATTCATCAGTTATTATTCCTCATTACATATTTCTAATCTTTAACTTCCTTCTCCTTTGACTACATTTGTTGACTTATTAGAAGTTATGTCGTCCGCTTTCTTTTCATTACAATGACCCGCACACAAAGAAAACACTTCTCTCGAAATGGAGAAGTGTTTTTCTTTCATTACTCGTTTGAACTAGAAGATTGTGATTGTTTTGCAGCTGATTGTGCATTTTGTTTTTTCACAGCATGCACGTCTGTTTCAGTTGCAAATTCTGTACCATAACTAGCGTTTGCACTTTGTGCACCAGAAGCTTGTGCTTTCTTTGCTTCTGATTGTGCATTCGCTTGTTTTACTGCTTGTACATTTGTTTCAGTCGCAAACTCTGTACCATAACTAGCATTTGTACTTTGAATGCTAGCACCAGAAGTTGCCTTGTTATAACCTTGTTGTTTTTTACTCATCTTTCTCACCTCCACAATTAATAATGTAACCAATTCAACTAGAAGCTATCCGTAATTTTCTTTTGAAAAAATTCCGCATATATCTCTTGTTACTCATTCAAACTATAGAAAATGGAGGTGGAAATATGTATATAGGACGCGATATGACTGAACTAACGATGATTTCAAAAAATGAATGGAAAGAAGATGAATTAGCTTATTTTCATCATTCATTACAACAGATTTTGCCGTATTTAAATGCAGAAGGTCAAAGTATCTATAAAGAAATTGTGATAGAAATCGAATCAAGGGGCGGCTTACAAGAAGGTGATGCTAGTTGGACTCATGGGACAAAAATTTCTTACGATTAAAAAAGTGTTCCCAATCTAGGGAACACTTTTTTTGTTTATTGCATTGTAATTTTCTCAACACAACTCTCATAAATCGTACGATGCGATTTAGAGAAAGGTAACTGTTCAAAAGCTTCTTTCGATACAAATTTCAATGTATCTGTTTCAACAATATCACCGGTTACTTTTCCGTAAAATACAAATATATCCCAAGTACGATGAGTAAATGTATGTTGTACATTCATTGCGTATTCTTCAATAGAAATCGAGAGCTCAAATTTTTCCTTCATATAATCTATAAGCTGCTCTTTCTGATTCCGAATCCCTTCCCCAAGTTCAGCATTTGGAAACTCCCACATGTTAGCTAATAACCCGGTACTTGGACGTTTATTAATGACGTAACGACCATCTTCTGTTTGAAGTACTCCTGCAACAATCGGTACCATTGTAGGAGCTTTCGCTTTACTTTTTACTGGTAGTTCTTTTTGAACACCTTCAGCATATCCCCTGCAATGTTCACGTACAGGACAAAGTAAGCATGCTGGATTTTTGGGAATACAAATTAGTGCACCTAACTCCATCAAACCTTGATTAAAATAAGATGGATTTTCAGCTGAAATAATTTCACGCACAATCTCTTCAAACACTTTTCTAGTCTTTGGTTTTGCAATGTCATCCCATACTGATAAAATGCGAGATAATACACGCATAACATTTCCGTCAACTGCTGGCTCTGGTATACCATATGCGATACTTAAAATAGCACCTTTTGTATATGGGCCAACTCCTTTTAACTTTTCAATTTTCTTTACATCACTCGGTACTATCCCGCCGTATACTTCTTTCACTTCTTTTACAGCCGCATGTAAATTTCGTGCTCTAGAATAATACCCTAAACCTTCCCATGCTTTTAACACTTCTTCATCATCAGCATTTGCCAAAGCCTCTAGAGTAGGAAACTTCCCCATAAAATTCGCGTAATATGGTTTTACAGCTTCTACCCTTGTTTGCTGCAACATAATTTCCGAAACCCAAACGCGGTATGGATCTTTATTTTTACGCCACGGTAAGTCGCGTTGCTCTTTTTCAAACCAACCAATTAAATCATTTTGAAACTGCTCTATGTTAAAATTATTTAATATTTCAAGTGTCAAACTTGATCCCCCTCATTTTTTTGCATATAAGTACTATTATAAAGATTTTAGGAAAAAATTTAAGTAAGATGACATAGGAAATAGAAGGCAAAGGACTTGAGGTATCGAATAAAAAGAGTTACATTAATAAAAAACGGAGGTGAATTTCTATGGACACAGCCACTCACCTTGTTATGGGCGTTACTCTAGGCAGTTTGGCAACGTTAGATCCAGCCATAGCACAAAGTGATATTGGGCCACAAGCAGTTATGTTTGCTACAATTGCCGGTTCCAATATTCCTGACATCGATACAGTTTTAAAATTGCGTAATAACGCTAAATATATAAGAAATCATCGCGGGATTACTCATTCCATTCCTGCAGTGATTCTTTGGTCATTCCTTATAAGTGGCATCTCTTTCGCCTTCTTTTCAGACGCTCCATATTTGCATCTACTACTTTGGTCATTTATTGCCGTCTTTCTTCATGTCTTTGTAGATATTTTCAACGCCTACGGTACACAGGCATTACGGCCCTTCACAAAAAAATGGGTAGCACTCGGCATCATTAATACATTTGATACCGTCATTTTCTTTATCCACCTACTCGCGATTGCTTGTATGCTCGTAGGTTCCCATAAAGGGTATACTGCTTTAGCAGCGTATATATTGATGATTGTTTACTATATCGGACGGATTATGATGCATAGAAACATACGTAGCATCGTATATAAACGTTTCAATCATGTGGAGAAAATAATCATTTCCCCTTCTTACAGATTTTATCATTATCATTTAGCAATCGTTACAACTGATTATTACTACGTTGCTAGATGGCATCGTGGTAACATCATGGTCTATGATAAGTTCGACCGGATACCGTTCCCAGATAATGCTATTATGCGCGCAGCTAAACAAGATGAAAACATCTCAGCATTTCTATCTTTTTCTCCTGTGTATCGCTGGGACATTTTCGATTATGATCATTATTACGAAGTTCGCTTCATTGATTTGCGCTATCGCAGTAAAGATTATTATCCATTCGTTGCAATCGTTCAACTCGACCACAATTTAAATATTATTAGTTCCTATACAGGATGGATTTTTAGTGAAGAAAAACTTCGAAAAAAACTGGAATTACTTCCACATTAAAAAAAAGCGACTTAAGTCGCTTTTTTTAATGTTTCAAATGATCTTCTTGATTGATTAAATGGCTATATTTCGGATTATTTGTACGCATTTCATGAAGGCGACCTCCATGATTATTAATCCATGTTCGTACCACTTGTTCAGTCATTTCATCACCTTGATAACGACCTGATTTAGCATAAGTTGTTTGAAAGTCTTCCCACAATAATTCAACCCACGCACGAGCTTGTGCGTAAGAAAGTTTGTCATTTTTGTCTAATAGTTCTTTTGTTAATGTTTCGTGAATATCATTCATATTCCATTCT
The DNA here is from genome assembly GCF_019837545.1 of Bacillus sp. 17RED48. Lineage (NCBI taxonomy): Bacteria > Bacillati > Bacillota > Bacilli > Caryophanales > Bacillaceae > Bacillus > Bacillus sp. 17RED48. The sequence continues at coordinate 18,841 of NZ_JADAXG010000010.1, forward strand.
CCTTTTACCTATTTATTCCCTTAATTTCTAAAGGATAGTTTCTTCTATTTTGCACATTCTATAAGTGATACTTCTTAAAGAGGTATCAACTGATGATGAGGAGGGCGTTCGCAATGGGTAAACAAGCCGAATTTTGGTCTGAGTCAAAAAACAACAGCAAAATCGATGGTCAACCGAAAGCGAAATCACGCTTCGCTTCGAAACGACCTAACGGCACAATTAACACGCACCCACAAGAACGTATGCGTGCTGCAAATCAGCAGGAAGAATAGTACAGGTACAACCTAAAAAATTAACTTCCTACACGAGGTGATAAAGATGAGCTACCGTGATCGCTTAGATAGTCGTTCTGAATTATTTAACCATACGTGGACTCGTCCGAAACATGCAAAAGCGCAAGTTAACGGACAGACGCAACAAACCCAGTCTCTCATTATACTGGCGAATGAATGTAAAAAACGCCAATTTTAGAATCTCCTATCTCCTGTAACGCCTACCAAAAATGAAAACCAGAGAGATATTCGCTCTCTGGTTTTCATTTTTCTTGTAATAAAGAAATCGGTATTCCAATCTCTTCATTATCATTTTGCTTATGTCCCCAAGCAAATACCCCGTTGAAATACGTAATTTCAAATAATATACCAGGTTCTTCTACTAATTCATATGTCTCACCAATATGAAATTTATTTATATCAGTCATATAAGCACGAGCCATTGCCATCTTTCGCATTAATACATCGAACTCATTTACAATACCAAGCTGCTCTGCCTTTATTGCTTGCTCTTTCAAAACCCCAATTTCTTCCCTTAGCTCATGTGGTGTCATTTCGCTGTAGCGCTTTGGCATATTCATCTTATTCCCCTCATCCCTCTTCACGTTTCATCTGCAAAAATATATCTATCTCATCAATAGAGAATCCTTTGCGATATAACGCTTGTTTCATCTTATTTTCAAATGTCCATCCATCATACTTCTTATATTTCTCATAATATTTATTCCCATGATAGTGTAACGCTTCTTGTTGCTGTTCGTCATCTTTTTCGTCTTTCAATTCTTCCAAACAAATTTGAATCACATCTCTAGAATATCCTTTACGAACAAGCATTTCTTCTAACTTTAGCTTCATTTGTAAAAAGGAATGCTTTTGATAAGACCTTTTCTTCTTTTCTATAAGAAGTAAAGCATTCTCAATTTGCTTTTCCTTCGGATATTCTTGTAAACTATGTGTAATGATTAGATCCTGAACACCTTTATTTAATAACTCTCTTTTAATAACAGTTGGACCCTTTCGATTCACATTACTTTGCGTTCGCGTATATAAAACAGCGTACTCTTTATCATTAATATATCGATCATGTAATAATTTCGAAACGACTTCAGAGATGACGGCCTGTCCCACTTCTTTTTTTCGTAAATAGTCTTCTACTTCTTTTTTTGTTCTCATTTGATAGGATAGATAGGAAATTACTTGTAAATATGCTTTTTGTACCTCTTCATTGTATAAAATATTTCCTAACGCTAGTTCATCAATTTCTAACCCTTTTTGTAATCCATGTTTCATTAAGATTACTTGATCCACACTAAATCCGTATTCTTCACCTTGACCTTTATCAATATAAATATTAAACCGTTCTTTCGATCGTTTTTGCACTTCTATTTTTGTAATGACAGCCATACTCTCACCTCTCTATTATTTTAACATAGTCAAGGAACGTTTTTGCTTTTCAAGAATATATATAATGAGGAGGAAATAATTGTGAGAATCGCAATTTCTGGTGGTACCGGCTTTATCGGTAAATACCTTTCTACTTTTTTTATTCAAAAAGGATATAATGTTTACATTCTTACTCGAAACAAAACTACTGAAACTTCCCACCCTAACCTTCAGTATGTACAATGGACACCAGATTTACAAACCTTCCCCCTCTCTTCTATCGATGTAGTTATTAACCTAGCTGGAGAGTCTATTAATAGTAGATGGACAAAGAAACAAAAGGAATCCATTTTAAACAGTAGAATTCAAACAACAAAAGGACTCATTAAACAATTGCAAACACTTGGTACAAAGCCAAATACATTTATTAACGCAAGTGCTATTGGATACTATGGAACGTCTGAAACTGAGTCTTTTACAGAACAGCATGAGATTCCTGGAAATGACTTTTTAGCAAATACAGTATATTCATGGGAACAAGAAGCATCTAAAGCACGTTCTCATGGAATGCGAACAATCTACGCAAGACTTGGAGTTGTATTAGGCGCAGACGGAGGAGCTCTTCCCAAAATGCTACTCCCCTATCAATTCTATATTGGAGGTACAATTGGATCTGGAAACCAATGGTTATCATGGATTCATATAGACGATGTCGTTCGCCTAATTGATTTCATCATACACAAAGAAGAAATTGATGGCCCTTTTAACATCACAGCTCCCCTACCTATAAAAATGAAGGAATTTGGAGAAACCATTGCAACTATAATGAAAAAACCTCATTGGTTACCTGTCCCTTCATTTATGCTTCACACTTTATTGGGTGAGATGAGTATACTTGTACTCGAAGGACAACATGTATTACCTAGTAAAGCAATTGAACATGGGTATCAATACACATTTCCGGCAATAGACCATGCATTACAAAATGTACTTTCGCATACAATGTAGTACTTCTAAAACACAGTTTTACAGGGCCCCCTTTCAAAACTTTCATTTTCTAGAATCCGGAGCATTATTACACAAATAACCTTTCAGTTACTTTCCCTTAAATTCCATTAACATTGTAAAGTAACAGAAATGAGGTACCTATGAAAATATTGCTCAAACAAGCCATTGTCTATCCTATTACATCCCAAAAATTTCAAGGGGATGTACTCGTTATAGGAGAAAGAATTGCCGAGGTCAAGCCTTCCATTCAACCCACTCAAGATATGACAGTTATAGACGCTCGTGCTCTTCATCTTTTACCTGGATTTATTGATGTCCATACTCATCTTGGTCTCTATGATGAAGGTACTGGTTGGGCTGGCAATGATGCAAATGAAACATCTGAAGTTTCAACACCACATATCCGTTCTTTGGACGGAATCCACCCTTTTGATATTGCATTTCAAGATGCTGTACAAAACGGAATCACAACTGTTCACGTTATGCCAGGAAGTCAAAACATTATCGGTGGTACGACTTGTGTAATAAAAACAGCTGGAACTTGTATTGATCATATGATTATTCAAGAACCTGCCGGCTTAAAGATTGCCTTTGGAGAAAATCCTAAAAAGGTCCATAGTAATGGAACAAAAGAATCCATAACACGTATGGGAATTATGGGGTTACTTCGGGAATCATTCTATGAAGCACAGCACTACGGACATGAAGCTGATTTTCGAATGCTTCCTATCTTAAAAGCATTACGCCGCGAAATACCTGTACGTATACACGCTCACCGAGCAGATGATATTAGTTCTGCTCTACGCTTTGCAACAGAGTTCAATCTCGATTTACGCATTGAACATTGTACAGAAGGACACTTTATTGTTGAAGAGCTTTCGAAACACAATTTGAAGGTTTCAGTTGGCCCCACTCTTACACGCCGTTCTAAAATCGAACTTAAAAACAAAACATGGGATACTTACCATATATTATCGAAAAATGGAGTGGAAGTTTCTATAACAACAGATCACCCTTATACACCAATTCAATATTTAAATGTTTGTGCTGCTGTCGCAGTAAGAGAAGGATTAGACGAAAAAACTGCACTAGAAGGAATCACTATATTTCCAGCACGAAATTTACGTTTAGAGGATAGAATTGGAAGCATTGAGGTTGGAAAAGACGCTGATCTCGTGTTATGGACTCATCATCCTTTCCATTATTTAGCCAAGCCTGTACTAACCATGATTGACGGAAAAATAATTTACAAAAAAAATAAAAAAAACTAGTTTATTTTTTTGACTAGATAAAGTATTATACGATTATAAACTGAATGAAACCATAATCAATTTGTGTCGTGATTATCATTTTCAAATTGATGAATGGGGAAGGCAAATGGTGCGCCACCAGCGTTAGAAACTGGTTCTAGTGGGTTCGATTCCCACCCCGAAATTTTTTAAAGATTGATATAAAAATTTCGAGGGTGGGGTGTTTTTTCGTCATGCTACCCTCGTGTGAGGAGGAGTTAGTATGTTGAAAAAACGCGACTTACACGACAGCCACGTTCTATACGAGTTAATGGTGGACCCAGCTGTCTTCCCTTTTGTGCGTCAAAAGGCTTATTCTTATGAGGAGTATTTATTTTTAACGAAACAAACGATTGAAGCTGAAGAGCGTGGGGAATTAATTTCACGCACAATTTTAGATGAATGGGGTAACCCTATCGGAACAATTACTTTATTTGATGTGCAAGAAAAAGCCGGATTTCTCGGAACATGGCTTGGCAAACCCTATCATGGAAAAGGCTATAATAAATTGGCGAAAGATTCATTTTTTAGTGAACTTTTCTATGAATTAGATATTGAAACAATCTTTATGCGTATTCGTAAAATAAATATTCGTTCTATTAAAGCTGCCGAAAAACTACAATATGTAAATCTAGCAAACGAAACAAGAAAAGCCGTTTATGATGAAATTAACGCAAATGAAGAAGTATATAACTTATATGAAATCCCAAAAGATCAATATACACTTGCTACAATGCGAGATACAACGTTCCAAGATGCTCACCAATTAAAAGAAGCGTAATCTAAATTTTCAGAAAAGATAATTAATCATTAACATTTTGCCATATACGTATATCACCCCATGTCTTTGGAAACGATAGATAGTGACTTTAGGACACGAGGTGATTTGTAATGGATAAAAAGAAACGTGACAAAACAAAAAACACATTATCTAGTACACAAGAAGTTCTCTACCAACGAGAATTTCGCAAAGCAGATCGCGCAGCGGGTTATCGCTCGAAAAGTATTTAAAGTGAGAATGAATAATTAGACGTTTTCCCCCCTAATTATTCATTCTCATTACATATTTTTTCTACGTGATAGAATAGACAAAAAAGGTTCCTTATAAATAAGGAACCTTTTTTGTGTGGATAACGTTATCCACACAATTTATAGAATTGTGAATAAATTCAACAAACCCTTCACAAGTTTATATGTTGTGACGCATAGTAAATGTTAGAATTGTGGATAGTTTTCTAAAAATTGTGGATAATGTGGATATAGTTGTTAATATTTCGACTTTACTGTTTAATGAAAGCGTAATCTTCATGTGGATAAGTTACCACTTTATCTTATAAAACAATAAAGAACCCTCTTTAAACATATAAAAGAGGGTTTCATATTAAGTAAATAATTGTGCAAGAGCAGGTGATTTAATAGGTATATGATTCGGTTCTACATGGTTTTCTGTCAAAATTGTATCCACAATATGACCAGCTGGCTCCGGACGATAAATGCTTTTCATCGCTTCTTTCATTTGAAGAAGCTTCATATCATCTTGCAATAACGCCTCTGTCTTTGCAAAAACCTCACTATCATCACGAATGACAACTGCAGCGCCTTTTCTTTCAAAGTACATCGCATTTTCATTTTCTTGTCCTGGAACAGGTTTATATAAAATGACAGGTACTTGCAATGCTGCCGCTTCACTTAACGTAATACCGCCCGGCTTCGTAATCATACAAGAAGTAACACGGAATAATTCATCGATATTTTCAACATAACCAAATACTTTTAATGCATCAGGATTTTTTTCCTGAACCCCTAATAAATCCTGTTTTAACGCTTCATTTTTTCCACAAACGACAACTACTTGTAAATCAGGTACTGACATAAATGATTGGCATAGTTCTTTTACACTTCCTAATACCCCATGAGCACCTGCTACAATTAGTAAAATCTTTTTATTCTTACATAACTGATATTTATTATATATAATGTCTGGATTGATCTTCAGCTCAAAACTACTACGAATCGGAATTCCAGTTTCAACAATTTGCTCCGCGGGCACACCAATATCAATCATAATTTTTTTTACGTGATCAGTTGCTACAAAATAACGATCTACTTCCCGATGAATCCATATTTTGTGCACACAAAAATCCGTTAATACGTTATACACAGGAATTGAAATACCTGTTTGCTTTTTTAACTCTGGTACAGCTATGATCGGAAAAGTATTAATAACAATATCCGGTTTCTCTGCTTGTAAAAGTAATTTCAAACGTTTTCTTCCAAAATTCGCATACCAAGATGCTATTTTTTTATCATAAATTTTTTCTACGCCATAATAAAACAAGCGGTATAATTCTTTTCCTATTGTATAACTTTTTAAATATAAATATTTTGTAATATCGGTTATAACTGGATGTGATTCTCCGAACAAATCGCATACAATTACATCTTTAATTCCTTTTTGGCGAAATGTTTGTTCTAATGTTTTCGCTACTTGCACATGACCATTACCGTAATGTGCAGTTAATATTAAAACCTTGGGGTTTTTTATCAAACAAATCCACTCCTAGCTTATTGTTTCTCCATATTGCATATACGACAATAGGAAAAACATTTTCCTTAAAAATTACATAAACAGATTCTAATACTTCTCTTTCAGCTATGTACCTGTCGTGGATATGCAAAGCATATAAGATTGACCCCTTAATCCTATCTGTGCTCATATCTTTACATTATACTTTCCTATAAGAGCTTTCGCAATAACTTACAAATGTTCTCTATTCCATGATACTCACTCTTTTACTTCTTAATTCTTTTTACTATTTTGATTTCCCTTTACAATTATGTAAATTTCTCCACTTATTCCTTACAAAAATATGGATATTCTATTTTCAGTATACTCTTTTCTATATACATACTCTAGGTTTTATTGTAAAGAAAGCAAAAAGCCTAATCCAATATTTGGATTAGACTGCTTGTAAAATATGTCTTGCTTGCTCTACATTTTTTTCAGTAGGTGGTTCTACATTCGCAAGTGGATACTTATGCCCAAGTGCCTCCCATTTATATACACCAAGCTTATGATATGGTAGCACTTCAACCTTCTGAACATTAGACAGGCTTTGAATAAAGCTAGATAATTTTTGTAGATCCTCTTCATTATCCGTAACACCAGGAACTAATACGTGTCTTACCCAAATTGGTTTATTTTTATCCGATAAATAACGAGCAAATTGTAAAATATGTTCATTTGGTTTCCCTGTTAATTTACGGTGTTTCTTTGAATCAATATGTTTCAAATCCAATAAAACTAAATCTGTGTAATCCATTAAAATATCTAGCTTATTTTGGAATTCTGGTTCTTCAGAATAACAACCACCCGAAGAATCAATTGTGGTATGGATTCCAACTTCCTTACATTTCTTAAATAATTCAATTAAGAAATCTAGCTGTAATAATGGTTCACCACCACTAACTGTTATACCGCCTCCAGAAGCTTCAATAAAAGGAAGGTAACATGTCACATCCTGCATTACTTCTTCAACTGTTATTTCTTTTCCTTTACCGATCTCCCACGTATCAGCATTATGACAGTATTGACAACGTAATAAACACCCTTGTGTAAATATGACATAACGAATTCCTGGGCCATCAACAGTACCACAAGACTCTACAGAATGAATTCTTCCTTTTATCATGTTACTTCCTCCTTTATTGAAGCAGCCTCCCTCTGCTATTTATAAAAAGCAGAGGGACACTTTTTCACTTACATACTTTCATGCATTGTACGATTAATTACATCGATTTGTTGTTCACGAGTTAATTTAATAAAGTTTACAGCGTAACCAGATACGCGAATTGTTAATTGTGGATATTTCTCAGGATGTTCCATCGCATCCATTAATGTTTCACGATTAAATACGTTAATATTTAAGTGATGGCCTTCTTTTACTGCATAACCATCAAGCATTGATACTAAGTTACGTACTTGTACATCATCTTCTTTACCAAGTGCTTTTGGAATAATAGAGAATGTATTAGAAATACCATCTTGTGCATCTTCATATGGTAATTTAGCTACAGATAATAATGAAGCTAATGCACCTTTTGTATCACGGCCATGCATTGGGTTCGCACCTGGTGCAAATGGTTCTCCAGTACGGCGACCATCTGGAGTGTTACCAGTTTTCTTACCGTATACAACGTTAGATGTGATTGTTAAGATCGACATTGTATGAACAGAATTTCTGTATGTTTTATGTTTACGAAGTTTATTCATAAATGTTTTTACAAGATTTACAGCGATTTCATCTACACGGTCATCATTGTTACCGTATTTAGGGAAATCTCCTTCGATTTCAAAGTCAACTGCAATACCGCTTTCATCACGAATTGGTTTTACTTTTGCGTGTTTAATTGCACTTAACGAGTCTGCTACTACAGATAGACCCGCGATACCTGTTGCCATTGTACGAAGAACAGTTGTATCATGAAGTGCCATTTCAATACGTTCGTAGCTATATTTATCATGCATGTAATGAATAACATTTAATGTGTTTAAATATAGACCCGCTAACCATTCCATTGTCATATCAAACTTATGCATAACTTCTTCATAATCTAATACTTCAGAAGTAATAGGTGCGTACTCAGGACCAACTTGTGCTTTAGATTTTTCATCTTTACCACCGTTAATCGCATATAGTAATGCTTTTGCTAAGTTTGCACGTGCGCCGAAGAATTGCATTTGTTTACCAATTCTCATTGCAGATACACAACAAGCAATTCCGTAGTCATCACCGTAGTCAGCACGCATAATGTCATCATTTTCATATTGAATTGCTGATGTTTTAATAGACATTTTTGCACAGTAGTTTTTAAAGTTCTGCGGTAATTGTTTAGACCAAAGAACTGTTAAGTTTGGTTCTGGAGCTGGTCCTAAATTATCTAATGTATGCAAGAAACGGAATGAGTTCTTTGTTACTAATGCACGTCCATCTAATGCCATACCACCGATAGACTCAGTTACCCAAGTTGGATCACCAGAGAATAATTCATTATAATCAGGTGTTCTTGCAAATTTCACAAGACGTAATTTCATAATGAAGTGATCCACAATTTCTTGTACTTCTTCTTCTGTCAAAGTACCATTTGCTAAATCTCTTTCAATATAAATATCTAAGAATGTAGAAGTACGTCCAAGACTCATTGCAGCTCCATTTTGCTCTTTAATCGCTGCAAGATATGCGAAGTATAACCATTGGAATGCTTCTTGTGTATTTTTTGCAGGCTTAGAAATATCAAAGCCATGAGAAGCAGCCATTTGTTTTAACTCTTGAAGTGCACGCATTTGCTCAGATAACTCTTCGCGTAAACGCATTGTATCTTCGCTCATTACACCGCCAGTTAAATTCAAATCAGCTTTTTTCACTTCAATTAAATGATCAATACCATATAATGCTACGCGTCGGTAGTCACCGATAATACGTCCACGTCCGTATGCATCTGGAAGACCAGTAATTACACCTGATTTACGAGCCGCTTTCATTTCTGGTGTATATGCATCAAATACACCTTGATTATGCGTTTTTCTCCAGTCTCTGAAAATACTGCTAAGTTCTTTATCCATTTCGTATCCATAAGATTCACAAGCTTGTTCCGCCATACGAATACCACCATATGGTTGTAAAGAACGTTTAAATGGTTTTTCAGTTTGGAAACCAACTACTTTTTCAATATCTTTATTTAAATATCCTGGTTCATGTGATGTAATAGAAGAAACAATTTTTGTATCCATATCAAGAACGCCACCGTTTTCACGTTCTTTCGTTGTTAAATCCATTACTTGATCCCAAAGTTGTTTCGTTGCTTCAGTTGCTCCCGCTAAGAAAGATTCATCCCCTTCGAAAACGTTTACATTATTTAAAATGAAATCGCGAACATCAATCTCTGCTTTCCATTTTTCACCTTTAAAGTTTTCCCATGCGTTTTTAACATTTTCTAATACTTGAGTCATCCTAATCTCCTCCATTTTTGATTAGTACAGGACTAAGATTTTTTATATAACAGCTTACACACTTAGAATACTACTTTTTTGCTAAAGTGAACGAAATAGTTGTGACATGTTTGTGAAAAGTTGAGCAAACTACTATATGCGTAGTGTTAACTTCACTTAAAAGTCTTTATAATTAACCCTTTCCTTAATTGTATTTTTTTGGTATCCTTATATACGAGTCCTATTTTGTAATATAAGAACAATACCCATTGTAGAGCTGTAATACTCTTATCTCCTAATCTGTTATAGTTTTTATAACAGAACAAAAAAGTGTACATATGTTGTACACTTTTTTTGTTACTACTCTAAAACATCTCTTTTTCTATTCCCATCATAGAATCCACCACGGCTGCCTTCTAATACAATTAATTGCTCTAATCCTTCTATATGATCACCTATAATTCGCAAAACAGCTGGAGGATGACCTATTTTTGCAAAATGTTCACTGGGACGAATGCGGTTCATCTTATCGACCTCTACACGACTTACACACGCAATTTCGAATCCTGACAGAATAGCTTTCACTTGGGCTACACAAGGTGACAGTAAAGATCTATACCCGATTTCTTTCAAACACTTACGGCTAAACGCATTCGGTACAGCGATAAGAGAGCCTACTCCTAAATCTTTTCTATCACAAGCTAAATTTAATGCATATTTAAATGCAGTTACAAGATGAAGCGGTACTCTTAAATCTAAATAATGATTTAGATCATTTAATGCGACATCCATTCCATCTGCAATAGCTTTTGCAAATGGATATAGCTCACTAGCTGGAATAACAAAATCACCGTCTATAAATAACACAATTTCTCCTTTGGCGAAATAAGTTCCAAGTGAACGCCCCACATCGTTACCCAGTGCTTCTTTATATACAATTGTTGTTGCTCCCTTGTCTTTTGCAATCGTTGCTGTTTTATCAGATGAACCATTTACAACAACGATAATTTCAAAAGGTTCAATTTTGCGAAGCTCTTCTATTACGTTTCCAATTGTTTTCTCTTCATCTTGTACAGGAATAATGACCGATAATTGCTTTCCTTTATACAACTTAGATGTAACGCCCCATCCTTGATAAAAATCTTCGAAACTTAAAGTATGATAGACACACTCTCTTTTCCTATTTCCATCATAATACCCTCCGCGCTCATCACTGCCTACTATTCGCTCCGCTACAGCTTCTATATGATCACCTATCATCCGTTTTTCAGATTGAGAAAGACCCGTTCCATACGCAGCATGCTCGGTTGGCCGAAATTTATTCGGCGTAATAACGTCAATTGCACAATGACGACTCATTCTCCATTTGCTTTGTACTAGGCGTAAATGAGCTACAATAGGATTAACGAAACATTCATATCCAATGCTTTGAACAACTTCTTTCGTCAACGCATGAGGTACAGATAATAAAGAATCAATTTTTAACTCTTCACGCTCTAACATTGCATTTAATATTTGGCGCCATACTGTCACAGAGTGCGGTTTTTGTTTCTTTAAAAATAATGCGTCCAAATTATTTAAAACGATGTCGGCCTGATCATGTAAAATTGGATTCAGGAATAATTGTAATTTTGAAGTTTGAATAGCAAAATCTCCATCTATAAATAGTAATACATCACCTATCGCATGTTTTGCACCAACCGCACGGCCAACATCATTCCCTAGTAGCTCTGTATACTTGATTACTTTACACCCTAAACGATCAGCAACCTCTTCTGTACCATCCTTACAACCGTTTGCTACTACAATAACCTCTACTGGATTTAATCCTTTTACCGATTGAATAACGTCCGAAATCGTATCCGCTTCATTACATACAGGTATAATAACCGACAGCGACTTAGCCATTGTTTTCTTCACGAAACCATTTAATAGTTTCTTTCAATCCTTGTTCCCACGTTACTGTCGCTTGAAACTGCACAAGTTCTTTTAATTTCGTTACATCTGGTCTTCTATTTGGAATTTCTTCAAAGCCATGTGGGTATACCTCTTCGAAAGGAACTTGGACAATCTTTGAAGAAGATTTCGTTAGCTTTTTAATTACTTCTGCTACATCTTTTATACTCTTTTCGTTCTCAGAACCTATATTAATAATCTCACCATTTACCTTCTCATCCATTGCCCGGATCGTTGCCTCCACCGCATCACTTACATACGTAAAGCAACGTGTCTGCTTTCCATCTCCATATACGAGAATGTCTTCTCCTTGCAGGGCCGCACTGATAAATCGTGGGATTACCCCTGCATACGGACCATCTTTCGCTCTTGGACCATAAATATTAAAATAACGAACAATCGTTACCGGTAAACCTTCTAATGCGTAGCCTAAACATAATGTTTCTTCTAACGTTTTACACACTGCATAACTCCAACGTATTTTAGAAGTTGCCCCGTATAATCGATCCCCCTCTTCAGAGAAAGGTGGGTTTGCCTTACCATATACTTCTGAAGTAGACGCAAAGACTACTTTCTTCTTTCCTTTTAGCGCTGCTTGTAAAATGTTTCTCGTTCCATCAAAATTCGTTTCAATAAGCTCTATACTCTTTTCCATTGTCGTTTTCACACCTAAAATTGCTGCTAAATGAAACACTACATCATGTTGATTTACTAATTCATAAATAGAATTTTTATCTAAAACGCTTATTGGAATAACCCGAATTTCTTTCATTAACTCATCATGATATTTATTTTTTCCTTTATAGAAGTTATCCACAATCGTGACTTCATTTCCTCTTTTCACCAATTCTTCGGCTAGATGCGATCCAATGAATCCTGCTCCACCTGTAATTAAACATTTCTTACTCATACACTCACCTTCTTTATAATTCCACGTGTATCTATTACTCGCTTCATTCCTTTAAAAAGCTTCCAATCGATATTAGAGTGATCAGTTAAAATTAAAATACAATCCGCTTGTTTAATGACTTGTTCATCCAAAGAAACAGATTGGTACAACTTATCTCCAAATTTTGCAGAAGAAATATATGGATCGTGATATTCTATCTCATATCCTTCTTTTATTAACAATTCAATAATTGGTAAAGCCGGTGATTCTCTCAAATCATTTACATCTTTCTTATACGCAATTCCTACAATTAAAACTGATGCAGGTGATTGCACCATGCCTTTTACTTTCCGGACTATTTTCTCTGGCATTTCTTCATTAATCACATGTGCTGCTTCAATTAATTTACTAATTGTCCCATTCTTTTTTATTCTCCATTGGAAATATAAAGGATCTACTGGAATACAATGTCCCCCTATTCCTGGTCCTGGCCAATATGGGGTAAATCCAAACGGTTTTGTAGATGCAGCTTCAAGCGCCTCATAAAAATCAATTCCTAAACTTTCACATAGTGTGTTTAACTCATTTACTAATGAAATGTTGACTAGGCGCTGAATATTTTCAAATAACTTACACATTTCCGCTACTTTTGGAGAGCTAACAGGAACGACTACATCGAAAATTGTGCTATATAAATCCTGTACCTTTTGTTTGCACTGTTCAGTTTGTCCACTAATAACCTTTGGAATATCCTGAACGGAATATTGACTATTTGCTGGATCAATTCTCTCAGGAGAATATCCGATATAGAAATCTTCTCCTACCTTTTGGCCGCCTTGAGAAACAATCGGAATAATAACTTCCTCGAGCGTACCTGGATATGTGGAGCTTTCGAAAATGAAGGTTTGTCCTTTTTGAAGGTTTTGTTGTATATAATGCGAAGCTGAAATGAGGGCACTTAAGTCTGGTTCTCTTTGTTCATTAATTGGAGTCGGGACAGTGACAATAACATAATCACTATTTTGAAAATCAGCAATACCTTGATCCGGTGTATTTACTATTAATTTTTTTTTAGCCAATAAACTTTGTAACAATTTAGAAGAAACATCCGGAATATAACTTTCTCCTTTTACAATTGATTCTATTTTTCTAGTATCTTTATCTAATCCAAGTACTGTATGTCCTCTCTCTGCAAAATGGACTGCCAAAGGAAGGCCAACATATCCTAATCCGATAATGGCAACTGTACTACTAACATTCATTTGTATTCTCTTCTTCCTTTCTCAATTGTTGAATTATATTTCTATCCCGCTCTCCATCTGTAAAACTCCCGCGTTCGTCTGTGGATTGTAATAAATGTGCAATCGCCTCAAGTTGATCACCGAAAATACGGTCAAATGCCGGAATACGTCCATTTACAAATCCATGTTGCTCTGGGCGTACTCGATTTGTTTTTATTACATCCACAAATTCTACTGCTGTAATAGAAAATCCCTCCAAAATAGCTTTCATTTGAGCTAATGGAGGAATAACGAGAGAGTCATATCCTATTTGTTCTATTACCTTTTTATGCATAGCATGTGGTACTGCCGTTAATGAGTTATTCCATAAATCTGGTCGTTTTGCTACTAAATTCACAAAATATTTCCCCATGCTAATTGGATCTGCCGGATGAAACATATCTAATAAACACTGTAAGTCATTTAATGCCACATCATACCCATCTTCAATAGCATGTAAAAATGGAATTAGTTTTTTTCCCGGAATAACAAAATCACCATCGACAAATAAACAAATATCGGCCGTGGCATGCATAGCGCCTATCGCTCGGGCCACATTATGCCCGAGAGCTTCCTCGAATTCAATAACGATCACATTCTCTAACTTTGCTTGTTTACTTGTCTCAATATCAGCTCCATTCGCAACCACTATAATTTCATCTACACCTGCTTTTTTTACTTCTTGTATAACAGACCTTATCGTCATTTTCTCTTCTGATACGGGGATGATCGCACTATATTTCGCTTTTTTCTTTTGTAATACAACTGGTTTATACTTTCCTATAAACCCTCTATCCCTATTTCCTTCCGAAAAACCACCACGCTTACCATATATTTCGATTACGTATTGCAAAGCACGTAAATGATCTCCCATAATACGACTAGTCGCTTTCGGATAAGGCGAATCGGGTGATGTACCAGTATGCACAGGACGCACTTTATTTGTATGAATAACATCGACCGAAGCCGTATCGACAATATCTACTCCTCTAGACATCGCCATCGCTTGAAACAGCGCTGGATCTGCTAAATTCCACCAACCAAATTTCTGAATAACGTCCCTACTCATTGCATGTGGAATTGCGATTAAAGATCCAACAACAAGATCTTTTTTATTCAAATAACGATTCAACATACACTTGCCAACTGTCGTATAATGCGGTCTCATCTTTAAATAAACGGACCATGTTAAATTATTCACAAAAATTTGGTGGCCTTGCTGAATTCCTTTTACGAAACGTTGCAACTCTTTGCTATCAATGACGATATCACCATCTAAAAACAAAACAATGTCACCTTTCGCTTCTCTTGCTCCGATTGCCCGTCCAACATCATTGCCAAAAGAATATTGATAATAAATTACTTGGCAATGATGTCGTGACGCTATTTCTTTCGTCCCATCTGTCGATCCATTATCTACTACGATAATTTCATATGGTTCAAGCTTCTCCACTTCTACTAAAACTTGTGATAAAGTACTCGCTTCATTATGCACTGGAATAACAACTGATACTCTCATACTTGTATCACGCTTACCCTTCCAAGCGAACATAAGAAATAATAGGAATACGTACAACTACATCTTCCGGTGGTCCATAAGAAGGAGAAGTACGAACACTTACTACCCCGTCTGTCACAGATAACAGAATACCTGCAACAATTTCAACAGCTGTCACAACTTGCACTAACTCACCAACATGGTTACGCAATTCATCAGTAAATAACATATATAAATCTCCTTTCTTACGCTTCTTTAATTGATATAATACTTGTAAATGGTACTAAAACTTCAGTTCCGATTCCTTCTTGCAGTGTTAAGAAATCATCACCAACTGCTACAATCACACCTGTTAGCTGTCCAACCGTCACAGTAATTTCGACGTTTTTACCTAAATATTGCTTTGCAATTTCTTTAAACGGTGATGTATTACATTCTTTTAATATGTTACAAATAATAGATTGAAATTGACTTGATTCAATAAATTCTTCCGTAGCTTTCTTTGAATTTCTTTGAATAAACCTTGCAAAGTTTTGCGAAAATAAAATTCGTTCCACAGCAGGTAATAATTTGTCATCTAAAAAATAGCCTAATTGTCTATTAAATAATCGAGATAATTTATGCCAATATTTTTTGAACAGACACATATACTTCTCCTCCTATTATTTTTTAAAGTTTAAAAATTACATCCATACATCTTAATGTATACAGAGCAGGCTTTTTTTGTGATAGGTAAGGCATACATTTTCAAAGAAACAATCTTTTCTAGTCACATAAAAAAGATAGATGGTATTCCATCTATCTTTTTGTATATTTTAATTTTAATTATAACAATAGCAGCTACACTATAATAAACCGCTCGTGGTAATTCTGCCTGCTCACTTATAGAAGCTGTAACAAGTGAACCACCACTTACCGAGAAATACTTAACAGCTTCTAAAGGAATACCATCTTCTTTTACATCAATATGCGTTCCATCTCGCCAATCTATTTTCTGCATTGTTGCTGAAAGGTCCCCAGTCACTTTACCAAATTCTTTACCATCCATCCCTAAAAAGATTCATTCCCACTTTGTTAAACTTAGTACTTGTTTCAACTCTCCAATTTTCTTTCCATCTACATTAGAAAAAGTATAGAAATTGCGTAATCCCTTCTCCTTTTGAACACGCAATAATTTTTCTCCCGAGTGATTATACAAATAAAATTGTTGCTTATGTAGTCCCTTAAAAAGAAACGAAAGTACAGCTTGCCATACACGTTGGATAACCAAATCATACTCTTCTTTTAAAAATCCTAATGCACTGCCATCTAATCCAAAGTACGTTATTACTTGAAATACACCTACCTCTTTGCGAACAACAAATTTTTTTTGCTCAAATAATTCAGAAGTCTCTATATTATAATTTTCCTGTTTAAGCATTTTTGACCTTCGTTTTTCCATAAAACTATATATTAATAATCCAAATGCTGGTAGTACAACACTTATTAATTTCAGATTTTCTTTCTCCGAAGTGAACAGCCTCCCTTTTTTATATTCCATCACTAATACAATTGCGACGATAATCCATACAATGACAGATACAAAAAATATGCGTTTTGCATTACGTGCGTGATGCTTATGTATACTCATGTCCCTCCCCCTTTTCCATTTATCCCGCATTAACTGGCAGTAAGACCCCCACTGATTAAAGTTTCACTTTATTTCATTATCTCATTGCCCCCTACACTTCCTCAATAAAAAAAGACCATCCAATAGGATAGCCTCTTACACTTCAATATTTCGCAACATCGTATAAATGTCGTTATTCACTTTACCAAACGATTTAATGTTGTTTTGAATGTTAGATAATAAAACGACATACACACTTCCGTTTTTACTAAATCCATTTAAGCAATTCCATCCTGGCATTACACCGTGATTTGAATAACTACCTGGGTCTACGTACCAACCAAATCCGTAATCTTTTTTTCCGCCTGTAAACATTTGATCATAGCTCTCTTTTGAAATTAACTTCCCAGAGAAGAGTGCTTCATTAAATAAATATAAATCATGTGCACTTGTATATATATCACCACAACCATATAGTTGTGACATACTTGGAATATTAGGTGTTGTCATATTGTTATTTACTATTTTATAACCTGTCGATGGAAACCTTGTTTGCTCTAACGCTTTACCGAAACCAGAATGTTTCATACCCGCAGTAGCAAAAATATGTTGTTTAATATATTCTTCTAACGGTTGTCCACTTACCTTCTCAGCGATGTAGGCAAGTATCGAATAGTTCGAATCGGAATATTTCCATTTCTCTCCTGGACCCCCAACACGCTTTTGCTTTCCTATTCGTTTTATCAATTCTTCATGAGAAATATCCTCTGTTCCCTGCTCATACTCTGGGATTCCTGATGTATGTGTTAGTAAATGTTTTAACTGAATACCATTACCTTGAGGGAAATCTGGAATATACTTTGCAACCGTATCCTCTACGTTTAATTTATTTTGATCCTTTAATTGCATAATAGCAGTCGCTACAAATGCCTTTGAAATAGAACCAATATAAAAAGTTGTCTCTGAATTATTCGGTACTTGTTTCTCTTTGTTCGCCATACCGTATCCCTTATTTAAAAGAACTTTTCCGTTCTTCACAATAACAGCCGTCCCGCTAAATCCTGCGTTTTGTAAATATTGATCTAATTGAGCGTTTTCATTAATTTCTTGAGGTGGTCCCTCAGCAGGCTTTTCCACAGCTTGTACTTGCTTTACTTGTTCTTCCTGCTCTTTTTGTTTTTGTGCTTCTTGCTTCTTCTTTTCTTCTTTCTTTTTTAGCTCTTCTTGTTTCTTCATTTCTGCTGCTTTTAAAGTTTCTTCTTTCTTATTATGCGCAACAATTTTTGTATACATGAAATATACAACTGAAAATAGTAAGACGAGAATGATTGTTCTTTTTATGTATACAATCGGCCGACGTGCTTTCCCATTCGCATTATTTTTTTCCTGATCCATGATTGCTTTTTTCCCCTTATTTACCGATAATTTAATTCCACTACACAAGATTCATTCCGGATCTTTTTCATAGATTTTTGACATTCCATTCGACGTCATCCCTACTTTATCACGCACTACACATATTACCAACCTATATGTATGAAAAAGAAAAAGAAAATTTACAAAAGTAAGATTCCCGTTAAATTGTTAACAAAAAAAGAGGATATCCTCTAAAAAAATTGATGTTATCAATCTTTTGGGATATCCTCTTATCTCATTATTTATACGTGTTTTTTCATATCATCGGCAACGGATTCAACATTTGTACCTACGATAACTTGGACACTCGTGTTACTTAATTTCATAACACCTTTTGCACCAGCACGTTTTAATGCTGCTTCGTTTACTTGACCAGCATCTTTCACTTGTAAGCGTAGACGTGTTGCACAGTTATCAATAACTGTTAAGTTTTCTTTTCCACCTAAAGCTGCTACGTAAGTTTCACCAATTGAACCTGCAACTGGCGCATCATCCTCTTCAGCTAACTCATCGTCATCTTCACGACCAGGAGTTTTTAGGTCGAATTTCTTAATTAAGAAGTAGAATACTACAAAGTAAATTACTGCGTAAATTAAACCGATTCCCGCTAGCAATACTGGTTTTGTTGCAATACCGAAGTTTAAGAAGTAATCAATTGCACCGGCACTAAATGTGAAACCATCGTGAATGCCAAGTGATGTTGTTACGAATAAAGAAATACCTGTTAACACGGCATGAATACCATATAATACTGGTGATAAGAACATGAATGAGAATTCAATTGGTTCTGTAATACCAGTTAAGAATGAAGTTAATGCTAGACCACCTAACATACCTGTAACCATTTTACGTTTTTCTGGTTTAGCAGCTGCAATCATTGCGAAACATGCTGCTGGTAAACCGAACATCATAACTGGGAAGAAACCAGTCATAAACATACCTGCTGTTTTATCCCCTGCAAGGAAGCGAGCAATATCACCATTTACAACATTACCTGCTGCATTTGTAAAGTCACCAAATACGAACCAGAAGTATGTGTTCATCACGTGGTGTAAACCAATTGGAATTAATAGACGGTTTAATAAACCAAATAGACCTGAACCAACTGCACCTAAATTAACAATTCCATGAGCTAATGCATCGATAGCATTTTGAATTGCTGGCCAAATTTGAGCGAATAGAATTCCTAATATTAGCATCACAACCGATGTAACAATCGGAACGAAACGTTTTCCAGCAAAGAAACCTAACCATTCTGGAAGTTTAATCTTATGGAATTTATTATAAAGGAATCCTGCTATAACGCCGACAATAATACCACCTAAAACTTTCATATCCACTTTAGTCGATAATTCGGCGGCCTTAGATACTTGTGTCATTGTATCTGCCAGCTTAGATGGATCTACATTTGCGCTATTGCCTATTAAATCTTGAACTTTACCTAATTTATCTTGTAATTCTACAGTAGAATATCCCTTACTAAGTGCATCAATACTGTTTTTCATAACCAGATAACCAATTGCACCTGCAAGACCTGCTGCACCACTACCATCAACTGAAAGACCGATTGCAATACCAATTGCAAAAATAAGTGCTAAATTATCAAAAACCGCTGCGCCGGCCTGTGCCATAACAGGAATATCAAATACATCCGGTTGCCCTAAACGAAGCAATAATCCTGCTGCTGGTAGTACGGCGATTGGAAGCATTAACGCTTTACCAATACGTTGTAAAAACTGCAACATTTTAATTCCCCCTATCAAATTTATGAAATCGTTATCATTATAAGTACGCCTTAGAAAACGCTTTCTATTTACATAACCATAATAACATATAGTTGTATAGATGTGTAGTTTTTATTTTCGAATTTTTTATGGATAAATCTCCTATTTCCAAACTGTTATATAAAAGGAAAATTATCCTTTTTTAATATAGAATACTCGAAACGAAATACCTACTATAGTACATATAACTTTCGTTTTATCATTCCACCTTTTCATGTTATTATTTATTTCCGAGCATATCGGGAAAAGTAAACGTAGTTAATTCGAAATAGGAGCGTTGGTACTATGCAGTGCATTGAAACAAACAACTTACAACAGTTGTTAGAACAAGTAAAACCATATACGAAAAAAGGAAAGCTTGCTACTTATATCCCCGAACTAGGAAATGCAAATCCGGCTGATTTAGGGATTGCCATTTTCCATAAAGAAACAGAATACATCCATGCTGGCAACTCACAAACACTATTTACTCTTCAAAGTATTTCAAAAGTAATTACACTTGCACTTGCCCTTTTAGATCGTGGTGAAGAATATGTATTTTCTAAAGTTGGAATGGAACCAACTGGTGACCCATTTAATTCTATTATTAAGTTAGAAACGACAAGTCCTTCTAAGCCACTTAATCCAATGATTAATGCAGGGGCACTAGCTATTACAAGTATGTTAACCGGAAACGATAATGAAGAAAAAATGGAGCGCATCCTTCATTTTGTACGTGAAATAACAGATAATCCTACTATTAATTATTCTTCTAAAGTTGCCAATTCAGAATTAGAGACAGCTTACTTAAACCGTTCACTTTGTTACTATATGAAACAAAACGGAATTATCGATTGTGACATCGAAGAACTTATGGATTTATACACTCGTCAATGTGCAGTTGAAGTAAACTGTATCGATTTAGCGCGTATCGGCTTAATTTTTGCGATGGATGGCTATGATCCATATAAGAAAAAACAAATTATCCCTAAACATATTACAAAAATCTGTAAAACATTTATGGTTACATGCGGTATGTATAACGAGTCTGGTGAATTTGCGATTCGTGTTGGTATTCCAGCCAAAAGTGGTGTAGCTGGTGGTATTTTCGGCTGCGTAAAAGGAGAAATGGGAATTGGTATTTTCGGACCAGCTTTAGATGCAAACGGAAATAGTATCGCCGGTTTTAAAATTCTTGAACTTCTTTCTGCTCAAGAAGGTTGGAGCATTTTTTAATTCAGAGTTATCCTGCTATACTAGCAGGATTTTTTTATTTCATAAAACCCTCAATTTTATCAGCTATCCATATCCTTACAAAAACCGTACTGAAAGTTTCTCTATATCATGCATATTTGCTCCCCCCTCCTGAATAATATAGTACAACCTAGCGCTATATGTGGAGGTGTGAAAGATGAAACTAATATTTCAAATGGAAAAACAGCCTGTTCTTGAAAAAACAATTCTCCTTTTTATATTGAGTATTGTAGAAAGCTTGAAGTTAAAAGTTGTTTCACTCGATGAAGCTCACCGATACATATTCAATTTAGAAGTGCTTGAACTACTAATGGATCGAAACATCGATGATCAAGTACTTGAACTCATCCACTTCGGAATGGGACTTGAAGACATTCATCATGTGCTTCCTGAAGAACTTGAACATACTATTGAAGAATTAAAGTGGCTTTGCATTCAAGTGTTAAGTGAGTACAGTATGCATGAAGAATCGGAACAATTAATTGAAGATATACGTTAAAAAAGCACCTATGTAGGTGCTTTAATATTTATAAAAACAGTAACGTTTCGGTAATTGCGCATCCGGTGTCGATATATGCAATTCATTCGAATATTTCCGAGGAAATGCTCGAACATTGTATGTTACAATAACTGATCTATCCCAATAAAAACTAATAGCATGCCCGCAATAACAGTAGCCCATTTCCCTAAGTATGCTGCTAAAAATCTTTTTCCTACATACGCAAAACCACTAATACAAATAAAACTAAACACCCCAGAAATAGTTGCTGTAAGCCACAGATTCAAGTTTGTTACCCCAGCATCAAATCCACCTGCAATATTATTAATAGACAATGCAATCCCTAAAACAATTGCTTCTGAAAAACTAATTGTTTTAGAACCATCAAAATCTGCTTTTTCTGGATCACGTAAAATTCCCATAAGTACATTACCATCGTTAGAACCTACAGTATTTCTTTGCCCCAAGAAAGGCTGACACAAAATAAACATCCCGATTATTCCTAAAACGATTGCTCCAATCAGGTTTGCAGTAAACTCTGAAATAAGTAACGCTATCCAGTTCCCAAAAAATCCAGCTAACAAAGTAAATAAAAACCCCAAAAATGCGATGATAAAATTGTTAAGCCACGAAATTCGAATTTTACGAATGCCATATGCAATCCCAACACCTGCATTATCTAAATTAGAAGCAATCCCGATTAAAAAAATTGAAAATAGACCTGCCGTACTCATAAACAGCCACCCCTTTTTCTCACTTTTCCATGCATCTTATGAAAATGTTGAGCAACTGTGCCTGTCTGTTTCATATACATGTAATAAATGCTCAACATTTTTTCAACAATAAAAAAGGAGTGCCTTCACTATGCCTAGAGAAAATCCAAATGAGCGGCTTAGTACATTAATAAAAAAACTTTTAAAAGAACGTGCCTTATCCATGCGCCAATTAGGAATGCATACAAATATTGATCCCGCAACAATCTCAAGAATTATGAATGGTAAACAACCGCCAAAACAAAAACATCTACAAAAATTTGCAGAATGTTTGCAAGTTCCACCCCAATTGTTATTTGATGAAATGTATCCTGATTCTCCTCACATTAATAAAGAGAAGACGGATATGTACACGTCTCTTGATACAATTCAGCAAACGCTGCAATCCTCTAACTTATTCGATTTCGACTATACAACAACTCGCGTAAAACAAGAACTTGAAAACTATGAACGCTATGCTCAGACAACAGAAGGCGAAAAACGTATTCATGAAAGTTTCGCCAGTAAATTAGAACAAATTGATAGCGCTGGTCCTTTTATTGAACAATTAACCGATATGTATCAACAATTTTGCAATGAAACTATCTCAAAAGAAGAACGTGCAGTTCTTGGAGGCGCATTACTGTATTTCATTTTATCGACAGATATTATTCCCGACTATCTCTTTCCAATTGGCTATTTAGATGATGCAATTGCTGTTGAATTAGCGAAAGAGAAATTAATCGAACTAAAACGAAAGACATAGAAAAATAAAGAACTATTTCAGTTGTTTCTGTTCAACTCTGAAATAGTTCACTAAAAAATCGTACAAGTATACATACCTGTACGATTTCAACACACTAATCTATTTTTTTGTATGACACCATTCATATATAAATGCTGTTATTACTTTTGTAAATTCAATTAACTGTTCTACTTCAACTTTCTCATTTATTGAATGAGCTTCTTCTAATGTACCTGGTCCGTAAATAACAGCTGGAATATGAAATTCACTAAACCAACCACCATCCGTTACCGTTGCAGACATATCTAAAATTGCATTTTTAGATAGAATTGATTCGTGCACTGAGCTAAGCGTTTTTACTGCTGCATGTTCACAATCTACTTCTAAAGAAGGGAAAATTTCGCCACGATCCACAATCATTGATTCTCCGCCCCACTTAAATTGTGGTGGATTTTCACTTAACCATGGATCGGCAGCCGCTACTTTCTCAATATACTCTTCAATTTCTTTTATTATTTGTTCATATGTTTCATTCGGATAGAAGTGCACCGTTATCCATAACCGGCACTCATCTGCAATAAACGCTGCATGACGTCCGCCTTCAATAACAGCTGGATTAATTGTTGTTGTTCCAGATGGATAGCCTTCATATGTTTTCATGACTGCCCAATGACGCTCTAATTCTTGTAAACTTTGCACAATTTTCATCATTTTTTCAATTGCACTCGCTCCGAATAAACGTCCTCCAGCATGAATCATTTGCCTGCGTGTTGCATCATGAAACGTCTGGGGGCTTTTCACAGTAATCCATCCAGTAATTACGCCGCCCTGTCCTTGCATATGTAAATCACTTGTATCCACTACGACTGCAAAATCAGCATCATAACCTCTTTTGCAGCATTGAAGTGTACCTGCCTCTCCCACTTCTTCCCCAATTACGGATTGAAAGATTAAATCTCCAGGTAATTCAATACCAGCTTCTTGTAAAAGCTGAATAGCAAATAGCGCTCCAGCCAGTCCCCCTTTCATATCTGCCGCACCACGTCCAACTAACCAACCATCTTTTATAAATGGTTCAAACGGATTTGTATCCCACGCCTCATCTGCTGACACTTCAGCTACATCCACATGTCCATTAATAATAAGACTTTTATGTGTGTCACTTTCTATCCCTTTTCTCACCCCAACAACGTTCGGGTCATTCGGATATACATCCCATTTATCAACACTAAAATTTCGTTTTCTTAGAAAATCTGCAACAAATTCTTGCACCTCATTTGTATTCCTCGCCGGCGGTGCTGGTGTTTCAAAGCGAATTAAAGTTTTTGTAAGCTCTAGTAACTCATCTTTTCGTAAATCAATCTGTTCTAATAGCTGTGAAACTTCTTGATTCATCGCTAATTCCCCTTTGCATACATAGTATGTTTCCAGCTTTATTGTCACAAAAAAAGAGACTGTTTACAATTTTACAGTCTCTTTTTTTAGCATAAGTTTCTAATATATTTATAAACTTTCTGCCTCTGTTTTATTTGTTTTTTCAATATGTTCTACCTTACGTGCCTGATTTCTTGTCGCACGGTAAAACAGTAAACAAACAATCATAAATGGAATACCACAATATAATGCCATTCTTTGTTCTGGAATAAAAGCCATACCAACAATTACTGTTACATTTAATACTAACGCAAGCAGTGGTACAAATGGATACAGCGGTGTTTTAAATTTCAAGTCCTTCACATCCCCGCCCTGCTTAATGTATGACCTTCTAGCCAATAAGTTAGATAGAGCAATAGATGCCCAAACTAATATCGCCCCAAACCCAGCAATAGAAAGTAGCCATAAATAAACTGTATCTTCCGCATAAATACCTGATAGTAATGAAAGGCAACCTACAATTGTACTTACAATCAATGCATAAATAGGAACACCATTTTTAGATAACTTACCGAAAATTGGACTAATCATGCCTTGGTTAGACATAGACCATAGCATACGAGAAGTTGCATATAATCCTGAATTCGCAACGGATAGAACCGCTGTAATAATAACGAAATTTATAATATCGGCTGCATAAGGAATGCCAATTTTATCAAATACAACTACGAATGGACTTTCTATCACTCCTGCTTGCTGCCAAGGGAATAAGCCTGCAAGAATGAAAATAGATAATACAAAGAACACAAGTATACGCCAAACTGTATTATTAATTGCCTTCGGGATCGTTTTCTCTGGATTTTCACTCTCTCCAGCTGCAATACCAACTAGTTCCGTTCCTTGGAAGGAAAAATTAACTGCAATCATCGTAATTAAAATGGCTGATAATCCATTTGGAAACAACCCACCATAATCAGTAAAGCTAGAGAACATCGGTGCAGGTTCGTTTCCTTTCATATCTAGAAAACCAAACATTGCTGCCCCGCCTAAAATAATAAATGCAATGATTGTAATTACTTTAATACTTGCAAACCAAAATTCAACTTCTGCAAAACTTCTTGAAGATAACGCATTGATAGCAAAAAGAAGCACCGCAAACACTACACACCAAATCCATGACGGTACATCAGGAAACCATCGTTTCATTAAAATACTAACTGCAATCAGTTCAATACCTATCGTAGCAGACCAGTTTAGCCACGACATCCAGCCGACTACATAACCCGCTGCAGGGGAAATGTGCTTTGTAGCATACGTTTGATAAGATCCTGCGTCAGGCATCGCAACAGCTAACTCTCCAAGACAGAGCATCGTTAAATACATAACAAATCCTCCAACAAGATACGCTACAATCGCTCCTCCAGGCCCAGCTTCATGAATTGTATACCCAGATCCTAAAAAAAGACCGGTACCAATAACTCCTCCAAGTGCAATCATAAATATGTGCCTGCTTTTCAATTCCCGTTTTAACCCTTGGTTTTGATCCATCATATAAATCCCCCCTTTTCCCTTTGGAAACCCATTTCATGTAAGCGTTTTTAAAAATATTCATAATAAGAATAATTATTGAAAAGAGCAAAATACATAGTATCAATCACTACCTGTTATTAAAAGATCATCCCTCACTGTTATTAATAACTTTTTATCAGCGATAGCTTGTCCTTCTACTACTTCTAATGATTCGATATATCCACTGATCCCTACTTTAATTTCTACTTTCTGTTTATCTATTGTTTCAATTAACGCTAATTTCTCCCACTCGTATACGTAAGAACTTTCCGTAACAAATAACTTCTCTACTTTCCCATAACAAGGACTATACACGCCTTCTATAACCATCTTCACTTTATAAACTCCTCCTTCTTATTAATTGGTACTGAAACGTTGCATATCCCTCCTTTAGAGATTTCAACTATTATTTATGCAAAATGCGTACCAATCTCCAATTCCTATTTAAAATGAAGGTTTCTCAAAAAAAAATCTTCATAACCGCAAAATTTTTCTATCATTTGAGAAATTTTAAAGAGAAAATAGCAAAAAAATTTTGCGATTTTATAAGAATTTTAATAAAATTATAAAAAGTCAGTCTTCATAGGGTGAAATGAGGAGAAGATAATCTATGCGTACAGAAGAAATTAATTTTAAACAGATCATTGAAATGAATATGCTATATGAAACTTTACTTAATGAGCTCGATATCGGGATTCATATTATTAATGAGGAAAGTAAAACGATTATCTATAACCGCAAAATGATGGAAATTGAATCAATGGAACGCTCAGATGTGCTATATAAAAGTCCTATAGAAGTATTCGCATTTGAAGAAAATAAAAATAGTACTCTTATAGAGGCATTAAAATTAGGAAAAACAAACAAAAATATAAAACAAACGTATTTTAACAATAAAGGGCAAGAAATTACAACGATTAACAATACTTTCCCTATAATAGAAAACGGAAAAATTAAAGGCGCTATTGAAATTTCAACAGAGATTAGCCATTTCAAACAAACGATGAAAACGAACCTTTCTCGAAAACAAAATAATAAATTTACCTTTGATCACATAATCGGTGATTCTAATGCTCTTCAATCTGTCATTACAGAAGCAAAGAGAGTAATTCGTACATCCTCATCCATACTTCTCGTAGGAGAAACAGGGACCGGTAAAGAACTATTTGCACAAAGTATCCATAATGAAAGTCAACGTTCAACAAAACCATTTATTTCACAAAACTGTGCCGCTATACCTGATACACTCATGGAAAGCTTATTATTTGGTACGAACCGAGGTGCATTTACAGGAGCTATCGATAAAGCTGGTTTATTTGAAGAAGCAAATGGAGGAACTTTGTTATTAGATGAGATCAACTCATTAAGTCCAGCACTTCAAGCGAAGTTACTACGAGCTATACAAGAAAAAACAATACGAAGAATCGGAGGCACACAAGAAAAAGAAATTGATGTTCGTATTATAGCAACTATTAATGAAGATCCTCTTGAAGCTATTACACACAATCGATTACGGAAAGACTTATATTACCGATTAAGCGTCGTTACTTTATGTCTCCCGCCTTTACGTGAACGAAAAGAAGATATTCCTGATCTTGTGCAGCACTTTATCGAAAAGTACAACATTCAATTTGGACTTGGCGTAACGGATCTAGATGTACATGTAAGAGAATTCTTGTATGCATATGATTGGCCTGGAAACGTACGAGAATTGGAACATATCATTGAAGGTTCAATGAATTTAGTTGAAGATGAAAATATCATTACAGCTTTTCATCTTCCCACTCGCTTTCGTGAACAAATAAAAAAAGAATTCAATATGCAACCTTCCCTAACTAATAACGATGCTGATGCACCTAAAACGTTAAAGCACACAATAGAGGCAATGGAGAAGAACTACATCAATCAAATTCTGACAGAGTATCACGGTAATATCTCACAGGCTGCAAAGTTTTTAGGATTAAGTAGGCAAAACTTACAATATCGAATTAAAAAATTGCATTTACACATATGAAATGAAGTGAAGCTTTAATCTGTGGAGGTTTTGTCTACCCTCACCAATTGGACTTTTATTGCCTGTTAATGCAGGATAAATCTGCTTCCAAGCGCAAATATAAATTGGAAAAATATGCTACAATAAACATATAACATACTAGAAAGGAACGATATATATGAGTAATGATAACAAATTAAAGTTATTACAATACTTAGCCTTCTTCCCTACCATTGTATGTATGATGTTACTAGTTGATATGAATGCTTATCCTTATGCAAAACTATTAGCAACAATTAGCGGCTCCTTTGCAGCTATTATGCTTGCTGCTTTTTGGAATTTGAAGATACGTATGAAGAAAGAAAAATCTTCTTAATGCCAAAACAATAAAAAAATCGAGCTTACACAGCTCGATTTTTTTACTGTTTATTAAAACTCAACATTCTCCAAATACAAACCACTTGCCTCAGCAAGACAATTAATTTGATTACGTTGTTTTTCCTCTAAAATATTTGGGATTGTGTCCGCATCTAATTGTCCTAATCCAACTTCAATTAATGCTCCAACAATTTTTCTTACCATGTTATGAAGGAATCCGTTACCACTTACTCTAATTTGTACAAATCCTGCTTCTTCCATCACTTCAAGTGTATATACTTCTCGAACCATAGACTTTTTCTTTGATTTCGCATTTGAAAAAGCAGTAAAATCATGTGAACCAACTAAATGTTTCGCAGCTTCTTTCATGCTTTTCATATTTAATTTTTTATTCACATGCATGCTGTATTTACGCATAAATGGATTTGTATGCTCTTCATTCCAAATTTTATAAAGATATGTTTTTGCTTTAGAATTGTAACGAGCATGGAAGCGATCTTGTACTTCTTCTACACTCGTAATGCTAATATCGTTGGGTAAATATTGATTTAAATATTTTTTCACTTTATGTTCCACTAACTTCTCATCACTTTGAAAGTTAGCAACTTGATTCAAAGCATGTACACCCGCATCTGTTCTACTGCAACCGATAATTTCAATTTCTTTTCCGATCATTTCAGATATGACACTCTCGATTTTTCCTTGAATTGTATTATCGTTATTACCGAGACGTTGCCATCCTTTAAAACGTGCACCATCGTACTGAATCGTTAATTTATAATTATTCATTTTACTCTCCTTCATAGAAAATATTCCCTCATATCGTGAGGGAATATGAATACACTTTACTTTCTAACAAGCTTCACTACATTTTCTACATGAGCTGTATGTGGGAACATATCAACTGGTTGTACATATTCCACTTCATAACTCTTCATTAATGCTTGTACATCACGTGCTAATGAAGAAGGATTACAAGATACGTAAACAACTTGTTTTGGTTTCACTTTTAAAATTGTTTCCAGTAATTTATCATCGCAACCTGTACGAGGTGGATCGACAACAATTACATCTGGACGCCATCCTTCTTTTACCCATTTCGGTAACCATTGTTCAGCTTTACCTGCTTCATATTTCGTATTTGTAAATCCGTGACGCTTCGCATTTTTTCTTGCATCTTCAATCGCTTCTGGAATTACATCCATACCACGTACTTCCGCTGCATCATTTGCAAGCCAAAGACCGATTGTACCAACACCACAATACGCATCTACAATTTTCTCATCGCCTGTTAAAGCAGCTGCTTTTTTCGCTTCATCGTATAAAACAACTGTTTGTTCTGGGTTTAACTGGAAGAATGCACGTGCTGATAATTCAAATGATAAATCACCTAGTGTTTCTTGAATTACTTCTTTTCCAGCTAATTTAAATGTTTTATCACCGAAAATAACAGATGTTTTACGCCAGTTTACGTTTTGCATAATTGATTTAACAGCTGGCATCTGTTTTTGTACTTCTGCGATAAATTGATCTTTATTTGGTAATTCTTCTTTTGTTGTAATAAGTGTAACTTGTACTTCCCCTGTTTGAACTGCAGTACGTGTCACAATTGTGCGTACTAAACCTTTTTGTTTTTTCTCATTGTAAATAGAAACATTTAATTTTTCTAATATACGTCTTACAACTTTTGTCGCTTCATTCGTTGCTTTATGTTGAATCATACAGTGAGCAATATCAATTAACTGATGTGAGTTTTGCTTATACAGCCCTGTAATAACCTTTTCGTCTTTACGTCCCACTTGTAATTGACTCTTATTACGATAATGCCATGGGTTTTCCATACCAAGCGTTGGACGAATTTTTTCTTCCAAACTGTTGTTCATATACTTCTCGAATGCTTGTACAACGATATCACGCTTTTGATTTAATTGTTCTTTATAATCTAAATGTTGCAGCTGACAACCGCCACACTCTTCATATACCGGACATGGTGCTTTCACACGATGTGGTGAAGCTTTACGAACTTTTTTCACTTTCGCTTCAGCGAAGCCACGCTGAATTTTCGTTGTTTCAGCAACAACTTCTTCTCCTGGTAATGCCCCTGGAATGAAAACAACTTGTCTCTTAAAATAACCAACGCCTTCTCCGTTAATCCCAAGACGTTTAATTGTCACAGGAAACGTTTGACCAACTTCCAACTTACTCTCATGTTGCTTTTGTATCATTATTACACCTCTACTCTATACTTTTCCATAAATATAACGCTGCATAACTGCAGTATGGTTCACACTCTTGTTTCACTTTTTCTAAAAATGCATCATCAGGTTTATCATCTAATTGAAATACACCTTGCACTGCACGCTGAATCCCAATGTCCGCTTTCGGAAACATATTTTTCCGTCCAAGCCCAAACATTAAAAAATTTTGCACTGTCCATGTACCAATCCCCCTAATTGGTAACAATTGTGCGGAAACCTCTTCATCCGCCCTGGTTTCTATACTCGCTAAATTTAATGTACCGCTGACAATACTTCGACCTAACCCTACTATATATTCAGCCTTTCGCTGACTAAACTTCTGCTCTCTCAATTCTTCTATTGAAATATTTGCTAATATTTCTGGAGTGGGGAAAAAGAATACACCGTTCTTCTCTGTTCCATACCGTTTCACAAACTGTTCTGTTAACACAGTAGCAAATTTCAAATTTATTTGTTGATGAATGATACAGCGAAGAAGACAAGCAAAATAATCAAACTCTAAAATAATTGGAGTATAAGCATATGTTTCAAATAGTGGACGTAATGATGTGTTTAAAAAATGATTTTGTATATCTTGAAACGGTTCATTCCAATGAAAAATGGCCCTCATTCGTTTCATGACTTTCTCCGGATCTCCTGCCTGACTAGAGATCCAAAACTGTGGATTTTGAACAGTACCAATCCCTTGCAAGCGAACAACAATCTGTTCCTCGTCTATACAAAGCGGGACATAAATGACTTTCTCATCTAATTGAATGACGTTAAGAGGATCAAAAGATAAACGTTTTAATACTTCTTCAAAATGATACGGATACTCTAACGTAACATGTTCGCTCCACATACGTTTCCCCATCCTTTTTACACATCATTATAGCATGAGAAAACCGCAAGCATACATGCTTACGGTTGATTGCTTTTTACTAAGTCATCTAGACTTTTAAAATGATACCCTTTCTCGCGCAAATCATCAATGATTTTCGCAAGTGCTTCTGCATTATCTTTTGATATTGCATGAAGTAATAAAACAGATCCTGGATGAATCATCGTCATTACATTATTATGTGCATATTGCCATCCTCTTTGCTCGTCCACTTTCCAATCCAAAAATGCAAGTGACCAAAATACATTATAATAGCCCATTTCTTTCGTAAGAGCCAATGTTCTTTCACTAAATACGCCGCGCGGCGGACGTACATATTTTACTTCTTTTTGCCCCGTTACTTTTTTAATCTCTTCCGTTACACTCGTTAATTCTTCACGAAGTTTCGCATCATTTACCGTTGTAAAATCAGGATGACTCCACGAATGGTTTCCAATAATATGTCCTTCATCCTTCATTCTTAATAACAAATCTTTTTGTGTTTTTATATAATGACCCGTTACAAAGAAAGTTGCCGGTACTTTTTTCTCTTTTAATACGTCTAAGATTTTCCCTGTGTATCCATTCTCGTACCCATTATCGAATGTTAAATAAATATCTTTTTTCTTTGTATCCCCTAAATAAAACCCACCATTTTTTTGTAGTAATTCTGTATATAGCTTCCCTGCATCTGGTACTGTTTCATTTTTAGGACGCGGGATTCCCCAGTTATGTGGAGTATTTGTATAAGCTAATGTTGAAACTGGAACAAGTGCCATCATAATTGAAAAAATGAGACCGATATATAACCATTTATATTTCATAAATAGTCTCCTTTCCATATATAATCGTACTTGTAGTTTCTGTTGCCGTGCATTCTTTCATGCTGAACATGTTTTTCTATATATACCAAAAAAATGCATCTCGAATGATTCGAGATGCATTTTTGTTTACTTAAATACTGGCTCTTTAAAGCTAGCTAATTTTTCAAGTGATGTTTTATCAACATCTGCATGTAAGCTATTACCATGAGAATCCATCGTTACAACCGCTTTAAATCCTTCGATACGTAAATGCCACATTGCCTCTGGAATACCAAATTGTAAGAAATCAACATCTTTCACTTCTTTAATACATTCAGCATAATATTGCGCTGCACCGCCAATTGCATTTAAATATACACCACCATGCTCTTCTAAAGCCGCTAATGTTTTCGCACCCATACCACCTTTTCCAATGACAGCACGAATACCGAATTTCTTCATAATATCGCCTTGGTACGGTTCTTCACGAATACTTGTCGTTGGACCTGCCGCTTTAATTTGCCAGTTTTCATTTTCATCTTTCACGACAACTGGACCACAGTGATAAATAACTTGTCCTTTTAAATCTACTGGACAATCGTTATCCATTAAATGCTTATGGATTGCGTCACGACCTGTATACATCATGCCATTAATTGTTACAACATCACCAACGCGAAGTTCTCGAATTTGCTCTTCTGTAATTGGTGCTTGTAATACAATCTCACGTTGCTCTGTTTTTTCTTGCGCTTCTTGCTGAAGTGTATCCTCACCTTCTTGATATAGCCAGTCCATAATTTCACCTGTTTCAGGATCGATTGTTACGCCAAGGCGGCGATATGCCCAGCAATTATACGCAACAGATACGTAGAAACTAGCGGGCAGACGATTATACACGCCAATTTTACAACCAAGTAAAGTCGTTTCTCCGCCAAATCCCATCGTACCAATGCCAAGCTTATTCGCATTTTCTAATACGTACTCTTCAAGTTTTTGTAACTCTGGTACTGGATTGACATCATCTAATGTACGGAATAATTGATTTTTTGCTAATTCGTAACCTGATGTGCGGTCTCCCCCGATACCAACACCAATTACACCTGCACTACAACCTTGACCTTGCGCTTGATATACAGCATGAAGAAGGCATTTACGAATTCCTTCTAAATCACGACCAGCGCGTCCAAGTCCTTCTAATTCACACGGTAAGCTATACTGTATATTTTTATTCTCACAGCCACCACCCTTTAGAATTAAGCGTGCATCAATATAATCTTTTTCCCATTGTTCAAACTTAATAACCGGTGTACCTGGTCCTAAATTATTTCCACTATTGTCTCCAAAAAGAGAATCAACAGAATTGGGACGAAGTTTACCATCTTTTGTCGCCCGCTCAAGCGCATTATAGATAGCTTCCTTCAACTTTAATTGATTCACACCAACTGGTGTATAAATTTTAAACGTTGGCATCCCTGTATCTTGGCAAATTGGCGAGATGTTATCATCAGCCATTTTAATATTATTCGTAATTGTGCCAAGTGCCATCGCAGAACGAGTCCCTGAATTTTCTCGTTCTTTCGCTTGTTGAATCGCACGACGAACATCTTTCGGTAAGTTCGTTGACGTTTCAACAATTAGTTGATACATGCTTTCTTGAAGCTTTTCCATTGTTACTTCCCCCTCAATTGTGAACGCTACCAAAACGTTATGAGCTGAAAATTCCATTGTTATGCTCTTCAGCTTTTTATTTGTTTCACGCTATTAAAGCATAAATGAAATTTTTCACAACTTGATTATACCTTTTTTTCTACCGTCCTTCTATTATCCATACAGAAAAAGGCTGCCAATTTTGCATTGGCAGCCTTTTTAATATATTATTCGTCTTTTTTAAATTGCTCACATTTTAATTCTAATTCATCTAACATCGCAAGAAGACGATCTACATCCTCTAACTCTACTTCTTCAGGTTCAATTGTATCAATTACTTCAATGAACATATTTAAACGTTCTTTTAAATATACTAGTTGTGAATCTTTATCTTCAATTGCTTTTCCCATGAAGGCACTCTCCTTTTAATTCGAGTTGCTTTTATTATACCGCAAAAATGATTGCTATGGGCATGAAATTTCATCAATTTTATCACAGTCATTCATTCAAATGTAAGCCCTCTCTCTTTTTTCACAAAAAAGTTTCACTTTATAAAAAGTACATATTCTTCTATTATAGAGAATGGACAAATTGTTATTTCAATAGTCAAAGGAGTATTTCATATGACGATATCACAAAAAATGAAGCCGATTACTCCTTCTTACGATCCATGGGAAGCGTATATGGACCTTGAAGAGTACGGCAAACTACTATTAACAAACGTTGAGTTTACAACGACAACGTTATGCAATATGCGTTGCGAGCATTGTGCTGTTGGTTACACATTACAGCCGAAAGATCCAAATCCGCTTCCGATGGAGCTTTTATTAAAAAGATTAGATGAGATTCCTCATTTACGTTCTTTAAGTATTACTGGCGGAGAACCAATGCTTTCAAAGAAATCCGTCGACAACTATGTAACACCACTCTTAAAATACGCCCATGAACGAGGCGTTCGCACTCAAATCAACTCAAACTTAACTATAGATTTAGCACGTTACGAACAAATTATTCCTTATCTAGACGTATTGCATATATCCCATAACTGGGGAACAATTGATGACTTCGTTGAAGGTGGATTTGCAATGATGGAACGTAAACCTACTTATGAACAACGTGCAAAACTATTTGAACGAATGATTACAAATAGTAAAGCTCTATCAGATGCAGGTGTACTCGTATCAGCTGAAACAATGTTAAACAAAAGAACTCTACCACATATTGAACATATTCATCGTCAAATTGTCGAAGAGATGGGCTGTAAACGTCATGAAGTTCACCCGATGTATCCGAGTGATTTTGCGAGCAATCTAGAGATTTTAACAAAAGCTGAAATTCGTGATGCAATTGAGCATTTACTAGAAATTCGCGATGAAAATGTATGGATGTTATTTGGAACTTTACCTTTCTACGCTTGTAGCGATGACGAGCGAGACATTGCCACATTTAAGAAATTACAAGAAAGCAAAAATGTAACAGTTCGTAACGATCCAGATGGTCGTTCTCGTTTAAACGTCAACATTTTCGATGGAAATATTATTGTAACTGATTTCGGTGACGTTCCCCTTCTAGGTAACGTACAAACAAACACACTACAAGAAGCGTATGACAAATGGAGTGCTTCAAAAACAGCACAATCATTAAGCTGTCACTGTCCTGCAGTAAAATGCCTTGGACCAAATGTTCTTGTAAAAAATAGCTACTATCCGACAGAAGATTTCTTATCAAAAACAGCAAACATAACATTTTAAAGTTGAACCAATTGCCCACAACTAGCGGGATAAATAAAAACGTCAGCTTATAAGCTGACGTTTTTTTCATATTATTGCGAGTGAGAAGATGAAATGAATTTAAAATATAAATGATCATGAATTGGAATCGCCGCTCCAATTCCTTGTGAGGTAATATTTTTCACTACAAGCCTCTTTTGATTTCCTTTTAACACAAGGTACACTTCTCCAAACGTTACTTTTCCTTTTTCATTTACTGCTGGTGTATAAGCGTATAAATATCCAAGTTGACTCGGACTAATATTATACACACGCTCATGTCCAGTACCATAACCAATGGTCGTTTTAAATGAAAGCGGCAATTGTACTTTTTCAAGTGCTTTGAGAAGCATCATTTTTTTCACATCCGCAGTATTTTTCATATCTGCTGTTAAATCACCTTCAACCGTCTTTTGCGTTTCTTGCTTATAGCGTAGCGGATATAAGCGATCCCCTCCGCGATTATCGTACACATTACGATTTACTTGTTTATATTCCCAATTAATCGATGTATCAACCGATTCATAATTTAAAGCCCATTGACCTAAATAAATCTTCGCTCGGTACCCTACCGCAAGCGGAGCATTCGAAATTGTCGTTTCATTAAACATTCGAATTAAGTCCGGATTTTCAATTTTAATATTTGCTGTTTTCAATAGTTCTTGAGCAAACTTACTCGGTTGTAAGCGCGGCAAATCTTGCGCATCATTTGGAAACGTATTGTCTTTAGAAATATTTAAAACAGATGAAGGCATTTTTGTTTCTACCGTTGTCTTTGCAAAACTCATGTTAGGAAATAATAGAATAAACGAGACCATAGTTGAAAGACATATGCTGTATACTCGTTTCACCTGTCTGGCTCCTTCCTACGTAAAGGTATATATACTACTTTGTTTATTGTTTTCTCTCAATACAATTGTTATGCCTATTTTTCATAATAAATAAAAACCAATTCCCATAATGACATACGCTGCTAATAACGTACCGCCTTCAAACCAATTTGTATCTCCATCATTTGAAATTGCAATTGTTAAGAAAACAGCTGTAATCATAGAAACAAGTTCTGGTATTGTAAATACTAAAGGCATCCTTTGCGTGAATAACATAGAAAGCAGTACTAATACAGGAGCAACAAACATGGCAATTTGTAACGTAGAACCGACTGCAATTTCAACTGCAATATTTACTTTATTTTTATACGCCATAATAATTGCAGATGCATGTTCCGCTGCATTCCCAACAATTGCAACGATAATAACTCCTATAAATAACTCTGACCAACCAAATGACTTTGCAACTGTCTCAAATGTATGCACGAGCGCCTCTGACACATACGCTACCGCAATTGTCGCTATTGCTAAAATGAGTAGTGCTTTACCTTTCGACCACTCTGGTTCTTCCTCATGAGCGACTTCATCACTTTTATGCTGATATACACCACGATGCGTAACTAACTTAAATAGCAATGCAGCAAGGTACATAATAATCATAATAATAGACACACCGATACTTAATTGATACGTCTTTCCAGCATCCATCTTCATTGAAAAAATCTCTGGAATAACAAAAGCTACTACTACAGCAAAGATTAATAAAGCTGAATTATGCCTTGCATCATACACATTAAAACTTTGTCTTTTGTATTTAAGCCCTCCTATAAAGAAGGATAGCCCTCCTACTAATAATAAATTTCCAAGTACAGAACCCGTTAATGAGGCTAACACCACTTCAATTAATCCCGCCTGAAGTGCAAAAATGGAAATGATCAGTTCAACAGCATTACCGAAAGTAGCATTTAATAATCCGCCTATTCTAGGTCCAGAGACAATTGCCAAACTTTCTGTCGCTCTGCCCATAAAGCCTGCTAATGCGATAATCGTAATACAATACACAGCGAACATAATTGTTTGAGGCCAATGAAGCGTTTTTCCAAGTACAGAAAGTGGTACCCCGATTAGCGCTACTATAAGAAATATTTTATTAAACATGCTTTTCATCCTTCCATCGTATGTATTTCTCCTCGATATTATTATTATTCTTCTCCTAACTTGTCCGATTTCATCACAATTACGTTTAAAAAATCGGATTGAAGAAAACAGTATAAAAGATATTCAAATTATCTTGTTTAAACGGAGAAAACAATAAATTATGAACAGGGGTTAAAAGCATGCATTTAAAAGAAAAAATTGAAACTATTATTTGTGGTCAACGAACTGGTGTATTATCTACTGTACGTGAAAATAAACCTCATAGCGCCTTTATGATGTTTTTCCACGAAGATTTTGTGTTATATGTTGCAACAGATCGGAAATCAAAAAAGATAACAGACATTGAAAACAATCCAAATGTCCATGTACTACTTGGACGAGAAGGAAAAAAATTAGATGAAGATTATATTGAAGTTGAAGGCTTAGCTTCCATCGAGGAAGACTCCACATTAAAAAACAAGTTTTGGAATAATAGCTTAAAACGCTGGTTACTTGGTCCTGAAGACCCTAATTACGTATTAATAAAAATCAATCCTGACACAATTTATTACATCGATGGTGCTGGTACGACGGAGCCCGAGTTTTTACGACTATAAAACAAAACAAGCCCCCTTTAGGTGGGCTTGTTTTGTCGAAAAGTTCTTCTAAAAAAAACAATAAAATAGGTGGAACTTTCTAAAGATTCTGTTATATAATAGCAGTAACTTAAATAAACTGTATTAAAACAGATTGAGGGGAGAAATAAAATTGATGAAAAGAGAAGAACGCAAAAACATGATTGAGTTTATTGAAAAGAAAAAAGGGATTGAGCGTGATGAATTATTGTTTATGACAGACGATGAAGTAGAACATATTTATAATGTAACGTACTTTTTCTATGAGGAAATTGCAGAGTAGTATAATAGTCCCCACCTTATTAGCAACATAAGGTGGGGATTATTTCGTTATTTATTCCGCTATTTACGGGGCGGTAAAATCCCACTGATTAAAGTTTCATTTTATACGTGAGAATGGTTTTCATGTATAATAATGTAAGATTGGAGGAATTTTACTATGAGTTCATGGCTCTTATTCGCACTATTATCAGCAATTGCTGCTGCCCTTGTATCTATTTTTGGAAAGATTGGTTTAGATGGAATCGATGCCAATGTTGCAACA
This sequence comes from Bacillus sp. 17RED48, assembly GCF_019837545.1. Lineage (NCBI taxonomy): Bacteria > Bacillati > Bacillota > Bacilli > Caryophanales > Bacillaceae > Bacillus > Bacillus sp. 17RED48. The sequence continues at coordinate 58,239 of NZ_JADAXG010000010.1, forward strand.
ACGGTTCGTTCTATTATTATGGCATTATTTATGGTGGGCGTTATTATTATCCAAGGTAAATTTCAAAATATCGGCGATGTACTGCTAAATAAAAAAGCACTGCTCTTTATCACATTAAGTGGGGTTGCAGGTGCTTCGTCATGGCTATTTTATTTTCTTGCCCTCAAAACAGGGAAAGTTTCACAAGTGGCTCCTGTCGATAAATTAAGCGTCGTATTTTCTATCATTCTCGCGATGATTATACTCGGTGAAAAGTTAAACTTTATGACTGGCGTTGGTGTAGTCTTTATTACAGCTGGTGTATTATTTATTGCTTTCAGCTAAAAAAACCGCTATTAGCGGTTTTTCTTTTTCTTTATATAAAACCATACAATACATGTAACAACTACTGAAATGCATAAAATCCATATTCCGTAATGATGTAGACTATACTCAACGAAACGCCACTTCTCTCCTAACTTCCAGCCAAGTCCAATAAAAACACTTATCCAAATAAGCGCACCACCGTAAGCGTACAAACAAAAACGCCAAAGTGTTAAATTCGACATCCCAGCAAAATAGGCTGTTAAATGACGTACTCCCGGGATAAAGTAACCAATCATTAAAAGAAAGGGGCCATACTTTTCAAATAAAATATGCGTTTTTTCAATGTGATGTTCTTTAATTCTAATCTTCGGTCCATATTTTTTTAAAACAGGGAGTCCAAGTTTTAAACCTAATATGTAGCTTAATGTAATACCTAACATCGCACCAGCCATCCCGCTTAAAAAAGCAGCAGTTCCTGACATAACTCCTTTAGAAACATTATAACCAACGAAAGTCAATAAAAACTCGTCTGGTATCGGTAATCCAACAATTCCACCGGCCAACGCTATAATAATTCCAAAATACCCATAATGCGCGATTAACTCGCCAATATGTTGTTCCATTCGGAAAACACATCCTATGCACGATCGTTATTCCACATTGTGCCCTTTCTATCTTCCAGACAAACATGGTATACATATTCACTATACATTGTTTTTATAATGAACTCTACTTCTATCCATTCCTTTAGCAGGAAGAAAGTGAACCATTAATTGTGCGCCGAACTCCCTCCTACTTCCCTTATATTCACCGATTTTTGAAGCGCTAGTCTTACTACCCACAAATGGCGGGATTAAAAAATAAAAATTCATATGCTTGTTTTTTTGTTACAATAAAGGAAAGTTACTTTTCGCAACGGTTTAACTCTCAGGAAAAATGATATATCCAGCAAAAACATAGTTTGGTCGATATAATGCAACTTCTACCTATTAAAAGAACATACACCCTTTACATACAACATCATTTTTCTAAATTATACAGGGGGAACGAACATGACCATTGAAAATCAATTTATCCAAAAGGTTTACTATAAAACATTTTTAACAGAAGAAACTTCTACTCCAGTATCAGAAGTACTCGGTGAAGCATATATAAATGAATCCACAAATGAATTCTCCAACATTTCTAATATCCGCTTTGCTCAAGGTGAATTTTATTACCAAAATAAAGACTTTGAAGCAGCGATATTTAAATGGGAGAAAGTAAATAACGAACTTGCACTTTGGGCAACCAAAAATATTGCAGATTCTTATTTTGAACTAGGATTCTTGCCAAAAGCAGAAGAAATTTATCAATCTATTCAAACGGAAGATACAGCTCTTACAATGGAAGTTTCCTTACAACTTCTTTCTCTTTACATCGAACAAGATCGTTTAGGTCTAGCATTTAAGACGATTAGTGAGGCTGTTGCATTTCAACCTGACTATCCAAATATTACTGCAATCGCTCGCTCATTCTATGAAAAACAAAAAGATTGGAATAATGCTATCGAGCTTGCCGTTCAAGAAGGAATTCGAACAAAATCGTTACACTGGTTCGATACTTTAATCAATTATGTGAATCAAGGATTCACGAAACAAATCAAACCAGAATATTTCTATGAATCTTTAAAAGCTTTATATGCCATTGATCAAGTCCAATTTAAAGAACTTGTTATTGCGCTTTGGAACAGCTATCAAAATGAAAACTTGCATCTACCTTGGGTTCAAACAATAAATCATTTATTCTTACATATTGAAACAGACAACAATGACGATTGGCATGAAATTGTTGAACGCTATCAAAATACGTACTTTGAGTTAATTACTGGTGAGCATTTCATGCATGAAATGCAGGGACTTGTACCAGATTTATTAACAAATTGGTTTAGTTTAACGAAAGCAAAAGATGCCCTATTTGTCTCTGCTGCAGTGTTAGCATGGAATGAAGTTTCACCTACAACTTTAGAGTCATTACTCGTAAAAAGTGCTGGAGCCCTACTTTCTAATTCAACAGCTGAAACAAATGTAAATATGGAAACAGTTTCTCATTTATTCGAAACGATTGCTGTATGGGCTGAAAAAAATGATGTGGATTTAAGTCATCAATTTACGTTACTCGTTCACGAACTGTGTGATTTAAATGTTACACAATTACTAATAGCGGGAACTAGTGACCATGATAAATCATCATTCATCAATTCAATATTAGGAGAGAACATCTTAACTAAGACCTTAACAACTCCTATTCTATTTAAAGATGATAGCCAAACTGAAATAACAGAATTCACTGCGCTAGATGTACACAATATACCGAACTTTGATGAATTCCATCAAATAATGGCTACATCTTCCCAGTCAGAACTTGAGAAAAAATGTATAGAAATTAAGTTACCGAGTAGATTTTTAAGAAAAAATAAGTTTGCATTTCTTGTTACACCATCCATTCAAGGGCAAGTGGATAAAAACAGCTCATATTTTGAATACTTACAAGCAGCAGATAGCCTTATTTACGTATTAAATTCTGCTTCACCATTACATGGTGAAGAACTTGATACATTACTTTATTTACGGGAACAAGTGCCAAATTTACAAATTCATTTCGTATTACACACAAATAATACGACCAATAATGAAAAACTAATGAGTAAGATTAAAGTCCATTTCCCAAATGCACAGTTCTTCCCATACTCTCCTTCACAAGAGAGTAGCCAACAACTTGGGGACGTGACAGAGTCTATTCTTTCTAATTTGGCAGAACGTAACATGGAACAAGAACGTATAGAAAAACTAATATGGTTTACTCAAAAGACAATCGCATACCTTGTAAATGAACGTGTGGAGTTAGAAAATACATTAGTGAAATCAGTACGCTGGAATAAACATATCTCAGTTAAATTAAATGGATTTATTAACAACCTTACTGCTCTTGAAAAAGATAAAATTCGTTCTATTACAGAATCTTATCTTTTAACGAAAGAAGAAATCACACGAGATATCCATTCTCAAATCCCTGAATTATTACAGAGTTGTTCTGACCTTGTTCAAGAAGATAGCGACTTCAAATTAGTTCATGAAGAATTAAATACTGCGATGAACGAACGAGTTCAAAAACATGTACAACAAGTGCTTCTTCCTAAATTTACTGGTTCTATTCAAGAGTGGATTGAAACAGCTCATAATGAATTTATTCAAGCTCAATCTTATTTAGATGAAATGAGTGAAACGTTTAATAAATTATATAAAGAAGAACGCATGAAACTTCCTTGCGATTTCAAATTACTAGATGATTGGCATCGAGATGTTGTACGTATGACAAATCGCATTACAGTATCGAACATCAATATTTTATTACGCTTTACACCGACACAATTTTTCTTAAAGAGTGCGGGAAAACTATTTGGTAACATGCAAAAAAATCAATCTATGCTCGCAAACAAATATAAACAATACATTGAAACGGAAGATTATACGGAAATTGCTCAAACAATCTCAAAACAATTCTTCCTTCAATTTGAAGTATTTGAAGGCGCATTAGAACGAGATATCATGATGTTCTTTAAAGATCCACTTAGCATACTGAAACAAAATGTAGAATCAGCTCAACTTGAAATACAGGAAGACGAGCAAACATTAGCAACGTTAAGAAGCAACCCAGAAACTTATCACGATCCGTTAGCATTCTTTAAACTGCAACTATTGCAGCACAAATTCGTTTTAAGTACGAACAAAAACAATGAAAACATCTATGAATTTAATGAGTCTCCTACGATTTAACATAAAAAACCAAGCAAATGAAATTTGCTTGGTTTTTTACTTTAATTCATTATTTTCATATGTTCAAATGGATAATAAATCGCCGCTAATTCTCCCAATACATCTTCTCTATCAATAAGTCCCAAACCATTTCTACTATCTCTGCTTATTAAGCGATTATCCCCCATAACAAAAATCTTATTTTTAGGAATTGTAATTGGTCCAAAGTCCTCTGTTAAATTCATAAGTTTTTTTTCAGCTTGTTTTTTATTACTATACAAATACGCTTCCTGTATCACTTCATGATTCACATATAATTGATCATTTCTCACCTCAATGACATCACCAGGCAAACCAATAACCCTTTTCACATAAAAATTATCCGTCTTCACAACAATAATATCTTCTCGCCCATAACTTTCAAATTGCTTTGCTAACTTATTAACAATCAGCTTATCCCCATCTTGTAACGTTGGCTTCATGGATGCTCCTTTTACAGTCGTAGGAAAAAACAAAAAGATTTTTGCCAAAAACACCAACAAACATGCAATTGCAATTGTTCCAAAGAATTCACGCAAACGTTTTTTCTTTTGCATCATTCCACCATCTCATCATCTTTTTACTTTTATTATAAGGACTTCAACTGTATAATTTCCACAAAATTCTAAATTGTAAAATCGTAATATTAAAAACTTTTAAATAATAATATTCAAAAATATATTATCTACATATAATATATCTTACACTTATTATTTTATATTTATATTTACTTAAGAGGACTTTTTCTATGAAAGTTATGCTTAAAAATGAAAATACCGGCCAAATTAAACAAGCAAAAATTGGTTTTAGTTGGACTGTATTTTTCTTTGGTTTCTTCCCTGCTATATTCCATGGAGATTGGAAATGATTTTTAATTATTTTAATCGCTAGCATGTTTACGTTCGGATTCTCTAACCTAGTCTTCTGCTTTATTTACAACAAGCTTTACATCAATGATTTATTAGCTCAAGGTTATAAAGCAGCTGATAAATATAGCCTTTCTGCTCTACAACAAAAAAACATCGTAGCATCGTAGCATAGTAACAAAAAAAGATACTCTCAAAATAGTCTATCCACTATTTTTGAGAGTATCTTTTTATATTCCCACATATACAATACACATTTGAGCCGCTACATATGTAAACCAAATCCAAAGTGGTTCATACTTTAATTTGCGCCCTCCAATATCTGTCACGCCTATAACAAAATCAGAAATCACAAATAGTAAACCACCAAAAGCCGGTATCCACCATATTCCTGTATTCTCATAGTATAGGGCGAATGCAAAGCAAGCCATTCCTCCAACCCACAATCCGTAAATTAGAGCTCCTATCGTAAACAATTTATCTTGTTTATCATTTCGTATAAAAAAGAACCATCCTATAATTAGAAAGAGTCCGTATACGAGTAAACCAATCCAAAAACCATTCCATGAGATGCCTGTTTGCAAAAATGCTTTTACATAAAAACAATGCGCAAGCGCGAAAGTAATCATCCCTCCAATTAATCGATGACCAATTGGAATCAAACCTGCCATAAATAAATCTCCTACAGTTGATAACGTCATACCTAGTGCAACCCACGTACTATACGCTACTGATGGATCTTGTAACCATATCCAAATTGCACTTGCTGTTAAAGAAAAGCTAAGAATAAGACGTACTGCTAAAGGTAACGGCATATTATTTCTTGTCTTTTTTGTCTGTCCTATTGCATACATTGCACCAATTAAAAAAAGAATGATTTGCCCAATTAACACCATGTAAAGTAGATTCATAACATGTTCTCCTCAATAAATGCTTTTTGTATCTTTTTTCGTTACACCTAGTCTATTATCCTTTTTCTATATAAAAAAAGAAGAACAGTACTGTTCTTCCATTGTAATCGTTTTCCTGTTATCTATGCTACTTGTTTTGCGTTCGCCCTTTTCTGCTTAGCTGTCGTCCGATTCACCACGATAATTCCCGCGGCTACACATGCCAAACCGAATAATACAAATGAATGAATTGCTTCTCCTAAAATCATGCTCGATAATAACACACCAAATACAGGTATAAAGAACATGTACATTGATACTTTTCCAACCTTGTTATACTTCATAATTGTATTCCAAATGCAAAAGCCTGCTGCGGATAAGAAAGATAAATAGATAAGCATAAATATTGCATGTACACTAAATGTAAATGGCATTACTCCAACTTGCAGAGCTCCTATACATAATAGCCCGATAGAACCAAAAATCATTTGGTATGCTGTCATATAACCAACATCTAATGTTTTGCTACCTTCTTTCGCCAATATGTTTCCATATGAATACAACATTGCTGCACTAAGAAGTAATAAGCTACCAATTCCGAAATGGAATGACAAACTACCATCACTCGGTACATTTACTAAAATGACACCACAAAAGCCGATAGAGACCCCAATTATTTTTCTCATATTGAGCGCATCATCTTTATATAAAAAGTGCGCAAGTAAAATTTGAAAGAATGATGATGTTCCTGAAATGATAGCTCCTTCAATGCCAGAACTATAACTCATTCCAATATAAAAACATATATATTGAAGAAATGTTTGAAATAAACCAATTTGTACTAACTGCTTCCCCGTTCCTTTTTTGAAGCTCATATCTTTTCCTAACACTTTAAAGAATAATAAGAGCATGACTCCAGATAAAAAGAAACGATAACCAGCAAATAATATTTGCTCCCCAACTTCTTGTGGCTGAATTCCAAGTTCAGCGTAACTTAATTTAATAAATGGGAATGCGCTCCCCCACAAAAAAGTCGCTACTATTGCAGCAATTAGTACGCCAATCGGATGGGTAAAAAATTTCTCTGTCTTCACTTGTTGTCTTCCTTTCCGATCTTTTTATGAACAATATTCATATATACCAAAGGAAGTGTGAAAACACAAGTTTTCAGTTTATACGCAAACAAAACATATCATCTAACGAAAAAATATGCTATACTATAGAATAATTACAATATAATAACTATTAAAATCAGGTTCAACAGAAATGCTGCTATCCATTATGGATGGCAGCTTTCGTCGTTTTATAGGGGTTTCGATTTTGATTCTTTTTCTCAATAAGAATTTGGAAGGAGCGAGTAGTAATGAACTCAGAAGTAAAAACATTACAAGTACAAAAATCTATTTCTCATCCCTCTTTATGGGATACATTAAAGAAACATCATGAACTTATATTTGCAATCGCATCTGGTATTTTCATTTTAGCTGGTTGGTTATTCACAAAGAACGATGCAATGAATGTAGGCATTACTTGCTATATCCTTGCTTATATAGTTGGTGGATATGCAAAAGCGAAAGAAGGTATTGAAGATACCATTGAAGAGAAAGAGCTAAATGTCGAAATGCTCATGCTCTTTGCTGCTATCGGTGCTGCAATCATTGGCTACTGGGCAGAAGGTGCAATTTTAATCTTTATCTTCGCACTAAGCGGTGCGATGGAATCTTATACATTGAGTAAAAGTCAAAAAGAAATTTCAGCGCTTCTTGATTTACAACCTGAAGAAGCATTACGTATTTCAAATGGAATCGAAGAACGTGTTCCTGTTGGACGATTACAAATTAAAGACATTATTTTAATTAAGCCAGGTGAGCGCGTTCCTGCTGACGGTACGATTCATAACGGTGAAACAAATATCGATGAAGCAGCAATTACTGGAGAACCTATTCCAAATGAAAAAAAACATGGCGATGAAGTATTTGCCGGTACTGTAAATTTACGCGGTGCTATCGAAGTTAAAATTACGAAGCCGAGCGATCAAACATTATTCCAAAAGATTATCCGTCTCGTCCAAAGTGCACAAAGTGAAAAATCACCATCACAACTATTCATCGAAAAATTCGAAGGAACATACGTAAAAGGTGTACTACTCGTTGTTGCGCTTATGATGTTCGTTCCCCATTTTTTACTGGACTGGAGCTGGAATGAAACGTTTTATCGCGCTATGATCTTACTTGTAGTCGCATCTCCTTGTGCACTCGTTGCTGCCATTACACCAGCAACGTTATCTGCAATTTCTAACGGAGCAAGAAATGGAATTCTCTTTAAAGGTGGCATACATTTAGAACGCCTCGCTTCAGTAAAAGCGATCGCCTTTGATAAAACAGGAACATTAACAGAAGGAAAACCTACCGTAACAGATGTATATGTTCGAGAAAGTATGACAGAAAAAGAAGTACTTTCTATTACAGCATCAATTGAAAGTCACTCTACACACCCTTTAGCTGAATCTATCGTTAAATATGCACAACATGCGTATGACATTGCATTAACAAAACCAGAAAATGTTGAAGATGTAACTGGTTTTGGACTCAAAGGAATATTTGAAAACAAAGCTTATAAAATAGGTAAAGCTGATTTTATCGGTGAAGAAACAAAGACATTTCATAATGGTATTTCTGCCTCCCTTGAAAAAGAAGGTAAAACTGTCGTTTATATTAGTGATGAGAAAGGCATTCTTGGACTTATCGCTTTAAAAGATACGCTTCGCCAAGAAACAATAGCTGCTATTCGTGAATTACAAAGCATTGGTGTCGAAGCAATTATGATTACTGGAGATAATGAAGAAACGGCAAAAGCAATTGCCTCTGAAAGTAATATAAAGGAATATTACGCATCATGCTTACCAGAAACAAAAGTTGAAACGATTAAAAAGCTAAAAGAAAAATATGGGACAGTAGCAATGGTCGGAGATGGTATAAATGATGCTCCTGCACTCGCTACTGCCAGCATTGGTGTAGCAATGGGTGAAGGAACAGACGTAGCTTTAGAGACTGCAGACGTTGTACTTATGAAGAACGAATTATCTCGCCTTTCCCAAGCAATCCGTTTATCAAAACGAATGAACCGTATTGTAAAACAAAACGTAATCTTTTCACTAGCTGTAATTGCAATGCTGATTTGTTCAAACTTCTTACAATTTTTAGCTCTTCCATTCGGTGTTATTGGGCATGAAGGAAGTACGATTCTTGTCATTTTAAATGGCTTACGATTATTAAAAGGAAACAAATAAAAACGGGCCCCTCATAGAGGACCCGTTTTTTTAATGGTAGCTATTATGCCCGTTCGCACTACTACTCGTTTTATGCTTTGGATGCGAACTGCTCTTTTGTTTATTGTTATTTTTGTTGTTGTGGTTCTTTTTATTATTACTCATGAAATATCCCCCCTGTTCCCTATTATTATGGAACAAGAGGTCATTTTTCATTACGGGAATTATTGTCACCCGTCCTATAATGATGGAGTAAACCATTAATTTCACCGCCAAGTAAAATTACCCATCCAGTTAAGTAAAACCATAACATTAAAATAATGATACCACCGAGACCACCATATGTATTGGCGTAATTCGCAAACTTATCTACATAATAAGCAAATGAGTACGATACCACAATCCATCCTACAGTAGCAAATGTTGCTCCTGAAATGACTTCTCTTCTTTTTAACTTTCGATCTGGTGCAAATGTATATAAGAAACTAAACAAGGCAAATAGTACGAAGAAACTCGCTACTAAGCGTGTAATGCTCCATACGAAAGAGAAACTATCTGATAAACCGAGTGCTTTAAACACGGCTGCTCCAATAACTTGTCCGAATACCGGGACAATTAAAGCAAAGACAATCATAAAAATGATAGCTAATGTAAACACAATTGATAACGCTCTTGTTGTAATAAAAGAACGTGTTTCTTTCACGTCATAGGCGCGGTTAAAAGCATTCATAACCGCATTAACACCATTTGAGGCAAACCATAACATGGATAATAAACCAAATGATAATAAACCACCATTTTGCTGATTTACAACTTTATCTACATTTACCTCTATTAAGTTCATTGCATCATCTGGTACATAAACCTCTAATAAACTAAGCACATCCTCTGTTTGAATGGGAATAAATCCAAGAAGCGTAATTAAGAAAACGAGCCCAGGAAAAATTGCAAGCAAGAAGAAATAAGCGAGCTGTGCTGCCAAGCCCGCTACATCATCGCGCATCGTTCGGTCATATAAGTCTTTACCAAACGAATAAGTACGATGTCTCCTCACCTTTTCTAAAATTTTTCTCATATATGTTTAAACGCTTTTCTTCTCTTCTTTATCTTGCTTCAACTCAATGTACGCTTCAGTTTTTTTTTCCTCTACATTTGAGTCTTTCATAAATAGTTCACGCGCTTCTTTCATACCGCCATCTTCAGCAACTACTGGCTCTTCTTCTGCTTTCAGCTCATCTACCTTTGAAGATACAGCTTGAATTTCAATCGTTTCTGGCTTCTCTGCTGGCTCAACCTTTTTCTTACTAAAAATTTCTTTCGTTTCTTTTAACGTCTCTACAACAGACGGCGTCAATTTTTTAATTTCTGCTACTTTCGCTTTTACTACATTGAAGTCAGCGAGTTCGCGTCCTTTATCTGTAACAGTTTGCACTTTTTCTTTTATCTTCGCATTTTCACCGATTTCAATCATCTTTGTTTTTGCTTTTTCCGCAGTATTTTTTACTTTTTCACGGTTTTCCTTCTTCAACATAGATACAGCTACACCTGCAGCTACACCAATCGCAATGTTTCGAGCAATATTATTTTTCTTTGCCATATTCCTTCACCCTTTCATTTCTTATATTAGAAAGTATTTCTTTCTAAGCTTCCTCATATTCCTTGTTCATTTCGAATGAAAGCTAATAGCTTTGCACACCCTTCTGTTACAAGGTCATATACTTCTTGGAAATTCCCTGTATAGTAAGGGTCGGGAACGTCTGTCCAGCCACCGTCTGGAACAAAATCGGACAGTCTACCAATATAGCCTCCAGTTTTACCTAAACTTTTTAAATCTGCTATATTCTTGTTGTCCATGGCAATAATATAATCAAACTTTGTTAAGTCTTCTTTTTCTACTTGCCTTGCTTTAATTCCTTCAAAAGTGACTGCATTTTCTTTTAAAATTTTTTGTGTTCCTTTATGTGGCGGATGGCCAACATGCCAATCTCCAGTTCCTGCAGAATCAATGACAATTTTCTCCTCGAGTCCCTCTTTTACGACAAGATCTCGAAAAATCGCTTCTGCCATCGGTGAACGGCAAATGTTCCCAAGACAAACAAACAATACTTGAACCATATATTTGTTTCTTCCCTTCTTGGTGCATTTCTTAATATATACTTATAGTATAAACAACCAATTATTAATTATAAAGGAAATCCCTACTAATTTAATAGGATTGAAAAGATTCATTAACGAAAATGATAAAAAATGTTAAGATATCCTTATGTTATTTTAAAGGGGGACACTTCGGTGGATTTATCCGTAAAGTCAGAAGAAAACGTTGAATATATGGTCGAAGCTATTAAAGAAAAATTACGTATGGTTAATGCGGGAGCGATGAGAGCTGCTAGCTTTAATGAAGAAATGTACGAAGACTTACGTGACATTTATGAGCATGTTATGAAACGTGAAACATTCAGCATCAGTGAAATGCAAGCTATTACAGAAGAATTAGGTACATTAATTAAAAAGTAAAAAAAGCCTCGTTATATGAGGCTTCTTTTTATTTCCAACAAATTCATGACAACTCTTCTCTTCCCTTCAACTAACTGTAAAATATTGTACAATAGAAGTAGAACCTCACCTTAGATTTTTTCTCCATACATACTACTCACAAATAATAGCAACACTACCATTGCTAACTGTTTTTACTGGAGGTGCTTACTTATGAGCAATTGGTACAGTAAGACGAAAGATCAAACATTAATCGACCTAGAAACAAACGAACAACACGGTTTAACAGATGAAATTGTAAGTGAACGTTTAAAGCAATACGGCTCCAATGAATTAGCTACAAAACAAAAACGCACGTTATGGCAGCGTATTTTCGCCCAAATTAATGACGTCCTCGTATATGTCCTTATTATTGCTGCCCTTATTTCTGCCTTTGTAGGTGAATGGGCTGATGCAAGTATTATCGCGCTCGTTGTAGTTTTAAACGCTGTTATCGGTGTCGTCCAAGAATCAAAAGCAGAACAAGCTTTAGAGGCATTGAAAAAGATGGCGACACCTAAAGCTATCGTCAAGCGAAATGGTGAACTAAAAGAAATCCCATCTGAACAAGTCGTTCCAGGTGATATTGTCATGCTGGATGCAGGACGTTATATCCCATGTGATTTACGGCTTATCGAAACCGCAAATTTGAAAGTTGAAGAATCTGCTCTAACTGGTGAATCTGTCCCTGTTGATAAAGATGCAATCTACCATCCTTCTATGCAAAGTGATGAGCAAGTACCACTGGGTGATCAAAAAAACATGGCCTTTATGTCAACGCTAGTAACATACGGACGCGGAGTCGGTGTCGCTGTTGAAACTGGAATGAACTCACAAATTGGTAAGATCGCTACCCTCTTACATGAAGCAGACGATGATATGACACCACTTCAAAAGAGCTTAGCACAAGTCGGAAAGTATTTAGGCTTTGTCGCTGTATCTATTTGCGTCATTATGTTTATCATCGGTTTTTTACAGGGACGAGATACGTTAGAAATGTTTATGACTGCTATTAGTTTAGCCGTTGCAGCTATTCCAGAAGGCTTGCCAGCTATCGTTTCCATCGTTCTTGCAATTGGTGTGCAGCGAATGATTAAACAAAATGTTATCATTCGTAAACTACCAGCTGTTGAAGCTCTCGGTTCTGTCACAATTATTTGTTCAGATAAAACAGGTACGTTAACGCAAAATAAAATGACCGTTACTCACTTTTATAGTGATAACACATACGACCACTTAGAAAACTTAAATGTAAATAATGATGTACAACGTCTATTGTTAGAAAATATGGTGCTATGCAACGATGCTTCTTACGGTTCCGACTCACAAACAGGGGACCCTACAGAAATCGCCCTTCTTGTTGCCGGAAACACTTTTAATATGCAAAAAGATCATTTAGAAAAGATACATGAACGCGTTAACGAACTGCCTTTCGATTCGGATCGTAAAATGATGTCAACCGTTCATACATACGATGAAAGCTACTGTAGCATGACGAAAGGTGCCATTGATAAACTCTTACCTCGATGTACCCACATATTTAAAAACGGTAAGATCGAGGTTCTAACAGATGCTGATAAAAATCAAATATTAGAAACTGCCGGGTCAATGTCTCAAGAGGCTTTAAGAGTACTTTCATTCGCATTTAAACAATACAATTCAAACGATGTGGATATAGATCATCTTGAAGAAAACCTCATCTTTATTGGTCTTGTCGGTATGATCGATCCACCGCGAACTGAAGTAAAAGATTCCATTACAGAATGTAAAAAAGCAGGTATTCGCACAGTTATGATTACTGGTGATCATAAAGATACCGCCTTTGCAATTGCCAAAGAACTTGGTATTGCCAAAGAAATATCTGAAATTATGATTGGAACTGAATTAGATAACATTCCAGATACAGAACTAGCAAATAAAATTAATCACTTAAATGTATTCGCCAGAGTCTCTCCAGAGCATAAAGTAAAAATCGTAAAAGCATTACGTGCAAAAGGAAATATCGTTTCTATGACTGGTGATGGTGTCAATGATGCTCCATCTTTAAAGCAGGCTGATGTTGGCGTAGCGATGGGCATTACAGGAACAGACGTTGCAAAAGGAGCAGCGGATGTAGTGTTAACAGATGATAATTTCTCATCTATCGTGAAAGCTGTTGAGGAAGGTCGAAATATTTATCGTAACATAAAAAAATCAATTCTCTTCTTACTCTCTTGTAACTTTGGAGAAATTATCGCTTTATTTTTAGCGATTTTACTCGGCTGGGCAACACCACTACGCCCTATTCACATTTTGTGGGTCAATTTGATTACAGATACACTACCTGCATTATCACTTGGGGTTGATCCTGAAGATCCAGATGTGATGAAAGAAAAACCACGACATGCGAAAGAAAGCTTATTTAGTGGTAGCGTTCCTTTTCTTATTTTCAATGGGGCTGTCATTGGACTTTTAACGCTAACAGCCTTTATCATCGGGGCAAAATTCTATACCGGAGATACAAATTTATTTCCTCTTTTCCCAGAGAAAATTGATGAAGATGCTCTATTACACGCTCAAACAATGGCATTTGTCGTTCTTAGTTTTTCTCAGCTCGTTCATTCATTTAACTTGCGTTCAAGAACGAAATCCATTTTTTCAATTGGGATTTTTACAAATAAATATTTAGTCTTCTCCCTTCTTATCGGTGTTCTTATGCAAGTTTGTATTATCTCCATCCCACCTCTTGCAAATATATTCGGTGTACATGCATTAACGATGCGAGATTGGGGATTTGTTCTCTTATTAAGTATTATTCCACTTGTTGTGAATGAGATCATTAAATTAGTAAAGAGAAACTAAAAGGCAATGAGGATTATTCCTCATTGCCTTTTCACCTATTTCACTATTTGTGGGAGATGTCCCCCGCCGATTAAAGTTTCACTTTATCCTTGTAATTCTTTTTTTATGTTCTCTGTTAACGTAGCCATACGCTTGCGGCTTTCCTCACGCTCACGTTTATTTTGCTCTTCAATTTGTTGTGTTTCTTGCATACCTCTTGAAATAATGTTCCAAGTTTCCTCAAGTGTTTCCATCTTAATACTAGAAGAACCTGATAATCTCGCTACTTCCACACTTTGCGTTGCGATATTTTGTGCATTCTTCTTAAGTAATTCATTTGTGCGGCGATCAAGTTCAGCCATAGAATCTGCAACAAGCTTTTGACGTTTCGCATTTACCGCTTGAATAATACCATTTTTAAAGATAGGAATCGTTGTAATAAATGCTGTATTGATTTTACCAATTAATTTATTATTACCACGTTGAACCATACGAATTTGTGGTGCTGTAAGTAGCGCAACCATACGTGCTTTTTCTAAATCATCAATACGCTGCTCTAAAATTTCAACAGAGTTTTTCAGTGATTCTAATTCAATACCTGCTAATTGGTCATTGTTACGCACACGTTCTTCGTACATTGGAACCAACTCTGTATTTAAACGCTCTAATAACATTTCCCCTGCTACTACATACTTTTCTAAGTCTAAATAATATTTTAAATTTTGCTCATATAAACCATCTAACGTACCGATTGATTTTTTCATTTCATCTTGATACTTTGTAATTTCTACGTATACTTTATCCATTTCGCGACCCATTGTTTGGTACTTACTAAAGATTTGTTCAATCATTTTATCAGCTTTTTTGAACATACGTGAGAAGAAACCGCTTTTCTCTTCCGCAAAGTCTTTGCTATCGAATCTATCCATAATTTTACCAAGCTGTTTTAATAATTCTCCAGAGTCTTCTATTTTTGATAAAGACATTGTATGTAAAATTTGATCAGCGAAACGTGAAATTTCCATAGATGGTTCTTTTCCAAGTTCAATTAATTCTAATTGATCTTTAATATCTACCGAATTATAAATACGTTGCACATCTGCATCTTGTCTAAGTTGTAAGCGAACATCTTGTGCTGTTTGCTCATTTAATTCTGTTTTCGAATCTAGTACGACTGGGTTATTCATATGGTATTCTCCCTTTCCTTATAAAAATGGACGAAATAGTCCTTTTATTGTTTGTGATAAATTTTTATAGGCTGATGAACTATGAAACTCAAGATCGAAATTAACTTCTTCAAGCCAATGCGAATCAAATGCTGTTGCATCAATATACGGTTCAATATCATTTCGTCCCGTTGGATTGAAGTGGAATACATCTACTCCTATTTGATTTAAAAATAGTAATAAAACAGCATCCGAACGGCTTAATTCTCCGCTCTTCTCATTATTAAATATAACAATTTTAGGTACTTCTTGCGAGTAATCAAATTTCTCAAGTTGCTCTAAAATGTTCGGTGGTATTTGAGAAAGCTGTGCGAAAACATACAGTGCTACATCTTGTTTCGTCTCTTTCGCAATGGGTTTACACATTTCACTTTCGCACGTATGGATGATCGCCTCTGCAATACCATGTTGCAATCCTTCTGGCAAACGTTTATGTGGCCACCAATGACTGTTCATAATTAAATCAGGGTGTAATTTCCCCCCGCGGTCTAACGCATCTCGGTAATGATATTGGAAATTCGCTTTTTGTTCTTTCGTAAACGGGAATGTATTAATTAATAAACTGTTATCAAACGATGTAACAGCCTTTAATCGCTGAAAATATTCTTTATCATTTTTTGAGACACCTGATATTTTCGCAAATAAAGAAGGGATATAAATGTGTTTATTTTCAACAAAGAATGTTGGACGCACAAATGCCTTTTCTTTCGTAATTAAAAAGAGTTCATCATACGTTGTTTTGAGCGTACGAGCTACAGGCGTATAGGAACGAAATTGCCATGGCTTGTACAGCAGTGAGTTATCGTGGTGAAGTACTTGTTCAATTTCTTTTGAAGCCTGATACGCTACTGTCGCAACTCGCTCACGGCGGCGATCTGGAAATGGTTCAAGAGAAATCCGACTTGGATAAGACACAACAAAACTTCTTCCTTCCTCATCAACATTCTCAAATCCATCTTTTCCTTCTGGGTGATAATAAAGTACATCGCAACCGAGCATAATAAGAAAGTATAAGAAATATATACGGCTTTCCTGTGCATCACCGTACCAAATGATGCGTGGCATTTGTTTCTTATAATTAATCGTAGAGAACCACTTCGCTACGTAATTGTCACTTAACTTAATCATATCGATTAAGAAACGACGGAATCCTTCTGTTTTTAATGATTGGTTATGTTGTTTTTCATACAATTTCAATACAGAAATAAACGTCGTATGTATATAATGCTGTAAGTCAGGATTGTCTACTTGTGGTAATAGTTGTTTTCCAGACAGATGGGCGACAAGCCTATTTACTGTAAGGCCATTCGGTGCTTCTTGATGTAATGTAAAAACCTCTTGGATATGGCGCAGTTTTTCGGGATCAATCACCTTATTTAAATTTTGTTCATGCAAAACCACAATCCCTTTTACTTCACTATAATCAAATAGCTCATTGAAATATTCATCTACATCATTAGGAACACCAAGAATACGAGTTGCTATATAACTAAACTTCATCTCATTCTCTGTCAGTTCATATTGTGGGCGTTTTTCTAAAAGCGCTTCAAATTGCTTTAAATCTGATTCGTCTTTTAATGCACATGGTTGAAGTGTAAAACGTGAAAACACAACAGTTCACCTCCAAAAACATTTACTTTTTTTATAAAGTCTCTCTTCTATTATAAACTATTTTTAGTTATAAAAAATGGGCGCTCGCATAACGAGCAAACCCATTTCAATTATTTATGATTATTTTTAGTAGCTGCAACTTCTTCTTTAGCTTGTCCAGAATTCTTCATGTAGTGAAGTATAAACGTTGCTCCAAATGCTACAACTAAAATAATAAAGAATAGCGTATGGCTTACTTCAATATGAATAACAGACAATAACATTTTTGCTGCAATAATTAAGATTAAAATATATGCTGTCGTTTCAAGTTCTGGAATACGCTCTAACAATTTTAAGAATACGCCAGCGATACCGCGCATCATTAAAATACCAAGCATTCCGCCTAATAATAGAATCCAAACTTGATTTGATACACCAAATGCAGCAAGTACGCTATCTACAGAGAACGCGATATCCATTAATTCCACCATCGCAACTGTTCCCCAAAAGACACCAAACATTCTGAAGAGAATACTGTTTTGGTTCATACCATGAGCTTCCTCTTCTTCTGCGTTACCTTTTCTTTTATCAATGAAGTATTTAACCGAAAGCCAAGCTAAGTAAAGTGCACCTAACACTTTTACCCACGCTAATTTAATTAAGAACATTCCAATTCCAATCGCAATAAAACGGAATACATAAGCTCCAATAAGTCCATAGAATAATGCTTTTTTACGCTTTTCTTCCGGAAGGTGCTTTACCATTACCGCTAATACAAGTGCGTTATCAGCAGATAACAACCCTTCAAGTACAACAAGTGTACCTATTAATCCCCAAGATACTGGATCTTGCAACACTCTAATCCACATGTCCAAGTCGAAAAACTGAGCATACGTATCAAGGATTCCTTGCAAAATACTCATCTTACCTTTATCCCCTATTCTTTGCTAGATTTATAGAAAGGTCAAAAAAAGGAAACGAATATCGTTTCCCTTCTTATGCATCCAAGCCATACGCTCTTACAAGCGCACCTAATCCACCTTGGAAACCGCTTCCTACTGCATTAAACTTCCACTGTCCATTATGACGGTATAATTCACAAAAGACAACTGCTGTTTCGATGGAGAAATCTTCCCCTAAATCAAAACGAAGAACTTCTTCATTCGTTTCTTCATTTGCTAAACGAACGAATGCGTTTCCAACTTGTCCAAAGTTTTGATTACGGCCTTCTCCATCATAAATTGTAACTGTAATAGCAATTCTGTGCACATCTGCCGGAACTTTCTTCAAGTCTACAACAAGTTGTTCATCATCGCCTTCACCTTCACCTGTGCGGTTATCTCCTGTATGTAGAACAGATTCACAAGGAGACTGTAAATTATTATAGAAAATAAAATCAGTTTCCTTCGTACATTTTCCATTCGCATCTAATAGGAATGCTGATGCATCTAAATCGAAATCTGATCCACCGTCATAAGATTTAATATCCCATCCAAGACCAATTACTGCTTTTGTTAAGCCAGGGCTTGTCTTACCTAAATCAATCTTCTGTCCTTTTTGCAATTGAATAACCATTTACATTCACCTCTATATTTTATATCTTAAAAAATATACCCATCAGTAAACATATGTTTCACCGATGGATATATAAAATCTATTACTCTACATCTAAACCGAAATTATTACATAGAGACGCTAATCCGCCCTGGAACCCACTTCCGATTGCATTGAACTTCCAGTCACCTGCATGACGGTATAATTCCCCTACTACAACAGCTGTTTCAATAGAGAAATCTTCTCCTAAATCGTAACGAATTAACTCTGCATTCTTTTCCTCATCTAAAATACGTACGAAAGAGTTAGAAACTTGTCCGAAGTTTTGGCTACGACCTTCTCCATCGTAAATTGTGATTGAGAAACAAATACGCTCGATATGTGCAGGTACATTTTTTAAATCTACTTTAATCGATTCGTCATCGCCTTCACCTTCGCCAGTTCGGTTATCTCCTAAATGCTCGACAGCACCATTCGCACCTTTTGGATTATTATAGAAGACGAAATCCTCTGCACCTGAAACTTTACCGTTAGCACCTACTAAGAAAATACTAACATCTAAATCGAAATCGTTTTGTCCGTCATAACGATTCGTATCCCAACCAAGTCCTACAAGAACTTTTGAAAGACCTGGATTTGTTTTTGTTAAGTCTACCTTTTGTCCTTTTTTCAATGAAATTGATGCCATATTCAATTCCTCCTCGGTTTATTTTATTGATAACGTGATACAATCTCACTTAAGTTTTTATCTTGTGTGCCTTCTCCAACAGCTGAAAACTTCCATTCACTTCCGTGGCGATACATTTCACCTGCAATTAGAGTCGTTTTGCCAGCATAATTATCCGATAAATTATAGCGTGCTAATTCTTCACCAGTTTGCGGGTTTTGAATACGAATATATGCATTACGAATCATCCCGAAATCTTGACGACGATTTACACAGTCATAAATATTTACAACGAATACTAAACGATTAATACGGCTCGGAACTTTATGTAATTCTACGAAAATTGTTTCGTCGTCACCAGCGCCTTCACCTGTTAAATTATCTCCTGAATGAATAATACTACCACAAGTAGAAAGTTTGTTTCCGAAGTAAACTAAATCGTTTTTGTTTAAAAAGCGATCCCCTTCTAACATAACAACAGATGCATCACAATCTACACTTGGTTTACTTCCAAATAATGAAGACAGAAACCCACCTGATTGTCCAATTGGATCCCAGCCTAAGCCAACCTGTAGTTTTGCTACTTTTGGTTGTCCTTTCGTTAAATCGATCTTTTGACCTTTTTCTAAAATAATAGGCATGAAGTTTCTTCCTTTCTACAAAGCATTTTCCAAATCGGAAAATATTGTATTCTTCCCTTATATTGTAGCATTATTTACCTAGTGATAAAAAGTATAAATTCTCAGTTATATGAAAACATTCATATAACTTATTTATGCTAATGTAAGAAGTGGTAAATAGCACCAACCATTCCTGCACAATTTCCGTTTTGTGCAAGTTCAATCTCACAATTATTATAAATCTCTTTATTTAAATATTTTTCTACTTCTCTTTTTACTTCTTTTAAGAACTGATTTCCCCTACCAGTAATTCCTCCACCTATAACAATCATTTCTGGATTAAAAATATAAGCAAGGTTACTAATTCCAATCGCTAAATGTTTAAAGAAAACCTCAACTGCTTGCGTAACTTCTCTATCTCCTTTATCATACAGTTCGAAAATCGTTTTTCCATTCCAATCACTTTCACCTTTATATTTTCGTACAAGACGAATTAACCCTGAAATGGAAGCGACCTCTTCAAACTGCTTTCCTTCTATTAACATATTTCCCCATTCACCAGCACTAAAAGAATGTCCTCTGTATAACTCTCCATCTATAAATATCGCTCCTCCAATACCAGTTCCAAGAGTAAGCATAATAAAATTTCTTTTTCCGTTTCCAATACCTTTCCACTTCTCACCCAAAGCTGCACAATTCACATCATTTTCAACGGATACAGGAACTTGTAATCCCCCTTGCAATCTATCAATAATAGGAATAGTCGCGTAGGTTGGAATATGCTCCGCCCCTCCCGTTACAACCCCTTTATGAATATTAACAATTCCCGCAGTACTAATGCCAATTCCCGAAATCGTATGTTCATTCATTAATTTTCGGGATAGAAGAATAAGTTTTTGAATGATTTGTTCCCCACCCAAATGAATTTCTGTTGGAACTGTTTTATGCTTTAGTACTGTCCCTGTTTCTGAAACAATTCCATATTTAATTTGTGTACCACCAATATCAAATGCAATATATTCTTTCATCTGCTGTCACTTCCTCTACTGTAATGAGTGTAAAATTCTCACTGCTCCACTATTTATAAAGTGAAACTTTAATCAGTGGGGTTTTGTTCATCCCCCACCTAAATTCTTTGCTTTCGCTGAATTTTCAGGTGGGGATCTTACTACCCGTCAAATAGCGGGATAAAGAGTTTACATTAACTCTTTTCTCTCTTCAAAAACACACCACCTTTTTCTATATATAGTTTTTTTTGCATAAAACTCTTTTCCCTAAGAAATATTACAAAGGGATGTATTTTAGATGGAATATTAATTTCTTAGGAGGAAAACAATGACGAAAATCTTCATTTTAGCATCAACACTCTCTTTATCTTTTTTTAGCGGTTTAAATATCGGTAATGCAGCAACGGAAAACTTCTCTCCAGCAGCAAACGCAATTGTACAAAATAACGATCATTTAGCAGAAGGCAACTCAAAAGATAATAATAAGCCACCAGGAAACAGTGGTTCTCAGGACGATAGTGGTTCTGGTGGCAATGGTTCCGGTGGTAACGGTTCTGATGGCAGTGGTTCTGGTGGTAATGGTTCCGGTGGTAATGGTTCTGGTGGCAACGGTTCTGATGGCAGTGGTTCTGATGGCAGTGGTTCTGGTGGCAATGGCTCCGGCGGTAACGATTCTGGTGGTAACGGTTCTGGTGGCAACGGTTCTGATGGCAATGGTTCCGGTGGTAACGGTTCTGATGGCAATGGTTCCGGTGGTAACGGTTCTGGTGGCAATGGTTCCGGTGGCAATGGTTCCGGTGGCAATGGTTCTGGTGGCAATGGTTCCGGTGGTAACGGTTCTGGCGGCAATGGTTCTGGTGGTAACGGTTCTGGCGGCAATGGTTCTGGCGGTAACGGTTCTGATGGCAACGGTTCTGGCGGCAGTGGTTCTGGTGGCAATGGCTCCGGCGGTAGCGGTTCTGATGGCAACGGTTCTGGCGGCAGTGGCTCTGGTGGCAGTGGCTCTGGTGGCAACGGTTCTGGCGGCAGTGGCTCTGGTGGCAGTGATTCTGGTGGCAATGGCTCCGGCGGCAACGGTTCCGGTGGCAGTGGTTCTGGTGGCAATGGCTCCGGCGGCAACGGTTCCGGTGGTAACGGTTCTGGTGGCAGCGGTTCTGGTGATAACGGTTCTCAAGGTGGTAAACGTGTTAAAGGCGATAGCAGTTCTCAAGGTGGGAATGGCTCACAAGGCGGCAACCGCATTAAAAGCGATAGCAGTTCTCAAGGTGGCAACGGATCCCAAGGTGGGAATGTAAAAGATAATGTGAAAAAAGAAGGCGATAAGTTACCTAATACGGCAACGCATTATCCTGCATCTATTTTAATGGGACTTTCAACATTCCTAATCGGTATGTTACTATTTATTCGCCGTAAAAACGCAAAATAAAAACACATCCTTCCATCTAAAACATACATGAAACAAATTGCAAAACTAAAAAGGACTTTGGATTGCATTTTATTATGCAGCCCAAAGTCCTTTTTATCATCTATCAAAAAAGCATTAATACGCTTTTCCCCAATACACCATTTGTTTAGCTTCTTTACCACAATAAATACATTGGTCAGCTAAATGCTCTTGCTCAAAAGGCATACAGCGAGAAGATACTCCAACTTCTTCTTTTAGCTTCTCTTCACAAGCTAATTCTCCGCACCACATTGCCTTAATAAATCCTTGCTTTTCATCAGCTACTTTTTTCATCTCTTCGAAATTCGTCGCACTATACGTATTCTCATCGCGGAATACTTTTGCCTTATTAAATAAAGAATTATGAATTTCCTCAAGTAGTGCTGGAATACGTTTTTCCAATTGATCCATTGATATAAATTCTTTTTCTTTCGTATCTCTTCTAACAAGTACAACTTGATTCTTTTCAATATCTTTAGGACCAACTTCTAATCGAATTGGAATGCCCTTCATTTCATACTCATTAAATTTCCAGCCTGGTGTTTTATTACTAGCATCTATTTTTACTCGTGCAACCTTTTGAATATGTTCTTGTAACTCTGTTGCTTTCGCTAAAACTCCTTCTTTATGCTGAGCAATCGGCACAATAACAACTTGTACTGGTGCGACTTTAGGAGGCATTACAAGACCATTATTATCGCTATGAACCATAATAAGTCCACCTATCATTCTTGTTGATACACCCCAAGATGTTTGGTGTACATATTGCCACTTACCGTTGCGATCTAAAAATTTAATATCAAATGCTTCAGAGAAATTCGTTCCAAAGTTATGGGATGTTCCTGTTTGAAGTGCTTTCCCATCATGCATTAAACTTTCGATCGTATAAGTTGCCTTTGCTCCTGCAAACTTTTCTTTTTCTGTTTTTTGCCCTTTAATTACTGGT
This sequence comes from Bacillus sp. 17RED48, assembly GCF_019837545.1. Lineage (NCBI taxonomy): Bacteria > Bacillati > Bacillota > Bacilli > Caryophanales > Bacillaceae > Bacillus > Bacillus sp. 17RED48. The sequence continues at coordinate 81,808 of NZ_JADAXG010000010.1, forward strand.
ATCGCTAAGTAATCTTCACAGAAAGAAGCATATAGATTTAAAATATGTAACGTTTCAGCTTGCGATTCTTCTGCTGTTTCATGAATTGTATGACCCTCTTGCCATAAGAATTCCGTTGTACGAAGGAATGGTCTCGTTGTTTTCTCCCAACGAACTACTGAACACCACTGATTATATAACTTTGGCAAATCATTATAGGATTGCACAATTTTTGAAAAATGCTCACAAAATAAAGTTTCAGATGTAGGGCGTACACAAAGTCTCTCCGCTAACTTTTCATCCCCACCATGTGTCACCCATGCTACTTCAGGAGCAAATCCTTCTACATGATCCTTCTCTTTTTGCAATAAACTTTCTGGAATAAACATTGGCATATACACATTTTCATGACCAGTTGCTTTTAACTTCTCATCCATAACTTTCTGCATATTTTCCCATAAGGCATAACCGTACGGGCGTAGAATCATACATCCTTTTACACTTGAATAATCAACAAGTTCTGCTTTTTTTACAATATCTGTGTACCACTGTGCAAAGTCCTCTTCCATCTTCGTAATCGCTTGTACTTGTTCTTTTGCCATAGTCAGTCTTCCTCCTTTTGAAAATACAAAAAAGCCCGTGTCCCTAAATAGGGACCGAGCTTTGCCGGCGTTACCACCCTGATTCATGCGCAAAAATTGCGCATGCTCTCTTTTTGATAACGGGAAATTCCCGCTGCATATGCAGAACGCAAAGGTAGGTTCCATATCGCCTTTTTAAGAATCTTTCAGCCTGACGGATTCTCTCTCTGCTAAAAAGATTGAACATGTACTAGTCCTTTTTCATCGTTATAACGAAATAAATTTGTTGATTATCATAATATAAATTCTTTTTTAAAACAATAGCTAATTTTCTCATCTTTATATATTCTTTTCATTTTCTGCAGTTTTATACGTAGCTTTTTCGCGAGATTTTTACAAGTTGATGTGCAATCATACCGATAAGTGTACCAAGTAGAACGAAGAAACCAATAAATCCATATCCCATTCCTTCCCATCCACCAATCACCATCATTGTAACGGGAAAAGATGCTAAACACAGAAGTATTAAACTAAGTGCAAATATAATATCGAACTGTTTGTTTGGAAACCGTTTCTTTAGTAAATACGAAATAGCAAATACAAGGATAATCGTAATTCCGCCAATGATGTAAAAGATACTAAATCCATCTAGCCACTCCATAGTATTCCCTCCTTCCATTCATTCCCTTATACTTAATTATATGTTTAATTTTTCTGAAAATAAATAATAAATTTTTACCTAGAAATATATTTTTATTACTAGGTATTAATAGTAATATATAAGAATAAGTTTTATATAATCAGGAGGGAACTTTATGGATAAAGCATTAACAAATCACGTCATTATTTTATCTTTCGATTGCTTATCAGCTTTAGATTTTCCTATATTACAAAAACTTCCTAATTTCCAAACATTAATAAATAAGGGCGCGATTGCGAGAAAAGTGGAACCTATTTATCCTTCTGTAACATATCCAAGTCACTCAACAATCGTTACTGGAAACTACCCTAATAAACATGGTGTAGTTAGCAATACGTTACTTCAACCTGGACGCGAGTCACCAGATTGGCATTGGTACCGAAAATCCATTAAAGGAACAACGTTATACGATGAAGCACGTAAAGCAAATTTAACGACAGCTGCCCTTCTATGGCCTGTTACCGGCAGAGCAAATATTGATTACAATTTACCAGAAATCTTTCCAAATAGACCGTGGCAAAATCAAATCTTAGTTTCATTATTTAGCGGTAGCCCGCTATATCAATTAGATTTAAATCAGCGCTTCGGCCATATACGAAATGGGCTGTCACAACCTGAACTCGATGATTTCGTACTTGCTTCTGCTGTGCATACAATCCAGACGAAGAAGCCTAATGTCATGTTTGTACATTTCACCGATTTAGACACTCAAAGACACTATCACGGCTTTGAATCTAACGAAACAATAGCTGCTATCTATAGACATGATGAACGGCTAGGAAAAATTATTCAAGCTTTAAAAGACAGTGACCTATACGAAGAAAGTACAATTATCGCTCTCGGTGATCATAGCGCCTTAAGTGAAAACAAAGCCATTCAATTAAATGTACTATTTCATCAAAAAGGGCTTATATCTATAAATTCAAAAGGAAAATTAGTAGACTGGAAGGTCTATTGCCAAAGTTGCGACGGCTCTGCCTATGTATATGTGAAGGACAAAAATGATACGGATACAATTCAAAAAGTACAACTACTACTTGAAGAGTTACTTCAAAATAAACAAAACGGTATTGAATTTATGCTTCATGATGAAGCTGCAAAAGACTGCGGTGCAGATGGTAATTGTTTATTTATGTTGGAAGCACAAGAAGGATATTATTTCACTGAAAACTATACAGGCGATTTTATAAAAGAAATTACTGAAAAAGATGTTACGCCTAGTAAAAAATATACATTTGGTACGCATGGATACTCTCCAACAAAACCTAACTATGAAACAATTTTTATCGCTGCTGGGAAAGGGATAAAAAGCGGCGTTACCATTCCGTATATGAGACTTATTGATGAAGGTCCAACTATCGCTAGACTACTCGGTTTACACTTAGGTGAAACAGACGGATCAATTGTAGAGGATTTACTTCAATTGTAAAGAACTGTGTATATATGTAAAAGTTATGTAAAAATCATCACTGTTTCTCTTTTTATAATTTTTATTTTTGTACACTGTTAGTAGAACAAATTTAAGGGGGAACATTATATGAAAAAAATGTCCAGACAAGAAAAAAGCTGGATATTATACGATTGGGCGAATTCGGTATATTCGCTCGTCATTACCACTGCATTATTTCCAATTTACTTTAAAGCAGCTGCAAAAGAAGCCGGACTATCTGGTGCAACTTCAACGGCATATTGGGGATATGCGAACTCTTTCGCTACACTTTTAATTTCTATACTTGCTCCTATTCTCGGCACAGTTGCTGATTATAAAGGATTTAAAAAACGATTTTTCACATTCTTCTTTGGACTCGGTATCGTATTTACAAGTATGCTAGCAGTCGTCCCAACATCTCAGTGGTACTTATTACTAGGCTGCTATATGCTCGCATTAGTCGGTTTTGCGGGAGCAAACATTTTTTATGATGCATTTTTAGTAGATGTTACCTCTAAAGATAGAATGGACCGAATTTCTACAAGGGGCTTTGCATTAGGTTATATTGGGAGCACAATTCCTTTTATCGGTTGTATCGCTCTTATTATTCTTGCTCAAAAAGGAACTATCCCTTTATCAGTCGGCATTGCTAGTCAAATTTCGTTCGCAATAACAGCTCTTTGGTGGGGATTATTTACAATTCCAATGTTAAAAAATGTAGAGCAAACACATTACATTGAACGTCATCCAAGACCAATTGCAATGAGCTTCAAACGCCTTGCTGATACTTTTAAAAATATTAAAGAATATAAAACTGTATTTATGTTCCTAATCGCTTACTTCTTCTACATTGACGGGGTCGATACAATTATTACTATGTCTACCGCTTACGGAACAGATCTCGGTATTAGTGCAACGAATCTATTAATCATCTTATTTGTCACACAAATTGTAGCTTGTCCATTCGCCTTATTATACGGAAAGTTATCAGAAACATTTACAGGTAAAAAAATGCTATACGTCGGCATTATTATTTATATCATTATCTGCATATATGCTTATTTCTTAAAAACGACACTCGATTTCTGGATTTTAGCAATGTTAGTTGCCACTTCTCAAGGTGGTATTCAAGCACTTAGTCGTTCCTATTTTGCAAAACTGGTACCAAAAGAATCTGCAAATGAATTCTTCGGATTTTATAATATCTTTGGTAAATTCGCGGCAATTATGGGGCCAGTATTAGTCGGTGTTACAACGCAATTAACAGGAAAAACCAACGCTGGTGTCCTTAGTATTATTGTACTGTTCGTTATCGGTGGATTCTTACTAACTAGGGTTCCCGAAAATGATACATCCGTTACACCACCTAGTCCAAAAACTAAAACGCTATAAAGAAAAGATCCTCTTCTCATGAGAAGAGGATCTTTTCTTTAGTTTTAGCGATAACGTCTTACAATTAAAAATTCTACAGCCGGCTTTACAACTATCGCAGCGCATAACGCAAACAAAAGAGGTATGTTATGAAAATCAACCCATTTATTAAAACCTACCGATGCCAAACTTTTAAACATATAATGTAATGCGATGCTACAAATAAATAGTGCATACCAGTTTACTTGAAGTTCAGTTAACCAATAATAAAGTGCAAACACTAACGTACTTATAGCTACTAATGCCGTAACTACAAGACTTATTTTCTCTTTCCCCAACAACTACTCCCCCTACAGCTTGTACAAAAATAGTTTATCAACAGTTGTTCCTAATACTTCAGCTAAACGGAATGCTAACGCTAAGCTTGGATCATATTTATTATTCTCAATTGCATTTATCGTCTGTCTAGAAACTTTACACTTATCAGCCAATGCACCTTGTGAAATATTGTTTTCAGTGCGTAATTCATAGATTTGATTTTTCACACCATTTCTCCTAACCTGTAAAATCGTTTTTACATCATCAGTATATAGTTGGGGCATATCATTGTCAAAAGATTGCCGCAAGAAAAGGGAGCAATTCTGCTCCCTTACAATAGCTATTTCGAAACTAATCAATTCGTCATTTCCTCTCGATTCACAATATCTTCTTTCTTTATTTGCATACGTAAAACCGGACCTATTGCTAACAAAATAAGTGACATTGCTATACAAAATACAGTAACTAGTGAGGTCATCTCCTTCAATCCTCCAGCTAGTGAAGTTCCGATTAACATTGCCCCCATAAACAGTGGTAAAATTGTTCCATTTACTCTTCCAATCATATTTTCTGGTACAAGTTGAATCATAAGCGTACCGACGACTATATTAACACAAGCTAAACAAATACCTGTTCCAAACCTCATGAAACTAGTAATCCAAAATGATGTAGATAGCCCTTCTACTAAAAATGACATTGCTAATATGCTCATACCGAATACAAACATCTTTTTCGGGTTCACTTTTGAAGCGAAAACTGCAGCAACAATACCACCGATTAACATACCGATTCCATCAGCTGCGGCTAAATATTGAACTGCTTCCTTTTCCATTCCAAGGCGCTCTATTACAAGAAATACCTCTAATGGATTCGTTAGTCCAACAGCTAAGCCCATAACGGTGAAAGTAATCGTAATCATACGTAAATTTTTCGTATGAAGAACGTATTTCCATCCTTCTTTTATATCATTTTTTAATGAACCTCTCGCCACTTGCTCTTGTTCCACCCATTTTGGTAAAAATGAAAGGGCTATAGCAGATAACAAAAATAAAATGATTAAGCTATATAGTGACGTAAATAAACCAAGTTGTGTATATACAAGCGATCCTACCACTGGTCCAAAAATCATAAATAATGACTGTAATGTTTGATTAAATGCAATCGCATTTGCTACCTGTTCTTCTTTTACATAGCGTTTAAATATACGCGAAGATGATGGCTGAGAAAACTGACCTACAATCGCGGAAATGAGTGTTGCAAAAAATATAGCCTGCCAATAATCCAGCTTTAACAACAAGACAATTCCTACAATAGACAGTACACTTAATACATCTCCAGCAACCATCGTTCTTTTCGGATTCCAGCGATCAGCTAGCGCCCCACCGATAAACGAGAAAATAAAAATAGGTGCATATTCCATAACCGATAACAAAGAAACTGAAACTGGATCATTATTCGTTCGCTCCATTATGAAATATAAAAGAGCCATATTTCTAATCCAAATTGCAAATTGTTGTAAAATATCAGATGCCATAACGAGCATAAATGCTCGGTTTTTAAATAAAGCGTTCATTTTCATTCCTCTTTCATAAACCGACCGTTCGGTCTATTTTTTTGTAAGAAAAGCAACTGACCTATTATTCAGCTGCCATTCCTTTTAACAATACATCTATTGCCTTTTTATAAATACGTTTCAGCTCTTTATAATCTAACTCGTAGTAAAGTACTCCAAGCCCCGATAATAATCCATTCACAATATACATAAGATCACGCGTATCATCTTCTCGAAACTCTCCAGACTGTATACCTGCTTCAACTAATTCCTCAACCGTAACATATGATTCTCTAGTTAAAGCTAACAGTTCATCCAGAATTTCTTTACTTACAACTTGGCTCATAGAGAATTCCTCTATTGCATTTGAAATGGGTTGCTGTATGTCCTCTACATAATATTCCGCGAGACCATATAGTTTTTCAGTACTCGTACTATACAACTTCTCTTTTTCATTCCATTTTTCAAGCCAATCATACGTATGCTGTTTTACTACAAATAAAAATAATTCTTCTTTACTTTTAAAGTGATAATAAATGCTTCCTTTACTTCGCTCTGTAATTTCACAAATCTCTTCCATAGATGTAGCTGCATAACCCTTCTGTGAAAACAGACTTTCTGCTTTATAAGCAATTTCTTTCTTTATCTCTTCTGTACTTCTTCTCATATTTACACCTCTTTAAACCGACCGTTCAGTCTAATAATAACAAATAAAAAACCTCTATCGCAAGAGGCTATATTCCTTATTTAAGAAAACGTACTTTCAAACCACGTTCGAATCATATGTATTATTCCAATTTTAAATCCTAATTTAACAAGAAATACGCCTCCCGCAGCTAATAAAAATAACATTACTTTCCCCTTATTTTTCACTTTCGGTTCCCTTTTCATTTCTATTCCCCTTATTACATTAAAAATATTAATCAAACGTTTGTTTAACTGTTTTTATGCATATGTAAGCCAACTAATCAAACGTTTGTTTAAAAAGAAATACGCCCCCCTATAGGGCGTATTCTCATCAATCACCGCCGCCTCCACCACCGCAGCTACCTCCACTATCTCCACCAAAAGAACCTCCGCAATCATGTGAACCTCCATCGTGCGAGCCATCATTATCCGATCCAGCAAAGAAAAATAATGGTGATGAGCTGTTGGATGAATTATGAATGTTATTTTGTTTTGTAAGATTTACCTTCTTTTTGTTTGATCGAACTGCTGTTACGATCGTTCCAACTACAACAAATAATAATATGACAATAATAAATTCCATATAAAAGCCTCCCTTAATCTTTGAATAATTGAATGGTTCTTTCTAGATTTTCAAGTGAAATGAAGCGCGATTCACGAAGAATTTCTTTTCCATTATAAAATAATAAAACTGTTGGTCCTGTAAATACTGCATATCGCCCTGCGATCTCTTGCATGTCTTGTAGTAATATTTCTACTTTCTCTACGTAATCATAATTCTCTAATACGCAATTTACTTTTCTTAACATAACATCACAAACACCACAATTTTCCGTTTTAATAAACAGCAGTACTAATTGTTGTCCTTCAATATATGTCGCTAATTCTTCTATCGTTTCAAATGTATTCATCTTATCCCTCTTAGCGTAATTTACGAAATACTTTACCCTGATACATACGAAAAGCTGAACTATCTTTAATCTTTCTCTTTTCCATTACCTGCTGAAAACGCAGCGTTTTTGCTGTTAACTCTTCTTGTAATTCTTTTCTCTCTACTTCATCATAACAGCATGCAATTAAGTTTTCTATTTTTAATATATCTTTTTGTAGTTCCATTTCTGGTGGAATCATACCCGCATTTTTTAAGATTTTATAACTCATTCTAAGTTCTGGAGGTACCATTGAAAGGTCTTCTAATTGTAGTGGTTTTCCTTTTCCCGGAATATGATCAAGGTCTCCATTCCGTATTGCTTGTCGAATTTTTTCTTCAGCAATGTTCAAAAAGACATCCACACCATTCGCTCCTTTACATATTTTTACTATTATTTTACATGATATTTTCTCATCTTGCTACGCTATTACAAATTGACTGTATACAATTTTTTCTCAAATTTAATTACAAGGAGCCTTTTCCTCCCTAATCAATATTTTATTTTCATGTGTAGTCTGTGTTAGAGCCATTTCATATTGAGAAAATCTTTCCGAATCAAATAAAGCGTTTACACTAAATCTTACATTTGCTACGATTTAATCACCCCCAGCTCCCTTGTATAGACTTCGTGATGTCTGATCATTTTTATCTAGACGTTTCATACGTCTAGATTCACTTTGGTTTACTGGCGTACGCCTTTAAATATATCTTTTATTTTGAAAGGAGAAATGACTATGAGCTCCAAAAAATTCACATTGCTATTACTATCTCTACTACTCTTCTTACCTCTTTTTCTCACAAACTTTATTACTCCAAATGTTGCATTAGCAAATTCACCAAAGCAAGGTCAAAAAATTGTTGGGTATTTTCCTTCATGGGGTATTTACGGACGCAATTATCAAGTTGCAGACATTGATGCATCCAAGCTAACTCATTTAAACTATGCTTTCGCTGATATTTGCTGGAATGGAAAACATGGAAACCCTTCTACTCACCCTGATAATCCGAATAAACAAACGTGGAACTGTAAAGAGTCTGGTGTACCACTGCAAAATAAAGAGGTCCCTAATGGTACTCTCGTACTCGGTGAACCATGGGCTGATGTCACAAAATCTTATCCGGGATCAGGTACAACTTGGGAAGATTGTGATAAATACGCCCGCTGTGGAAATTTCGGAGAACTGAAACGATTAAAAGCTAAGTTTCCTCACTTAAAAACAATTATTTCCGTTGGTGGCTGGACTTGGTCTAACCGTTTTTCTGATATGGCCGCTGATGAAAAAACAAGAAAAGTATTCGCTGAATCTACAGTAGCTTTTCTTCGCGAATATGGATTTGACGGCGTTGATTTAGACTGGGAATATCCGGGTGTAGAAACGATTCCTGGTGGTAGTTATCGTCCTGAAGATAAGCAAAACTTCACCCTACTCCTTCAAGATGTTCGAAATGCATTAACGAAAGCTGGTGCAGAAGATGGTAAACAATACTTACTAACAATCGCATCAGGTGCAAGCCAACGTTATGCTGATCATACAGAGCTAAAGAAAATCTCTCAAATACTGGATTGGATTAATATTATGACATATGATTTCCACGGTGGATGGGAAGCTACTTCTAACCATAATGCAGCTCTATACAAAGATCCAAATGACCCAGCAGCAGATACGAAATTTTACGTAGATGGTGCAATAGACATTTATACAAATGAAGGGGTTCCAGCGGATAAACTCGTATTAGGTGTACCTTTTTACGGACGTGGATGGAAAAATTGCGGAAAAGAAAATAACGGGCAATACCAACCTTGTAAACCAGGTAGTGATGGAAAGCTCGCTTCTAAAGGTACTTGGGATGATTACTCTACCGGTGACACAGGTGTGTACGATTACGGTGATTTAGCAGCTAATTATGTTAATAAAAATGGTTTTGTTCGCCACTGGAACGATGTAGCGAAAGTACCTTATTTATATAATGCGACTACAGGCACGTTTATTAGCTATGATGACAACGAATCTATGAAATATAAAACAGACTATATAAAGACAAAGGGTTTAAGTGGCGCAATGTTTTGGGAACTAAGCGGGGATTGCCGTACAAGTCCAAAATATAGTTGTAGTGGGCCAAAATTACTTGATACGCTAGTAAAAGAATTACTTGGTGGACCTATTACTCAAAAAGATACTGAACCACCAACAAACGTAAAAAATATTGCTGTTACAAATAAAAATTCAAACTCCGTTCAATTAAACTGGACTACATCTACTGATAACGTAGGAGTTACGGAATATGAAATTACTGCCGGAGAAGAGAAATGGAGTACAACAACAAATAGCATTACAATTAAAAATTTAAAATCTAATACAGAATACACATTTTCAGTAATAGCAAAGGATGCTGCTGGGAATAAATCACAGCCTACTTCTATTATTGTAAAAACAGACGATACTAACACAACACCTCCTGGTGGAAATGGGAATGCTACCTTTTCAGTCACTTCAAATTGGGGAAGTGGTTACAACTTCTCGATTGTAATTAAAAATAGTGGAACGACCTCTATTAAAAACTGGAAATTAGAATTTGATTATAACGGCAATTTAACACAAGTTTGGGATTCTAAAATTAGTAGTAAAACAAATAATCATTACGTAATTACGAATGCAGGATGGAATGGTGAAATTCCTCCTGGTGGATCGATTACAATCGGAGGGGCAGGAACAGGCAATCCTGCCGAACTTTTAAATGCATCTATTAGCGAAAACTAAACGTAACCTCCATTAATTATTTCACTAAAGTTTGAATTTAGGTTTGAGTGCTCTATCCTAAATTCAAACTTTTAATTTTATGAAAAATCACAAATTGATATTATAATAACCTATTATAATTATATTTAGTTTCTAATATGAAGTTCATGTGAAGTTCATCTGAATTTTACATGAATTTCCTTTAAGTTCTATTGTCTTCCTATACTAATCACATTATTCTTTACATATAGGAATTATTTTCATTCCATTTCAAACTATCTATATATATAAAGAAAGATAGTCGCCTGTTAGGGAAAGGCATCTAAATATAAACATAACATAAGAAAAAGCACGCTTATAAGCGCACCATAAGAGTGCTTCTTCATACAATTCTCATGTAAGAGTTCTCGAAAATCATGTTAATCACAAAGAAAAGGCATTAGCTTATACAAGCTAATGCCTTTTCTTTATTCATATCGTTCAGCGTCCCATTCTTCTATATTCCATACTTTTGTTATCCATGCTTCATAGAAAGAAGGCTCATGTGAGACAAGTAAAACTGTTCCTTTATATTGTTGTAACGCTTCCTGCAAAGACTTCTTTGTTTCTATATCCAAATGATTAGTCGGTTCATCTAAAATTAAAACATTGCTTTTCGTTACGATAAGTTCACATAAACGTACTTTCGTTTGTTCCCCGCCGCTTAATAAACGAATAGGTTTTAATACATGTTCTTCTTTCAATCCACACTTTGCTAATACTTGGCGTACTTCTTTCTTTGTCATATCTGGTCGTTCTGCCCAAACTTTTTCTAATGGTGTTGTTTCTGAAGCAAACTCCTCCTGCGCAAAATAAGCAGGATTTACTCGTTCTCCAACAGAAATTGAACCGCTTAGCGGCTTTATTTGACCTAATAACGTTTTTAACATTGTCGTTTTTCCAATCCCATTATGACCAACAATCGCTATCTTTTCTCCTTTTTTTACTTGCAAATTCAATTCTGGACATAACGGAGAACTATATCCTATCCTTAGTTTTTCAGCCTGTAATATGCGACTAACTGGCTCCTCATAAACATTGAAATCAAAACGGGATCGAGGTACATGATTAACCTTTTCAATCCTTTGCATTTTCTCCAATACTTTCTCTCGACTTTTAGCCTGTTTCGCTTTTCTAATTTTATTTTTTTGAATAAATGTTTCTAACTGAGAGATTTCTTTTTGTTGTTTCGCATGCGCCGATTGTAATTGTTTCCTTTGCAATTGATAACTTTGCACAAATTTTTCATAATTTCCTACGTACCGCTTCACTTTCCGTTCTTCTAGATGATAAATAACATTCGTAATACTGTTCAAAAATGCTTCGTCATGTGAAATGATTACATAAGCTTTTTCATACAGTCTCAAATACGATTGCAACCATTCTATATGGGCTGTATCTAAATAGTTTGTTGGCTCATCTAGCAATAAAACATCAGCTTTTTCTAAAAGGAGCTTCCCAAGTAATAACTTTGTTCGCTGTCCTCCACTTAACTTTGAAACATCCTTTTTAAGCCCCATTTCAAATAAACCTAAACCGATTGCTACTTCCTCAATTTCTGTATGAATTTGATAGAAATTAGAACTTTCCAATATAGTTTGTAATTCTCCATACTTTACTAACAACTTTTCTATTTCTCCTGCTCCATTCATTTCTTCAGCAATTTTTAACATTTCACATTCAACCGCATACAAATTAGAAAATGCACTTTGTAAGTATCCCTCAATTGTTATTCCTTCTTGTAAATCCATATGCTGCTGTAAAAAACCTATCTTCACATGTGGAAACCATTCAATGTTTCCGTCATCATGTATAAGTTCTCCTGTTAAAATCCTTAACAATGTTGATTTTCCAATTCCATTTTTCCCAACTAACCCAACATGCTCGCCCTTTAATAGTCGAAAACACGCATTATATAAAATGGTTTTCTCACCATACGAATGACTTACATTTTCTACTGTTAATATACTCATTTTTTTCTCTCCTCTACTTATAGTTCATAAGCTAAATAGAGAGAGCAACAGTATAAAGCCTTATTTAATTGTATATATAAAAAATGGGTAAGGTGAATACACCTTACCCATTACATATTATAGTAAAAAAGGATTAAGGTTCTTTACCTGCTGTCTTCAATTTAGCTTAATCGTTAAAAATGGGCAGACTTCTCCCGCATCAAGCTAAAACCATTTGAAGAACAGTTGATAAAGTCATTTTATCCTTTCACTCCTTTAACATTTGTTATATTAAGAGTATAAACTACTCTGTTATATTTTATTCTCTATTTTTTCTTTTGTTCCTTCTCCGCTTTTTCATTTTCTGCGTAAATTTCTTTATACATCTTTTCTAATGCATATGGACTTGTAAAGATGAGCGTTAACGATTTCCAAATATAAATTCTTCTTTGTAGTTCTACCCCATACTCTTTACTAACCATATTTTTCACTTCTGGAATATGTTCTTCGTTTTGAAATTGTTGTACAGATTTCAATTCCTTCGTCTTAAAATCCGTTAAAAGGCCTATTACAGTTCGTCCATGTTCCTGCGACCTTTCTTCTAAATCAAACTGAATGGAATGAACAAAACCTAAAACATGAAAGATTTGAGCATGCAACCCGACAGCAGCACGCTGTTCCATTAAGTTGTAGCACTCTCGTTTTAACCCTTCTACCATTTCTAAAGAATTTCTATTAACTTTTCTTTTGCCAACAAACATAATTTTTACAATATGAGCGACTGCTCCCATACTTTTTAATACACTCTCTAAAACTTCTACCGCATCTTCCACATAACCATTTGAAATTATAGAATGAATAAATTCATCTAATACCACTTGAAACTTTTTAATTAAATGTAAATCGCGTAATTCTGGAACATCTTCTCTCAATTGATTCCGGCCTTGAACCCACTTTAAAACTTCTGACATCTCTTCTTCTTTTAATTCATGATGTTCCATACCATACTTCATTAATAAAATATGATTTTTTAATAAGGACTTTCCTTCTTCAAGATTGTCCGGCGTTAATGAATCAACTATTTTCTCTATAGATTTCATCTTTCTCCCCCTATATAAAAAAGCCTCTTAACAGTAATTATACCAAAAACTGTTAAAAGACTTTTTCTATTTTTTCATATACGGAGCTAATACTCTCAGAATTTCTTCCTTATCCTTCTTTAACTCAAGTGATGTTAACATATCCATCGTTCTCGGTCTAGGTAATTTCACTTGTACCTCACCAACTATTGAGGCTGGTCTTTGAGATAAAATAAATACGCGATCTGAAAGCAAGATTGCCTCATCTAGGTCGTGTGTAACCATAACGATTGTTTGCTTCTCTTGGTGCCAAGAGTTTAAAAGCCAGCTATGTACTTCCATTTTTGTAAAGGCATCTAATTTTCCAAAAGGCTCATCAAGTAGCATAATTGGCTTTTCACATAAATATGTGCGCAAAAAACTAATTCTTTGACGCATACCACCAGACAATTCATCTGGATAATGGTCTGCATATTCATCTAGTTCAAATTGCTTTAATGCTTCCATTCCCTCTGTCAGCCTTTGTTTTTTCGGTTTCCCTTCGATTTCCAATGGAAGAACTATATTTTGCAAAGCTGATCGCCAAGGTAATAATAAATCTTGTTGCGGCATATAACTTACAACATCTTGCTCTTGTACGTGCCTATCCTTATACGTTACATTCCCACTTGTTGGGCTTTCAACATTTGCAATCATATTTAATAATGTGCTTTTCCCGCAACCACTCGGTCCTACAAAGGAAACGAACTCTCCCTCTCGTATAGAAGCACTAATATTTGCCAATACATTCTTTCCATCAAAAGCTTTTACAATCTCTTTTATTTGTAATCCACTCATTTTTCACTTGGAAGGAACTCATTTGTAAAGGCATCTTTCACATCAATTTTCTTCTTAATAACTTTGTTATCATATAAGAAATTCATGTAATTCGTCCAAACTTCTTCCTTCTGTACTCCCCACGCTTTTGCATCATCTTGATACTTCGTACTTAACCATTTTTGACTTTCTTGTACTAATTCTTTATTCACATCTGGAACTGCTTTAATTAAAATATCAGCAGCTTCTTTCGGTTCTTTAATTGCAAAATTATAACCTTCTGTCGTTGCACTCATAAACTTTTTCACAAAGTCTTTATCTTGCTTCGTATGTTTTTCACTCGTAATAATAACAGGGCTATAGAAATCAAGCGCTGGGTCTAAGTCTTTCACCATAATCGTATTTAACTCTTTTCCTTGGCGCTTCGCTTCAATTCCATCCCATCCGTAATATATCCATTCAAAGTCTGCATCACGACCGATTGATTTAAAGAAATCTGTTTGTCCTAAGATGATTTTTTCAACTTTATTAAAATCAGCTTGATGCTTCTCCATAATTGTCTTCAGCGTTGCTTCTTCTGCTGGTCCTCCCCAGCCACCGTAACGTTTACCTTCAAAATCTTTTGGTGACGTCATATTATCTTTTTTAAGTGATGCAAAAGCTGAAGTGTTATGTTGGATGATTGCTCCTACAGATACAACAGGAATACCTTCCACACGAGCCAACGTTACATTTTCTTGTGCGCTTATTGCGAAGTCGGCTTTTCCAGAAGCTATCATTTGCTCCGCTGTCACATTATCACCAGGCTGAATAATTTCTACATCGAGGCCTTGCTTTTTATAATAATCTTTCGCTTGCGCTACATATAGGCCAGTATGATTCGTATTCGGAAACCAATCTAATACTACTTTTACTTTTTGATCTTTACTTGCACTTTCTTCTTTCTTCGCCGGATTACATCCAGCCACACCTACTGCTAATAAGGCAGCCAACATAACTTTTAAACCTTTTTTCATTTTCTGCCGTCCTTTCTATATATCCATGGTGCTGTTATTCTTGCCATAAACTCCACGATAAAATACAGACATAATGTCACCATAACAATAATTGCTGCCACACCAAATACTCGGGCTGTTAAAAAGGATTTTGTAGCCCTTGTAAGCATAACTCCTAATCCTTCGCTTGCACCGAGCCATTCCCCAATAATTGCTCCCATTACGCTATATGTAACTGCAATTTTTAAACCTGAGAAAAAGTATGGCAGCACTGCTGGAAACTTTACTTTCTGGTAAACTTGCCATTTCGTTGCCTTCATCGTTTGCAACAACTTCAACATATTTTTATCTACCGTTTGAAAACCTTCTAAAATGCTAAGCGCAATTGGGAAGAAACAAACAAGTATTACTACCATTACTTTCGGTAGCATTCCATATCCAAACCAAATAATAAATAACGGTGCAAGTACAACGATTGGAATCGTTTGTGAAATAACAAGCAACGGATTTATTAAAATACGAAATAAGGGGATAACATCCATAATAATTGCAATACTTGTCCCAATTAAAATCGCAAAAAACAGTCCGATTAGAACCTCTTGTAACGTTTGCATCGTATTCGGTAATAGTAAATCTTTCATTCCAATTAATTCTTGAACAATGGCAGAAGGCTTCGGTAAAATCCACGGTTCAATTTTAAATAATGAAACAGATCCTTCCCATATCGCTATGAGAAGGATAAGCCAAATTGTTGTAATTATTTTAGATTGCTTCTGGTTTTGCATATTCATCACGGTACTTCCAAACCTTTTCATCTATCGTTACACCAGTGCTTGGACGATAATGGATTTTAATAGAAGTAATCACTTCTTCTGCTCCAGCATCCACACAAGCTTGTTGCGCACGTTTAATGATATCAAGAAGTACATCTAATTCTCCTTCCAGCGTTGTTTCCATTGCCCCTACTTCATAACGAACTCCCGATTGTTGTACAACTTCAATTGCTTTATCGACAACAGAATACACATCTTTGTTCTTCGCTTGTGGTACTACTGAAAATGAAATCGTAACTTGTTGTGACATAGTAAAATCCCCCTTATAAAATGAAAGGTTAAAACAAGAAAAGGCTTTCCTACTGCGTAGGAAAGCCTTGTATGCAAGTTATTATAGAATAACATATGCTACATCACTTTAAGTAACTCCCTACGCTGGCATTATCCAGATCAGGTTGAGGGTCGATGTTTGTTTACATCCTCTCAGCCAATTGGCTCCCCGGTCCTTAATTCGTTTTCATTGTAGCATGATTTATTTTATTGAACAAACAAAAGCACGTATAATCATTTCATTTAACTTTTGAATTCCCCTATTAACTCTTGTAACTCCTGTGAAAGCCAGCTTAAAGAACTAGCTAATTCAGCAATATCTTGTACAGACATTTCCTGCTCTTTCATACTTTCTTCAATATTATTACTACTATTTGCATACGTATTTGCAATAAGTGATAGTTCATTTACAACACGAACAATATTTTGGCTATTTTGCAATATATCACTTGAATTGCTAGAAACAACTCTAACTTGATTTGTAACAGATTGTGCTGATTTTGAAATTTTTTCAAAGAAAGCACCACTACTTTGAAAAAGTTTAATTCCGGATTCTACTTCTTTTGAAGCTTTTTGTATTGAAACAACAGCTTCTTCCGTTTCAACTTGTGTTTCCCCTATTAATTTCGCTATATCTTTTGCTGATGCTTCCGTCTGCTCTGCTAATTTACGCACTTCATCAGCAACAACGGCAAATCCCTTTCCGGTTGCCTCAGCACGTGAAGCTTCAATAGAAGCATTGAAAGCTAGCGAATTCGTTTGATTTGAAATACCTGTAATTACGTTTACAATATCACTAATTTCTTTTGATCTTGTTTCCAAAGAATGAATGATAGAAGATAAATCTTGTACTGCATTTTGTATTATGTTCATCTGATTAATCGCCTGTTCAATAACACCATTTCCTTTTACTGAATGATGCTTCGTACCTTCAGACTCTTTTGCCATTTGTTTTGCAATATTAGTTATCTCTTCCATCCTATCTTCCATTTCATATACAATACTTAAATATTTTGGTACTGAAGTTTCTTGTGATTGAACGCCAGCCCTTAACTCAACTATAGAACTTACGATTCCTTGGACTGCCATGCTATTCTCTTTCGTACTCACTGACAATTCTTGTGAAGATGAGGAAACCTGTTCTGCTGTCTGTTTCACTTTATCTATAATTCCTTTAAACTTCTCGATGGTATTATTAAAATACGCATTAATAATACCAATATCATCTGGTCTTTCCTCTAATTTAATACTTAAATCACCTTTACCAACTCTGCGCAATCCTTCACGTAAATCCCGCAATGGAGCAAGCGCGTTACGTACAATTAAGAATTGAACAACAGTTGCAATTAAAACAGAAATACAAATAAACATTAAACCTTGTATAATGAACTTTTCCTTTGTACTAGGAACAATAGAGGCATCTACATCTGCTGCAACTAGTGCCACAATGTTACCTTCTCCATCTTTAATTGGCTCTAATATCGTTACCCATGTTCCTAATGCGTCTTCATATATTTCTGTCATGTTTGCTTTTTTCGTGCTCATTACTTTATCATATGCTTTCATCCAAAGATCTGGTTGTTTATAATATTCTCCCGGCCTTACTTCAACAACATTTGCTAAACCTGTAGACAAATCAATGATTTGCAGCTCACCTTTTTCATTTTTTTTCGCTCCAACGATATACGTTTGTCCAACACTGTTCAATTCTTCCGTTGATTCATCTAATTTCTCTGTTAACTTCTCTCTCTTTTCTCTTTCTGCCGTTGGGTCTTTTGCAACATCTCTTAATATTTCTTCATCTAATTTATGTAATACCGTATCTCCTGTTTCAAAAGAGTGCCTTTCAAATATAGACATCATGCTATTTTGAAACATGTTAAAACTTAATGCTCCCATAGTACCAACAAGCGTTAAAATAACTAACACAGTTAACAATACATTTTTTTGAAGAAATGATAACCTGTGCCAATATTTTTTCATTAACATCACCTTTCTTAATTAACTTAATATAAAGTAAAACTATTAAAATATAAACCTCATTAACAATCGATAAAAGTTCTCATTTGTTTATAAATAAAAAAAAGACCAATGAAAAGAGCATTGGTCAAGACCAACCCTATCCGTCCGGTAACTGGCTAGCATAGCCTTTCGGCCTTAGCTCCTTTAGTTTTGCGTCCTAATGTTTCCATCAGTTTGCCTTTCTCGCTGAACGAGTTGAACGATATGGGAGTTCTATGAGAATTAAATTATTCTCTATCAAAGATTACAACATAAGAATTAAAATGTCTACCTATTTAGAGATGCAAATGTAAAGTTTCAATGGATTATTTTTTCGAAATAATTTAACAAAGTACGTGAATGTTATATTTCTTGTGTTATATAATAAAAAATGTATATAACACAAGGATTATTTTGAGTATTTATTTTAATTTTCATTCAAATTAAATTATTCGAATATATCTTAACTAATGAATTTCGGAGGTAGTTTATCATGTTTTGGCTACAATTTCTTACGTTACTACTCTGCATTTTTATTGGCGCACGCTTAGGCGGAGTTGGTCTAGGAGTAATGGGTGGCGTTGGTATGGCAATACTTGTTTTCGTCTTTCACTTACAACCTACAGCTCCTCCTATTGATGTAATGCTTATGATTTTAGCAGTAATTACAGCTGCCGGTGCACTGCAAGCCGCTGGAGGAATGGACTACCTTGTTCATCTGGCTGAGAAAGCATTACGAAAAAATCCAAAGCGCATTACATTCTTTGCTCCAATTGTTACTTATTTATTTACACTGTGCGCAGGAACTGGTCACGTTGCTTATTCTGTACTTCCTGTTATCGCAGAAGTCTCTCGCGAATCTGGGATTAGACCGGAACGACCAATGTCAATTGCCGTAATCGCTTCCCAACAAGCAATTACAGCTAGTCCTATATCAGCTGCAACAGTTGCACTTTTAGCAATGCTAGCTGACTATAAAATCACCTTATTAGATATTTTAAAAGTAAGTATTCCTTCTACCTTCATCGCTTGTATGGTAGCTGCATTTGTTGCTAGCAAAATGGGGAAAGAATTAAATGAAGACCCTGAATACTTGAAACGTTTAAAAGAAGGAATGATTCCTAAAATTGAAGAGAAGAAAGAATTTGTTGGTTTAAAGGGCGCTAAACTATCCGTTATCCTTTTCTTAGTAGGAACTTTCCTTGTCGTCCTTCTCGGTTCATTTGAAGCACTTCGGCCAGGATGGATGGTTGACGGGAAGTTAGTTCGTCTTTCCATGCCAAACACAATTGAAATGGTTATGTTAACTATCGCAGCTCTTATTATTATTTTCTGCAAACCAAATGTAGAAAGCATCGTGTCTGGTAACGTCTTTAAAGCGGGGGCAACAGCAGTTGTTGCTATTTTCGGTATCGCTTGGATGGGAGATACTTTCTTTAACGGAAACTTAAATATGATTCAAGGATCAATTCAACACCTAGTAACAAGTGCACCATGGCTATTTGCCATCGCATTATTCATTCTATCTATTTTACTATATAGCCAAGCAGCAACAGTACGTGCTTTAATGCCTCTAGGATTATCACTCGGTATTCCACCAGCACTACTAATCGCGATGTTCCCTGCAGTAAATGGATACTTCTTTATTCCAAACTATGGAACAATCGTTGCTGCCATTAACTTTGATCGCACTGGTACAACAGGTATTGGTAAATATGTTTTAAATCATAGCTTTATGATTCCAGGCCTAATCGCAACATTCACTTCTATCGGAATTGGAATGCTTTTAATATCAATTATGTTTTAAAGAAAAAGCACAAACCTACAATTTTAAAGGGTTTGTGCTTTTTTAATCAAACGTTTGTTTAAATATTTTTAACCATCCATTATGTTCTTTACTATTTTTGTGAAGTTCCCTTTTCCTACAAACTCCTATTTACTTCATCTACTAGCTTCTTCGTACTTTCATACGGAGATTCAGCTAAACTAATCGCGGAAATAACAGAAACACCGTCCGCACCGGCTTCTATAACCCCAGCGGTATTTTCAATTGTAATGCCACCAATCCCAACGATTGGTATTGTAATTTCTTGTTCTCTAAAATGAGCTAAACCTTTCGTTCCTTGCACAGCTTTCGTATCTTTTTTCGTACTCGTTGGGAAAATAGGCCCAACACCTAAATAATCAGCTCCGTTTTTAATTGCCCAGCGTGCTTCTTCAATTGTATGGGTAGATACGCCAACAATTTTATCTCCCATTTTTTCACGAACAGAAGTAATTCCTTCATCATCTTGGCCAACATGCACGCCATCTGCATCTAACTCGAGAGCTAGTTCCACATCATCATTTACGATGAATGGTACACCGTACTCCTTACAAATTGCTTGTAGTTCTTTTGCAAAACAAATACGTTTCTCGCCCGTTAAAGCGTCTTCCCCCTTTTCACGGAATTGAAAAATTGTTATACCGCCTTCAAGTGCATCTCTCAATACTTGTAGTGGCTCCTTCGCACAATTGTTACTTCCCATAATAAAATATACTGATAGTAATCTAGACATTTCAGCCTTTGTAATACGTGACATCTAGTTCCCCTCCTTACTATATAAGCTCAATCTTCCCATACTTCTCAATATCATCTGAAGTTGTATTTGCTAACTGGTTTAAAAATTCAATTTGGAAACTACCAGGTCCCTTTTCCACTGTCTTAGCAGCTGCCAGTTCCGCAGCTACACCATAAAACGTTAATGCCGCTACCGCTGCCTTTACATAATCCTTTTCTACTGCTACAAATGCTCCTATTACAGAAGTTAGTAAACAACCAGTTCCCGTAACCTTCGTTAAAATAGAGTGACCATTTCGAATAAGAATCGTTCGCTCTCCATCTGTAACAACATCTTCTTTTCCAGTAATCACCGCTACTGTATTTAATTCATCCGCTGTCTGCCTTGCAATACTTACGACATTGCCATTTCCAGCACCGGCGTCTACCCCTTTAATTTCCCAGCTCTCATTAATAACGTTCGCTATTTCAGCTGCATTTCCGCGGATAATCGCTAAATCAATTTCAGCCGGAATATGCCTCGCAACTTCTGTTCGATACGATGTTGCTCCTGCACCAACTGGATCAAACAGTACTGGTACATCGTTCACATTTGCTGATTTACCCGCAAGTAACATCGCTTCTACTTCTTCAGGACGAAGTGTCCCCATATTTAATACTAGCGCTCCAGCAATGCTAGCCATTTCTGCTACTTCTTCTTTTGCATACGCCATTACAGGCGATGCCCCTAACGCTAACAAACCGTTAGCTGTAAAGTTTGTTACAACAACATTTGTAATATTATGAACGAGCGGATTAGATTCTCTCACCAAATCCACTACTTTACTAATTTCTTTCATATTCATCCTTCTCATCCCCTAACTATAGTGATGGGAGATACACAAAAAGACACTTTGCGCGTATGCAAAGTGCCTGAACATGTGCTTTTACACTCTCCCTACGCTGGCATTATCCAACAGGTTCAAATGGTCAATGACGGATTAGTCATACTCTCAGTTTGTCTCCACAAACTCCCATGTGTTTAGTATTCATCTACTTCAAAGTCTACTCTTATTCTACTAAAATAACAAGTTCTTTACTTTTCTATTTCATATAGAAGCAACTGATAAAACAATACGCATAATAAATAAGTATCTATTTTTCATAGTCTCATCATTGTGCATATTATGTTCTATCGCCATCATTTGATTTCAAACAGATTTCGTTCACTCCACTAAGAAACATTCAAATTTGGAGCGAAACTGAATCTCAAGAAGATGTATGCTATAGTTAACGTATGGAAATTTGAAAGGATGTTTTAAATATGTCAAAAAGCGTTATAATCGCTGAAAAGCCTTCCGTTGCACGTGATATTGCGCGTGTACTTAAGTGCGATAAAAAAGGAAATGGCTACCTTGAAGGTAGTAAATATATTGTAACTTGGGCTTTAGGCCATCTCGTTACATTAGCTGATCCAGAAAGCTATGATGTGAAATATAAGCAGTGGAATTTAGAAGATTTACCGATGCTACCAGAGCGCTTGAAATTAACGGTTATTAAACAAACAGGGAAACAATTTAATGCTGTAAAAAGTCAGCTTCTTAGAAAAGATGTAAATGAAATTATTGTAGCAACAGATGCTGGGCGTGAAGGAGAATTAGTCGCTCGTTGGATTATCGATAAAGTTAAAATACAGAAGCCTATTAAGCGTTTATGGATTTCATCTGTTACTGATAAAGCAATTAAAGATGGTTTTGCAAATTTAAAACCAGGTAAAGCATATGACAATTTATACGCTTCAGCAGTTGCACGTTCAGAAGCTGACTGGTATATCGGCCTTAACGCGACTCGAGCATTAACGACTCGCTTTAACGCCCAGCTGAATTGCGGCCGTGTACAAACACCTACTGTCGCTATGATCGCTAATCGTGAAGATGAAATAAAGAACTTCAAATCTCAAACTTACTATGGCATCGAAGCACAAACAACGAATCAGTTAAAACTAACTTGGCAAGATGCAAATGGTAATAGCCGCAGTTTTAATAAAGAAAAAATTGATAGCATCGTAAGAGGTTTAGATAAACACAATGCTACTGTTGTGGAAATTGATAAAAAACAGAAGAAGTCATTCTCTCCTGGTCTTTACGATTTAACTGAATTACAACGTGATGCAAATAAAAAGTTCGGTTACTCTGCGAAAGAAACGTTAAACATTATGCAGAAATTGTATGAGCAACATAAAGTGCTAACGTACCCTCGTACAGATTCACGCTACATTTCATCTGATATCGTTGGAACACTTCCAGAACGTCTAAAAGCATGTGGCGTTGGAGAGTACCGTCCTTTAGCACATAAAGTATTACAAAAGTCTATCAAGTCTAATAAGTCATTTGTTGATGATAGTAAAGTAAGTGATCATCACGCAATTATTCCGACAGAAGGATACGTTAACTTCTCGGCCTTCACAGATAAAGAACGTAAAATTTATGATTTAGTTGTAAAACGTTTCTTAGCAGTTTTATTCCCGGCATTCGAGTACGAGCAACTAACGTTACGCACAAAAGTTGGTAATGAAACATTCATTGCACGCGGAAAAACTATTCTGCATGCCGGTTGGAAAGAAGTATATGAAAATCGCTTTGAAGATGATGATGTAACTGATGACGTAAAAGAACAACTTCTACCTCACATTGAAAAAGGCGATACATTAACTGTAAAGTTAATTATGCAAACATCAGGTCAAACAAAAGCACCTGCACGATTTAACGAAGCGACTTTACTTTCAGCAATGGAAAATCCTACGAAATATATGGATACGCAAAATAAACAACTTGCTGATACGTTAAAATCAACTGGTGGATTAGGTACTGTAGCGACACGAGCTGATATTATCGACAAGTTATTCAATTCGTTCTTACTTGAAAAACGTGGTAAAGATATTCACATTACTTCAAAAGGCCGTCAGTTACTTGATTTAGTGCCAGAAGAACTGAAATCTCCTACACTAACTGGTGAATGGGAGCAAAAACTCGAAGCAATTGCAAAGGGTAAACTAAAAAAAGAAGTATTCATTTCAGAAATGAAGAACTATACGAAAGAAATTGTTTCTGAAATTAAATCGAGTGATAAAAAATATAAACATGACAACATTTCAACGAAGTCTTGTCCAGACTGCGGGAAACCAATGCTAGAGGTAAACGGTAAAAAAGGAAAGATGCTCGTTTGCCAAGATCGTGAATGTGGTCATCGTAAAAACGTATCTCGTACAACAAACGCTCGCTGTCCGCAATGTAAGAAGAAATTAGAATTACGTGGTGAAGGTGCAGGCCAAATCTTCGCATGTAAATGTGGCTATCGCGAAAAACTTTCCACGTTCCAAGAGAGACGTAAAAAAGAATCTGGAAACAAAGCTGATAAGCGCGACGTTCAAAAATATATGAAACAACAGAACAAAGAAGAAGAACCATTAAACAACCCGTTCGCAGAGGCATTAAAAAAATTAAAATTTGATTAAACAAAAAGGTTCCTACCTCTCTCGGTAGGAACCTTTTATTTTAGTGAATGATTTTACTTCCTTTTGCATTCTCAACAAACTTTTCACTCGATTTGTTAATTGGTGTTTTCAGTAATAACGCAGCGACAATCATAACTACTACGAAAGCACTTAACACAAGTAAATCTCGCGTTACGATATCCCAAAGCATTCCGCCTACTGTTTCACGAATTGCACTAATTGCGTATGTGAACGGTAAGAACGGATAAATTGCTTGGAAGAACGCTGGTGTCATTTGAATTGGGAATGTTCCGCCCGATCCTGCTACTTGCAGTACAAGTAAAATGATCGCCATCGATTTCCCAACGTTTCCGAAAATAGAAACGAGTGAGTATACGATACAAACAAAGACTCCACCAATAAATAAACTAAATAACACAAACCAGAACTTATCGACTACGTACGTACCGAGTAAGAATATATCTCCCATTGATACGATAAACGCTTGTGAAAGACCTATCGTTAAGAATGTTAATAAACGTCCGAAGTAAATTTCATGGCTCTTATAATTCGCGCCCTCTTCATGTACTTCTACTGTTAATAATGAAACCATTAATAATGCGCCTACCCATAATGCAAGCACTGTATAGAATGGTGACATCGCTGAACCGTAGTTTGGCATCGCAAATAATTTATTCTCTTTTAAATTTACTGGATTCGCGAAGTAATCACTTTGCTTTTCAACATCATTTTTCAATAAGCGTATGATGTCTTTTATATCCTCTTCAGATTCAAAATCACGAATTTTATTTGCTAAGTCTTTAATCTTTTTCTCAGTTTCCGGCATGTCAGCTTTAATGTCTGTTAATTTCTTTTTACCGTCTACTAAGCCTTTTGATGAATCTTCTAGTAATTTTTTAACATCTGGAAGCTTTTTGTCTGCATCATTTAAAATTTGAGTTGTATTTTTCGACATTTCTTTTGTACGAGCAATTGCTGTATTGAAGTTAGGTACAATTTCTGAATCATACGTCGATAATACATCCGTTAATTGAGCTGATCCGCCCTTCGCAGCGTTATTAATACTTTCAATTACATCTTTTGTAGGTTTCTGGCCATTGTTAAGAAGTGTAATTCCTTTATTTGTTGCCTCTACACCTTTTTGCAGACTACTTTTCGCTTTATTTAATTTCGCGATTCCATTATTAAGGTTTTTATCACTATTTACATCTGCTAAAACCTTATTTGTACTTTCTAGAACAGGAATCATATCATCAATTAAACCGATTCCAGCTTGGAATTGACCATTTAAGCTATTTAAAGCTACTTTCGTTGAATCTAAACCATTAATACCTCTATTTTGTACATCTTCTTTTGCTTTTTGTAAATCTGCTTTTGCACCTTCGAGGCTATTTTTCGCTTTATCATAATCTGCTTTTGCATTATCATATATTTGATTTGCATCGGCTTTAGCTTGATCTACTGCGCTAACTGCCTTTTTATAATCAGCTACAAACGTTTCATTGTAATCTTTTTCAGCTCGATCGATTAAAGCATTTGTTTCATTTAATTTCTGATTGATTCCATCACGCACATCTTGTTTAACTTCTTGACCTGTGCTAATTAAATCGTTTAAACGTTTAAAACGATTATTTAAATCTTGTTGTCCATTCTTAATATCCGTTAAATGCTCTTTTCTTGTTTTAAAGAAATTTTGTCCAAACTCAGTTTGAGCCCCTTGCTCTAAACGAGCCATAACATCAATTACATAAGAAAGATTGTCAATATGTGTTTGAAGATTATTAGATATAGTCGAAATATTTTTCTTGGCTATCTCTGGATCAACGCTTCCATTTTGCAATCCATCCATAACACTTTGTGCATAAGCTGTTCCTGCACGTGATGAGCTTAAAACATTATTTACTGTTTGATTAATATTTTGTGCTATCCCCTTATAACCATCACTATTCAACTTAGAAAGGTCTGGTCTCGCAGGGAATTCAGGTAATCCATTCATTCCAGACAAGTCAGGAATATTTAATTCTACACCTGGATTCATTAAAAAGTCAGTAAATGCAGCTGCACTATCCATAACGCCTTTTGCTGCTACTAAATCATTTCTTATCGTCCCTGGAGCATTTTTTAATGTTTGATCTTGTCTTGCAAAGAATTTATCTAAATTCCCTAACGCTTCTTGCCCATCATTAATAACACTTTCTACAACCGGTAACTCTTTTTGTGCTACTTTCACAATATCCTCTGCTCGAGTCGCATCATCTAACGCCTTATCCATCAGTGTATTCATTTCTGGGAACTGCGCTTCTAACTTAAATACAAGATCTTTTACTTTCTCGATACTTGGTAAGTTTGTTTCTAAATCGATTCCAAGATCATTAAAAACTTTAAAAATCTCACCGTTTGCTGTTTTAACAAAGTTTTTACTAATTTCTTCTGTAATACCTGATGCACCTTTTGCTGTAATTTTCGGTGCAATCGCATTTACCTTTTCATTTACATAGTAATCAAGTTCTGGTTTCTGCGGATTTTCATCCAGAACAGTTGCAATCTTTTCAGAGAAATCTTTTGGAATTGTAATACTTGCATAGTAATCTCCGCGCTCAACTCCGTGAATTGCTTGTTTTTCATCTACAAATTTCCAACCAAGATTTTTGTTTTTCTTAAGAGAATCTACAATCTCTTCACCGATATTAATATCTTTCCCTCTTAAATTAGATCCTGCATCTTGGTTAGAAACTGCAATGGGAACCTCTTTTGTATTTCCATACGGATCCCAGGAAGCTTTAATGTTAAACCATGCATATAACGATGGTAAAATCATTAATCCTAAAACAATAACAATTGCAGCCCAATGTTTAGCTACATTCCGTAAATCTGTCTTATAAATACGCCAAATTTGTTTCATAGAAGTTATCACCTAATTATATATTTTTCCTTCTTTAGAAAATGATACATACATTTTGCAATTATATCACTTTCTACATCGTGGATTAAACGAAAATACACTATTTTTCCCATTAAATATTTCACTTACTTCATTATATAACGAAGTAAAAAAAGTATGCATACAAAATGACCAAATTAGTTTTACATTCAATAATAACAAATATATAGGAAATGTCATAAAAAATACAAGTATTTTCTCTTGGAAATACTTGTATTCCTCAAAAAAATCCTCACAGCTTTTCATCATCTGTGAGGATTTCTTCTATTATATATCTACTTGTACTTCTACACCGAAATGATCTGAAATTACATTTCTGTTCGTACCATTAAAAATGACTTTTGAAAAACGAACTTTTTCACTTTGGTTACACAATATTAGATCGATTCGTAAGTTATGTTTATTTTCATCCCAACCAGCAATCTCACCTTGGACAGTTGTTCCTTCATCCTTCTCTATTGCTAGCTCATATGTGTCATACAAACCTTTTTGCATCATATATTCATAGCCTTCACCTTGTAAACGAGCGTTATTATTAAAATCACCCATTAAGAAGGAAAGTTCATTACTGTCTACACGCCCCATCAAACGATTAACTTGATCTTTGAATGATTCTTCTTCATCATTCCACCAACCGAGGTGGCAAGAGTAAAACGTGATGTTCTTATCATTATAAGCAATTGTCGCACTTACAATTTTGCGTGTTTTCCAATACGTTGTATCCTTATTTTCTGAAATAAAGAACGTATCTTCTTTTACAACATTATGCTTCGTTATAATCGCTAATCCTTCTTCATACACATCATAACCAATATGAGAGAAATCCCAAGTAATATTGTAATCTTTTACATGTAACGCTTTTAACTCTTCTAATAGTAAAAGTCCAAAATTATCTTCTTTCTTGTTACCGCATACATTTTCAGCTTGTATCGACTGACTTACTTCTTGCAATGCGATGACATCGTACTCTTCTTCTTGAATGACTTTAGCAAGATATTTTATCTTTTCCATTTGATTCTCTTCTTGCCAAGAGTGACAGTTTAAAGTTAGCAATTTCATCTTATTACGCACCTAACATATCTTGAATGTCTGACTTTAATACGTCAGCTTTCGGACCATATACTGCTTGTACACCTTTATCTTTTACGATAAGTCCTAAAGCACCATTTTGTTTCCACTGTGCTTCTGGTGCAACAACATCTAAATCTTTTACTGTTACACGTAAACGCGTCATACAAGCATCTACGTCAGCAATATTTTCTTTACCACCTAATAAATCAATAACTTTTGTTGCTAATGAACCATCCTGTACATTTCCTGTTCCTTCTGATGACTCATCTTCATTATCAATATAGTTACCTGCACGTCCTGGTGTTGGTAAATTGAATTTTTTAATTAAGAAATTGAATAATGTAAAGTTCAGACCAAAGAATACTAATGAAACGATAACGAAATTGATTAAATCTCTAGTTAGTCCTGCATTAACCATCATCGGTGTACGAGTAATTAATTCAATAAATCCAAATGCGTGAACACGTAAGTTAATTAAATCTGCTAATGCGAATGCAAGTCCTGTTGTAATTGCATATACAACATATAATACTGGAGCAATAAACATGAACATGAATTCAATTGGTTCTGTTACACCTGTTAAGAATACTGCTAATGCAGCCGATAAGAACATTGGTTTATACTTTGCACGTTTTTCTTTATCAACATTACGGAACATCGCGAAAGCAATACCCATTAACGCTGCTGTTGAACCAATAACTTGTCCAGCTTTGAAACGAGCTGGTACAACGTTATTTAATAAATCGTTATATGCTTTCGTATCTCCATTTGCTAGTAAATTATTTAAGTCTGTAATCCATGCAAGCCATAATGGATCTTGTCCTGCTACAATTTGTCCAACTTTTGAGCCAGTTAACATCGTATATGTTCCGCCTAGCTCTGTGTAGTTCATCGGAATCGTTAACATATGATGTAAACCGAATGGTAATAGTAAACGCTCTAACGTTCCATATACAAACGGTGCAACAACTGGTGCACTATCTTTAGATGCTGCAATCCAGCGACCGAATTCATTTAATCCACTTTGGATGAACGGCCATAAAAGTGATAATACAATTGCAGTGACTGTAGACCAAACAATTACAACGAATGGTACAAATCGTTTTCCGTTAAAGAATGCTAATGCCTGTGGCAGTTTATTATAGTTATAATATTTGTTATATAAAGTAGCTCCTAAGAAACCTGTGATAATCCCTACGAAAACTCCCATGTTTAATGCTGGTGCACCAAGTACAGAAGTAAAGTAATCTTTTACAACTAAATCTCCTGCTAATACTGAAGAAACTTTCGCTTTTGAATCCGCTAACATTTCAGCGTTTACGCCAAATATAGCTCCTGTAATTCTGTTTGTTAAGACGAATGCTAATAGCGCTGCAAATGCACCACCTGCGCGATCCTTCGCCCAAGATCCCCCAATTGCTACTGCAAATAAGATGTGTAGATTTGTAATAATTGCCCAACCTATGTCTTCCATTACGCGAGCGATTGTATGAACTGCGTTAATATCCCCAGCAGACATCCCAATTAACTTACCGATAGAAATCATTAAACCAGCTGCTGGCATTACAGCTACAACAACTAATAATGCTTTTCCGAACTTTTGCCAAAAATCAAAAGACGTAATTTTCATCTGTTCTTCCTCCCCTTTATTTATAACAACATAATGATTTAAATTATAATTTCTGTTTCTCTTATGAAAACGATTCCTTATGTTACTTTATTTTTATCTTTACGCAACCGTTTTCATAAATCTATTTTAATAAAAGCGTTTTCACTTTGCAATAGAAATTTATTTTTTTTCATAAAAAAAGATGCTCTAAGAGCATCCTTTTTTATTATGAAATACGATAAACCCTTGTTTCATAAGGCTTTAACGTGATTGAAGTTACTTGTTCATTTTCCGCAACTTTATAGTTATTTAAAAGCAAACGTTTGCGTTCTAGTGCGAATGAACCCTCATTATACACAGCTTCCTCTTTTGAGATATTGCTAATTACAACGACTTTTTCATCGTTTAATGTACGTGTATATGCATAAATTTGCGGATCGTCTTCTAGAAGTAAATCGTACGTACCGTAATTCAGTACATCGTGCTCTTTTTTCAAGGCAATCATTTTCTTATAGAAATTGAAAATAGAGTTTTCTTCATTCTTTTGCTTTTCAACATTAATTTCTTTGTAGTTTGGATTCATACTAAACCAAGGCGCACCTGCTGTAAAGCCAGCATTCATCTCATCGTTCCACTGCATAGGTGTACGAGAATTATCGCGGCAAGAAGCCCATATAATTTCCATCATATCTTGATGTGGTACGCCCTCTGCAATTTTCTCTCGATATAAATTTTTAATTGCTACATCATCATAATCTTCAATATTTAATAATTGAACGTTCGTCATCCCAATTTCTTGTCCTTGATAAATAAACGGTGTACCGTGCATAAAGAAGTACATTGCTCCAAGAGCTGTTGCACTTTCACGCCAATATTGTTTATCATCTCCCCAAGTTGAAACGATACGTGGCTTATCGTGATTCTCAATATATAAAGCATTCCATCCTTTATTTTCTAACCCTTTTTGCCATTTCGTTAATACCTTTTTCAGCCCTACAACATCAAGATCTTTCTTCTTTTCTGCATCCCATAAACTTAAATGTTCAAATTGGAATACCATATTGAACTTGCCTTGCTCTTCTCCAACCCAAAGCTCAGCATCTTCAATCTTAACGCCATTCGCTTCACCAACAGTCATAATATCGTACTTAGAAAACGTATTCTCTTTTAACTCTTCTAATAAAGGCTGAATACCATCCACATTCATATGTTTATCAAAAGATGGTACATACTTTAATTCTTTTGGATTTGGCATATCTTTGAAGCCATCTTCTTTTTTAATATGGCTAATCGCATCCACTCGGAAACCATCAATTCCTTTATCAAGCCACCAATTAACTGTATCGTATAAAACTTCGCGAACTTCTTTATTCTCCCAGTTTAAATCTGGTTGTTTACGTGAGAATAAGTGTAAATAATATTGTCCTGTTACTTCATCATATTCCCATGCCGACCCATTAAAAATACTTTCCCAGTTGTTTGGTTCCGCACCATCTTTACCATCGTGCCAAATATACCAATCACGCTTCGGATTGTCTTTAGATGAACGAGACTCAATAAACCATGGATGTTCATCACTTGTATGATTAATAACTAAATCAATAATAAGCTTCATATCACGCTTATGAACTTCATCTAGTAACGCATCAAAGTCTTCCATCGTACCAAACTCATCCATGATATCTTGATAATCACTAATATCATAACCATTATCATCATTAGGTGACTTATACATTGGACAAATCCAAATTACATCTATACCTAAATCTTTTAAATAATCCAGTTTCGCAATAATACCTTGTAAATCTCCAATACCATCACCATTTGAATCCATAAAGCTACGTGGATAAATTTGATAAGCAACTGCTTCTTTCCACCATGTCTTATTCATAGTCCTTCTCTCCTTTTGCATCCCATCGGAAATTTTATGCAAACGTTTTCGTAACACTATCATAACAAAATATGAATAGTTTGCAACTGTTTTCATTGAACTCTATGTAGATTCCTCATTCTTATGCTTTATTTATTTCTCACAAAGGCAAATCTCATTCCTCACCTATTCTTGTCCACACAGGTTACATACGATTTTCATATATTAATAAAAAGAACTGCTTATTTTAGAAAGGAGTGATCAATTGAAACAAACAAAATTAACAGGTCGTATCGTTGTTCCTTCAGATCCTGACTATGACGTAGCCCGAATGAATTTAAATTTAAGTATTCCAAAACTCCCTTGTATTATTGTTTTTTGCCAAAATAAAAATGATGTGTGTAACGCCTTAAAATGGGCACGTGAACGTCATATACCATTTCGCTTAAGAAGCGGACGTCATAGCTATGAAAATTTTTCTCTTCTAAATAGAGGACTTATTATTGATGTGAGTGAAATGCATCGCATTACTGTTAATACAGATAAATTAACAGCAACAATTGAAGCTGGTGCAAACCTTGGCACTGTTTATAAAGAGCTTTGGAATTATGGTGTGACAATACCGGCTGGTACAAGCGCAAGCGTTGGAATTGTTGGATTAACACTTGGCGGTGGCATCGGTATGCTTTCACGCTTATTTGGATTAACATGTGATCAATTAGTAGAAGTCGAAATGGTACAAGCATGCGGTAAATTCGGAGCAAAAATCATTCGCGCAAACGAACATGAAAACCATAACTTGTTTTGGGCGTGCCGCGGTGGTGGTGGTGGAAACTTCGGAATTGTTACTTCTTTAACTTTTCGAATGCATCCTATAAAAAATGTATCAATCTTCTCAATTACATGGGAATGGGAAGAGTTTATCGCTGCATTTCAAGCGTGGCAAAACTGGGCGCCTTATATAGACAAACGTCTCACTTCATCAATTGAATTATTCGCAAAGCAACGAAATAAAATTGAAGTAAAAGGTGAATTTGTTGGCTCTCCCTCTGAACTCCATTCCTTATTATCTCCTCTTCTTGAAACTGGTACCCCCTCTCTCTTTATAGATGAAGTTCCTTATATAAAAGCTGTTGAATTTTTTAACAGTGGGAATATCCCTGAAAACTTTAAGCGCTCCGGTTCCTACGTATATGAACCTATCCCTCTTAAAGGCCTTCAAATCATGAAATATTTTCTTTCTCATGCACCAAATAAAGATGCAAGTATTTGGCACCAATCGCTCGTAGGTGCTGTTGAAAATATTACCCCTACTGAAACAGCTTATTTCCATCGTAAAGCAATTATTGCACAAGAATACATTACCTCTTGGAAATGCGATGATGAAGAAAATCGCAATATACGCTGGGTTAAAGATTTACGAGAAAGCTTAGATCCTTATACACTAGGTGACTATGTCAATTGGCCCGATATCGATATTATAAATTGGCAAACTAGTTATTATGGTTCTAACTTTCAAAGATTGCGTAAAGTGAAAACCATATATGATCCTTGCAATGTTTTTCGTTTTCAACAAAGTATCCCTCCTTTTCATACGTAAAAAAGGAAGAACAGAATACTGTTCTTCCTTTTTACATTGAAAATCGTTCAATTGTTTGTTTCAAGTCTGCTGCTTGCTTCTCTAAATCCTTTAACAATTGATCGATTACTACCATATTTTTAGATTGTTGCAACGTCACACGTGCTACTTCTTGTGAACCAGCTGATGTTTCTTCAGCAATTGCTGCTACAGCCTTTGTTTGTGCTCCTGTTTGATGAATGTGCCTCACTTGTTCGTTCATATAGCCACTAATTTGCTTCGTTGCATCGGCTACTTCCATAACACTTGATGACATTTCTTTTAAAATTAATTCCGTAGCTTCCCCACGTTGTGCCTCTTCTTTAGCTATTGTCACTTGTTCTGTCATTTTCATTGCAACTTGTTGTACTTCATCTTGCATATTTCGTAATAACTGCGATATGTTTCTTGCAGAATGATCACTTTCATCAGCAAGTTTCCGTACTTCCTCCGCAACAACTGCAAAGCCCCTTCCATGCTCTCCAGCACGAGCCGCCTCAATAGAAGCATTTAGTGCTAACAAATTCGTTTGACTAGCAATCTCACTCACAACAGAAACAATATGTTCTACTTGTTTCATTCGTTCTTCTAATTTCTGTACATTTTGCATCGAATTTTCATTTTCTTTTGCCAATGCTTGAATACCTTGAATTAAAGAAGTAAAGACTCGTGTACTTTGCCCTAAAGCTTGAACCATTTCTAAAGACAACTCGTCAGACTGTTTTGCTTTTTCTTCTACTTCACTCGCAATAGAAGTTGTTGTATCAACAGCAGAAACAATCGCCTGAATGGAAGCAGCTGATTGCTCAGCGCCAGAAGAAATCTCTGTAAGAGTTTCAGACACACCTCGTGCTTGCTTTGTTGCTTCCCCTGTTTGCCTTCTAATTTGCTGTACTTGATTGTTTGTATACGAAAATGTTGTATCAATATTTTTTACCATGCCCCTTAAGTTTCCTAACATCATATTAAATGCGACACTTAAAGATTTAATTTCATCATCTGCCTTCGGTAATGGAACATCTTCACGAATATCACCCTCAGCCGCTTTCCTTGCCGCCTCCTCTAACTTTCGAAGCGGTTTAATTAGAAATATGGCTGCTCCATACGCTAATATTCCAGACCATACTACGCCTAATAGCATAACAATGATATTATAAACGGTTTGACTTACATAATCTTGAAAATAATCATATATAACGTAAATAAAAATTAAACTTGTCGAATATGTAATAAAAGCTAAAATTGTAGTGAATAGCATAAGCTGCATACGTAAGCCAAAGGAAAATGTCTTCCTTTCTTTTTCCATTTTTTCTTTCCCCCTTTTTATAAGCAATATAAATACTACCTATATATTATTATCCATATTTTCATTATAGAAGGATATAGGGATTTTTAAAATTTATTATTTCCTTGAATATCAAATCCCACGAAAAAAATGAAGGATTCTGACAATTTGTGGCTAATAACAGAAATAAGGGGAAACATTTGTAAAATATATTTTTGACTGGGGGTTTTGTATGATTCAGGTTCGAAATCTAGTAAAATCATTCGGCTCGCTTGATGTTTTAAAAGGAATTGATTTACAAGTAAAAGAAAAAGAGGTTGTTGTTTTAATTGGTGCCAGTGGTTCCGGTAAAAGTACATTACTTCGCTGTCTTAACTTTTTAGAAATGTATGATGAAGGTGAAATTCACTTACAAGGTGAACGAATTGATCCACAGCATTCAAATTTAAACAAAGTCCGTGAAAATGTCGGAATGGTTTTTCAGCACTTTAACCTCTTTCCCCATATGACCTCGCTAGAAAACATCATAGAAGCACCTATCCATGTAAAAAAATTAGAAACAACAAATGCAAAGGAAATTGGAAATCAGCTTTTGCAAAAAGTCGGTCTACAAGATAAAGCAGATGTAACTCCCCACCTCCTGTCAGGTGGTCAAAAGCAGCGTATTGCCATTGCACGAGCTCTTGCTATGAATCCTAAAATTATGCTATTTGATGAACCTACCTCAGCCTTAGACCCTGAACTTGTTGGAGAAGTATTGCAAGTTATGAAAGAACTTGCTGAAGAAGGAATGACCATGGTTATTGTTACTCATGAAATGAATTTCGCAAGAGATGTAGCAGATCGCGTCATATTTATGGATGATGGAAAGATTGTAGAGGACGCTCCGCCAGCACAATTCTTTTCAGCTCCATCACATGAACGAGCAAAGCAATTTTTACGCAACGTTTTATAATGTAACTTCTGTTTCAAATGAAAAGAAATACATTCATACGGTGCACAACTAATTGTCCAAATAAAATATCTCAGTAACATACTTAAAACCATCCGTATGATCAATATATAGGAGGGGTTTTATGAAAAGAAAACTATTAACCATTGTTGCGAGTATTACATTATGTACATCCTTCATACTAGGAGCCTGTAGTAAGGAAAGTGCTACTACTTCAAATGGTGAAAAAGAATTTCGTTATGCGATGAGTGGCTTATATAAACCTTTTAACTATAAAGAAAATGACGGAAAGCTTGCCGGTTTTGATGTGGAAATTGGTGAGGCACTTGCGAAAAAAATGAATATGAAACCCACTCCTATTACAAATCCGTGGGAAACGCTAATTCAAGGTCTACAATCGAAAAAATATGATGCTATATTGGGCAGTATGGCAATTACAGAAGAACGCTTAAAAGCCGTTAGTTTCTCCAATCCTTATTATCGTTCTGGTGCCCAAATTTTTGTTGCTAAAAAGAATACATCTATCTCTTCTCCAGAAGATTTGAAAGGTAAGAAAATTGGTGTTGTAAAAGCTAGTACCTTTAAAGACCTTGTTGCAAAACATACAAATCAAATCACAGAATATGATAGCGATATTACTGCACTTATGGACTTAGAACCTGGACGTATTGATGCAGTAATCACTGATCAAATGGTTGGTTTACGCATGATCAAAGAAGGTAAATCAAATATAAAAGAAGCTGGAAAACCATTAAATCTTGATGAAATGGGAATTGCTATTCGTAAAGATGATAAAGAAATGGTTGAGAAAGTAAATAAAGCTTTAGATGAAATCATTAAAGATGGTACGTATGAAAAGATCAGTAAAAAATGGTTTGGACGTAATATTCTCGGTGAAGAGGAAAAAACGAAGTAAATTAGCTAGTCAAATGTTTCAGACATTATGCCCCACTTTTTATGTGGGGTATTTCATTCCCTACCAAAATCCATACAATATGAGGTGACACATATGTTTGAAATTTTTATGTCTACTTATCCCACACTCTTAAAGGCTACTATTGTCACATTACAATTAACACTAACATCCCTATTAATTGGTTCACTAATTGGATTACTATTCGCTTTTTTTCGAATCTCTAACAATAAGATTTTAAATAGTATTGCTCATGTATATATCGCCATTATTCGTGGTACACCTTTAATTGTTCAAATTGCCATTCTCTATTTCGGTATTACATCGATTATTGTCTTCACTCCTTTTTGGGCAGGAGCAATTGCTTTAGCAATCCATAACGGTGCATATATTACTGAAATTTTCCGCGGATCCATTCAATCTGTCGACCGTGGACAATTGGAAGCTGCTCGTTCTTTAGGCATGCCTTATCCTTTAGCTATGCGCCGTATTGTATTACCACAAGCATTTCGTCAATCTCTTCCTCCTTTAGGAAATCAGTTTATTATTGGATTAAAGGACTCTTCTCTCGTTGCATATGTAGGATTGTCCGAATTATGGGGATCAGGTTTATCAATTGCTGCAAGTAACTTCCAACAGTTAGATACATACATAATCGTTGGTTTATATTACCTCGTACTTGTTCTTGTATTTACTTATTTTGTTAATCTTTTAGAAAAACGCCTACAACGAAAAGAAACAAATTCAGTTCAATTTAGTAAAAAGAATAAAAAAGAAGTCTCTTTATAAAAAAAAGCAAGCCTGAAATGGCTTGCTTTTTCACTGCAAAATATATCAATTTTTACTGATTTACTTTTTTAATACTCTCTTCTTCCTCTATATGTTCCTCACGATATGAAATATTATGAGGATCTAGTCCATTTCCTAAAGAACCATAGAAATGCTCTCTATGCGGATCCACTAATTCACTTCCTTGATAATACACACGTGGTGTATTCCATAGCGCTGCCAAAGCTTTTGTCATTGGCATCTCATGATAGCGTTCCGGCCACATTTCTTTAATTTTCTCTTTTACTAACGGATAGTATTTAGAGCTCATAGCAGGGAACAAATGGTGTTCTGTATGATATGAGAAATTGAAATGTAAAACGTCTACCCAGCGCGGCACTGTTACTGATAAACAGTTCGCTAACGGATCATTTACTGGAACAATTGGATTTAAGCGATGATTTGTTGCGATATATGCCATTACAATAAAGTTAGCAATTAACAATGGAATTACATATGCAAATAACCATTTTCCAGGTCCCATAATAAACAATAAACTAATCCAAACAGTCCAAGGCAAAAGAAGTTGAAGCCATACAGATTTTTGATTGGATGACTTAAATTCCTTTATAAAATGAAAGAACATTCGAGTCGAATGTAACGTAAATTGAATGGTTAGTGACAGAAAACTAAAGAATGAACGAACATGAAGAGGCATGCGATATACCCACCTCAAAAACTTACTCTTTTTCAGTTTCTCCAGTGTAGGCCATGCATCTGGGTCATTCTCTTCATGTTGTGTATGAACATGATGCGTTGCATTATGCCACTTTCTCCAAAGCTTCGGGCCAGTTGATAATGGCATAAATGCTATCGCGCCTAAAAAATCACGAAGCCATGCTTTTCTTACCACTGTTCCATGTAAAATTTCATGTCCTAAAAATCCAAGTGAAGCAAAACATAATCCAAGAACAATCGCAATTCCTAGATTCGCCCACACATTCAATTCAAATACACCAATCGATATTAACCCCGCCAATGCCACAAGCAAATAAGCCAGTCCACCAAATAAACGAGTAGGAACTGGTTTAAATGCTTTTTTCGGCAAATGTGGTGATACACGTGCTGCATACCACCCAAACGTATGAAGCTCCTTCATCCTTTTGCCCCTTTCTTATGCCGCGCCTTGCGCAACTTACATATATCAATTCTTGCTTCCAGATTGATTTTACTAGGTGATTAAAAAAGCATCTATTATAAGGAAAATATACTCACTCTATCGTCACTTATTTTTCGCTTTTATTATCAATGAAAAACATTTCTCTTTTTACTCTCTATCAACCTTTCCACATGATGAATCATATCAATAGAATTTCTATATTGTCAACAACTTTTATGACCTAGTAATAAAAGTTGGTTATATTTTTATAATTATACTTTATTTCACTAAAGAATAAACATATATTTTATAAGGTTTCGCTCCTTATTTATATACATACAATTCCATCCTACAAACTCTATTTTATTCAAGAACTCTCGTTATAAACAACAAATAAACTCACCTGAATCTAGCTTTACACAACTCATACCTCTTCATACCGACAACACCAAATAATTATATTAAAATAATTATATCTCTCTTTTAATAAAAATAGACTCTTTCTAAAACAGCGCACATGAATTTCATATCATATGGAAATATTAAAAGGAAAATTGTTCTAAAATCGGGAGGTTTTATAATGACAAGCGATACATTTCCACAATTCCCATTATCTTATTGGATTGAATCTACTCAGGTCCCTGCTTTTCCCCCTTTATCTGAAGATACAAAGACAGAAGTTGCTGTTATCGGAGCTGGTATTACAGGCATTACGACTGCCTATTTACTTGCAAAAGAAGGTATGAACGTTGTTTTAATTGATTCTGGGCTTATTTTAAATGGAACGACTGGGCATACAACAGCAAAGGTAACAGCACAACACGATCTTATTTATGATGAATTAATAAATCATTTCGGTGTGGAAAAAGCGAGGCTTTACTATGAATCAAATAATCATGCTCTACAATTCATAAATGAGACGGTGCAAACATATAAAATCGACTGTAATTTCTCAAATGAAGATTCATATTTATATACAACTACTGATAATGGATTAAGAAGTTTATCGAAAGAATATGAAGCCTATCAAAAATTAAATATACCTTGTGACTATGTTCAATCTCTATCAATTCCGATCCCAGTACAATCTGCACTTGTCATGAAAAACCAAGCACAATTCCATCCCCTCCTTTATTTGAAAACACTTTTAGAAAAGTTTGTGGAGATGGGCGGAAAAGTTTATGAACAAACAACAGCTATTGATGTGGAAAAGGGTGATTATCCACAAGTCATTACAAAGGGCGGACATCGCATCACTTGCAAATATGTTGTCTCTTGTTCACATTTTCCTTTCTATGATGCGAATAGCTTTTTCTTTACGCGAATGTATGCCGAACGCTCTTATGCTCTTGCAATCAAAGCAAAAACGGATTATCCAGGTGGCATGTATTTAAGTATTGATGACCCAAAACGTTCCTTGCGCTATACAACAAACAATGGAGAAAAATTAATTTTAATTGGCGGAGAAAGTCATAAAACAGGACAAGGAATAAACACAATGCTTCATTATGAAGCACTGTATTCTTTTGCGGAAGCAACGTTTGGAGTAGATGAAGTTCCCTATAGATGGTCAGCACAAGATTTAATCACGCTAGATAAGCTTCCTTATATCGGACATATTAACGAAAGAAATCCAAATATATTTGTTGCAACTGGATATCGTAAATGGGGAATGACAACTGGAACTGCTGCCGCTCATTTACTGAAGGACTCCATTCTAAAAGTCCAAAATCCCTATAAGGAACTGTATGCACCATCACGCTTCCATGCAAATCCAGATATAAAAACATTCCTCTCCCAGAACATTGATGTTGCGAAACATTTAATTGAAGGAAAGATTGAAACCACATTACGTAAGCCAGAAGATCTCGAAGTTGGTGAAGGATCTGTCGTACATGTTAACGGAAAACGAGCAGGTGCTTATAAAGACAAAGATGGAAAATTACATATTGTCGATACAACTTGTACACATCTCGGCTGCGAAGTTGAATGGAATAATGGTGATTGTACTTGGGACTGTCCTTGCCACGGTTCACGCTTTTCAATTGAGGGAGATGTTATGGAAGGTCCAGCAGATCAACCGTTAAAACGAGTTGATAATGAGTAAACAAATAAAGAAGTTCAACAGGTTTCCTGTTGAACTTCTTTATTTGTTATAAAACATTTTCAGATAAATCCCGATACAAGAAGGAAAATATTAACATAAAATAAAATAATATATTCATCTACAAATTAAAAGGAGTGAATATTATGCAACCTTCAGCTCCACCTCATCTAGAATCTACAGAAACTATCTTTTCGAGCTCTATTACAAAACTTGTTGTTTTTATTTGTTGGCTAGCTATTCTAGCTGATGGATATGATTTAGGTATTTACGGGGCCGTTCTGCCAAAGCTCCTAGAAGACAAAAGCTGGGCACTTTCACCAGCACACGCTGGTACAATTGCTAGCTATGCTTTATTTGGGATGTTTATTGGCGCTATTCTAGTTGGAACCATTACAGATCTAATTGGGCGAAAATGGACGCTTATATGCTGTTTAGCACTTTTTTCTATCACAATGGGTCTAGCTGCACTTGCTCCTTCTCCTGAATTATTTGGTTTATCTCGATTTATTGGAGGAATCGGATTAGGCGGTGTTATTCCAACAGCTTCAGCACTTACCGTTGAATATTCACCAAAAAAGCGGCAATCTTTTATTTATGCTCTTATGTTTACTGGCTATCCTTTAGGTATCGTGTTAGGCGCTATTTTGTCTATGTTCCTGTTAGAAGATTTCGGATGGAGAACTATGTTTGGCATCGGAATGATTCCACTGCTCCTCATTCCTTTCATCATTCGTTATTTACCTGAATCCATTCAATTTTTATTATCACGTAATCGCCAAGAAGAAGTAGAAAAAATCCTTCATCGTTTTCAAATTGAATTCCATGAAAACGATGAAACTCATCAAACCTCATCTAATATACGAAAGAAAAATGGATTTCTTACTTTATTCTCAAAAGAATACATAAAAGCAACGCTGCTTTTTTGGATCACTTATATAATGGGAATGTTTTTAATATATGGTTTAAATACTTGGTTACCGCAGATGATGCGCCAAGCAGGATACCCTCTTGGATCTAGTTTATCATTTCTACTTATGCTAAATATTACTGCCGCTATCGGTGCATTATTTGCTGGAGCAATTGCGGATCGTATAGGAGCTAAAATTGTTATTAGCATCTCCTATCTTATGGCAGCTATATGTATTGGACTATTAACAATTAAACCATCTGTTACAACCATCTACCTTTTAATTGGTCTTGCTGGAATTGGATCAGTCGGCATTACTCAAATATTAAATGCATATGTAACACAATACTTCCCATCCCATATCCGGGCTACTTCCTTAGGCTGGGGACTTGGACTTGGCCGAGTTGGTGCAATTGCTGGTCCTATTCTTGTCGGTATTATTATGACAATGCAGTACGACTTAGCATGGAATTTTTACTTATTCTCATTCGCAGGTCTTCTCGCAGCTATATCTGTTTTCTTTATTCCTACAA
Organism: Bacillus sp. 17RED48; assembly: GCF_019837545.1. Lineage (NCBI taxonomy): Bacteria > Bacillati > Bacillota > Bacilli > Caryophanales > Bacillaceae > Bacillus > Bacillus sp. 17RED48. The sequence continues at coordinate 123,865 of NZ_JADAXG010000010.1, forward strand.
AATGAAAAAGAGCACAAACTCACTTGTGCTCTTTTTCATTTACTGCAAACAACATATCTCGAAACAATGTATTTAAACTCTCAATGTCGATTCCTAATCCCTTTTCAATTCCTTTTACATATTGCTGGTAGTAATGAAGTTGTTCTTCTAAAAATTGATTCAACACCTCAATTTTTAATCCAATATCTAATTCAGTACCTGCCTTTTTCTTTATTAACAACTGTTCAATTTCATCTAATACACTGCGTTCTAATGATAACTCTGTAATCAACCGATCAAATTCTACAGGTGGTAAAGTCTCTTTCTCCTCTAACCATTTACAAGCTAAAATAGGACGTAATACATAGAAGTACTTTTTCAACTTTACATTCTCACCTTGCAAAAATTCACGATAATTTTTTGAAGCCATATGTAGGTAATGATATATCGTTGCTTTTGGATCAAAGTGCTTATCACTCATTTGCTGAAGTTGTTCTGGAAAATGAGAGTTTTTCGAATAAAAAATCGGCGATCGAATCCATTCGAGTAAAGCTGGGTTTGACTTTGCGAATAATTGTAACGCTTTTTTAATATCCCATCCGCTTATATCTAAATCATCACTAATCGGATACTCAATTACATCTCGTTTATCATGAATTGATAAATACCATTCGACCGGGTGCATATAAACGAATCTAACATCATAATCACTATCTTTCGATGGAAATCCCCAAGCACGACTCCCTGATTCCACTGCAAATAAAATTTTCACATCATTCTCTTGTTCAATTCTTGCTAACTCCAACCTAATTTTCTCTCTCATTTCATACCCTCTCCATTTTTTGATTATTTCCTTGGAAATTCGACAAATATACTACTAAGTTTACTACATACTAAAATAGCTGTCAGAAAATTCCCGACAGCCTACCAAAGTTCCTTATTTTTTACTTGTTCTTTTCTGTTACACTAACCGCAATTCGTTCAAACTCTTTTTGAATCTCCTCTTTATATGCGTCTACTTTTGAAAAATCCATAGCAGCAATATAAATTCGTTCTAATTTATCACGAACTGATTTCGCTTTCGCTAGGAAAGACATCGCCTCATTCATTTTTGCTTTATATTGAATCGACACGTCACGAATTTCTGTCGCATACTTCTCATCTGTCCCTGGTGTCACAATCAAGGCATACATATCTATAATTTCATCACCTTCGCGGCTCGGAAAATATTCATGTGGTGCGGTACTATCAAAAATTGCAAACCCTAATTCTCTTACGATAACCATATCAAGACTATTTGGATCAAATCCACAATGATATACTTCAACTTCAAATCCTTTTTCTTCTGCTGCCTTAGCTAATTTTTTAAGCATTGTTGATTTCCCAGAGCCTGGGCGTCCTTTTATAAAATAACGATGTGGTAATCCCTCTGTTAAATTCGGAACAAAATCAACTGCTCCTTTCGGTGTAGCTGCCCCTAAAAACCGGTGTTTCACAAGCGATTGTTTCCCGCCTTTATCTGTAAATAACTTCTGAATCAGCTGATCGGTTAGTTCATTTGCTTTATTAAAATCAATATTATTAATATATATGTTCTCCCACTCATCATGTATAACTAGCGCCTCGTTAAAACATGCGTAAGCAGTTTGAAAAGCCTTACTTGCTTCTGAAACAAATCGTTCAATTTCCACCTTCTGCTTTCTTAATTTATCTGAGTCCCAAGCAACCCCTAAATTAATATACTCTTCAACAACTCCTGGCATTTTCGGCTCAATAACATGCGGTGATGTTCCATCAACAATTCCTACTTTTAACTTCGGGATAATTACACCATCAACCGATTTATTATCAGAAGAACAGTGTAAAAATTCAATATCATATCCTTTTTCAACCCACTCACGACCTATTGCTTTGATTAAAGAAGATTTCCCGGTTCCAGGACCACCCTTTAAAATAAATAACCTGTTTAGCCCTTTTAAATTCTCGTCGTATAAATTATGAAATCCTCTAGCTGTATTTCCACCAGCGTAATAATTCAATACATTTCCTGTCACTGCACTCACTCCTTCGCAGCATTCTATTTACATAAGCTACAATATGCGAGCAACTTTATTTGGGTGAATACCTATTTTGTATTGCACGAAAAAAGGAAATGAATTACAATTTAAAAGTAGTGAATATTCAGAAACGAAAACTTAATATGTCTTTATCAAGAGAGGCAGAGGGACCGGCCCTTTGACGCCCAGCAACCTCAGTTTATATAAACTGAATAGGTGCTAATTCCTGCAAAATGCATTGCATTTTGAAAGATAAAACGTAACTATTGTGTGCAAAACTCATCTTTCTTGATTATGAAGGGTGAGTTTTTTTATTTCAAAACATATATTGGAGGTATTTAAAATGAAAGTAATTGACCTATCACAAACATTTGAAAACAATATGTCCCAATTCCCTGGAACACCAAAAATCAATTTAGGAGCCATTACAAGCGTTGAAGAGACAGGCTATCAAGTTACAGATTTTCATTCTGTCGTTCATGTTGGCACGCATTGTGATGCTCCTGCTCATTTCATTTCAGGCGCAACGACTATTGATCAATTACCCCTAGATCAATTTGTAGGCGAAGCTGTTCTTATTGATGTAACTCATATTCAAGAGCGAAAGTTACGTAAGGAAGTATTACACAACGCTGACATAAAAGAAGGAGATATTGTTATTTTCCATTCCAATCTATCTACTAAATGGAATACAGAGGCGTATGAGCAAGAAGCTTTTTATCTTTCTGAAGAATTAGCCGAGGAATTAGTTCAATTAAAAGTAAAATCGGTCGGCCTAGATTTCATTTCTCCTGATGAGGTAACGACAGAAACATCACCAATACATCACATACTACTTGGGAATAATATTTATTTAATTGAAAATTTAACAAACTTAGATGCAATTCACACGAAACGTTTCTTTTTCTCAGCGGCACCTTTAAAAATTAAAGATAGCGACGGTGCTTTCGCAAGAGCATTCGCTGTAATTTTTTAAACAAACTATACAAAAAAGCAAAGATCATCATTGACCTTTGCTTCTATTTTTTTTATTTAAACTAAGAAAGAATTGCTCAACACGAGGACGTAACCAAGCTAAATAATCTTTCTCTTTCTTCTTTGTACAAGCTATTTCTTCCCCATCTACCATTCCGACAAGCTCTAGCTCTAACAGTTGCCTCGTAAATGCTAGCATATTTATTTCTTCGTCTGGATACTCTTCTTTTAATTTCTCCTCAATTTCCCCTAATAAAAAACCGTCACGCATCATTGCCAATGCATCAATCCAAAGTGGCGGCATTTCATATTTTTCTCCTGTAATTGTATCTTTTACAATATAATTCTTTTGCTCTTTTCGAAATTGAATCGTGTGTAAACATACAGTCGAATTTAATGTTAATTCCATCATACCACCTCTTTCATAATATCTGCATAGAAAAAAGGATGCGCGTGCACCCCTTCTTTCTCTAACACTACCGAACCGTTACATGAATAACAAATCTCATGTCGATATTTTCCTCCATTATAAACGAAGTATTTTATAAAAAAAACCCTTCTTGAAACATTTTATAAAATGTTTATATTTACACAACAAGAACACTTTTCTGAAAAATATTTTCCTCTAGCATATTATGCTGTCGGTAAAAAAATTTCCACTTTCGTTCCTATTCCCATGCTACTTTAAATCGCGATACTTCCTTGATGTTCCTAAATAATTTTATATGTAATCATTAACCCAAGTCCCGTACCATTCTCCTTTGTTGTGTAAAAAGCCTTTTCAACCTTCTCTATACCAAAGCCTTGATCTTCAACAGAAATATACAAATGCCTTTCAGTTTTTTGATATGCACGAATATGAATATCTCCACCTTCTGGCATTGATTCTATTCCATTTTTAATAACACTTGTTTTAATTTTTTATCATCACCATTTATAACAGGTAGATTTCCATCTACTTGCATATGAAATGTCACTCTATATCGCGCTGCATAACTTTCCATTAGCTGTACAACATATAAAAGGATTCCCGTATATTACACCATTCATAATTCGTTGATTTCGGTTTTCCTAATAACATCAATTCACTAACAAACCCGTTAATTCTTTCAAATACTTTTAAGGCTTCTTTTTCCTCATAAATAAAGCTTTTAAATTTGTTCATATAAATACTCCTCATGTTCTATACAAACACTCTACATATTATCTCCTTAAATTATCAGTATGAAATTGCTTTCAGGGCAATACGAAAAGGAAGGGGATCCCCATCCCCCTCCCTTTTCACTATAACTTATATCCATCTTACCCGATCATGTAGCAATCCATCCGTAAAATCATTTCCCCCTACTACAAAATCCTTCATATATAAATTTAAATATTCTCCATACTTACTTTCTGTATTTAATAATAATTCCTCTACATAATAGGCACCTTGTTTAAAGTTATCGAAAAGTAAACTACACAAACCAGCATAAATTCCGCATCCTACTTGGAAGTAAGTTGCATTTGTTTTATATTTACGAAAAACTTGACTGCTATTCATCACGTTATACATATATGTCTCGCTATTTTCATAAACGAGTAATACACCAACTAGATCCTCGCCAGCAATCTCTTCTTCCGCTGGATTAAATACTTTACGATTCCAGTTCCATAAATCTTCTACCTTATCTAAATTCTGCCTAATTACATTTGTTGTATACTCGTTAATTCGGTAAAGAAACCCAACTTCCATATTGAAGTTTTTCCCTAAAATTAAAACTTCCTCATGTGGCATTAAACAACCATAAAACTCTTTCTCTCCTAACTTTACTTTATACTCTGAAGCATATACATCTTCATAAAAATAAAGGGGACGATGATGACTCATATACATCGGATAACTCCATATCGCTTCATCTAGAAATCGCTCTACTGCCCATGAAGCATACAGTGTATGTGGCTTTATTAGTGCTGTATCATTCAAAAATGACGTATCATGTTCTACTATATAGCATGCTCTTGGCTTTTCCTGTGGGCGTTCCTTCATAAGTTCAACAACCATCCACTGAACAACACCTGGATTCATACCTGAGCCTATAATTGCCTTTGTACCTGTAAATTTCTCTTTCTCCTTCTCAAACCTCGTATATCTTTCCGTAAGCTGAAAGCCGATTAAACTATCGTCCTGATCTACTGCCTCATTTTCCAAAGCTGAATTAATATAACAAATTCCAAGTTCATTACAACAACTTAATACTCTGATTGTATCTGCCCCTGAAACATCAATAACAACACTCGTACTACTTTCTTTTAAATGCTGTTTAAATGTCACTACATCTTGAAGGTCGATTTCATATAAAAACAATTGATCTTTCAAATTTGGAAACAACTCATCATAATAAGTCCTATCTTTTTGTTTTATATCAACCAAATGAAATGTAACATTCTTTATCACTTCATAAATCGGGTCTTTTTCATTTACTATCGCTTGATTTAAAATTGCTAAAACTGCTTTTGCTGCTCCACCAGCACTACCAAGTAATGTAATCGATAACGAATTTGGAAACTGCTCCACAAACAAAACCCCTTTAATAAATTAGTTAAGCAGTTCTCCCTCAAAAAATAAATTGAATACATCAAAAGACAGCTCGTACATATTTTTTATGATTTAGCACAAGATTTCCTCTTCAACGTTCACACTAACACATTTATATTCAATTCATTTTTCCCCCTCATATTCAAATCGAGCTAAACAAATAGGCTCGACCTTTTCTTCTGCATATAAAAGAAAAAGCCAGCCCTTTCAACTAGTCTACGGACAATGGACAGATTTCACGTGTTGAATATTCACATACATTTTTGCATCACGTGCTTTTAATATTTCAATATGCCCTTCATCAATCTTTGCCATCTTTCCGATCTTATTAGATTCCTCACCTAAATCGAACACCATAATTTTGCCGGACATTTTAATAAGCTGTTCTTCAAATGTTCTAGCTAACGTAATATTTAATGGATTCACGGGGAGTTCATTTTTATTGAGGGCGTACGGGACTTGATTTTCTTTATACGGAATTAACCATTTCAAATGCTTTAAAGATATATATACTGTTTTATAAACTGGACTATAAAAAACAATATAATCGTTCATTACACTTGTAACATAACCATGTATTGGAGCATTTCCTGCTACATAAACTTCTGTAAAAATCCCTTTAGAAGTACTTAATACTTTTCTCAAAGAAATGGAAGGTGATTCCCTCTTAATTACAGAATCAACATCTGGTTTTGATATTTCTTCATCATGTGGTCTTAAAAATTTATAATATTGTACATGGTATAAAGATATATATACGTAGTCTTGTCCGTTGTAAAGAACAACAATATCATTTCCTACGTCTATTAATACACCTTTAAATCTTTTTTCACCGATTAATTTAACATATATATTTTCTCCAATACTTTTGTTTAACTCATTCATCTGTATCCTCCTTCCTATGGATTTCTTCTTTCCTGTCTTTCATTTCTAAAAAAATAATCAGGGCAAAGTTCTGTTTTAATAGTAAGTAATTCCTTTTCATACTATCGAAATAAGAAATTGTTCTTCTCTTTCCCTCATAATGCCCCTCTTATTTATTAAACATTATTCATCTTCATTCTTTTTACATTTCACTACTTGACTCACACTCTTAATATGATAATTAATGATATAAATGACTTCATCGCAGTTTACTAGTGTAATACATTCTTCATGCACTTCACTTAATAAACCTTCCACGCACTCTGGACCACCACGATTAATCTTTACCCACTTATACTTCAAGTCACGTAATACATCGACAAAAGTATCTTCATCAGAGCAGAAATATGAACTATAACAATCGCCACATTTACTTTCTTTCACTTTCTTAACTAGACTCTTCACATGTTTCAACTGATAATATACTAATTCACCATGAGGTAATTGTAGCGTTAGATAATTTTTGCCTAACGCTACGAGCTCACCCACTCGACTTTCTGGTCCGCGAAGATTTACTTTTACAGCCTCACCAACTAAACATTTAATTTGGTCACAGCATAATACATTCTCCAATTTCGTATCCCCCTTTCCTCTTATCTTCCTCTACTTGATTGTCTTTGTGCACGAGCGCGACCTGAATTATTGCTACTATTTTCCTTACTGCTACTATCATCGCTCTCATCGCTCTCTCCGCATGCTAATGCATTATAGTTAACGCTTTTAATATGCTTTATTGCAATTAATATAAGTTCCTCTTTTACGATTAATGTTACGAAATCACAAGATACATCTTGCAAAATGCCTTCTACTTTCTCTGGACCACCGCGATTAATTTTTACCCAGCAATATTTGAAAGTTTGAAGTAGTGCCTCAAAGTCTTCTGCACATTCGCAATCTTCCCACTCGGAATCACTTGATCCACAGTCTTTCGCATTTTTTGTAATACTTTTTAGATGACTAAGTTGATAGTAATAAAGCTCACCTTTTTCATTCTGCAATACGAAGTAGTCCGGACATACTGATATTATTGTTCCTTTTTGAGATTCCGGACCACCCCTGTTTACTCTCACATAAGATCCAATTAAGTCTTTCAGAAAATCACAATGAAATAAACTCACGAGAAAACCCCTTCCATTAATTTATAAGCTTTTGCACTGATAGTATATGTATCTGTACAGGTTACGTGCTCTATGTTTGTCCTAGCTGTAAAAAAATATGCTTTTAACATGGTAGACTACTACCTATCAAATTCCAAAAAATCCTGGGGACTCCTTAAAATTTTGATATCTTGAAACTAAAAATCCCGTATGAAGATACATTTCTGCATATCTTCATACGGGATCTCCCATAGTTTAATCTTCGTCTTTAACATCCATATCTTCTGGAATTGGTTCGTTCAATATATCTTCCACTAATTGCTTATATTTCTCCATTTGTTCTAAATGTGTATTGAATTGTTCTTTATTTAATAAATATTGCTCTCCATCAAATAATGCACGAATTTTCTTTTGCTGAATTAGCTCTTCAATATACGACTTTGGTAAATTCAAATACTCCGCAGCTTCTTCTACTGTTATATACAACGCGTTCATTCCTTTATTATTTTTTCATATATACTGTATCTTACTTTATTTTTGTAAACAAATAAAAAAGATTTTGTAAATGCAATTTAAAAAGAAGGTGGATGCATTCCATATATTGTATAATAATATAGTAAGGATTTTTTAAATATAGAATGGTATTACCCATTTACACAAAGGAGAGTTAACATATGGCTACTCGTCACATCATTACAATGTTAGAAAAAACATTACAGGTTGAAACAGAAAACACAATTTCTCATTTAACTACATCTTTATCTGATCGTATTCTTTCTCAAAGCTCAGTAATACATGAAAACAATTGTTACCATACAATTGGGGAATGGTACAAAAATCATTTTTTATTCCAACAAGATGATTTCCTTTGGGCTAAATACGCTTTCTATGACGCATATTGTGAAGCTATAAAGGGACAAGGACATCTTACAAAACGCGTCCGTCAAATATTAGAATCATTAGCTCGAATGCATGGAAAACAGTATATTGCGTCTATATTAAATATGCCATTTCCTAACGAACGAGCTAAAGGGACAGCATAATGTAATATTGTTCTGCGTCAGCAAAACATAGATTCATTGTTTTCTAGGAAGATTTACAAATAAAACGTTCATATCACATGAACTGATGAAACCGGTGTCATTATAATGATTGAAAATATAGTAAACAGGAAAACCCCCATTTACCTCTCTTATCACTCGAATAGAGAAGTAAATGGGGGTATACTTGTTTTTTTATTATTTCATCATCTGCTTGATCAATTCACGATTTCTCTTCTTAAATACTTCATTATGCGAAGAAACCATTCCGTACTCACTTGCATCTGGTTGAATAAATTGTTTCGCTTTATTTACAGCATTTCCAGCATCTTGGAATGCTCCCGCGATTAAGTGTAATTTCCCTTCGTGCTTTAAAATATCTCCCGCAGCATATAATCCATCTACAGAGGACTCACTATTCGCATTACCTGCAATATAATAATTATCTATAATTGCAACGTCTAACTCACTATTTTCTAATAACGTAATGTCACGTTCATATCCATGGTTAATAATCACTTCATCAATAGGTAAATGTGAAATTTCACTTGTTTCATGATTCGTTAATTCTACATATTCGATCGCTTCATGATTATCACCAGCAATGAGTTTTGTAATCGATGTATTAAAGAAACACTCCGCCGAGCTGTTCAGCAGTTGTTTTACTTGTGCTTCATGGCCAGATAATTCTTCTTTTCTATATGTTACATACACTTTTTTCGCAATTGGTTCTAATTCATTTGCCCAATCAACAGCAGAATTTCCTCCGCCGGAAATAATGACCGTCTTACCTTTGAAACGCTTTAAAGATTTCACTGTATAATTTAAATTAGATACTTCAAATCGCTCAGCACCTTCAATTGATAACTTTTGAGGTTTCAATATACCACTTCCAGTTGCGACGATAACTGTTTTTGAAAAATGTTCTTCTCCAGTGATCGCTTTTAACGTAAAAGTGCCATCTTCGTTACGAATAATCGATTCTACTTTTGTATTTAATACCACTTCTGGCTTAAATGTTAGCCCTTGCTGTACAAGTTGTTCAATTAGTTTATCACCTGTAACTGGCAGCAGCCCTCCTACATCCCATATCATCTTCTCTGGATAAACATGTATTTTTCCACCTAACTGTGGTTGAAATTCTATTATTTTCGTTTTCATCTCTCTGAGTCCACTATAAAAAGCTGAATAAAGCCCTGCAGGTCCTCCGCCTATCACAGTTACATCAAACAATTCTTCTTGATTCATTCGTGTCACTCCTCAGCTACTAGTCGTTGATTATCATTCTCAATAAAATATAACCTGTTTCCGCAAAATTTACAATCAAAATTACTATTGACAATACACCTATATAAAATTATATTATTTAAAGAATCAATAGTGATAATCATTATCAATTTGTTAATAATTAGCAAATTTGAGATTACATCTTCTTTTATTAATATGGTTAATACTATATTGTAGTATCTCATATTCAAGATTTTTAATAAGCATTTTGCATTACCACTACTCTTTCAAAAAGATTGCAGTTAAACAAATTATTATATACACATATCATCTATGTTAAAGGAGAAAGACAATGAAAAAGTTATTTATTTCACTAACAGTTCTTTTCGTTCTTGTTATGAGCGCTTGTAGTAATGGCTCTACAGACAAAAAGAACGATGCAAAAGGTAGTAAATCAGAAACAATTACATACCAATCTGAAAATGGTAAAGTAGAAGTTCCTGCAAATCCAAAACGCGTTGTTGTTTTATCATCATTCGCTGGTAACGTAATGTCATTAGATGTAAATCTTGTTGGGGTAGATTCATGGTCTAAACAAAACCCACGCTTTGATAGCAAACTTAAAGATGTTGCTGAAGTATCAGATGAAAACGTTGAAAAAATCGCTGAACTAAATCCAGATTTAATCATTGGTTTATCAAATATTAAAAATGTTGATAAGTTAAAGAAGATCGCTCCTACTGTAACGTACACTTACGGAAAAGTTGATTACTTAACACAGCATTTAGAAATCGGTAAGTTATTAAACAAAGAAAAAGAAGCAAAAACTTGGGTTGATGACTTCAAGAAACGTGCACAAGACGCTGGTAAAGAAATTAAAGCAAAAATTGGTGAAGATGCAACAGTTTCTGTTGTAGAAAACTTCAACAAACAGCTTTATGTATACGGCGAAAACTGGGGCCGTGGAACAGAAATTCTGTACCAAGAAATGAAATTAAAAATGCCTGAAAAAGTAAAAGAAAAAGCATTAAAAGAAGGTTACTACGCATTATCTACTGAAGTATTACCTGAATTTGCTGGTGATTACTTAATCGTAAGTAAAAACAAAGATACTGATAACTCATTCCAAGAGACAGAATCATATAAAAACATCCCAGCAGTAAAAAATAATCGCGTATACGAAGCAAACATGATGGAATTCTATTTCAATGATCCACTTACATTAGACTTCCAACTAGACTTCTTCAAGAAGAGCTTTCTTGGTAAATAATACAAACATGAGGAATTCTTAAATTAAGAATTCCTCTTCCTTTATTCTATGAACAGAAAAGATGTGAAACGAATGACAAAAGATCACGACAATCCACGTTCTATAGCTTTTACATACAAACTCATTTTGAGCATAATTGCATTCTTTCTTATTTTTATGGTGGCAATGGTATTAGGTGCTGCAGATACTTCAATAAAAGACGTATGGTTAGCACTCACATCCTCCGCTAAAGGGGACAAAATATCTATTATTCGCGAAATACGTTTGCCACGTGAAGTTGCTGCTATTTTTGTAGGAGCGGGCCTTGCTGTTTCTGGAGCAATTATGCAAGGATTAACACGAAATCCACTTGCAGATCCTGGATTATTAGGGCTATCTGGTGGAGCAAATGCTGCACTTGCGTTAACGCTAGCCTTCAACCCTTCCATAAGCTATCTTTACTTAACATTTGCTTGCTTTATCGGTGCTGCAATTGGCGCGATTATGGTATTTGGAATTGGTATGGTGAAAAAAGGCGGGCTGTCCCCTCTTCGAATTGTATTAGCCGGTGCTGCCGTTTCAGCATTTCTACTCGCAATTTCAGAAGGAGTCGGTATTTACTTCAAAATTTCACAAGATGTATCACTTTGGACTGCCGGGGGCGTAATTGGAACTACTTGGAGCCAATTGAAAATTATTATTCCAGTCATTTCAATTAGTATCTTTATCGCTATCTTACTAGCAAAAATATTAACAGTTCTTAGTTTCAGTGAAGAAGTGGCTATTGGACTAGGTCAAAAAATTATTGTTATTAAAACCATTCTATTTATCATTATTATCTTACTTGCTGGTGCTTCTGTAGCGCTTGTCGGAAATATGGCATTTATCGGTTTAATGGTACCTCACATGGTACGCCCAATTGTCGGTCCAGATTACCGATTTGTTATACCGATGTCAGCAATTGCTGGAGCTTCCTTTATGCTACTTGCAGATACAATCGGACGTACTATTAACGCTCCATATGAAACACCAGTTGCCGCTATTGTCGCAATTGTAGGGCTGCCATTCTTCCTATTCGTTGTACGTAAAGGAGAAAAAACATTCTCATGATGCAATCTATTCTAAGAAAACAACGTCTTATTATACTCGCTTTACTAATACTGACCATCACCACCATTGTAGTTGGAATGGGACTTGGTTCAGCATCTTTATCTTATGATCGACTACTCCCAACATTAATGGGACAAGGGACTTTTAAAGAGGAGTTTGTTTTATACTCTTTAAGACTACCTAGAATTGTTATTACATTATTAGCTGGTATGGCTCTCGCTTTATCAGGGGCTATCTTCCAAGGAATTACTCGAAATGATTTAGCTGAACCTGGTATTCTCGGAATCAACTCTGGGGCCGGTGTTGCTGTTGCTATTTTCTTTTTATACTTTCCAATAGATGTAGGTTCATTTCTTTACTTACTACCAGTCGTTGGATTTATCGGGGCTTTTCTTACAGCTGTTCTAATCTACGTATTTTCATATAGCAAATCAACTGGGCTTCAGCCAATCCGACTAACATTAACTGGTATTGGTTTTTCATTTGCACTATCTGGAATGATGATTGTCCTTATTTCATCCGCTGATCGTATGAAAGTGGACTTTATCGCCAAGTGGATTGCCGGAAACATTTGGGGAGATGACTGGGTCTTCGTTTTAGCAATGCTCCCATGGTTAATCGTATTAATTCCGTTCGTTTTCTATAAAGCAAATCGATTAAACATTCTAGCATTAAACGAGCCAGTCGCAATCGGTGTTGGAATTGAAATTGAAAAAGAACGCAGATACTTATTAGTTGCAGCCGTTGCGCTTGCTGCTGCAGCTGTTTCCGTAACAGGAGGAATTAGTTTTATCGGACTAATGGCTCCTCATATCGCGAAATCTTTAGTAGGTCCAAGACATCAAATTTTCATGCCTATCGCCCTTTTAATCGGCGGATGGCTATTGCTATTAGCAGATACAATTGGCCGAAACATCGTTGAACCTAATGGCATCCCAGCAGGTATTGTCGTTGCTTTAATTGGTGCTCCTTACTTTATGTATTTGTTGCTTAAGAAGGCGTAAAGAAACCCCCTCAAGATTTTTTCTTGAGGGGGTTTTTATTTCATTCTACTGCTGCCCATACCCTTCAAACTTCTTAGCCAAATTCGCCATCTCATCTTCTGGCAATAGCTTCGGCTCTCCGACGCTTTTTGTTTGATAGTAAATTTGCGCACAAAACTCGATTTCTTCCGCAACAGTAAATGCCATTTTTATGTTATTTGCACCTGCAATTAAACCGTGGTTCTCAAGTAAAACGGCACGACGATCAATCATGCCTTCAAAAGCAGCATCTGCTAATTGCTTCGTGCCAAATGTTTCATACGGTGCACAGCGTACATTCGGGCCTGCGAAAGCGATTAAATACGATACTGCAGGAAGTTCCCATCCTAATGATGCAATCGTCTTCGCATAAGGTGAATGTGTATGCACAAGCGCATTTATATCTTCACGATTTCTATAATAAATAAGGTGCATGTCTAACTCGCTTGATGGCTTTCTCTCTCCCTCTACCACTTCACCATCTAAGTTTAATATAACTACATCTTCAGGTTTTGTTTCATAATACTCTAAACCACTTGGGCTAATTGCAACAAGAGCTTGCTCGCGATTGAAAATACTAATATTGCCGCCTGTCCCCTTTGTTAAACCGCTAGAAATCATTTTCTTTCCATACGCTACAATTTCTTCTCTTTCTTTTTGTAATAACATATACATCCCCCTAAGTATGAAGCTTATGATGACTGACTTTTTAAATCTATCTACTTATTGAAATAGCTTTTTTAAATTCTCCGTAAACGGCGCTTTTACAATCCCTTTTTCCGTAATAATCGCTGTTACATTTTCATGTGGTGTGACATCAAATGCCGGATTATATACTTTACTTTCTTTCGGAGCAGAATATTGTCCGAAGCGATTAATCACTTCAGAAGCATCTCTTTCCTCGATTGGAATTTCTTTTCCTGTCGGTGTTTTTAAGTCGATTGTCGGTGTTGGTGCTGCTACATAAAACGGAATGTTGTAGTATTTTGCTAAAATAGATACGCCTAATGTCCCAATTTTATTTGCTACATCACCGTTTGCTGCCACACGGTCACACCCAACGATTACAGCGTCGATTTTTCCTTGTGACATGACCATAGCTGCCATATTATCCGTAATAACAGTAACATCAATCCCCGCTCGCTGTAGTTCTAGTGCTGTTAACGTTGAACCTTGTAATCTAGGACGTGTTTCATCCGAAAAGATTTTTAAGTCCCATCCTTTTTCTTTCGCTAAGTACATTGGAGCCGTCGCAGTACCATACTTAGTCGTCGCTAACGCACCAGCGTTACAATGTGTTAATACCCCCATTCCATCATGGAATAATGTTAATGCATGTTCTCCAATTTGACGGTTAATTTCTTCATCTTCTCTATGAATCTCTTTTGCCTCTTCTAGTAATCTATCTTTCAACTGGGCGATTGATAAGTGCGCGTTCTCTGTCGCTACCGCCTCCATTCTTTCAAGTGCCCAGAATAAGTTTACTGCTGTCGGCCTTGATGTTGCCAAATATGCACATACTTTTTTGACTTCCTCTATAAATTCTTCCACCGTACTTTGATTAACTTCCTTAGCTCCTAAATACACACCATAAGCTGCTGAAACACCAATCGCTGGTGCTCCTCTTACTTTCATTACTTGAATGGCATCCCACACACTTTCAGCTGTCTTGAAAGATTCATAGACAACTTCATTCGGTAATAATGTTTGATCTAATAAAACTAAAGCATCTTCTTTCCACTGAATTGGTATTAATTGCTCTTCCATCATCTTCTCCCCTTACTTCGCGTAGTGCATTGACTGTTCTTTTAACGTTTCTACAAAGCTTGTGCCTGTTTTATATTGATTCGCTCGTAAAATAAACTTCTTCGCTACTTAAAGACAAATGCGTTCCGCTCTAGCACGTGCTTCCTCATTCTCAATACAAGTAATATCTTTCACTTTCGCTAGCCCAACAATACGACGAATTAACTCAAGGCCCGTCACTGCAGCCGTATCTTCTAATACAGATTGTAAATATACTTCGTTAAAGCCTTCTTCCTTCGCCATAATCTCGGTCACATGGATATTCCAAGCATCTAAAAACTTCTTCTTAAATAAATCAATTACCTCTACCATTGTCGATTGTAGCCAACCCATATACGTATCTTTCTCAGCTCCAAGCGCCATGGTCGCATCTGCATTCACCCAAGCAAACATTAAATTTGCCATTACATTCCCAACGTCATATCCCATCGGTCCATAAAAGGCAAACTCAGGATCAATAATCTTCGTGGAATCATTTTTCACAAAAACAGAACCAGTATGCAGATCACCATGAATAAGCGCCTGTGCATTCGTCATAAAAAAAAACTTAAGTTTTGCTACTTCCATACGAAGCTCTTTATCACTATAAATATGCTCTCTAATCCATCCTTCATTTAACGGAAATAACTCGTTACGCTTATTATGATTTGTAAATGGCTCAGCGTAGACGAGGTCTTCTGTAATTTCACATAACTCAGGATTTATATAATTTTTCACAAGGTCCTTCTTTTCTTTATGATTCATTACAACATCTGATGTCAATAAGAGTGTGTTTACCAAAAAGGTCGTTACATCATCCGCAAGCTTTGGAAACATTTGATGATTTATAAGTGCTGTACGTAATATTGTATGGTCCGATAAATCTTCCATTACGCAACAATTCATCACACTATCAAACAAATACACCGTTGGAACAAGCCCAGGTGCTAACTCCTCCTCTAACTGCAAAACATCCGATTCTATACGAATACGATTCGTCGACAACTTAAACTCATCTGAAATACGCGCTGTATGCCCAGCTTGCTTTACAATGACAGAAATATTCTTCTGTTCATCCCAAACGCGGAACACATAATTTAAATTCCCATCACCAATTTCTTTACACTGTAACCCCTTTGCACTCTCAAACTTACATAATTTCTCTTTCACATATGCAATCACATCGTTAGCTTCCATTAAAAAATACTTCGTGAACTTAGACATGGTTTCCCCTCCACACTAATTGTAAGCGTTTTCTAAAAGCCGTAAAAAATAATAGACTGAAATCTTTTCGATCTATACTATATCTTTATTGTTGCAATACATATCTCGTTTTTATTATATCTTGTTAGAAATGAGCGTCAATATTTCTATTTCTCATTGCAATCTACTTCTTATTATATGCATTTAAGATGACAATAATTGTTCACAAAGATTCCGATACATTTTATTTTATTTATCGCACAATTCTTTGTAAAATAGAAATAAGCAGTTCCTTTTCAAATCTACAACTTCTAAGAAATATCTCCTTCCTAAGAATTTATACTTACACCATATCTCTAACATACACACTACTCTTTCAAACACTCATTGAAAATTTATGACATGAAAATTACCTTTTAATTCCCTAACAACCTTAATTGAGAATAAATATTAATTAAATTGGTATAAAGTTGGTTTATTCTCTTGACAAAATAACCACTTCTATATGATAATTAATATCGAATTAGAATTATTATAGTTAATTAAAAAATATATTTTATGAGCACACTATTTTTTGATGCTCAAAACCAACATTTAGGAGGAATTTTAATATGTTATTAATCGGCACAGAAGTAAAACCGTTTAAAGCTAATGCTTACCATAATGGAGAATTTATCCAAGTTACTGACGAAAGTTTAAAAGGAAAATGGAGTGTAGTTTGTTTCTACCCAGCTGACTTCACATTCGTTTGCCCAACTGAACTTGAAGACTTACAAAACCAATACGCAGCTCTTAAAGACTTAGGCGTTGAAGTATACTCTGTATCTACAGACACTCACTTCACTCACAAAGCATGGCATGATAGCTCAGAAACTATCGGCAAAATCGAATACATTATGATTGGTGACCCAACTCGCACAATCACTACAAACTTCAACGTTTTAATGGAAGAAGAAGGTCTTGCTGCTCGTGGTACATTCATCATCGATCCAGACGGCGTTATCCAATCTATGGAAATCAATGCTGACGGTATCGGCCGTGACGCAAGCATTCTTGTTAACAAAATTAAAGCAGCTCAATACGTACGTAACAACCCAGGTGAAGTTTGCCCAGCTAAATGGCAAGAGGGTTCTGCAACACTTAAACCAAGCCTTGACCTTGTAGGCAAAATCTAAGGAGTTCGATCAAAATGATACTAGATGCAGATATAAAAACACAACTATCCCAATACCTTCAGTTAATGGAGAACGATATTTTACTTAAAGTAAGCGCTGGAGACGACGACGTATCTAAAGATATGTTAGCTCTAGTAGACGAATTAGCTACTATGTCATCTAAGATTACAGTAGAAAAAGTTGAATTAGAGAGAACACCAAGCTTTAGCGTAAATCGCCCTGGTGAAGACACTGGTGTCGTATTCGCTGGTATTCCATTAGGACACGAATTTACTTCATTAGTGTTAGCTTTACTACAAGTAAGTGGACGCGCTCCAAAAGTTGAACAAAAATTAATCGATCAAATCAAAAACATTCAAGGCGAATATCATTTTGAATCTTATATCAGCCTAAGTTGTCATAACTGTCCTGATGTTGTACAAGCTCTTAACGTAATGAGCGTTCTAAACTCTGGTATTACACATACTATGATTGATGGCGCTGCATTCAAAGAGGAAGTAGAAAGCAAAGACATCATGGCAGTACCAACAGTTTTCCTAAACGGCGAATCTTTCGGAAGCGGTCGTATGACACTTGAAGAAATTTTAGCTAAAATGGGTAACGGTCCAGATGCATCAGAGCTTTCTGATAAAGATCCATACGATGTTCTTGTTGTTGGTGGCGGCCCTGCTGGTGCAAGTGCAGCGATTTATGCAGCACGTAAAGGCATCCGTACTGGTATCGTTGCTGAGCGCTTCGGTGGTCAAGTAATGGATACTATGGGTATTGAGAACTTCATCAGCGTAAAACGCACTGAAGGTCCTAAGCTAGTAGCAAGTCTTGAAGAGCACGTAAAAGAATACGACATCGATGTAATGAATCTACAACGTGCAAAACGTTTAGAGAAAAAAGAACTTATTGAAGTGGAACTTGAAAACGGCGCTATTCTGAAAAGTAAGAGCGTAATCGTTTCAACAGGTGCTCGCTGGCGTAACGTTGGCGTACCAGGTGAAGCTGAGTTCAAAAATAAAGGTGTAGCATACTGCCCACACTGTGACGGTCCATTATTCATCGGAAAAGACGTAGCTGTTATCGGCGGAGGTAACTCTGGTATTGAAGCAGCTATCGACTTAGCAGGTATTGTTAAGCACGTTACTGTTCTTGAATTCATGCCAGAATTAAAAGCTGATGCTGTATTACAAGAGCGTCTTAACAGCTTACCAAACGTAACTGTTTTGAAAAACGTTCAAACGAAAGAAATCACTGGTACTGATAAAGTAAACGGTATTTCTTACATCGATCGTGAAACTGAAGAAGTTCATCACGTTGAATTACAAGGTGTATTCGTACAAATCGGTCTTGTGCCAAACACAGACTGGTTAGGCGAAACAGTTGAACGCGCTCGCGGTGAAATCGTAACAGACAAGCACGGCGCTACAAACGTACCAGGAGTGTTTGCAGCAGGTGACTGTGCAAATAATCCGTACAAACAAATCATCATCTCTATGGGTTCAGGTGCAAACGCAGCTTTAGGTGCATTTGATTACTTAATCCGTAACTAAGTATATAGACGTGAGTAAAGAAAAGCAGGTGCCAAGGCACCTGCTTTTTTATATTCTTAATGTATAAACTAAAAATCTCTCATTCCCATTCTTCTCATAAGCACCCGACAACCTTACTTCCCTCTTCAGCTCAAACGCAGTCTGGTTCTCTAAGAAGAAAATATAATCTTCAGAAGGATAGTATAAAATAATATCCACTTCTCTCTCCGCTTCTTCTACCGAAAGTAAAATGTTATTTACTACGTTCATAAATACTTGTACAGAAAATGGATTAAAGAAATAAAACCGGTTATCACGTGAATCAATCTCATATTCTTGCGCTAAACAGCATTCAAACCCAATTTTATCTTTACTGTTTCTTACCTTTCGTGCATAGCGCTCTAGATTATCCATTGCTTCTTTATAAAACTCTTCATTCATTTCAATTCCAACCGCTGAAGCACCACACTTATGGTGCATGTAAAAGTTTAATCGTCCTTTTCCGCACCCAAAATCTACAATTCGGTCGCTACTTCTTATTTCATATTGATTCAATAACTCATCTAATCCGCTATATGGCGTCGGTTCATAACGGTGATAATGCATAGATTTATTAAAGCCCTTTTGCTCACCGACAGTTTTTATATGTAATACAGCATCGTAATATTGTTCGTTCATTCGTCTTCTCCTATTAGAAAATGGTACTTATTATTATACACCATGTACTGGAGACTCATTTTGCATCAAGTTTACTGGTACGTAAAATTATATAAATGATTTTCTGAATATATCTATCGTAACTTAGAATATATCAACGATTTTTTCAATATATCGACTTAACGACAAATTACTACAAAAAAACAGGAGCTCTCTAGCCCCTGTCCTCTAATACTTTCCATACAGTTTGTTTCAATATTTCTACTCCATCCATAATACAACTATGATCGAACTTCATATATGGATGGTGTAATCCAGGTTGTAGGTTGGCCCCTAGCCCAAGCATGACAGCTTTTAAATGTGGTCTCTTCACTGTGTAGTAATGGAAATCATCGCTTCCTGTCGTATACAGTGGTCCAGTGCATCCCTCTTCCCCGTACACTTCAAGAATGCCTTTTCGCATAAAGCGCTCAGCTTCTTCTGACACTTCAGCTCCTGGTGCAAGGTCGATCCATTTGTATGAGGTTTTCGATCCCATAGATGCGGCCGATTCTATTACATGCTCTATTTTTTTCTTCAATTCTTCTAATAATGTATTACTCTCTGCCCTAACATCTAAGCTAAAATGCCCGTTACCCGGAATAATATTCAAATTATCCCCGCCAGCCTGGCACCTTGTCATCTTCACTGAATATGAACTTTGCGGTGGTAGCCATATATTTTTCAAACCGATATTGATCATAGAAATGACATCAATTGCATTTATCCCTTGATGTGGGCGTGCCCCATGTGCATCATCTCCATGAATCGTTCCTTCTAAAAATCCTGCTGCTCCGTGACGAATAGATGGGGCAGCTTGTTTCAAAGGTAGTTCTTCAATCGGTCTTAGATGAACACCAAATAAGAAATCAGCATCATCCACAGCACCCTTATCTACCATCTTTAGAGAACCATTTCCTTTTTCCTCTGCCGGCTGAAAAATAAATCTAACAGTACCGCTATCCCATCTCGTATTCTTCAATTGTAAAATAAGCCCCATCACAATTGTCATATGAGCATCGTGACCACATGAATGATTCGCTTTAAACTCTCCGTCCACTTCTTGCCAAAGTGCATCCATATCGGCACGAATTGCAATAACTGGATTTCCGCTTCCAATTTCAGCAATCACGCCTGGGCAATCATCAAATATTTTATATGAAATTCCTTCTTCTTTTAAAAAGTTAGTAATATACGCTGTCGTTTCATACTCTTTCCAACTCACTTCAGGGTTTTCATGTAAATGCTGAAAAATTTCAGTTAACCGCTCTTGTAGTTCTAATGTTTTCAAAGCTACATTCTCCTTCCCAAATTCCAAAACCATTCAGGTTAATTATACTTATGAAAAACAGATGTTTTTATGAACATATTGAATTTTAAGAAAAAAGTCAATTGTTTATTTTTAAATACGATCGACAACTCACTTCATAACGATAGAACATTCCTTATTTTCTGTTTTTTATTGACGCTCATATCAATTTTTAGTTATTATAATTTAATAACGTCTATTTTGCGACAATTCTAAAAATACAAACATACATAATGAGGAGGCAGTTTATGAAAAAAGAAATACCTTTTGGCGTAGCAATAATCCCTATTATCATTACAGTTGCAGTTATGATGGTTACAATTGTTGTATTAAAACAAAGCCCTCACGTCCCACTTATTATCGGTACAACCGTTGCTTCTATCGTCGCTTGGCGTTACGGTTACAAATGGCACGATATCGAAGAAGCAATGTATAAAGGAATTCGCCTCGCATTACCCGCTATCGTTATCATTATTCTAGTAGGTTTAACGATCGGTGCTTGGATTGGCGGCGGAATCGTCGCAACAATGATCTATTACGGTTTAAATCTTTTAACTCCATCACTATTTTTAGTTTCAATTACAATTATTTGTTCTATTGTTGCATTAGCTATCGGTAGCTCTTGGTCTACAATGGGAACAATTGGTGTTGCAGGAATGGGGATTGGCCTAAGTATGGGAATCCCAGCTCCAATGGTTGCCGGTGCTATCATTTCCGGTTCTTATTTCGGCGATAAAATGTCACCGCTTTCAGACACAACAAACTTAGCCGCAGGATTAACAAATACAGATCTATTCACACATATTCGTCATATGTTATTTACTACAATTCCAGGTTTAATTATTACTCTTATCGTTTATGCTTTCTTAGGAAGAAGCTTCGGCGATAACAATATTGATGCAAAAGGTATCGATCAAACGTTACAAGTATTGCAACAAAACTTTGTTATCTCACCTTTCCTACTAATCATACCTGTAGTCGTTATGGTATTGGTCGCTAAAAAGGTTCCTGCTATACCAGCTATTCTCGTAGGTATTATTTTAGGATTTTTATCACAAGTCTTTATTCAAGGTGGTTCTGTCTCCGCATCTGTCGGTGCACTCCAAAATGGATTTGTCATAGACACTGGCAACAAGCTAGTAGACGAACTCTTTAACCGCGGTGGCTTAGATTCGATGATGAATACAGTTTCTATGACAATTGTCGCTATGACTTTTGGAGGAGTATTAGAACATACTGGCATTCTTCGCTCAATTGTAAATCAAATTTTAAAATTAGCGACATCAGCAAAAGGACTTATCGCTTCTACTATCGCGTCTTGCTTTGCAACCAACCTTACTTGCTCTGAACAATATATTTCAATTGTTGTTCCTTCAAGAATGTACGCAAATGCATACACAGAAAAAGGACTACATTCTAAAAATTTATCCAGAGCATTAGAAGATGGCGGAACATTAACTTCTGTTTTCGTACCTTGGAATACATGTGGTGTATTTATACTCGCAACACTTGGAGTTGGCGCATTCGAATATGCTCCTTATGCTATATTGAATTTCATCGTACCTATTATTTCAATCATTTACGGCATAACTGGTCTCACAATTACGAAACTATCAGACATTGAAAAAGCGGAACTACTAAAAAAACAAAAGGCACAACTAGAAGCTTAAAGATACCGGTAAATTCATTTCATATATTGCGCGAGGGCGCCCTTGTTGATAGGGCATTTCCTCGCCGCAAATATGAGCATACCCATAATCAACTAGTTTCTTTAATAACCTTTCTGTTGATCGCCGAGTCACTTGTAAGTATTCAGAAAGATCCGCTGCTGTAAACTTCAATGACGGATGTGATTGACTAAATTGAATAATTTTTGATAAGTTTGCTGGACTCAGTTTCGTTTCCTTCGCTATTTTCATGAGTTCCGGGTTTTCATTCTTCAAACTTTGTACTCTCTGTTCTTTCGGGAACGGACCAAATAGTTCTTTATCACTTGTTAGTATATAAAAACAGTGGTCTATTGGATTATTCTTCGCGAAACTTTGAGCGATTTTAGCATTTTGCTCTGCTTCCTTCACAGTTTTTCCGTAACCAAACCCAATAGCTATCGTTCCTTTTATACTAGCAAATAAATTATTTATCATATTTGTTTTTATAATCGATTCAATATCACCACGAGTCGTATACAAAATGAACGTCATTTCATCAACTTTTTTAAATGAACCACGCAGTTCTTTTGAAATGACATCTAATTGCTCAAGCAAACCTTCTCGTAATTCTAAAGAAGAAATCATACAAGCACCAACAGTAGCTGAATGGCTTTTCGCTAGCTCAGCTTTTATTTTCGCATCTTTTAACCCATTTATAATCGATTGCTTCAGATCTATCATACGCTCTGAAGGAATACCTATTTTTTGAAGTTCATCATAGACAGCATGAATACTAGTTAAAGCTAAATGAGCTTCCCCAGATCGATGTTTAGTTACATGAAAATCAATAACTCTCTTTATTTCATCTTTACTCCACAGCATATTTTCATAATCAAACACTTGCGGACTTTCTTTTATACCGATATCATGGAACACATTTGTAATGAATGAGCGGTCTACTAAATCAATTGAAATGTTATGTGGTTGAATACCTTGGTGATACATGACAGAAAGAATGGAAGATACGACCGTTGTCTCGTCTTGCTGTAAGTACGTACTTGGAATTCGTAATTGTTCTCTTATTTCTTTTGCCATATAATAAGGTAAAGCACCTGAGAAAAAGATGAAGTCACAAGGCTTTAAACGCTTTAAAAGTTCAGAAGATTCCGCCGGATGAAGGTAAATATATGGATCAATCTCTATTTCTTCTAGTTTATGAGCGACAGGTAAAAGTGTCTCCATAAACTCTTTTGAACCGACAACTGCAATTTTTATCATCATTTCTCTAACTCCTTATCATTAATTAACGACTATTTAACGTCAACTATATCAAATGTACAAAACTATTGTAAACAGGAAGGGGTCTCTACCTAATGAAAATTACAGCTATTCATCTTTACGCAATTCGTTTACCACTTCGCGATCCGTTTGTTATTAGTTATGGTTCTTATTCTGATATGCCTTCCATTATCGTCAAAATGGAAACAGATGAAGGCATTATCGGATACGGTGAGGGCGTCGCTGATGATCACGTTACAGGCGAATCATGGGAAAGTACTTTCCATACTTTAAAACATACACTTGCTCCTGCGCTCATTGGGCAAAATCCAATGAATATCGAGAAAATACACGATATAATGGACAATACAATTTACGGTGTTCCTACTGCAAAAGCCGCAATAGATATTGCTTGTTTTGATATAATGGGCAAAAAACTAAATCAACCTGTATATCAATTAATTGGCGGGCGCTACCATGAAGAGTTTCCTGTCACTCACGTCTTAAGTATTGCCGAACCTGAAGACATGGCTGAAGAGGCTGCCTCTATGATTCAAAAAGGTTACCAATCTTTCAAAATGAAAGTCGGTACGAATGTAATAGAAGATGTAAAAAGAATTGAAGCGGTACGTGAACGTGTAGGAAATGATATCGCGATTCGTGTTGATGTAAACCAAGGATGGAAAAATAGCGCCAACACATTAACGGCACTTCGTTCATTAGGTCATTTAAACATCGACTGGATTGAACAGCCTGTTGTCGCAGACGATATTGACGCAATGGCTCACATTCGTTCTAAAACAGACCTTCCGCTTATGATTGATGAAGGATTAAAAGGTTCTCGTGAAATGCGCCAAATCATTAAATTAGATGCGGCTGATAAAGTAAATATAAAACTAATGAAATGCGGCGGCATATATCCCGCTGTAAAACTCGCTCATCAAGCAGAAATGGTCGGCATTGAATGCCAAGTTGGATCCATGGTCGAATCATCCGTTGCCTCTTCCGCAGGATTCCATGTCGCTTTCTCGAAAAAAATCATTACGAGCGTTGAACTTACAGGTCCATTAAAGTTCACGAAAGACATCGGAAACTTACATTACGACGTACCATTTATTCGCTTAAACGAAAAGCCAGGACTCGGCATTGAAATAAATGAAGATATATTACAAGAACTAACCGTCTTTCAAGACGTTGTACGCTAAAGGAGGACTAACGCATGACAGTTCTATACAAAGGAGCATTAAAACAAAATAACGAGTCATTTCACGTTACATTACTATCACTTGAGCATATCGAACACATCTTATCACTACAAAACGTTGTAGTTAAGGCGCTAGAAGATAAAAGTCGCTTACAACCACTCTCGCTAGAAGAGTTTCAATACATTCTAGAAGGAAACGGTATGATGATCGGTGCTTTTATCGAGAACAAACTCATCGCATTTCGTGCCCTACTCGTCCCTCCTATCGACGACGAACATTTAGGACTTGATATTGGCATAGCAGAAAGCGAACTACATCGCGTCATCTATCAAGAAATTTCAAATGTTCACCCGAACAGCCGAGGAAATGGGATGCAAAAAATATTAGCGACAGTCATCATGGACGAATTACAAAACAAAGATAGCAAATACGATTACGTTTGCTGCACCGTTGCTCCTTTTAACATTCCAAGTTTAAAAGATAAGTTTGCGCAAGGAATGGAGATTGCTGCATTGAAGGCGAAATATGGCGGGAGTATGCGGTATGTTTTTGTGAAGGAATTGCGTGGAGGCAAGGAAAGAAATTGGACGGATGTTAAGAGTGTTCCGATGAGTGACGCTGTTGGACAGCAGGCTTTACTTTCGAACGGTTATCGTGGGTATGGAATGGAGAAAGTAGACGGAGATTTTGTTGTGAAGTTTAGACGATGATTTATATACCTGAAAAAAAGGAGATGTCTGCTGTGACATCTCCTTTTACTTTCTCTTCATTGAAAAATGCATTGGTAAATGAAATTATATAAGCGTTTTTTTGAACATATCGATTGTAACTCCAAATATATCAGCGATTTTTGAAATATATCGACTTACCGACAAGTATTGATAATAATCGCAACCTATATAAAGTTCACCATTAAACCGTCATCTTCCAACTAGATAACGCTAACCAATTCTCCATTTCCTTATAATCGGGCATTATTTTCCCGACAAGACGCCAAAAAGATCGATCATGATTTAAATGAACCATATGGCACATTTCATGAACAACTACGTAATCAATTACTTGCTGTGGTGCCATCGCTAGCTTCCAATTGAATGTTAGTTGTAAATTTGAATCACAAGTTCCCCACGTACGACTACTATCTGTAATACGAATAGAACGCGGTTTTGTTTTGAAGTTACTTTGATGCACTTTAATACTCTTCTCTACTAATGACTTACACTGCTTATAGTAAAATCGTTTTAACGCTTGTTGTATTTTCTCATCCTTAAGCTCTTTCACATAAATATGTAGCTTATTCCCTTCAAATACTGCATTGTCTTGCGTAATACTTGCATCTTGAGAAATCTGTATCGGATACGTACTTCCTAAATACAGAAATCCCTCTCCTTGATCATAATCCTTTTCCTGTGGTCCAAGCGCTCGCTCTTGCATTTCCTTACGTGTTTTCTGAATCCAATCCCATTTCTCCTCTAGCAACTGGACTAAGTATTCAACAGGTGTTCCCTTTGGAGCCTGCACTTCCACATTTCCGTACGAATCTACAAAAAGACGCACCGACTTTTTCTTTTTATAAGTTATATGAAAATTAATTGTCTCACCTAAATATGTATGTACCATTTCATCACCTAGTGTATTATTTTACAAATAAAAAAGAATAGGACACAAAAGCCCTACTCTACCTATTATATCATTTACCAATTCATCGGACTCATTACCCTCTATACTTTACACCTAATCCCTTAATGAAATTCCTTGCATATCTATCGCCGCACTCTTTGTAATTTTTATGGCCTTTTTTTCTTAATAGTGCGCCTAGTTCTCCCTTTGTTACTATAACGCCTACGCTATCTAATATATCAAGTACATCCTCACTCGTTAAAGATAGTGCGATTTTCATTTTCTTTAGCAGAAGGTTATTCGCACTCTCTTTGCTTTGTACAGGTGCCGGTTGTCCTGGTTTCGGATCTTGCTTCCCTCTTTTTAAAGTAATAAATCCATTTAAAAATGCCTCTAACATCATCATGTCGCATGTTAATACGTACTCATCTTCTATTACATCATCATTTTCAGATTCATGCTGAGGTGCTCTCTTTATTTTTGTAAGCATATCAACTACGTCTTCTTTCGTTACTTCCATACCACCAAGTTTAAAGATTTCTACCATATCTATATCTCTTATATCTAAAGCGTACCTTACTCTCTTTAATATATCGTTGTTGCTCATTGCCATTGTTTTTCCTCCTGAAATGTTGATTATAGTAATGCTTTTAGCATGTATAAATTAATGTCGTCAAGTTACTACTTTAACATTTTAATGGGAGGTTTTGTAGTCTTAGGTGGATTAATGCTTATGGGGGTGATTTTATTTATTAAGAGATATTTCTAATAACGAATTTATTGTATTAGAAATTAAGAAAGGTCCTATCGATAGAAACGCCTTCAATCAAATACTGTAAAAAGTATTTTAGTTGGTAGTCGGATAACTCCTTCCTTTAAGGATGATAGTAATAAAGCAAAAAAAGATGGGGATTTACTATTAATTAACACACTAAAAAATGGACTAACCTGATATAGGTTAGTCCATTTCTTTTTATGCAACTCTAATTTAGTAGGCAACTCAAACG
The DNA here is from genome assembly GCF_019837545.1 of Bacillus sp. 17RED48. Taxonomy (NCBI): domain Bacteria; kingdom Bacillati; phylum Bacillota; class Bacilli; order Caryophanales; family Bacillaceae; genus Bacillus; species Bacillus sp. 17RED48. The sequence continues at coordinate 151,570 of NZ_JADAXG010000010.1, forward strand.
TAAATGTTACGCAAAATCCAGGTGAAATAGATTGATTATGTTTACTTAGGTTTTACTTTTTATTTGTGGTACGGTTCACCGTAACTAATCTAAATGAGGTTATTATTCATTATTTTCATGATTAAATTTAACAAAAAAGGTCGTGCCTTCCGATCCTGTTTGAATTTCTATTTTTGCATTATGACGGGCAGCAATGGCATAACATATGCCTAGCCCCAATCCAGTTCCATTATCTTTTGTCGTGTAAAATGGAGTACCCAGTTTCTCTAATACTTCAGGCCTGATACCTTTTCCTTGATCCCTCACTGCAAGCACCACACAATTTCGACCTTCTTTGTAGGTGCTAATGGTTAGAACTTTCTCTGTGCCCATCGCTTCTAAGCCATTACGATATAGGTTTATTAATAATTGCCGTATCTCATTACGATTTAACAGTAATTCCGGAATGTCATTTGTATCGACTTGAATATCTTTATTTTGATTATACGTATCAATCTTTATTAAAGGAATAATATCGCGGATAATTGAATTTAAATCTAACATCTGCAAATCCGATTTCCTTGTATTACCCATTGAGAGAAATTCAGTAATAATAGAATTGGCACGGTCAAGTTCTTCAATCATTAAATTTAAGTGCTTATTATGTTTCTCATAGGTGGGCTCTTCTTTTAATAACTGCAAAAATCCTCGTACTGTTGTCATTGGATTTCTAATCTCATGGCTGATACCTGCTGCCATTTGCCCTATTAAATCTATGTTCGATAACCTTTTCAATTCCTGCTCATATTGCTTTTTTTCCGTTATGTTTTTAAAAATACAACAAATACCATCATCATACGGGTATGCAATAACTTCGTACCAATATTCATCAGAGGTAGAAAAAAATTCAAAATACACTGTAGTTCGCTCTGACATTGCACGATGAAGTTCCTTATACATAACTTCGTCCACGCTACTCGGGAAAATCTCCCATATATTCTTACCTAATACATCTTTTGCTGTTTTTCTTTGTGGAAAATATTGATGCTTATTTACGTACGTAAATTCCCATGTATTATTCAAAGTAAAAAATCCATCCGTAATACTTTCAATAACACTTGTAACTTTTTCATTAGCAACAGCTAGTTCTCTCGTTCGCTCTTCCACCATGCTTTCAAGTCGATCCATATATAACAAGTTGGAAAACGTAGGCGCTGTGGCATCAACGATAGATTTTGCCAGTTGCATTTGGGAATTACCATAATTGTGAGCTTTTCCCTCTTTGCCAACGACGATTACCCCTAATACTTCTCCCATTGAAACCAATGGAATCATCAGTAGACCCTTACTATCTATATTTTTTGTTTGAATAACCTCTTGGATCTTAGCTTCATAGCTTTTCTCCATCCAATCCGCTTCTGTCCAATCACAGTTCTTGCTTAACTTCGTTGTTTTAATCGTTGTTTTGTCTAGGGGGGCTAAAAGGTGGGCTGCCATGTTTTTACTCTCTAAAATCTGTCCTAAGTAAAGAAAACATTTATCAAAACTCTCCTGTATCGAGGAACACATTGATAAATCACGGGTAACATTTAGTAACAGCTGCTTCTCGGCAATAAGGTTTTCCTTTTGTGTTAAATTATTTGCGTTTTGAATTGCGACCGCAGCCATATTTACATAAGCTTCAACACTTTGAATTTCTGAATTTGTTAAGTTCATTGGAATTCCATAATCAAATAAAAAAACCAGACCAAATAACTCTTGCCCAAATGAGATAGGTAGAGCTAATAAGGACTTAATTTTGAACGCAGCAACTGGTCTCGGATCCGGCCGATGATCCTTTGATGTATCAGGAATATAAATGGTTTTTTTAGTTTCAATAACTTCTTTTGCCAGTAAGTCTATTTCAGGATCAATTACCTGAGTATCGAGCGTTACGCCATTTATTGTCTCTGGTTTTCCTGCAACCCCTCTAAATGTTCCATCTTCCTGGGGTAAATAGATTCCAACAGCGTTGCACTTAACAATCTCCTCTGATATCGCCATTGTTACACGCTGCAATACTTCACGTAGTTCTAATTTTGTATTTATTATTTTTGTTATATTCGCGAGCCTAGAATATCTCGCCTGATCACTTAACATTCACATGGCCTCCAATTATAGGCATAATAAAATAAACATGATACTATCATTGAAAATCAAGACCAACCTACCATTTTCACTTTTCTCCTGTATTCTTTTCTTACCCTTTTTTACATAGAATACCTCACTTACTTATGATACGGTTTACCTTAATTAAAATGAAACAGTGTAACTTTCAAAAGTTACACTGTTTCACTACCTTCTACCACATTAACACTCGTCTCAAACTTATCAAGTAATGCGCGTACTTCATCAGTTGATTTTGTGTTCATCAATTGATTTCTTAGTTCAGCAGCTCCAGGGAAGCCCTTTACATAAATTTTGAAGAAGCGATGAAGCCCTGTGATGGAGCGTGGCAGTACTTCTGCATATTGATCTTGAAGATCAAGTTGTAGTCTTAAAAGATCTAAATGTTCTTTACTGCTATGCTCTCTTGGCTCTTTTTCGAAAGCAAACGGATTTTTAAAGATTCCTCTTCCAATCATAACGCCATCAATGCCATATTTTTCAGCAAGTTCTAGCCCTGTTTTACGGTCAGGGATGTCTCCGTTTATTGTTATTAGCGTATTTGGTGCAATACGATCACGTAATTTTTTAATTTCCGGAATTAGCTCCCAGTGCGCATCGACTTGGCTCATTTCTTCTCTTGTGCGTAAGTGAATAGAAAGGTTTGCAATATCTTGTTTGAAAATATGCGTTAACCAATCTTCCCATTCGCTTAATTCTTTAAAGCCCAGTCGTGTTTTTACACTGACAGGTAGTCCGCCCGCTTTTGCTGCTTGAATAAGTTCTGCCGCAACGTCTGGACGTAGAATAAGACCACTACCTTTTCCTCTTGATGCTACGTTCGGTACAGGGCAACCCATGTTAATATCAATACCTTTAAATCCTAACTCTGCCATACCAATACTCATTTGACGGAAATATTCAGGATTATCTCCCCAAATATGCGCCACGATTGGTTGTTCATCTTCTGTAAAAATTAAACGGCCACGTACACTTTTCATACCTTCTGGATGACAATAGCTATCCGAGTTTGTGAACTCTGTGAAGAATACGTCTGGGCTACCAGCTTCACTTACTACGTGACGAAAAACAACGTCTGTCACATCTTCCATTGGTGCAAGTACGAAAAATGGTCGTGGTAAATCACGCCAAAAATTATCTATCATTTCAAATTCAAATCCTCTCACTATGAATACAATTTCAAACTCTCAATAAACCAAAAAGCAGATGGTATAGATTCTCCTATATCAACTGCTTTCCTATTATACCAACTTAAGCCAAGCCACACACTCCACATGAGTCGTATGCGGGAACATATCAACAGGTTGTACTTCCTGCGTTTTATATCCGCCTTCTTCTAGTACTTTTAAGTCACGTGCTAACGTTGCTGGGTTACATGATACGTATACGACGCGTTTTGGTTTCATGTCGATGATTGTGTTTAGTAGTGCATCATCACAACCTTTACGCGGTGGATCTACGACCATTGTGTCGGCGACTATGCCTTCTTTGTACCATTTTGGAATAACTACTTCTGCTTCTCCTACGCCAAACTCAGCGTTTGTCATGTTGTTTAGTGCTGCGTTTCGGTTTGCGTCTTCGATTGCTTCTGGGACGATTTCAACGCCGTACACTTTTTTCGCTTTTTGCGCTAGGAATAAGGAAATTGATCCAATTCCGCAATAGGCATCAATTACTGTTTCGTTGCCATCTAATTTTGCATATTCTAACGTTTTATCGTATAGTACTTTCGTTTGTTCTGGATTTACTTGATAGAATGAACGTGCTGAAATTGCAAATTTAATGTCACCGATAAAGTCATAAATGTATTCGGATCCGTACAGTACTGTCGTTGTGTCTCCGAAGATTACATTTGTACGTTTCGTGTTTACGTTTTGAACAATCGATTTTACTTCTGGGAATTTCGCTGCAATTTCTTCAATGATTGCTTTTTTGTTTGGTAATTCTGCTGTACGAGTAATGAAGACAAGCATGATTTCCCCTGTTACTTGTCCGTAACGAGCCATTACGTGGCGAAGTGTTCCTTTATTACGCTCTTCGTTGTATGCCGAAATACCATGTTTTTCACAAATACGTTTTACTTCCTGGATTAATGTATCGTTTTCTTCTGCCTGAATTAAACATGATTCCATATTAATAATGTCATGTGTTCCTTGGCGATAGAAACCAGCTACAAGTCCACCTTCACGTTCTCCAATTGGTACTTGTGCTTTGTTACGGTATACCCATGGGTTCTTCATACCAAGTACAGGGTGCACAGGAACATCGCTTAATCCGCCAATGCGCTGCATAACGTCACGTACTTGTTTTTCTTTCGCTTGTAATTGTCCTTCATATGTTAAGTGCTGAAGCTGACAACCGCCGCACTGATTGTACACTGGGCATTCTGCATCTTTACGATATGGGCTCTCTGTATGAAGCTTCATTAAACGACCAAATGCGAAGTTTTTCTTCACTTTAATAATTTTAATTTGTGCTTCTTCACCTGGTAATCCGTTTTTAACGAAAATAGGATAGCCCTTTACTTTCGCAACACCGGCACCATCATGGGTTAAATCTTCAAATACTACATCTATAAAATCATTTTTTTCAACTGGTGGCGTCATTTTTGTACTCATTTTCCGACCTCTCTTTTTCATAACACTGCGTTACATTTTATCATACTTATATGGTCTATTTCTATCGGAAGAAAAAAAGCTATTGACGATAGTTCTCTGTTAATGTTACGCTACTACTAATTTAATACGGACGATGTTACCTCATATATATTCGATAATATGGATCGAGAGTTTCTACCCGGCAACCTTAAATTGCTGGACTATGGGGAAAACTAATGAATATTAGCCTATGTGCAAAAAAGGACTCATATTGATTAGCTTTCTCTCATAGATGAAAGTGAATCCATATGGGTCTTTTTTTATTTTTATTTTTCTAAAAGGTCAGACATCTTACGTATGACATAAAACCTCTTTGTTTTATTTTTAGTAATATAACGAGCGTTTTATGTACAAACTTTATACGAACTTCTGAAAGGGGCAACTACATGCAATATGTAATGAGCATTATCGGTATTCTTGTCGTTTTAGGTTTATGCTTTGCTTTGTCAAACAATAGAAGTAAAATCAACTTCCGTGCAATTGCTATTATGATTGGTTTCCAAATTTTAATCGGTTGGTTTATGTTTGGCACAAAAATTGGTCAACAAATTATCATCTTCATTAGTAAAGTTTTCAACAAACTAATTAAACTTGGTACGACAGGTGTCGATTTTCTCTTTAATGGAATTCAAAGAGATTTTGTCTTTTTCTTAAATGTATTATTAATTATCGTATTTTTCTCAGCACTACTTTCTATCTTTAGTTATTTAGGTGTTTTACCATTCATCGTTCGCGTTGTCGGCGGTGCAATTTCAAAAATTACTGGTTTACCACGCGTCGAGTCATTCCACGCAGTAAACTCTGTATTCTTCGGTTCAAGTGAAGCGTTAATCGTTATTAAAAACGATTTACAGCATTTTAACAAAAACCGTATGTTCATCATTTGTTGTTCTGCAATGAGTTCCGTTTCTGCTTCTGTTACAGCATCATACGTAATGATGTTAGATGCGAAATATGTACTAGCAGCTCTTCCACTAAACTTATTCTCAAGCTTAATCGTTTGTTCGCTATTAACACCAGTTGATACGAAGAAAGAAGATGAAGTGATTCAAAAATTTGATAGAACTTTATTCGGAGACAGCTTTATCGGCGCAATGATTAACGGTGCGCTTGATGGTTTAAAAGTAGCTGGTATCGTTGCTGCATTAATGATTGCCTTCATCGGTGTGATGGAAGTTGTAAACTACGTAATTAGCGCAGCTTCAGGTGCAATGGGATATGCTGTTACTTTACAACAAATCTTCGGTTATATACTTGCTCCATTCGCATTCTTAATGGGTATTCCAACTCAAGATATTATCCCAGCTGGTGGAATTATGGGTACGAAGATCGTATTAAACGAGTTTGTAGCAATCCTTGATTTAAAAGGTGTTGCATCAACATTATCTCCACGTACAGTTGGAATCGTTACAGTATTCTTAATTAGCTTCGCAAGTATTAGCCAAATTGGTGCGATCGTTGGGACAATCCGTGCTCTTTCTGAAAAACAGGGAAGTGTCGTATCTAGATTCGGTTGGAAAATGTTATTTGCATCAACACTTGCTTCTATCTTATCTGCAACAATCGCTGGATTGTTTATATAATAAAAAACTCCACCTTACTTCTCCTTTTTCAAAAGGAAATTTAGGTGGAGTTTTTTACTTTCTTCTATATGTATTTTTATGTAAACTCCACCAGAAAAATATAAGGTTTTTTCCGAATTATTCCAAAAATGTATTCCCCTCTATATTCTATAGTGATATGATGTACAAGGGTATAATTCAAATTTTTAAAATCGAAAATTTGAGTTAGTTTCACTTATACGAATGATAATTTCAAGACATAAGTGATGATAATTAAAACACAATAGAAGGATGATAGAATGAAAAAATATACATATATCGCTTTACTTTCTTCTGCTATTCTCGTAGGTTGTAACACTAGTAGCACTAGTGATAAACAAATAAAAGAAGCAACGGCGAAACAAACAGTTGAACAAAAAAAAGCGAAAGCGGTTGAACTGCCTTTAACGCAAGGGATTATTACATGGGATCCGTATGAATATAACGCACAAAACACCACGCTTTATACAAAGGATTTAAGAGATTCCTTCAAACAAGTACGTTACACTATTTGGCGTACTGCTGACGGTCCTGAAAGCAAACAAGCTTTTACTTCACAAGAAAAAGAGCGTGACTTTGCCCTCCCACTACATTTAAAATCATTTCATTTAAAACGTGGCGAATTTCAAATTGAAACAGTAGGAATCAAAGAAGATCATACTGAAACAAATCTAGTAACATCTAAAATTACATTCCAGCAACATGTACCCGTTTTAATGTACCATGCGATTGAAAAATACCCTGGGCCAAGTGATGGGGATTACGGCTTATATGTACCACCTGAGCAATTCGAAAAGCATATGCAGTATTTGAAAGATAACGGTTATACGATGCTTACGTTTGAACGTTGGAATGATATAAATCGTGTAAATAAACCTGTTTTTGTAACGATGGATGATGGTCGAAAAAATAATATGAATGCTCTTCATATTTTACAAAAATTAAAGGATGATAGATTCCAACCTACGGCTACTGAATTTCTTACTGCAAATGAGATAGACAAACCAAATCGTCTATCAACAGATGAGATAAAACAAATGATGGATTCAGGCATTTTTTCTATTCAATCACATACTGCTAATCATACGATGATGGCTCATTCAAGCAATTATGATGAGGAATTACGTAGTTCGAAAGAAAAAATCGAAGCCCTTACTGGTAAAAAGGTCATCGCTCTCGCCTATCCAGTAGGTTCTTATAATGACCCAGCTGTTGAAGAAACAAAAAAACATTATGAGTTCGCAGTAACTACTGATCACGGTAATCACATTACAAAAGGGATGCCAAACGAACAGTACTTAATTAAACGCCACTTTGTAGGGCCTAATACATCAATGGAAAAATTCATATCTCTTATAAAGTAAAACTTTAATCAGTAGGGGTTTTGTTCACCCCCACTGATTATTAGCTCTCACCACTCGGGCTTTTACGGGCAGTAAGACCCCACCTAACCTCTTTGCTTTTGCTGAATTCTGAGGTGGGGTCTTACTGCCCACAAATAGCGGGATACAGTAAACTTTACTAAAAGATGATAGAAATAGCTCTATTAAAAGTCACTAACCTATCTCATTACTAAAATGATATGATGAACAAGGGTATGTCCCCACCTCTCTTACAGCGGTGGGGATTTTAAATACGTATGCAACATAATACACAATAGAAGGTGATCTTATGAGAAAATACGCAGCAATCGCTTTATGTACGTCTGCCATTCTAGCAGGTTGTAATACTAGCGATGTAAGTCAAGAGCCTAAAAAAGAGAAAAAGGTTCAAGAATCTAAGAAACAAGAAGAGATTATGCAAGAACAAGGTAAAATTTCTTATACTCCTATTACACACGAATCTACAAACACAAGTATTCATATTGCAGGCATAAAAGATGCTTTAACCGAAGTACAATATAAAATCTGGCGCACAGCTGACGGAAAGGAACACGCTAAATCTTTTTCTTCTAAAGAAAAGGAGAAACAGTTTACACTTCCTTTTGACATAAAAGAATTTGAAGGAAAACGCGGTGAGTTTCAAATTGAAGCAATAGGAATGAAAGAAGATGGGAAAAACATTCCACTCACAAAATCTACTATTACTTTCGAGCAAAAGGTTCCCGTTCTTATGTACCATGCAATCGATGATTATCATGGACAAGGCATTAAAGATTTATTCGTATCACCTGCTAATTTTGAAGCCCAAATGAAATATTTAAAGGACAACGGCTATACATTACTAACTTTTGAACGTTGGGGCGATATTAATAAAGTAAATAAACCTATCTTTGTTACATTTGATGACGGTATGAAAAATAATATGAATGCATTTCATGTTTTACAAAAACTAAAAGACGATACGTTTAAACCTACAGCAACAGAATATATGATTGTTGATAACGTTGATGTAGAAGGATCACTTTCTACATCTGACATAAAAGAAATGGTTGATTCCGGCATTTTCTCTATGCAATCTCATACTGCAACACATGCAGACTTGCCGAAAATTACAAACTATGAAGAAGAATTAAAAGAATCAAAGGAAAAGCTAGAGAAAATAACAGGTAAGCCTGTTATTGCAGTTGCTTATCCATTCGGTCATGTGGATGATAAAGTTGTTGCAGAAACGAAGAAATATTATCAATTTGCGACGACAACAAAACCCGGAAAGTTCATTACGAAAGGTGAACCCGATGAATTACTAAAAATGAAGCGTGTTCGCATACACAATTCGACGACTGTAGAACAATTTGCTTCTTCGATTAAATAACGATGAGAGCTCAATATATTTTGAGCTCTCTTTTTACGCTATATTTATATATATTTTTTGAATTTTCTTGTATTATATATAGTAAGAAATCTTTCAAACTAAAGGAGATTATACATATGTCATTTGAACAAACGTTAGAGAAATATGCTGCCCTTGCAGTCAATGTTGGTGTTAATATTCAACCAGGACAAACATTATCAATTAGTGCACCTCTTGAAGCTGTACAATTTGTACGCCTCGTTACAGAAAAAGCATATAAATCTGGTGCAAAACACGTATATGTGGATTGGAATGATGAGACATTAACACGCTTAAAGTTCGATCTAGCTCCTGAAGAAGCATTCGCTGAGTTCCCATCTTGGAAAGCACACGCTCGTGAAGAATTAGCAAAAGAAGGCGCTGCCTTCATGTCTATTTATGCAGAAAACCCTGATTTATTAAAAGGTGTAGAATCAACACGTATCGCAACAGCTCATAAAGTAGCTGGTGAAGCAATGAAAGTATACCGTGATTACGTACAAGCTGATAAAGTAAGCTGGTGTGTCATTTCTGTTCCTACGAAAGAATGGGCTGCGAAAGTATTCCCTGACGTTGCACCAGAAGAACAAGAAGCAAAACTATGGGATGCTATTTTCAAAGCTACTCGTGCGGATTTAGAAAATCCTGTGGAAGCATGGAAAGAACACGATGAAACGTTACATACAAAAGTTGATTACTTAAACGAAAAGCATTATAAAGCCCTTCACTATACAGCTCCTGGAACAGATTTAACGATCGAACTTCCAGAAAAGCATGTATGGGCTGGTGCTGGTAGCTTAAATGAAAAGAACGTACCATTTATGGCGAACATCCCAACTGAAGAAGTATTTACAATGCCACTTAAAACAGGTGTAAACGGCCAAGTATCTAGCACAAAACCGTTAGCATTTGCAGGTAACATTATCGATAACTTCACGTTAACATTTGAAAACGGGCGTATCGTAGACTACAAAGCGGAAGCCGGAGAAGAAGCTTTAAAACATTTAGTAGAAACAGATGAAGGCTCTCACTTCTTAGGCGAGGTTGCTTTAGTACCTCATGATTCACCAATTTCAAATACAAATATTTTATTCTACAATACACTATTTGACGAAAACGCATCTTGCCACCTTGCAATCGGAAGTGCTTATGCATTCAACTTAGTAGGCGGAAAAACAATGTCTAAAGAAGAACTTGCTGAAAACGGAGCAAACACTAGTATTACACATAACGACTTCATGATCGGATCAGCTGAGCTTGATATCGATGGTATTACAGCTGACGGAAGACATGAACCGATTTTCCGTAAAGGTAACTGGGCATTTTAATAAAAACAAAAGGCTATCTTCCACACTGGAAGATAGCCTTTTATGATGCTGATGAAACCTTAAGTCCAATTACTCCTAAAACGATAAATAGAATACAAAACGCTTGGAATAAGCTAATGTGTTCTTTAAAGAAATATACGCTAATGATTGTAATAAGTAATGTTCCTACGCCAGACCAAATGGCATAAGCGATACTTAAATGAATTTTTTTGACAACGATAGCAAATACGCTGAAACAAATTCCATAAAATACGAAAATAAGTACACTTGGAACGAGCTTTGTTAAACCGTTTGATAATTTCATCGCAATTGTTCCTGCTACTTCAAAAATAATTGTTACGAGTAATAATAGCCAATATACCATACTAGAATCTCCTTCTCTGTTACCTTATAGAGATTCTAGTATACTACTTATAGCCCTAACGAAATATATTTAATTTCTAAATATTCCTCGATACCGAAATGGCCTCCTTCACGGCCGATACCACTTTCTTTAAAGCCACCGAACGGTGCTTGTGCAACTGATGGAAGTCCATCATTTAAGCCAATAATTCCGTACTCTAACGCTTCGCTAATTTGGAATGCTTGACTAATATCTTTTGTGAAAATATAAGCAGCCAAGCCATATGGTGTATTATTTGCACGTTCGATTACTTCTTCAACCGTTTTAAATTTAGCAACTGGTGCAACCGGACCGAATGTTTCTTCATTCATACAAAGCATCGTGTCATTTGCCAATCCAATTACGGTTGGCTGAATGAAATATCCATCTAACTCTGCAAATTTATGGCCACCGTATAAAACTTCTCCACCCTTTTGAATTGCATCTTCAATATGTTCTTGTACTTTCGAAATTGCATTCGCATCAATAAGTGGACCTACAGTTGTTCCTTCGCCAAATCCGTCTCCAACTTTAAGCTGCTCTACAGCTTTTGTGAACTTTCCTGCAAACTCTTCGTAAACTTCTTCTTGAACAAAGACGCGGTTTGTACATATACACGTTTGTCCTGCGTTACGGAATTTCGAACCGATTACCGCCTCTACCGCTTTATCTAAGTCCGCATCATTCATAACAATAAACGGCGCGTGACCACCTAACTCAAGTGAAACCTTTTTCATCGTTTGTGCAGCACTGGCCATTAATTCCTTCCCAATTTCCGTTGATCCTGTAAAGGAAACTTTTCGAACACGTCCATCTTCCATCCACGTATCAGCAATTGCTTTCGCACTACCTGTTACAATATTTATTACGCCTTTTGGAATGTCCGCTTTATGAGCTAATTCAGCTAATTTCAACGCAGTTAACGGCGTTTGACTTGCAGGTTTTACAACTGCCGTACATCCTGCCGCAAGTGCCGGTGCTACCTTTCTCGTAATCATAGCAGCAGGGAAGTTCCAAGGTGTAATAGCTGCCATAACTCCAACTGGTTGCTTCATAACTAAAATACGTTTATTCGGATGAGAAGCAGGAATCATTTCACCGTATACGCGTTTTCCTTCTTCCGCATACCATTCAACAAAACTATTTGCATAATTCACTTCACCAAGTGCTTCTGCAAATGGCTTTCCTTGTTCTCTCGTCATGATCGCTGCAATCTCTTCTTTATTTTCATCGATAAGTGTGAACCATTTTTTCAACTTCACTGCACGGTCTGCTGCTGTTAACTTAGACCATAATTTAAAAGCTTCATGAGCAGCATCAACAGCTTGCTTTGCCTCTGTTACCCCGCCCTTTGGTACCGTCGCAAATATTTCCTTCGTTGCTGGATTATTTACTTCGATTTGTTCTTGCAATGTAATCCACTCACCATTTATATACATCGCCTTTTTCTCTACATTTACAAACGCCGCTTTTTTATCCAATGTTTTCTTCCTCCTCTAAAAGTTTCTTTATCTTCCTAGTGGCAGCAGATTGACTTATTTTTAAAAACTCCGCTACTTTATAACTCGATCCATATGTTTTATATGCTTTCAAAATAATATTACGTTCTACTTCTTCTAACATTTTATAGAGACTTTGACCGGACTGTTCAACCGTTGATTCTTGCATCGCTATTGGCAAATCTTCTATCGTAACGATATCATCAGTAGTTATAACAATTCGCTCAATCACATTTTCAATTTCTCTATTATTTCCTTCCCATGGGTAACCAACAAACATTTGCAATGTGCTAGGTGCTAATTTTACATTTCGGCCATATTTCTCGTTAAAGTGCTGTAAATAATGATAAATGAGTGGCAAAATGTCTTCGGTTCTTTCCCGAAGTGGCGGAATTAAAATTGGAATGACATTCAGACGATAATATAAATCTTTCCGGAATGTTCCTTGTTTCACCATCATACTTAAATCTCGGTTTGTTGCCGCTACAATTCTAACATCAACTTTTTTTAATTCTCTTCCGCCTATAGGGCGAAACGTTTTTTCTTGCAATACTTGCAAAAGTTTCGCTTGAATTTCAAGCGGCATTTCGCCAATTTCATCTAAGAAAAGAGTTCCTCTATGCGCTGATTCTAATAGTCCCTTTTTCCCTTCACGATTCGCACCTGTAAAAGATCCACCTGAGTATCCAAAAAGCTCTGATTCAATTAAATTCATTGGCAATGCCGCACAATTAATTTCATAGAAACTTTCATTCTTCCTGTTACTCACTTCATGTAAATGACGTACTAATCGACTCTTCCCTACTCCTGTCTCACCTAAAATGAGAACTGTACTATCTACCACGGATACTTTCTTGATTGTCTCGACTATTTTTTGCATAGCGATACTTTTAAAAATAAGTCCTTCATGTTCATATGTTTCTCTTAATTCTTTTTTATATGTTTTTAACTGATTATCCATTTCCTCTACCTTTTGACGTAATTGGTAGAGTTCTGTAAGATCACGAGAATAACTAATTACTCTTCTTAAATTTCCCTCATTATCAAAAACAGGCCTTGTACGAACGTGTAAATACTCTCCTGATTTTGTCGTTTGAACGAGTTCAATCGGTCTCTTTTTTTCAATTACTTCTAACGTTGCCGATGGATAAAAGATACCATCCTTCTGCAATTCTTTCACATGCTTACCTACTAACTCTTTAGCAGCTAGTTGATAGTGCCTTTCACATGTACTATTTACACGCACAACGATTCCCTTTTCGTCAGTCACAAAAATTTCGTCAAACGCATATTCAAATACATCTTGTAAATCCATTAACACTCGTTCCTTTTCTCCAACCATCCTAGCCACCCCTAACTTCCAATCCATCGATTCACTTCACTACCTTTATTATAAAGTGAATTTTCTGCATTTTATATAGAGTCAGCTAGAATGTTTGCGATTTATTATTTAGCTTTTAAACACGAGCAGTATTTGCTTTCTCATAACAGACTTGCAATGATTCTTCAATTATTGTTAATCCTTCTTCAAGTTGCTCATCTGTAATAACTAATGGCATTAACACACGAATAACATTACCGTATGTCCCTGCTGATAGTAGAAGTAATCCGCGTTTGTTTGCTTCTGCGCACAAGTTAGCTGTTAACGTTTTATCAGGTGCTTTCGTCTTACGGTCTTGAACGAGCTCGAATGCACACATTGCTCCTAAGCCGCGCACATCACCGATGCAATTATATTTATTTTTCATCTCTTCGAATCGGTTCATTACAACTTTCCCTAATTCTATCGCTCTATCATTTAAATTCTCTTTTTCTATTACATCAAGCACTGCTAATGCTGCCGCACATCCTAGTGGGCTTCCTGCATACGTTCCACCAAGCTCTCCCGGCGCAGACTCATTCATAATTTCCTTGCGCCCAATAACACCACTAATCGGTACACCAGCGCCTAATGATTTAGATACCGTAATTAAATCTGGAACGACATCATAATGATCAATGGCAAAATATTTTCCTGTACGACTAAATCCTGTTTGAATTTCATCCGCTACAAATAAGATGCCGTGTTCTGAACAAATATTGCGTACTTCTTGCACAAATTTCTTACTTGGAACGATAAATCCGCCTTCCCCTTGAACAGGTTCCATTACAACGGCTGCAATTGTTTCTGGCGCTACTTCTGATATGAAGAAATTCTTAAACTCTTCAATCATAAAGTCATCGTACTGCTCTTCCGTTAATCCTTCTGGGCGGCGATATTCATATGGAAATGGTGCTTTATAGACTTCAGGCGCAAATGGGCCAAATCCAAATTTATATGGTTTTACTTTACTTGTCATCGTCATTGTCATTAATGTACGCCCATGGAATCCTTTAGAAAATGCAATAATACCAGGCCTTTTTGTATATTTACGAGCGATTTTCACTGCGTTTTCAACCGCTTCTGCACCACTATTTAAAAATAGTACTTGCTTATCAAAACTTCCTGGTGCTAATGCCGCAAGTTTTTCTGCTAATTCAATATATGGCTCATACATCATGACATTAAATCCAGTATGAATGTATTGATCTACTTGTTTATGGAGCGCCTCTTTAACAGCTGGATGACAATGCCCTACGTTAATTGTTCCGATTGCTCCTGCGAAATCAATGTACTGATTACCATCAACATCTGTTAAAAGAGCACCATTTGCAGATTGTACAAACGTTGGGATGCCGTTACTTACTCCTTTTGGTACTATATTTTGGCGGCGTTCTAATAAAGACGCTGCTTTCGGTCCAGGAATTTGTTCATTTACTTTAGCAAATTTTTTTGTGTTCATTACGTATCCCATCCTTTTCTTTACATTGTTTTCTCTTTTCGTTGCAAAATGTATGCCAACATTCTTTTCCAGCATTCATCCTACTTACCTTCTATGTCGACATAAAAAATAAGTCTATAAAGACTCATTAAGAGTCCTTATAGACTTATTTTCCTTACACATTAGACTTTCCTTGTTCCCAAGTCAACTCACCCGAATGAGAAATAAAATCCCCAATAGATTGTACGAGCATATCCGCAAGTGGTTCTAATGTTTGACGGTCTCCCGTACCAGATAGCACCCCAATTGCATAGCAATCACCGTTTTTCGCTAAATGTAAATCAGTTGGTGTATCTCCAACGACGGCTACTTCACATGCTTCTAAATGAAACTTCTCACAAAAAGATTCTACAATTCTTTTATCTGGTTTTTGTGCCGGAAATGTATCTGAAGCTACAACATAATCAAAAAAAGACTCTAATTGATATTGTTTCAAAAACAATTCTGTTGGTGCAAAATCATCGGCTGTCACAACACCTAAAATAAATCCTCTATCCTTTAAAACTTGTAAAATTCTCGGTAAATCCGCCGTCATTTTCATATAAGAACGATGCTCATACATAAGAGAAAATAACTTTTCACTTACCCACTCATGCATCTCCTCTTCCTTAGATGACGTAATATACTTACAAAGCCCCTTTGCAACATCAAGGCTTGTTCCTGCCGCTATTGCGCTACGAGGGTTTACAAATGCCCCATCCACACCGATCTCTTTTAATAAATCCTGCTGCATTGACTTTGGAAGTTGATATAGATTTATACATTCCGCCACAAGTTCTTCAGCTACTTTTATCCAAATTGAATGAAAATCCATTAATGTCCCGTCTTTATCAAATAATATTGCTTTTACCTTCTCCATAGCACCCTACCTCTCGTTTCTTATCTCCTCCAGTGTATCAATAAAGTATGGATATAAAATAAACGAATTGTAAAAATACCATGAAAATCAAACTAACTTCCAATTTACAATTCCTCTATATAATAAAAAGGATGCCTTTACAGGGCATCCTCTTGTTGTTCAGGAACAAATAGTTCAAGACAATGATATATATTTTCGAATTCCATCGGTGCATCTCCACCGTATTCACCATCTAAGTTAATCATTAGTTTATCTGGTGAATGCACTTTAATTCGATTTGCTTGTGTGTATAGCACTTTTGGGTTATTAATATGTTCACCACGCTGCGCTTGTGTTGCTGCTTTAATTAAGTCAGCGATAGAACCTTTTTTCAGTACTAATAAATCAAATAAGCCATCATTAATCGATGCATATGGTGCTACTTTTTCGAATCCACCAACTGAACGAGTATTCGTAATTAAAAACATCGTAATTTCTTCTTGTAGCAACTTTCCATCATACTCGATTTCAACATATGTTGGATGTAATGATGGTAGCATTTCGATTCCTTTTAAATAATAAGCAAGTTGGCCTAATACCGTTTTTAGCTTGCTTGGCACTTCATATGTTAATTCTGTAATACGGCCGCCACCAGCGATATTAATGAAATATGTATCATTCGCTCTACCAAGATCTAACGGAACTGTTTTCCCTTCACAAATAATATCCGCAGCCTCTTCAATAGCACGAGGTACACCGATCGCACGCGCAAAATCATTTGTCGTTCCAACTGGAATAATTCCAAACTTTGGACGCTGTTCATGTCCTACTAAACCGTTCACCACTTCATTTAATGTACCATCACCACCAGCTGCGATAACAACATCAAACTTACGATCCGCAGCTTGCCTCGCTGCCACAGTCGCATCTCCAGGACCAGTTGTCGCATGACAAGACGCTTCATATCCAGCTTGTTCTAATTTTTGTAATACTTCCGGTAAGCTCTTCTTAAATAGCTCGCGCCCAGAAGTAGGATTATAAATAATTCTTGCTCGCTTCATCATTTATTAGCACAGGAAATTTCTTTATATATCAAAAAGAACATACCGAAATTCTATTCAGTATTCCTATGCCTACCTCCTCTCATCTTCCTATCCTTCTTTTATCCCGCTCAAACAGGCAGTAAGAACCCGATTCGTGTAGTCCATCAAAAGTAAATATTCATTTCAATGGTTTTGTTTTATTTGACAAAAAATTTATGTCTATCTATTTCCTCACAACAATTTACATATAACGAATAATAATTATCTATTATTTCATGAGATGAAAAAAACCTCTATGTCTAGATTTATCATTATTCCCACCTTTTTGCAACTATCATACCATAGTTGCTATACAAACATTTTTCCACTTTTGACAGTTAATCAAACGTTTGTTTAAACGATCTTCTCTCATTTAAACAAACGTTTGATTAACCTAGAAAAACACCCATGTACGGGTGTTTTTCTGCTTAATCTTTAAAAGTTACTACTATTATCGCTTATTAATCTCTTCAAGTAAGATTTTGTTAACAAGCGGCGGATTTGCTTGTCCTTTTGTAGCTTTCATAATTTGACCAACTAAGAAGCCAATTGCACGGTCTTTACCGTTTTTAAAGTCTTCAATAGATTGCTCATTATTATCAAGAATTTCTGTTACAACCTTACGAAGTGTACCTTCGTCAGAAATTTGAACAAGACCTTTTGCTTTAACGATTTCCTCTGGGTCTCCACCTTTTTCAATTAATTCGTTAAATACTTTCTTCGCGATTTTAGAAGAAATTGTACCTTTTTCAATTAATTGAACCATTTTAGATAAACCAGCAGGCGTTAATGCAACGTCTTTTAATTCTTTTTGTTGTTTGTTTAAGTATGCAAGCACTTCACCCATCAACCAGTTTGATGTTAATTTCGCGTCAGCACCGTCTGCAACAGTTGCTTCAAAGAAATCAGACATTTCTTTCGTTAATGTTAATACGTGTGCATCATAAGCTGGTAAGCCAATTTCTGCAACGTAGCGAGCTTTACGTGCATCTGGAAGTTCTGGAATCGAAGCACGAATTTCTTCTTTCCACTCATCATCGATGTAAAGTTCAACTAAGTCTGGCTCTGGGAAGTAACGGTAATCGTCAGATCCCTCTTTCACACGCATTAAGATTGTTTTCTTCGTTGCTTCATCATAACGACGTGTTTCTTGTTGGATGATACCACCAGATAACAATTCTTTCTCTTGGCGCACTTGCTCGTGCTCAAGACCTTTTTGTACGTAAGTGAATGAGTTTAAGTTTTTCAGTTCCGCTTTTGTACCGAACTTCTCTTGTCCAACTGGACGAAGGGAAATGTTCGCATCACAGCGTAGAGAACCTTCTTCCATCTTACAATCAGATACGCCAGTATATTGAATGATTGATTTTAACTTCTCTAAGTATGCATATGCTTCTTCTGGCGTACGCATATCTGGCTCAGATACGATCTCGATTAAAGGCATACCTTGACGGTTGTAGTCTACTAATGAACCATCAGCTGTATGCGTTGATTTACCAGCATCTTCTTCTAAATGAAGACGTGTAATACCGATACGTTTCTTTTTACCGTCTACTTCAATTTCAATCCAACCATTTTCACCAATTGGCTTATCGAATTGAGAAATTTGATAAGCTTTCGGATTATCTGGGTAGAAATAGTTTTTACGGTCAAACTTCGTTTCCGTTGCGATTTCACAGTTTAATGCCATTGCAGCTTTCATTGCAAAGTTAACTGCTTCTTTATTTAAAGTAGGAAGTACCCCTGGGTATCCTAAGTCAATTACACTTGTTTGTGTATTTGGCTCCGCTCCGAATTCTGTTGGACTCGCAGAGAAAATTTTCGAATTTGTTTTTAACTCAACGTGAACCTCTAAACCAATAATTGTTTCTAAATTCATCTATGCTCGCCTCCTTACAGACTTGCTTTTTTTGTATGATAGTCTGTTGCTTGCTCAAACGCATGTGCAACGCGGTAAATTGTCGCTTCATCGAAGTGTTTACCAATGATTTGTAAACCAAGTGGCATGTTGTTAGCACCGAATCCACATGGAACAGAAATCGCTGGAACACCCGCTAAGTTTACTGGGATTGTTAAAATGTCATTTGCATACATTGTCATTGGATCATCAACTTTCTCGCCCACTTTAAATGCCGGAGTTGGCGTTGTTGGTCCAATAATAACATCATAGTTAGCAAATACATTTTCAAAGTCGTTTTTAATTAATGTACGTACTTGTTGTGCTTTCTTGTAATATGCATCATAGTAACCAGAGCTAAGTGCAAATGTACCAAGCATAATACGGCGTTTTACTTCATCACCGAAACCTTCGCTACGTGTGTTTTTGTAAAGGTCTAATAAATTATTTACATTATCAGAACGAACACCGTAACGTACGCCATCAAAGCGTGAAAGGTTAGCTGATGCTTCAGAAGAAGATAATAAGTAATACGTTGCTAGAGCGTATTTAGAGTGCGGAAGAGATACTTCCTCCCAAGTTGCGCCCATACCTTCTAATACTTTTAAAGCAGCTAGTACTGACTCACGAGCTTCTTCGCCAACACCTTCTCCTAAGTATTCTTTCGGTACAGCAATGCGTAAACCTTTAACGTCGCCTGTTAAACCAGCTAAGTAGTTTCCGACTTCAACGTTAGCAGAAGTTGCATCCATACGGTCAATACCTGAAATAGCTTGTAATAAGTACGCATTATCTTCTACTGTACGTGTAATCGGTCCGATTTGGTCAAGTGAAGATGCGAATGCTACTAATCCGTAACGAGATACGCGTCCGTAAGTTGGTTTTAAACCTACAACGCCGCAATATGCAGCTGGCTGACGGATAGAACCACCCGTATCAGAACCTAGAGAAAATAATACTTCTCCTGCCGCTACAGCTGCTGCAGAACCACCACTAGATCCACCTGGAACGTAATCTAAGTTCCATGGATTTTTCGTAGCGTAGAAACCTGAGTTTTCATTTGAAGAACCCATTGCGAACTCGTCCATATTTAATTTACCGATTGTAACTGTGTCAGCAGCTTTTAGCTTTTGCACAACTGTTGCATCATAAATTGGATCAAAGTTTGCTAACATTTTGCTCGCACAAGTTGTACGAAGACCGTTAGTTACAATGTTATCTTTTACACCAATTGGCATACCGAATAATAAACCATTATCTTCAGCACCAATTTTCGCGTCTAATTCTTTCGCTTTCGCGCGTGCGTTTTCTTCATCTAATGCAAGAAAAGCTTTTACGTTATCTTCAACATCCGCAATACGTTTGTAAGATTCTTCTACTAAATCCGTAACGGAAATTTCTTTGTTGTTTAATTTCTTATGTAACTCTGATACGGAATGATCAAATAATGACATCGAAATTCCCCTCCTCTATTCTAATACTGCTGGAACACGGATTTGATTATCTTTGTGATCCGGTGCATTTTTTAATACTTCTTCAACTGGTAAACCTTTTTCTGGTACATCTTCACGCATAACATTTTTCATAGTTAATACATGAGTTGTTGGTTTTACATCTGTTGTATCTAATTCATTTAACTGTTCTGCAAATGTAACGATTGCATCCAGTTGTTTTTGAAATTTTTCTGCTTCTTGATCAGTAATTGCAAGACGTGCTAAATGTGCTACGTGCTTTACATTCTCAACGGAAATTCTTGACACGGCTAGGCCACCTCCATAATATATCGTTCAATCTACAATACTATTGATGATACCAAATTTTCAGTACTTCAAGCAAGTCAACACACGGCACTTACGGCATTTTTACATAAAAAAAGAAAGGCAAATGCCTTTCTTTACAATTTACTCCTTATCTAACGGTTTATTTTTCGGAAATCTCTCGTTATCTTCTTCATTATCACGAATTGTTTTTTGTAATACAAAACAAGACATCGTTAAAAATAATGTTCCAATTAAATAATATCCTTTTACACTAAGCGTTTCATCTAACGTATAAATTCCAATTAGCATACCTGAAAGTGCACAAACAAATGAAGTCCATGCTAAAAACGTGAACGCTTGCGTATTACGTCTTCTCATCGTTCTCCCCCTCGTTAGCTGTACATCCATTATAGATAAGTATATTTACCACGATGGATTTTTATGTAAATTCTAGTTTTATATTTATAAATCTATCATAAAAGAATACTATTTTAAAGTTAGTTTTCTGTCTAATCTGAAAAAACATTTAAAATCATTGACATTTATTTCAATTCTACATAAAATAAAAAAAAATATTACGAACCTCGAAATATACGGGAGTGGAAATAATTGTTGCAATATGAACATTTTTTAGACTTGCTGCTAGATAACGCCAAGAAGCTTTTTTATCCTGAAGAATGGGTAAGCCTAGATTTAACACTTTCTAAAACAGAAGTATTTTGTTTACTTTGGATGGAGCGAAATACAGATATTACAATGACAAAAATTGCTGACCTTCTTGATATACCGATGAGTACAACGACAGGTGTTGTAAATCGCCTCGTAAAAAAGGGATATATTGAAAGGTACCGTGATGAAAACGACCGACGCATTGTATTAATTCGTTTAACAGAAAACGGCGTAATGCTCGTCCAAGAAGTAAAACAAAATGCAGCCCATTACTTTAACCTAGTGACAGAAGCATTATCAGAAGAAGAAAAAGCATTCTTACTACAAATCTTCCAAAAGATCATGAATCACATCGCTACGTCACAGCAAAAAACAGAAGAAAAGGTTTCTACACCTAAAATGAAAAACATTCCGATTGAATAAAACCCTAGTTGGGTTTTTATTCAATATTTTATTTCGATACTCGTAATATTCGACACTCGAAACAAAGGGGATAGAATAATGAGAATTATTTTGTATACAGGTAAAGGCGGCGTAGGAAAAACTAGCATTTCAGCAGCAACAGCGCTTCAAAGCGCAAAACAAGGATTAAAAACATTAGTAATGAGTACAGATCCTGCTCATAGTTTAGGAGATTCATTTGGTATAAAGCTATCTTCTGAGCCATTAGAAATTCGTGAAAATTTGTGGGCACAAGAAATTAATACGATTTATGAGATGGAAAAAGGCTGGGGGAAATTACAGAAATATATTACGCTACTCTTCACTTCCAAAGCAGCTGATGATATTACAACAGAAGAGTTAACGATGTTTCCTGGTATGGAAGATTTAATTAGCTTACTTCGCGTACTCGATTATTATAAACAAAACACATATGATGTTATTATCATTGATTGTGCTCCAACAGGAGAAACATTAGCAATGCTCAGCTTTCCAGACATGCTCAGCTGGTGGATGGAAAAACTCTTTCCTATTAAAAGAAAAGTTTTAAAAGTTGTTCGCCCTGTAGCTCAACCACTTCTTGGTGTTCCTCTTCCAACCGATGATATTATGGACGAATTAACGAATACACTTGAACAGCTCGGAGAAATGAGAGATATTTTATCAAACCGAGAAATAACAAGTATCCGCATCGTTGTAAATCCCGAAAAAATGGTCACTAAAGAAGCTCAGCGTAGCTTTACTTATTTAAATTTATACGATTATAACGTAGATGCCATTATGATTAACCGCGTCATCCCTAACACTGTCACCGATCCTTATTTTCAAGCATGGAAAGATACTCAAAAAAAATATAAAACATTAATTCAAGATAGTTTTCAGCCGCTTCCTATTTACGAAGCTCCTATGTTTGAACAAGAAGTTGTCGGTTTGTCCATGTTAGAGCGTGTAGGAGACGCTTTATTTAAATCAGATTCTTCTCCTACGAAAGTGAAATTTAACGGGCGCACTCAATATGTAAAAAAAGATGGCGATGAGTATATTTTCGTTCTCTCCATTCCCTTCTCAAACAAAAGTGAACTTTCATTAAATCAAAAAGGTGATGAACTTATCATTCGTTCAGGTTCTGTGAAACGGAACATCACATTGCCAAAAACGTTAACACACCTTTCTATTCAAGGAGCTAAGTTCGAAGAAGATGTACTAAATATTCGATTTGGAGGTGTAGTACATGCATGAGGAACTACTAAGAAAGGTAATTCGTACAAAAATAAAAATCGGTATGAATATATTAGAAGAGTTCCCTACCCCAATCCAACAATCAGCTAAGCAAATACTAAATATTTTGCAAGAGGAGCTAGCTGCTTATCCGAAAGAACAAGAGCACTAAGAAAATAATTTAAAAAGTATCATAATTGAATGAACATCTCTGGATAAAGAGCCTCTCTAGGCTTTCTATCTCCATATTGGAGTGATGTAAGTTGTTGAAAAAACATTCCACTATTATGCTTTGGGTTATTCCCTTGTTATTTTTCATTCATAATCTAGAAGAATCTTTCCAAATGCCTCAATATCTTGCTAATCAATTTTCAATTCATTTTATAACAAGCCAACAATTTTTCATTGCCATTTCCGCACTAACAATCTTTGTCTTACTTATCACCTTTCTATATCAACTAAACTTCTTGTCTTCTATATACTGGATTATTTTTATACAAGGGGCTATCTTCTTCAACTCCGTTCAACATATTATTTTGTTTTCCATATATCGTTCTTATAATCCTGGCGTAATATCAGCAGTTTTCATTGTTATCTTTTCTATTTTCTTTTTTTCATTCGAAAAACACCTCATTTTAAAAAAACAATTCATACTTACACTCATTTTCAGCTTATTTTCTTACCCTGTTATAATTTGGATTACTTTACTATTCGCTAGCTACTTTCATTCATAAAAAAAGACCAGGAAAACTCCTGGTCCATCACTCTACTTAACAAACATTGGATTCTACGTTATACAGAATTGGAAGGTACAGAATTAGGGTTTTGTTTGTTAAGTAGATTATATGTTGAACGAGCTAACAGCGGAGGGGTTCCTACTGTTAATCGTTAAACCCGATAGTTATTTTACGATTTTTTCAAGCTCATCAAGTGAAAGATCTACTGAAATGGAACCATCATTTGTTTCTTTCTTAATTGCATCTGTTACTTCTTTTGAATGATATAGTTCAATTACTTTTTTCAGTGTTTGATCATCTTTATCTTTTGTACGAGCTGCGAAAATATTAATATATGGCTTCGCATTTTCATTCTTTGGATCTTCTAAGAAAATTGGATCCTTCGCTGGATCTAATCCAGCTTGACCAGCAACACCGTTATTAATGACTGAAGCTGCTACATCTTTTAATACACGAGGTGTTTGCTGTGCGATAACCGGTGTAATTTTTAACTTCTTCGGATTTTCAGCAATGCCGCTTGAATCTCCAAATAAACCAAAGTCTTTCTTAAGCTTTAATAAACCTGCTGCATCAAGAAGTTTTAATGCACGAGCTTGGTTCGTTGGATCATTTGGAATCGCAATTTCTGAACCATCTGGAATTTCATTTGCCTTCTTATATTTTTCAGAGTATAAGCCCATTGGTGCAATTTGCGTTGTACCAACAGCTGTAATATCTAACTTATGCTCTTTTTTAAATTGCTCTAAGAAAGCAACGTGCTGGAATGAGTTTAGTTCAATATCTCCATCAGCTAACGCTTTATTTGGCGTTGTGTAATCAGAGAACTCAATTAGTTTAACTTTAATCCCTTCTTTTTCAGCTTTTTCCTTTACAATTTCCCAAGCGTTTCCATCCGTTCCAGTTACACCAATGCGAACTACTTTCTCTTTTGCTCCTGCCCCCGTGTCTCCACTTGAGCAGCCGCTTAACGCTGAAATTCCTACAATCGCTGATAATGCAAATGCTAAAATTTTCTTCATTTTCTTTTTCCCTCTTCCTTTTTATGATCTGCGTAAAAAGACTTTCGCAAAGTAGTTTCCTAAATTTTGAGCTACCTGTACAAGAATAATAAGTAAAACGACCGTTACGAACATAACTGATGTATCAAAACGTTGATAACCATATGTCATCGCTAAGTCACCAAGACCGCCACCACCGACAAGCCCAGCAACTGCAGAAAATTCAATTAAACCAACTGTCATAAACGTAACACCTAAAATCAATGGAGCTAACGCTTCTGGCACAAGAATTTCAAAAACAATTCTAAATGGTGAAGCACCCATCGCTTGAGCTGCTTCAATGACTCCCTTTGGAACTGAAACAAGATTTGTTTCAACCATTCTAGCAATACCAATTGATGCAACTAACGTCATTGGAAAGATTGCTGCTGCTGTTCCAATCGTCGTTCCGATAACACTTCTTGTTAGTGGGCTTAAAGCCACTAAGAAAATGATGAATGGAACCGGACGAATTGTATTGATAATGATATTAAGAATAGAAAAGACCCATTTATTTTCTAAAAAGTTTCCTTTTCTCGTTACATATAAAAGTAAACCTAGAGGTATACCAAGGATTGTAGCGAATATAAGGGTTACAATTACCATTAAGAGGGTATCCCCCGTCGCATCTACTATGCGAGGCCAAAATATACTCCAATCAACTCGCATGAGCTTCTACCTCCTTCAGCTGCACTTGCAGTCTTAGATGTTGTAATGCTTTTTGAATTTCCTTCTGTTCACCTTGCAATTCTACAAGAAGATTTCCAAATAGCACATTTTGGAGTTCAATAATATTTCCATACAGTACGTTTACATCGACGTTATAATTTTTCGCGATATATGATAGTACCGGCTGCCCTGTCTCTTCACCAGTAAATGTTAAGCGATAAATCTGTCCACCATTTTGAATTTTCCCTAGAACACTTTCCGGTAAATGATCATTAATAATGGAGCGTACAAAGTTTTGAGTTGTCTTTGTTTTCGGTTGTGTGAAAACGTCAAACAGTTTTCCTTCTTCAATAACTTTTCCCTTCTCCATTACAGCTACACGGTGACAAATTTCTTTCACAACATGCATTTCATGTGTAATGAGTAGAATCGTTACATTGTATTCTCGATTTACTTTCTTTAATAAGTTCAAAATTTCTGTCGTTGTTTCTGGATCTAAAGCTGATGTTGCCTCATCACATATAAGAATGTCTGGCGATGTTGCAAGTGCTCTAGCAATGCCAACACGTTGTTTTTGACCACCTGATAGTTGCTCTGGATAATAGTTTGCTTTATCTTCTAATCCTACAAATTTCAGCAGTTCGTTTACTCTTTCTTTTATCTCATTCTTTGGTACTTTCGCTAACCTTAATGGGTATGCAATATTCCCAAACACTGTTCTTGAATTAAATAAATTAAAACTTTGAAAAATCATCCCGATTCTTTGTCTTAGCTTTCGTAATTCTTTCGTCGATAGTGATGTAATATCTTTATCATCTATTGAAATCGTTCCTGCCGTTGGTTTCTCTAACATATTTACTAGGCGTAATAACGTACTCTTTCCAGCGCCACTAAAACCGATGATACCGAAAATTTCGCCCTTCTCAACTGATAATGTTACATCCTCCACCGCATGAACAGATTGCCCACCTGATTCATATACTTTACTTACGTTGTTAAAAGAAATCATTTTCTTCCCTCCTATATGCTGTAAAAACTTGAAGTAGAGCTTTCGAGGTAAAATAAAAAGTGCTCTCCTTCTTATCAACCATAAAGATAAGAAGGAGAGCACTTATATGTACTCGTTCACATCTTCTCATCTTCCAAGCCTTTATAGGCTTGCTGGAGTTAGCACGGTATTAAAAAACCCGTTGCTGAGGTATCGTAGGGCCAGTCCCTCCACCTCTCTGGATAAGAATGTATCGATTTAATTGTCGTTTAATTAATTCTCATTATAGAACTCAGAATAATAAGAGTCAATACATTTTTTAGAAAATATTAATTATTTCTCTATTGAAATTTTCAAATAAAAAATCACATACAATAATGATTTTTAAAGTTATGTTAAATTCTCCTCCTTCATATTTTTTAAAAGGAGAATCCCCTCTATAAATTGAATACCATTATTTGAATATGAAATCGGAGGAAGATAAATATATGAAAACAGCTCTTTTACTCGTTGATATTCAAAATGATTATTTTCCACATGGAAAGATGGAATTGCGTAATCCAGTAGAAGCAAGCGAATATGCTAGTCAGCTGCTACAACTCTTTAGAACGAAAAACGAACCTATTTTTCATATCCAACATGTAGCAATAAAAGATGGCGCTACTTTTTTCCTACCCAATACAGAAGGTGTACATATTCATGAAAGCGTACGTCCACTTAGAGAAGAAACCGTTATACTCAAACATTATCCTAATAGTTTTCGCGAAACTGATCTTCTAGAACAATTACAACGTTTAGACATTAAGCACGTCGTCATATGCGGGATGATGACTCATATGTGTATTGATGCTACCGTAAGAGCTGCTTTTGATTTCGGCTTTCCATGTACCGTTATACATGATGCTTGTGCTACAAAAGATCTTTCTTTTAAGAATGCTACGATACCAGCCGTTTATATTCATAACACAATTTTGGCTAGTTTAAATGGAGTATATGCAAATGTAATGAGTACAGAGGAGTTTTTGGCTACAAAAAAACACTCCCTTCAGTGAGCAAAACCGAAAAGAGTGTTTCTTGTCAAACCATAGATTTTCTTTCAAATTGTATTATACAGGAAATCCTTAAAATGAATACTAAAAAATATGACTAATAAGTCAACTTTTCTCGTTGTTTTGTTTCTATTTACATGTTTATCCAGATATTAATAGGGTTTAGCTAGTTCTAATTACCGAATAGTAATATATAGTAATTAGAACTAGTTTCTCCTATCAAAAACGTAACATATTATTTATCTGTTTGTTTTTGCTTCTTTTTCAAATACTCCGCACGCAAATTTTCAATTTGCTGCTTTTTATCAAATTTGGCAGGCGTCTGTTTTTCATGAAACTTTGCCACAGCTACCTGACTCTTGTAATCCAATTGATATTTTCCCACTTTGTTCACCTACTTTTCTTGTCCGTAAAGAGAATCTATTCAACAAATATAATATATCTTATTTACTGAAGTAAACCTTATTAGTTTTTCTACGTATATCTATCTTAATTCACATATAGCAAGTTTTTCAAAAAAAAGAGATCTTCGCAGGCTGCGAAGATCTCTTCTATTATTTCTTATAAAGTTTCAGAAGTAGTTTTTGCTTGCATGTGAAGTGCTAAGTAGTCAGGGCCACCAGCTTTAGAGTCTGTACCAGACATGTTAAAGCCACCGAATGGTTGGTAACCTACGATTGCACCAGTACATCCACGGTTGAAGTATAAGTTACCCACGTGGAATTCTTCACGTGCTTTTTCAATATGGTCACGGTTGTTAGTAACAACAGCACCTGTTAAACCGTATTCTGTATTGTTTGCAATTGCAAGTGCATGATCAAAGTCTTTTGCTTTACAGAATGCTACTACTGGTCCGAAGATTTCTTCTTTCATTAAGCGAGCATCTTCTGCAACGTCAGCAACGATTGTTGGTTGGATGAACCAGCCTTTAGAATCGTCTCCTTCGCCACCTGTTAAGATTCTACCTTCCTCTTTACCAATTGCAACATAGCTCATTACTTTATCGAATGCAGCTTGGTCATTAACAGGACCCATGTTTGTACCTAATACAGCTGGGTTAGCAACTGTTAATTCTTTCGTTAATTCAACAGCACGATTTAATACGTGATCGTATACATCTTCATGGATTACTGCACGAGAACATGCAGAACATTTTTGTCCTGAGAATCCGAATGCTGATGCAACGATAGATTTAGCTGCTAATTCAAGATCTGCTTCTTTATCAACAACGATTGTATCTTTACCACCCATTTCAGCGATAACGCGTTTTAACCAAATTTGGCCTGGGTTTACTTTCGCTGCACGCTCATAAATACGGATACCTACATCACGAGATCCAGTGAAGCTCACGAAACGTGTACGAGGGTGATCTACTAAGTAGTCACCAACTTCAGAACCATTACCTGGAACGAAGTTTACTACGCCAGCTGGTAAGCCAGCTTCTTCTAATACTTCCATGAATTTCGCTGCTACTACAGGAGTTGTACTAGCTGGTTTTAGTAATACTGTGTTACCAGAAACTAAAGCAGCTGTTGTCATACCTGCCATAATTGCGAATGGGAAGTTCCAAGGAGAAATGATAACACCTACTCCTAATGGAATGTAAGAGAAACGATTATATTCAATTGGACGGCTTTCTACTGGAATACCGTCTTTTAATTTTAACATTTGACGACCATAATATTCCATAAAGTCGATTGCTTCTGCTGTATCAGCATCTGCCTCATTCCATGGTTTACCTGCTTCTTTTACAAGAATAGCAGAGAATTCATGTTTTCTGCGACGAACGATTGCTGCAGCACGGAATAAAATGTCTGCACGCATTTCTGGCTTTGATTTTCTCCAAGTTTGGAATGTTTCATCCGCTACTTGCATTGCTTTTTCAGCTAACTCACGGCTTGCTTTTGAAACGCGACCAACAAGTTCCTCTTTATTTGCAGGGTTTACAGAAACAATTTTGTCTTCTGTAGTGATTTTTTCTCCCCCAATAATTAATGGATAGTCTTGTCCAAGATAAGATTCTACTTTCTTTAAACCTTCTTCAAACGCTAATTTGTTAGCCTCCACTGAAAAATCTGTAAATGGCTCATGTTTGTATGCTACTACCATTTTTTTAGCCTCCCCTTAGAAAAACGTTTACATTTTACAACATTATTCTACACGATAATTTAGATTTATTCAAATATTCCTAGACTTATATTTTAAAAATTAATAAATTTTTAAAATATAATAAAAAAATAGAGTTATACAAAAGTATAACTCTACAAAATATGAGTATATTCCAAAACATTTTTTCCAATTAATAAAATAGTTACTAATAAAAATAAAGTCCTAACATATCCAACACCTTTTTGAACTGCAAACTTTGATCCAAAATAAGCACCTAAGATCATTGATAATCCCATAATAATACCGTATTCAAAATGAATTACGTCTAAAAATAAAAAAGTAATTAAAGATACGATATTACTAACAAAGTTCAAAAGTTTTCCAGATGCTGCCGCTTGAATAAAATCCAAACCAATTAATAAAAATGCAAAAATTAAAAAAGATCCTGTCCCTGGGCCAAAAAATCCATCGTAAAACCCTATCATTAAAATAACAAAGAAAAATATTAATGTTTTTCTTTTCGTCATCTTCTTATAGGTGGATACACTTCCCCAATCCTTTTTCGCAATAATATAAATGGCAATAAACACCAACATCACAAGCACTAACGGACGTAAAATATCCGGCGGAATAAACTTTACTACTAAAGCACCTGCGACCGCTCCTATAACAGTTAACGGGATTAACTTTCCTACAATTTTAAAATCGACCTTTCCTGATCGAATAAAATAAATTGCACTCGTAAACGTCCCCATCGTTGCCGCTAATTTATTTGTTGCAATTGCCGAAGCTGGTGGTAAACCAACAAACATAAGTGCCGGAAGCGAAATTAATCCTCCACCACCAACAACTGAATCAATAAAAGCTGCTAAAAAGCCGAATCCAATTAATAAAATAATGACTTGGAAACTTAATTCGTCCATGTGCCTTACCCCTTACCCCCATTATTTATAACATTTTAAATTATAACAAAATTATTCAAGAAAAAAAGCCGTTCCATAAAGGAACGGCCCTCCTATTTAATCTAAAATTTTCACAAACGGTTCATCTTGCTTCGCTTCACGTATAATAATCGCTTCTGGGCGTTCTACAGATTTAATCGTTACTTGTACTTTCATATAATTCGGGAAGTATTCCATAACAAGCCCAGCTACATATTGTGTAAAGCCAATTATTTCTGCTTTCCCATTAAACTGGACAGGAATATCAAGCTTTATTTCTCTTAATTCATCATCTCTATACATACCAGTACCGATAACAGCTGTATAGTCGCCTTGGAAATAATCGCTTAGTTTTGCTTTAAAGTTCGATACTCTCGCCAGATCTTCACGCTTATTATCTGTTTTTGCTTGTTCAGATGGGAACAAATAATATTTCTCATTAATTTGTTTCCAATCCTCAACCGTTTCACTACCTTTTTCTACATTCGCATAAGAAACAAAGTTACCTGGCACGAGTGAAGCCTTTGGAGCCTGACGATAAATCGCAAATGTTATCGGAAGAGTTTTTGTTTCAGGATCTTCTTTATGCATAACTTTTATGATTTCTTGCGCCATTTTTTTCCCTTCAGCTAACATTTTTTCTTGTTCAATTTTAGCTTCACGCGGATAACCATGCTCTTCCTCATAATAATGAACCGAGTTCATCGCTAAGCCAACTACAATGCCTTGGCGCTCACCTTTCTCATCTTTCTCGTCTTTTTTCACATAATAATCATGCTCTAAAATATTTGAAATATATATTGGATTTTTTTTATTTTTTTCCTCTAATGATTCAGATCCTCCACCTAACGCTGGGTTTAACCCAATGTTTGGAAATTTAACTGCATCTTTTTTTAACTTGTCCTCTAGTTCCTTTTGTTCAGCATCTGTACGCTTTCTTTTAACAAGCATCTGCAAATTTTGAGTATCTAGAGCACTTCCACCTTTAAAGAAATGATCTTTCGTACTAAAGGATTCTTTTGCAATACGCATTAATCCTGTTTCAAATTCATCTATATCAAGACGATTACTTACTCCTTGTACAACTAAACCACGTGCAGCTCCTGCGTCAAATGGAATAGTCGTCTTATAATATTCATCCGAAATAGAGTACTTCGGAACGATTGCTTGTTCTTTTGCTTTCCCCGATTTCTCAACCACTTTTTCATCTTTATCGGCACCTGTACTACATCCACTTACGAGTAGGCCAAGGCTTAATACCGCTAATGCTATTTTTTTCATGGTAAGTTTGCACCTCTTACTTATTTAGCTCTTGTAAGAACCTCTCTTCATTCCAAACCTCAACATTATGCTTCTCTGCTTGTGCTAATTTTGAACCTGCCGCTTCACCTGCAACAACTAAATCCGTACTTTTACTAACACTTCCTGTTACTTTTCCACCTAATGCCTCAATCTTTTTCTTCGCTTCACTACGTCCCATAACTTCTAATTTCCCTGTTAAAACGACAGTTTTTCCTGCGAAGTACGACTCAACATTTTGTAAATCAGCAATTTTTATACCTTTGTACGCCATATTCACGCCATACTCTTTAAATTGTTGTAATAACTCTAATACGTCTTCATTATCAAAATACGTCACAACGGATTGAGCCATTTTTTCACCAATCTCATTAATTGCTTTTAGTTCTTCTTCCGTTGCTTTCACAAGTGCATCCATCGTTTCGAAATGCTCTGCAAATGTACGTGCTGCTTTTGCTCCGACATGGCGAATACCAAGACCAAATAATAATCGCTCTAATGAGTTGTCTTTAGAATTCTCAATTGCTTGTACTAAATTCGTTGCTGATTTTTCACCGAATCTTTCTAGCTGTAATAATTGCTCTTTCGTCAACGAATATAAATCAGCGAATGTACGAATGTAATCAGCATCAAAGAGTTGTGTAATGACACGCTCTCCAAGTCCATCAATATTCATTGCATTTCTTGAAACGAAATGGATTAATCCTTCTCGAATTTGAGCCGGACAAGTGGGATTTATACAGCGAAGTGCTACCTCTTCTTCTAAACGAACTAGTTCACTCTCACATGCTGGGCAATGCGTCGGCATATGATATTCTTCTTCCTCACCAGTACGCTTATCAAAAATAACGTTCACAACTTCAGGAATAATATCTCCTGCCTTCTTCACAACAACATAGTCACCAATTCGAATGTCTTTTTCACGAATTAAATCTTCGTTATGTAAAGAGGCACGACGAACGATAGTACCAGCCACTCGCACTGCCTCTAGCTCTGCAGTCGGTGTTACAACCCCTGTGCGACCAACACTTAATTCAATACCTGTTAATCTTGTTATAACTTCTTCAGCCGGGAATTTATAAGCAATCGCCCATCTTGGACTCTTTGCTGTAGTTCCTAAACTTTCTTGAAGAGCAACATCATCTACTTTTATAACGATTCCATCGATCTCATAATCAAGATGCGGACGTTCTTCTTGCCATTCTTCTACATAAGCTATAACTTCTTCAATTGTTTCACATGTACGACGATTTGGATTTGTTTTGAATCCAAGTTCACCTAAGAAATCAAGCGATTCACTATGTGATGGAATTGTTTTTTCTTCTACATTCGCAAGACCGTACACAAACATAGATAAGTTACGCTTCGCTGCAATTTTTGGATCAAGTTGGCGTATTGAACCTGCTGCCGCATTACGCGGATTCGCAAATACATCTTCACCATTTTGTTCTTTTTCTTCATTTAACTTAACGAATGAACGCTTCGGCATATAAGCTTCGCCTCGTGCTTCTAACGTTACTTCTTCATTTAAACGGAGCGGAATCGCTTTAATCGTTTTTAAATTTTGGGTAATATCTTCACCTGTTACACCATCACCACGTGTTGCCCCTTGAATGAAGCGTCCTTTTTCATAATGAAGTGAAACAGCAAGTCCGTCAATTTTTAATTCGCATATATATCTTACATTCGCATCATCAATTCCTTGGCGTACTCGTCGGTCGAAATCACGTAAATCTCCTTCGTTAAATGCATTTCCTAAACTTAACATCGGTGACTTATGTGTTACTTTTTCAAATATATCAAGAACAGTTCCCCCAACGCGAATGGAGGGAGAGTCTTCACTCATAAACTCTGGATTCTCTGCTTCTAATTTTATAAGCTCCTGCATATTACGGTCATACTCCGCATCAGAAACAGAAGGATTGTCTAATACGTGATACTGATAGTTAAATGTATTTAACAAATCACGCAGTTCTTCTATACGTTGTTTTGCTATCTCTTTTGACATATCCTCATTCCTTTCCTATTGTTTCGTCACAGGTGCAAATTTAGCTAACAAACGTTTAACACCAATTGGGCTTGGGAACGCAATATCTAATTCTTTTGCATCACCTTCACCTTTTACACTGACAACTGTACCGACTCCCCATTTTTGGTGGGCAGCTTTATCACCTACTGCCCAGCCAATTTGCTCGCCGCCTGTCGTCTTAGCTGCAGGACGCGCGAAAGCTGAACGAGAGCGTGTTGTGGTTGTAGTTGTCATTTTACTTGTAGTTGTCGTTCTGCCTTTTGCACCAAACGAAGTTTCACGCTTTGGCGCTGTTTCATTTAACGATTCTACTAGCTCTGCCGGGATTTCTGTAATAAATCGAGAAGCAGCGTTCATACTTGTTCTACCAAATAAAGTACGCATTTGTGCATTAGATAAATATAACTCTTCTTCTGCACGAGTAATACCTACATAAGCAAGGCGACGCTCTTCTTGCATTTCATCTTCTTCCATTAGAGAACGAGTATGCGGGAATATTCCTTCCTCTAACCCAACAATAAAGACAACTGGGAACTCTAATCCTTTCGCTGAGTGCATCGTCATTAAAATAACTTCCTCACCAGCAGTTGGATCTTCATCGACACGATCAATATCAGCAACAAGCGCTAAGTCTGTTAAGAATGCAACAAGGCTCTTATCTTCGCTTTGAGATTCAAATGTTTGCGTAACAGATAAAAACTCATCTAAGTTCTCTAAACGACCTTCTGCTTCTAAGGTACGCTCGTTTTTCAACATATCGCGATAGCCTGTTTTTTCAATAACTTCTTCTACCAATTCTGTAACAGATAAATACTCTTGCATATTTACCCAGTTGTGTAATAAACCAGCGAATTCTTTTACTGCCTTTGTAATTTTTGCACTTACTCCAACATGCTCAATCTCATCGAATACAGCAGTTAATGAAATTCCATTTTGTACACCGTAATTAATAATTTTATCGATAGAAGTCGCACCAATTCCGCGCTTTGGCATGTTAATAATACGTGCGAAACTAATCTCATCATCTGGATTCCCAATTAAACGTAAATACGCCAAAATGTCTTTAATCTCTTTACGATCGTAGAACTTCGTACCGCCGACAATTTTGTAAGGAATATTAGATTTCAGGAAAATCTCCTCGACCATACGAGACTGCGCATTTGTACGATATAACACTGCAAAATCAGTATATTTTCGTTTTCCCATTTGAATATCGTCACGAATTTTTTTCGCAACAAAATATGCTTCGTCTTTTTCCGTCGCAGCACGGTAATATGAGATTTTGCTTCCAACTTGATTGTCTGTCCATAATTTTTTCGGTTTACGGTTTGAATTTTTTTCAATAACAGCATTCGCTGCATTTAAAATATTTTGTGACGAACGATAGTTTTGTTCTAACAGAATAACTTGCGCATTCTCATAGTCTTTTTCGAATGACAAAATGTTAGAAATGTCAGCCCCGCGCCAGCGGTAAATAGACTGATCTGAGTCACCTACAACACATAAATTTTTAAAACGTGCTGCTAAATGTTTTACAAGAAGGTACTGCGCTTTGTTCGTATCTTGATACTCATCCACGTGAATATATTGGAACTTACGCTGATAAAACTCTAGTACTTCTGGAACACGTTCAAATAGCTGAATCGTTGTCATAATTAAATCATCAAAGTCTAATGAGTTATTTTTCAGAAGACGTTTTTGATATTCTGTATATACATCGCTCGTTAATTTTTCATATGGGTCAGCGATTGTAATTTTTTTCGCATATTTATCTGCAGATAACAATTCATTTTTCGCATTACTAATACCAGCTAAAATAGAGCGTGGCTCAAATTTCTTCGGATCAATATTGCGCTCTTTCATAATTTTTTTGACTACAGTTAACTGATCGCCTGAATCTAAGATTGTAAAGTTACGATTAATACCAATACGATCGATATCACGTCGTAAAATACGTACACACATAGAGTGGAACGTAGAAATCCAAATATCTTCTGCTTCTGGTCCGACAAGTGTATCAATACGCTCGCGCATTTCACGAGCCGCTTTATTTGTAAAGGTAATAGCTAGTACATTCCATGGCGCTACACCTTTTTCACCAAGTAAATACGCAATACGATGTGTTAACACACGTGTTTTACCACTACCTGCACCTGCCATTAATAGAAGTGGGCCGTTCGTTGTTTGTACTGCTTTTTGTTGCTGCGGATTTAAACCATTTAATAACCTATCTGTCTTACCCATATACGCCTGCACCTACTCTCCCTTTACTGCTTTAACTGTT
This sequence comes from Bacillus sp. 17RED48, assembly GCF_019837545.1. Taxonomy (NCBI): domain Bacteria; kingdom Bacillati; phylum Bacillota; class Bacilli; order Caryophanales; family Bacillaceae; genus Bacillus; species Bacillus sp. 17RED48. The sequence continues at coordinate 187,862 of NZ_JADAXG010000010.1, forward strand.
TTTAACGCTGCTTTTATATCATCATAAATAATATTTCCAACAACTACTGTATCAGCGTATTGTGCCATTTCCTTCGCTTGTTCAGCATTAGAAATACCGCCGCCATAATATAACTTCGCTTGTTTTAATTCTGCTTTTACATTTTTAACAAGTTCACTGTCTCCATACGTACCGCTATATTCTAGGTAAAATATTGGTAAGCGCAATAACTTGTCTGCTAAACGCGCGTATGCAATCACATCATCTTCTGTTACATCACATTTCGCATCTGTAAGCTGGGCTACTTTCGCTTCAGGATTTAAAACACAATACCCTTCCATGAAAATTTCGTCCCAATCCATAATATCCCCAAATTCTTTCAAAGCCTCATGATGAACACCTGTTACCCATTCTACTTTTCGGCTATTTAAAACGCTTGGGATATAATAAAAATCAAATCCTGGTGTAATTGCTTCCACATCAGAAACCTCTAACACACAAGGAACCGCATATCTACGAATGCTAACTAGCATGTGTAGTACATTATCAATTGTCACTCCATCACTTCCGCCTACAATAACAGCATCTGTTCCAGACTCACAAATCATTTCTAAATGTTCATCACTTAACTCCTTATTCGGATCAAGCTTAAATACATGTTTCCACCCGGAAATATCGTACATGAAAACACCCTTTCTTTTCTCTAGTTATATATATTTCTGTTCAAAATAACAGTTTATTTTCATCAGGATTTTTTTAACTTCATCTTAAATATTTGTTTAAAACGGAGAATTAAGTTTGGAATTCCCTCTTCCATAGTTTTTCAAACGAGAGGATTTATTTTTGAACTTCCTTTTGTGCATTCTTTCATTATAACAAAAAAAGCTACTTACACACACGCACATTCCAACATCTTTTTCAACGTCAAATGTTGGATTACATATCCCAAAAATCACAAGGGATACTAATAAGAGAAATAGTATTATCTATTTCAACTTTCATAAAAAGGAGTGTTTTTCTAATGAAGCAAAACATCGGTACAATAAATGCCCTAATTCGAATTACACTCGGACTTATCCTCTTCGGCTGTAGTAGTGCTAAACTTGTACGCAAGCCGTGGTGCACTTGGTCTAACCTCTTGCTATGGATTGGTGCAATGAAAATCGCAGAGGGAATTGTTCGTTTCTGCCCTGTTGTTGAAATGTGGAAATTCGGAAAATACATGAATATGGAGGCATTTAAAATGCCTAGCATGAATTTTACTGAAAAGGGACATGCTAAAGAAGAAGTGAATCAAACTTCCAATCACGACAAACCACAGTCAAATGGAAGTTTTGACGCTTCTGACAAAGAGATTGAGTCAGCGATTGAAGATATAATCCTGGCAAAACCGCTTTGAATCATTTGTCACGATGCAAGATGCTCTCAAGGGGACTTAGCTGCTGCAGTGGGCGGTTAAGTCTTCTTTATTTTACCATAAAACAGAACATACATTCTTGTTTCGGACCTCAAAATATACATAAGAGATACCTTATCAATAATTTCAGAAAATTAGGTGTAAAGCACTTGCATAAAATGATATAAAAGTGATATCATTCTTATATCAGGAGGCGATCATATGAAAGAAAAACAAGTTTTTTATGTAAATGGTTTTCTCGGTATTATCGGGATTTTAATTTTAGCCGCTATCGGTGTATTTTTCCTTGTACAAGAAATTTTCATAGGAGCGGCATTAACTATTATTTTAGCCGCAGTTCTTGCTACAGGTATTGGTATTGTTCAACCAAACCAAGCAAAAGTCATTACGTTTTTCGGTAATTATTTAGGAACAATTCGTCAAAACGGTTTATTTTTAACAATTCCATTCGCATTCCGTCAAACTGTATCGTTACGTGTTGAAAACTTTAATAGTAAGAAGTTAAAAGTAAACGATATTGAGGGAAATCCAATTGAAATTGCAGCCGTTATCGTATATAAAGTTGTTGATTCTGCAAAAGCAATGTTCGGTGTTGAACATTACGATCGATTTGTAGAAATTCAAAGCGAAACAGCAATCCGCCACGTCGCAACAAAATATCCTTATGACAATTTCCAAGATGAAACTTGTATCACGTTACGCGGAAACACTGAAGAAATCTCTGAAGAATTAAAGCGTGAGTTAGAAGCACGCCTTGAAATCGCTGGCGTAGAAGTATTAGAAACTCGTTTAACACATTTAGCTTACGCAACAGAAATTGCCCATGCAATGCTACAACGTCAACAAGCAAAAGCAGTATTAGCTGCTAGAAAAGAGATTGTTGAAGGTGCTGTGAAGATGGCGAAAGATTCAATCCATATGTTAGATGAAGAAGGCGTACTGGAACTCGATGACGAGCGTAAAGCAAATATGGTGAACAACTTATTAGTTGCCATCGTTTCAGATAAAGGTGCGCAACCAGTTATTAATACAGGAAGCCTATACTAAAGGGTTGTAAATCATTATGGCTAAAAAGAAAAGCTTTCCATTACGTATTGATCCTGAATTACACGCAGTCATCGAAAAATGGGCGAATGATGAGTTTCGTAGCGTCAATGCACACATCGAGTATTTGCTTCGAGAAATGGCAAAGCAAAAAGGAAAATTGAAGAAAGATAAAGATGCATAAAAAATCCCGCTGAGAAATCAGCGGGATTTTTACATATTAGCTTCTCGTCATCTCATGATCAATTGCACGATATCCTATATCACTTCGGTAAAATAGACCATCACTCTCAATTTTACCGATTTCTTTATACACCTTATCTTTCGCTACTTGTAAACTGTCCGCCTTACAAGCAACAAATAGTACACGGCCACCATTTGTTACAAAATCACCATGCTTCATCGCTGTGCCTGAATGGAAAACAATTACATCTTGCAATGCGTCTAATCCGTTAATAATGTCACCTTTTTTATATGCTTCTGGATATCCTTTCGAAGCAAGTACGACACCGATTACGGCTTCTTCTGACCATTGTAACGTTAACTCACTTTCATCTAATACAGCGTTACATACATCAACTAAATCATTTTCTAAGCGTGGTAATACAACTTCCGTTTCAGGATCGCCAAAGCGTGCATTAAATTCAATTACCTTCGGGCCATCATTTGTTAAAATAAGTCCCGCATATAAAATTCCTGTAAACGAGCGGTTTTCTGCAATCATCGCTTTAGCAGTTGGATGTAATACCGTTTTTATCGCCTCTTGAACTGCTGATTCTGGAATTTGTGGTACTGGAGAATACGCACCCATTCCACCTGTATTTGGACCTTTATCACCATCAAAAGCTCGTTTATGATCTTGCGCAATTACCATCGGATGCACAGTCGTTCCATTTACAAATGCCATTAATGAAAATTCTTGTCCATCTAAAAACTCTTCAATAACAACCTTCTTACTTGCTTCGCCGAACTTTACATCTTGTAGCATTTCTTTCGCAGCTTGTAATGCCTCTTCAAGTGTCATTGCTACTGTCACGCCTTTACCAGCAGCTAGGCCGTCAGCTTTAATAACGATTGGTGCACCAACTTTTTGAATGTACTGTACTGCTTCTTCATAATCTGTAAAAGTTTCATACGCCGCAGTTGGAATATCATATTTTTTCATCAATTCTTTCGTAAAAGCTTTACTACCTTCAATAACAGCAGCCGCTTTATTCGGACCAAATACGCGAAGTCCCTCTTCGTTAAACCGATCAACAATTCCATTCATAAGTGGAATTTCTGGTCCAACGAAAGTTAATTCAACCTTATTCTCTTTAGCAAATAAAACTAATGCATCAAAATCATTTTCATCAATATCAACTGGTGTTGCAACATCGCGCATACCTTCATTACCCGGTGCTACATATACCTTTTCCACCTTTTCAGATTGCGCAAACTTCCAAGCTAAAGCATGCTCACGCCCACCGCGGCCAATTACTAAAACATTCATATTTCATCCCCCAATACTTAAATAAGTACAAACTAGAAGCTCTGCTCCTAGTTTGTTTTCATATCAATAAAGGTTTAAAAAGGAGGATCAGAGAACCGAGCAGGTCGAGGCGCATTTGACAGGAGGACACGGAATGTAGCTTTCCTACATGAGTACCGCACTGGCAATGCAACGACGACATGCGACAGTTATCTTGACCGGACCTTTTAAACATCCTCTACTAGTGTTTGAAATGACGTACGCCAGTGAACACCATCGTAATCCCATACTTATCCGCCACTTTGATAGAATCTTCGTCACGGATTGATCCGCCTGGTTGAATGATTGCTGTAATCCCTGCTTTTGCTGCTTCTTCTACTGTATCTGGCATTGGGAAGAAAGCATCAGATGCAAGTGCGCTACCTTGTGCTTTTTCACTAGCTTGTATAATTGCGATTTTTGCAGAACCTACACGATTCATCTGTCCTGCACCTACACCAACTGTCATGTTATCATTCGCTAAAACAATTGCGTTTGATTTCACATGTTTTACAACTTTCCAAGCTAGTTTTAAATCTTTCCACTCTTGCTCTGATGGTTCACGTTTTGTCGGAATTGAAATTGTACTTTCATCTAATGATAACGTATCTTCCTCTTGAACGAGAAGACCACCTTGTACAGAAGTTAGTTTTTTGCTTGCACTTGTCGCTTTTTCAATATTTACAGTTAGTAGACGTAAGTTTTTCTTACTTTGCAATACTTCTAAAGCTTCTTTTGAGAAAGAAGGTGCAATAATGATTTCTAAGAAAATTTCGTGTAACTTTTCTGCTGTAGCTTTATCAATTTCACGATTTGCTGCAATAATACCACCAAAGATTGATACTGGATCTGCTTCATAAGCGCGTGTGTATGCTTCATGAATATCAGTACCCACTCCAACACCACATGGATTCATATGTTTTACCGCTACTACTGCTGGCTCTGTAAATTCTTTTACAATACTAAGTGCTGCATCTGCATCGTTAATATTGTTGTAAGATAATTCTTTACCGTGTAATTGTTCTGCGTATGCAACAGAAGAAGTTACAGCGAATGGCGCTTTATAGAATGTTGCTTTTTGATGTGGATTTTCTCCATAGCGTAAATCTTGTTTTTTCTCAAATGTCACTGTTAATGTTTCTGGACTTTCTTCACCCATTTGCTCTGTTAAGTAGTTAGAGATTAACGCATCATATGCCGCTGTATGACGGAATACTTTCGCTGCTAATTTACGTTTCGTTTCTTCTTTTACTTCACCGTTCTCTTTCAGTTCCGCTAATACAACATCGTAATCTACTGGATCTACAATTACTGATACAAATTTATGATTTTTCGCAGCAGAGCGAATCATTGTTGGACCACCGATATCAATATTTTCAATTGCATCAGCAAATGTTACATCAGGCTTAGCGATTGTTTCTTTGAATGGGTATAAGTTAACAACAACAAAATCAATTGGCTGCATACCTAACTCATTCATTTGCGCTACATGCGTTTCATTATCGCGAACTGCTAATAGACCACCATGAATGTTTGGATGTAATGTTTTTACGCGGCCATCCATAATTTCTGGGAACCCAGTTACTTCAGAAATACCAATTACTTGTAAGCCATTTTCTTCTAGTAATTTTTTCGTACCACCTGTTGAGATAACTTCGATCCCTTGTTCTAGTAAACCTTTAACAAATTCCACTACTCCTGTTTTATCTGAAACACTTACTAATGCACGCTTTTTCATTTATCCTTCACCCCTGGTTGTATGTTAGTTAACAGTTGGTTCTTTCACAGATTGAACAATTTGATTCACTGTATTTACGTATAATTTATGTTCAACTTGTTGAATTTTCTTTTGTAAGCTTTCTCTCGTATCCCCTTCAGAAACAACTACTGCTTCTTGCGCAATAATTGGTCCCGTATCCATACCTGCATCTACATAATGAATCGTTACTCCAGTTACTTTCACACCTGCTTCTAACGCTTGACCAACAGCATCTTTCCCTGGAAAGCTTGGTAATAGTGATGGATGAATATTAATAATCTTCCCGCTGTAAGCTTCTAGTAATGTCGGCCCAACTAAACGCATATATCCAGCTAAAATAACATAATCAATTTCATACTCTTCTAGCTTCTTTAATATTTCTTTTTCAAATGCTTCTTTTGACTCATATGCTTTCGCTGAAAAAGCGAAACATGGAATATGATGATAATGTGCCCGTCCAACAGCACGTGCTTCTGGTTTATCACATACTAATAAACTAATATCTGCGTCTAATCTATTTTCTTCCACCGCATTGATGAGAGATTGAAAGTTAGAGCCGCTTCCAGAAGCAAAAACTGCTAATCTACTCATAGTGCTGTGCCCCCATTGAAGGTAACGCCATTCCCTTGTACAGTACGTCCAATAATGCGAGCTGTTTCTCCTTGCTCTTCAAGAAGACGAACAATATCTTTTGCCTCTTCTTCCTTCACTGCTACTACCATACCAATACCCATGTTAAAAATATTGAACATTTCTTTCTCTTCTAGTTTTCCCACTTCTTGAAGTAAACTGAAGATCGGTTGAATTTTCCAAGATCCTAATTCAATTTCTGCACCGATTCCTTCTGGTAACATACGTGGAATATTTTCAATGAATCCGCCACCTGTAATATGCGCCATACCGTATACTTCATATTTCTTCAATAGTTCTAAAATAGGTTTGACATAAATTTTCGTTGGTTTTAATAATTCTTCACCAAGAGGTAGTTCTAAGCGTCCGTAAATGCGATCTAAAGATAGTTCTCCATCTTCTAGTAATACTTTTCGTACTAAAGAATAACCGTTACTATGAATACCGCTAGATGCTAAGCCAATTAATACTTGACCAGCTTCAATTTTTTCACCTGTTACAATTTTCTTTTTATCAACAATTCCAACTGTAAAACCAGCTAAATCGTATTCTTCCGTAGAATACATTCCTGGCATTTCAGCTGTTTCTCCACCAATTAATGCACAACCAGCTTGGCGACAGCCCTCTGATATACCTTTGACGATGTTTTCAATTTTACTAGGTTCAGCTTTACCACAAGCAATATAATCAAGGAAGAAAAGCGGTTCTGCTCCTTGGACAACAATATCATTTACACACATTGCTACTGCATCAATACCTATTGTGTCATGTTTATCTGCCATAAAAGCGAGCATCAATTTCGTTCCCACGCCATCTGTTCCAGATACTAATACAGGTTCTTCTAATGCAAATTTTGATAGATCAAACATACCTCCAAAACCGCCTAGACCGCCTAGTACTTCTTTTCTCATTGTTGTTTGTACGTGTTTTTTCATGCGAGATACCGCTTCATATCCAGCTTCAATATCTACTCCTGCTTGCTTATATGCATTCGCCATCGTTATCTACACCTCGTCTTTTAATTTCTCCCTATACAGGGCCGGCCGTTTTAAGAAAGAAGCTAGCTTCTACATCAAAAGAAGTAGAAGCTTTTTTCTTCTTATTTCATACTTTCTAAAAGCTCTTGCTCATAATCATAAAGAGCTGTTGGATAATCTCCATTGAAGTACGCCATACATAGACCGCCATATTTCCCTTCATATGGACGTCCAATTGCATCTACTAATCCATCTTCACTTAAAAACGTTAAAGAATCTGCTCCGATGATTTGACGGATTTCTTCTATTGAATTATTTGCTGCGATTAATTCTTTTCTCGTTTGAATATCAATGCCATAGAAACATGGATACTTAAGAGGTGGTGAAGCAATTCTTACATGGACTTCTGTCGCTCCAGCCTCGCGAAGCATACGAACAATTCGTTTACTCGTCGTTCCTCTTACGATAGAATCGTCAATCATCACAACTCGTTTTCCTTCAACTACGCCTCTTACTGCTGAAAGCTTCATCTTAACCCCTTGCTCACGCAGTTCTTGAGAAGGTTGAATAAACGTACGTCCAACATAACGATTTTTAATTAATCCTAACTCATACGGAATTCCTGTCGCCTCCGCATAACCAATTGCCGCTGAAATACTAGAGTCTGGTACACCAGTAACAACATCAGCTTCAATAGGGGCTTCTGCCGCCAAACGTTTTCCCATGTTTTTACGCGCTGCATGGACGTTAATACCTGCGATATTAGAATCCGGACGTGCAAAGTAAATGTACTCCATACTACAAATTGCATGATCTACTTCATTTGTAAAACGATCTACGTGAATTCCTTCATCATTGATGATAAGTAATTCACCTGGTTCTACATCACGAATGTATGTTGCACCTACTACATCGAAAGCGCATGTTTCTGATGCTACAACGTAAGCATCTCCCATCTTTCCAATTGAAAGAGGACGGAATCCATTCGGGTCTAGCGCAACGATCATTTCATTTCCAGTTAGTAAAAGATATGCAAACGCACCTTTCACTTTATTTAGGGCCTCTTTTACACTTTCAATTAAAGAATCTTTCGTACTACGTTTAATGAGATGTAAAAGTACCTCTGTATCTGAACTTGTTTGGAAAATACTTCCCTCTGCCTCTAATTCACGACGAAGCATCTTTGCATTAATTAAATTTCCGTTATGAGCTAATGCCATACTATGATCGGAAAAGCGGAATAATAATGGTTGAACGTTAGCAACTTCACTTCCGCCAGCTGTCGCATATCGTACGTGTCCAATTGCTGATTTTCCGTTTAAGCCTTCTAGCTCACCTCTTGAAAATACTTCCGATATTAAACCTAACCCCTTGTGACCGACGATTTTCTCACCATTATTTACAACGATGCCTGCGCCTTCTTGTCCACGGTGCTGTAAACTATGCAATCCGTAGTACGAAACTTGTGCTGCATTTTCATGCCCCCAAATTCCGAAAACGCCACATTCTTCATTTAACCCCTTTATTTCAGCAAGCATGGGATTGCCCCTTTCCAAGCCTTTCTCATTTCATCTACATTTGCTGTAAGTAATACTTCATTTTCTTCATTATGAATTGTTACTTCATTTGTATTTGTCACTTCTCCAACTTGAATTGCTTCTACCGCTTTCTCGAACGCTTCTTTATTTTCACGTTTTACAGTTATAACGAAGCGCGATTGTGATTCAGCGAATAATGCTGCTGTTGCTTCTCCATCTAATTTCACAGTAGCACCTAAACCTTTTGCACCAATTGCACTTTCAGTAATTGCAACTGCTAAGCCACCTTCTGCAACATCATGAGCAGATTGAACAAGGCCAGCTTGAATTGCTGCTAATACTTGTTTTTGGCGCTTTAATTCTACATCTAGATCGATGCTTGGTGACTGACCGAAAATTTTGCCGTGAATCATTTTCTGTAATTCACTTCCACCAAACTCAGCTTTCGTCTCTCCAATTACATAAACTAAATCGCCAGCTTGCTTAAACTCTTGTGTTGTTACATGTTTTAAATCGTTTACAAGTCCAACCATCCCTACTGTCGGTGTTGGATATACAGCTTCACCACTACGTTCGTTATACATTGATACGTTTCCGCCGATAACTGGCGTTTGTAATGTACGACAAGCTTCACTCATACCATCTACTGATTTCTCAATTTGCCAGAAGATTTCTGGTTTTTCTGGATTACCGAAGTTTAAGCAATCTGTAATTGCAAGTGGCTCTCCCCCAGAACATACGATATTACGTGCTGCCTCTGCTACTGCAATTTTACCGCCCACTTCTGGATCTAAATAAATATAGCGAGAGTTACAATCTGTCGTCATTGCTAATCCTTTTTCTGTACCGCGTACACGTACAACTGCTGCATCTGAACCTGGTGTAACAACTGTGCTTGTGCGAACTTGATAATCATATTGATCATAAACCCACTCTTTACTTGCAATGGTCGGTTGTTGTAATAGAGCGAATAACGTTTCTTTATAATTTTCTACTTTTGGTGTTTCCATTTTCATTGCCTGGAATTCAGCAAAGTATGCTGCTTCTTTTGATGGCTTATGATAAATTGGTGCTTCTTCTGCAAGAGCATCTGCTGGAACTTCAGCTACCTTTTCACCTTTATGGAATAAGCGAAGCATTTTGTCTTCCGTTACTTTCCCCATCGTAACGGCTGCAAGACCATACTTCTCAAATAAATCTACTATTTCTTGCTCTCTACCCTTTTTCACAACGATTAGCATACGTTCTTGTGATTCAGATAGCATCATTTCATATGGTGTCATTCCTGTTTCACGTTGTGGTACATCATCTAAGTACATTTCAATACCCATACCTGCTTTACTTGCCATTTCTGCAGAAGATGATGTTAAACCAGCTGCACCCATATCTTGAATTCCAACAAGTGCATCCGACTGAATAAGTTCTAAGCAAGCTTCAATAAGAAGTTTCTCCATAAATGGATCTCCTACTTGAACTGCTGGACGCTTCGCTTCTGAGCTTTCAGATAACTCTTCAGATGCGAATGTTGCACCGTGAATACCGTCACGACCAGTTGATGCTCCTACGTACATTACTGTATTTCCAGCACCGTGCGCTTGCCCCTTTTTAATATCTTCATGATTAATTAAGCCTACGCACATTGCATTTACAAGTGGATTTCCTTCATAACATGGATCAAACTGTACTTCGCCGCCAACAGTCGGAATGCCGATACAGTTACCGTATCCTGCAATCCCTGCTACTACTTCTTCGAATAAATATTTCACACGTGGTGACTGTAATTCACCGAAGCGAAGTGAGTTTAATAGAGCTACCGGGCGTGCTCCCATAGAGAATACGTCACGGATAATACCACCAACGCCTGTTGCTGCTCCTTGATATGGTTCAATAGCAGAAGGATGGTTATGACTTTCCATTTTAAATACAACCGCTTGATTATCACCGATATCTACAATTCCAGCACCTTCCCCAGGTCCTTGCAGAACGCGCTCACCTGTTGTTGGGAATTTTCGAAGTACTGGTTTTGAATTTTTATAACTGCAATGTTCAGACCACATAACAGAGAATAATCCTGTTTCTGTATAATTTGGCAGACGGCCTAAAATCTTTTCAACCATGGCAAACTCTTCGTCTGTTAGCCCCATTTCCGCATATATGCGCTCTTCTTTAATTTGTGTTGGATTTGGTTCAAGCATTAACGACATATGTTTCCCTCCACTGTTTTAAGATAGATTGAAAGACTTTTAACCCTTCAGCACCGCCAAGTAATTCATCTACAGCACGCTCTGGGTGTGGCATCATACCAAGTACATTTCCTTTTTCGTTTACAATACCAGCAATATCTGAAACGCTTCCATTCGGGTTTTCTACGTAACGGAATGCGATTTGATTATTCTCTTCTAATTGTTTAAGAGTCTCTTCATCACAGTAGTAATTCCCCTCACCATGCGCGATTGGAATATTGATTACTTCATCTTTTTCATATTGTGATGTAAACATCGTTTCATTATTTTCAACACGCAGCTGAACTGTTCGGCACATAAATTTTAAGTTTTCGTTTCTCATTAACGCTCCTGGTAGTAATCCTGATTCAACAAGAATCTGGAATCCATTACATACACCTAAAATCGGCTTTCCTTGCTCAGCAGCTTTTTGCACTGCTTTCATTGCATTCGCGAAGCGAGAAATAGCACCACAACGTAAATAGTCACCGTAAGAGAATCCACCAGGTAGTAAAATTGCATCATATTCATCTAAATTCTCTCTATCGTGCCAAACGTAATCTACTTCTTCACCAAGCTCATCTTTAATTGCATGGAACATATCGACATCACAGTTCGAACCTGGGAATACTATGACTGCAAATTTCACTGTGCGACAACCTCCTCAACTTCATAACGGAAGTCTTCCATTACAACGTTTGTTAATAGTTTTTCACACATTTCTTTTACCTTTGCGTCAAGGTCAGATACTGATTTATCAATTGTTAATTCCATATATTTTCCGATTCGAACGTCTTGTACTTCTGTGAACGAAAGACTATGAAGTGCCCCTTTTACTGCTGTTCCTTGTGGATCTAATACGCTTTCTCTTAACGTTACATATACCTTAACTTTATACATGTGAAATTCCCCCTAAACGTTTTAAAATCTCTTCATAAGCTTCTGTTAAATTTCCAAGGTCACGACGGAATACGTCTTTATCAAATTTTTCATTGCTCGTTTCATCCCATAAACGGCAAGTATCTGGTGAAATTTCATCTGCTAAAATGATTTCCCCTTCATCTGTTACACCAAACTCTAATTTAAAATCTACTAATCTTACACGACAGCTTGCGAAATGATCAATCAACACTTGATTGATTTGTAGAGCCATATCTCGTAATACGCTTACTTGCTCTGGTGATGCAACGTTTAATACACGAATATGATCTTCCGTTACAAGCGGATCTCCTAAATCATCATCTTTGAAGTAAAATTCTACGATTGGTTCTGCAAGTACAGTTCCCTCTTCCATTCCTAATCGTTTTGAAAGACTTCCTGCAATTACATTTCTTGTGACAACTTCTAGAGGAATAATACTCACTTTTTTAACAAGTTGCTCTGTTTCAGATAACTTCTCTACAAAATGTGTTTTTATTCCTACTTCTTGTAACTTTCTGAACAATAAAGTTGTAATCTCATTGTTCAAACGACCTTTTCCTGTAATCGTCTCTTTTTTCTCCCCATTGAAAGCAGTCGCACTATCTTTGTACTCTACCCAAACCATATCTGCTGATTCTGTACGATAAATTCTTTTTGCCTTACCTTCATACAGCATTTCTAGCTTTTGCATTTCGCAAGCCCCCTGTAGTTTGAAAAATGTGAATAATTTTTTAATAAAGAATGGCACAGAATGACTCTATTCTGTGCCATATGAAATTTTACGCTTCGTTTAACCCAAGGCGTTCAAAGATTGTATCAACGTGTTGCATATGATGCTCATAGTTGAAACATTCATTAATTTCTTCTTGTGATAACTTGCTCGTAATACGCTCATCAGCTTCTACAAGCTCTTTAAATTGTACTTGTGTTTCCCACGCTTCCATCGCTTTAGGCTGTACGATATCATAAGCTTCTTCACGTACCATACCTTTGTCGATTAATGTAAGCATTACACGCTGAGAATAAATTAAGCCGTATGTTCTTGTCATATTGCGTTTCATATTCTCTGGGTATACAGTTAAGTTTTTAACGATATTACCAAAGCGATTTAACATGTAATTTAATGCGATTGTAGCATCTGGTAAAATTACGCGTTCTGCCGAAGAGTGAGAAATATCACGCTCATGCCATAATGGAACATTCTCATACGCTGTCATCATATAACCGCGGATAACACGAGCTAAACCAGTCATATTTTCTGATCCGATTGGATTACGTTTATGTGGCATTGCAGAAGAACCTTTTTGGCCTTTTGCAAAAGCCTCTTCAACTTCACGTGTTTCACTCTTTTGTAAACCACGAATCTCAACTGCCATCTTTTCGATAGATGTTGCGATTAGTGCAAGTGTTGACATGTAATGAGCATGGCGATCACGTTGCAATGTTTGTGTTGAAATTGGTGCTGCTTCTAATCCTAAGTTTTCACAAACATACTTTTCTACAAATGGATCGATATTTGCGTATGTACCAACCGCACCAGATAATTTACCAACGCGAACTGTATCAGCAGCTTGTTTGAAACGCTCTACGTTACGTTTCATTTCTTCATACCAAAGACCCATTTTTAAACCAAATGTTGTTGGTTCTGCATGAACACCGTGTGTTCTTCCCATCATGATCGTGTATTTATGCTCTTTCGCTTTGTTAGCTAAAATGCTTACAAAGTTTTCTAAGTCTTTTAATATGATTTCATTCGCTTGTTTTAAGATGTAAGATAACGCTGTATCTACTACGTCTGTAGATGTTAAACCGTAATGAACCCATTTACGTTCCTCACCTAATGTTGGTGTTTCTGATACAGCACGAGTAAATGCAACTACGTCATGACGTGTCTCTTTTTCAATTTCATAAATACGATCAATATCAAATGATGCATGCTCACGAATTTTTTTAACATCTTCTTTTGGAATATCGCCAAGCTCAGCCCATGCTTCACAAGCTAAAATCTCAACTTCTAACCACGCTTTAAATTTGTTCTCTTCCGTCCAAATTGCACCCATTTCTGGGCGTGTATAACGACTAATCATTTTTTTCCCTCCAACAGTTGTTCTTGATGGTCCCAAATATGCAAACTCTTCGCTTTTTCTAGAGCGACTTCAATATTATCATTTAAAATATTAACATGCCCCATTTTTCGCTGCGCTTTTGCTTCTTCTTTTCCATACAAGTGTAAATAGCACCCGGTTAATCTATTCACTTGTCTTAGGACCCCTTCTATATGTTCGCCTAAAATGTTTACCATGACAACTGGTTTTAACAAATTTGTTTCTCCAAGAGGTAAATTACAGATTGCTCGAATATGTTGACCGAATTGACTCGTTTCACATGCATCCTGTGTATAGTGTCCTGAATTGTGAGGTCTTGGTGCTAATTCATTAATGTAAATCTCACCATCAGCTGTAGCAAACATCTCTACCGCTAGTGTTCCCACAAGTTCTAGTTCATCCGCGAGCACTTTTGCATAAGCAATTGCTTTTTGAGACAGTTCTTCTGTAATGCGAGCTGGAACGATAGATTCATGCAAAATGTTATTTACATGAATATTTTCCGCTACCGGAAATACTTTCGTTTCACCACTTACACTACGAATCACAATAACTGATACTTCTTTTTCAAAAGGCACCCATTTCTCTAAAATACACTCTGCTGCATTCGCAAGCTCTCGTGCTTTATCAACGTCAGCCTCACTTCTTAAAACAACTTGACCTTTCCCATCATATCCGCCTGTCGTCGTTTTCAAGACGGAAGGATATGATAACTCAGTGATTGCTTCAGTAAGCTGATCTTGATTTTGAACTAATCTATACGTTGCTACTGGTAGCCCAGCTTTCTCAATCGCATTCTTTTCTGTAAAACGATTTTGTGTTTTACTTAACAACTGACTGCCTTGCGGTAAGTAAGCATGTTTTTCAAGCCATTGTAAACATCTATAATCAATATTCTCAAATTCATATGTCACAACATCACTGATCTCCGCTAAATGCTGAATTGCTTTTAAATCGTCATATGGTGCAACAATTTCAATATCAGCAACTTGTGCACATGGTGAATTTTTTGTAGGATCTAAAACAGCAATTTTATATCCCATCTCCTTAGCTGCCAATGCCATCATTCTTCCTAGCTGGCCGCCTCCAATAATGCCGATTGTTTTTCCAGGTAAAATGATTCTCGTCATACTAGCTCACTACCTTCGCGCACATCTTTTTTAATTGCTTCTCTTCTCAATTCTAATGCATCATGTATATCATCATGGAATGATCCAAGTATTTGTGCAGCAAGTAAACCAGCATTTGTTGAACCAGCCTTACCAATTGCAACAGTTGCAACTGGAACCCCTCCTGGCATTTGGACGATGGATAATAATGAATCTAAGCCGTTTAACGCTTTTGATTGAACTGGAACTCCGATTACAGGAAGATTCGTCTTCGCTGCAACCATTCCTGGTAAATGCGCTGCTCCACCAGCTCCAGCAATAATAACTTTCAACCCACGTTCACGAGCCGTCTCTGCATATTCAAACATATAATCCGGAGTCCGATGAGCAGATACAACTTTTTTCTCATACGGTATATTTAATTCATCTAAAATGTCACAAGCATATTTCATTGTTTCCCAGTCTGACGTGCTTCCCATTATGACTCCAACTAGTGATTTCATATTAGAATCCCCCCGATTCAAATAAAAAAAGCCTGAAATAGAACAGTTTCTCTTTTACTATGAGAGAAAGCGCTCTACTCAGGCATACGTATCCCTTGTGAATAGAAAAATACCGAGTGACTTTCCCTCATAGTCTAACGAATAACGGTCGTTAGGTAGAGACTTGCAGGCCATATCCCCGCGATTATATGAGGTCTTATATATTATTGTTTCTATGGCTATATTAACAATATTTCATAAACAATGTCAATAAATAATCGAATGTTTTTTTATTACTCACCAATAACGTTCGTGTTTTAGTTATATTCAAAAGAAGAATTGTAACTATATGCAAAAAGGATAAGAAATTAGAATATATATTTCTAGAGATCTATTGTACACATAACGGTTTGTATACTTATTCCGTATGCTTTAATATAAAGCATATCATTTATATTCCTTTTTATCGCAGTCATTGCTGTAATTATTTAAAATATATACTTGTGGTAGAAATAACGTTTCCTATCATAGAGATTATTTTAGGAGCACTTGGAAAACCTGAAAAACAAAAAATGATTACTATTACTTTAAATAGCTTCATTTTCATTCTTTTTTCTTCTTTAGGGTTATTCAATTTATGGATTATGATATTTGATAAATAAAAATAAACACAAAAAAACCTAAGTCGAATCGACTTAGGTTTTTGCTTGGCGACGTCCTACTCTCACAGGGAC
>NZ_JADAXG010000011.1:0-144436 GCF_019837545.1 Bacillus sp. 17RED48
GTTGCTCTTCTTTCTTAGATTGTTCTTCTATGTTTTTCTTATAAAATGTTTCTTCAGCGTTTACATTCACTAAAGAGAATGTAGATAATCCCAAAATAGTAGCCAATCCTACTGCAGACCAACGGTACGAGTTTTTATTAAATTTTTTAATCATTATAATTCTCCTTTTCAATATTGCTTTATTTCTACTGAAATTAGCTAATGTAGGTGTTCGATAATAAGTAGAATATTGTTCTAATAGTGTAATAATGGTTTGTCCATATGCAATTTTTTCTTCAGGATTAATAAAAGTGAGAGCCAAATTATCACATGCTATTTCTTGGTCTTCACGCATTGCATAATATGCATACCAAAGAATAGGATTGAACCAATTTAAAATAAGTAAGCAATGCATAAGTAAATTAATACTTATATCTTTTCTCTTAAAATGAGATAATTCATGATAAAAAATATATCTTAGTTGGTTATCATTTAAGTATTTCACGTGATTTTCATCAAGTAAAATTCTAGGGTTTCTAATCCCAAAAAGTGTAGGACTTGAAATCTTTCCAGAAAGAGATAAAGAGATGTCCTTCTTTATTAACATATCTTTTTTACATTTTTCGAAAATGTCCAAAACTCTTTTCTCTGTTATAGCTGGTTGTTTGTCTATATAAATGTATAGCCGTCTATTTATCAGTATCATGAAAAATACAGATATCAAGACTCCTAGAATCCAAAACAACAACAGGATATTATATACGGATAGGTTCCCGTTGTTGTTTTTTCCTTCCGTAGGAACTTCCTTAGTTATTTTTTGAGTTAAAATTGATGTTTTCGGTTCATGATTGTTTTCTTTTACATGCCAAATGCTTGTATTTTCCTGAATAAAGAACTGGGAAGACTCATAACCTTTTGAAAGTATTGAATATATGCTAAAAGAACTTTCAGGAAACCAAGGTAGTATAAGTCTTACAATAAGGATAAGCCATAATGCGTATTTCCATCGAGGAGTTAGCCAATTTTTTAATACAATTTTTATGCATAAAATAAAACCAACTAACACGCTCGCAAGGATAGAAGTTTCTATTACCCAATCAAAGATAGAAGAAAGGTAACTATTCCATAACGGATGAAACATAATTATCTATCCTTTCTGTGATTTGATTCGGCTTTATCATCTAAAAGTTGTTTCAATTCATCAATATCTTCTGAAGAAAACTTTTCTTCTTTTATAAAATTTACAAGTAATGGTTTTAATGCTACGCCGTAAAAACGTTTTAGAAAAGACTGTGTTTCTACTTGTAAATAGTTCTCTTGAGAAATTAAAGGAGTGTATGTATACATTTTTCCTTTTTCTTGATGAAAAGAAATTGCTTTTTTGCGTACTAATCTGTTGAGCAATGTTCGAACAGTTTTAGGACTCCAATCATTTGTCTTCTCAAGAGCTTGGATTACTTCATTTGCAGTAAGTCGGGGTGCTGTATCCCAAAGAACTTTCATGACCTCTAATTCTGCTTCTGATATCTTAGGTAAACTATTCATATTGACCTCCTTTCTCGTGATTACAATTGTAATCCTGATAATGATATTACACTTGTAATCACGAGAAATCAAGACAATATTTTAAAAGGATTTATTTACCAAAATAAGTTCTTTTTAAATGAGGTACGGAAACGATTCCTTCTTTTTGGAGCCACTTACAAAACTAAAATAAGAAGATACGAATATAAATTATTATGTAACTTTAGGAGATAACGCCAATCTTATCTATTTTTATTTGTGGATTTTTGATACGAAAAAAGAATCCTTATCATAAGGATTCTGCAATAGGGAATGGCAAATCAATAACAATAAAAAAATTACTTGTTATTGATTTGCCATCAAACTCCCTCTTTTATCTTATAAGGGTAACTTTGCCCATCCCCCCGAAAAAGGGGAATAATACAGAAACTACCAATTAATAAACAAATAAACAAGCAATGTAACAAAGGGGTAACATTTAAAGAAATATCAAATTCCAAGCACTACATTAACTCCTATTTCACAGAAAAATAGTCTAAACGTACAATTTTCTTTTTTGGGTGTTTTTTCCATTCCCATCAACTTAAGAGTGAGAACAACCTGTGCTTTCGGCTCATCGGATCAAAACATTCCTAAAATAAAAGCATACTCTTAAAAATACGCATCCCAAATAAACCCTAACGGGTTTCATTTTTTAAATTATGCAACTTTCTTTTGTTTTTTCAATCCATTATACTCATAGACAACACCCATGATATCAAAGACAGTCTTCTTCTCATATCTGTGAGATTTGCGCCCATTCTTCTCTAGGAGGTGGAACAGGCGGATTAGGACTTTTGTTATTTCGTGGGTGTTTCTCTGTATGGCTTGATACAAAAGAGATAGATGATCCTGAATCATACCAATCGCTTTATATTCACTTAACTCTTTTTTCTTCTTTTGTAAAAGAAGTTGACGCATTTTAAACATTGTAGAGGAACATAGGAAAATAGCGATTAGCTTTCCATATAGTTGGCACTCTAATCGCTCCTGTTTTACATTACGATAATGGTCTATTTTGAAGAGTGATTTCCATGTTTTAAAGACAATCTCTATTTGCCAACGTAAAGTATATAACTCATGTACCTGTTCCATCGGAACCCATTCCCAGGGTATATTTGTCACGTACACGTTTAATCCCGCTATCATTTTACTTTTCTCTGAGTACATTCTATTTTTAGATTTTTCTTTTTCCGCGATCTTCGCTCGTCGTTTTTGAAGTTGCTTATCTGTTAATCGATTAAAAATAACGCGTGCAAACAGTTGTTGTTTATCGCCAATATACGCATGTTTTAATTCAAATGTTTCTCCAGGCTGTAGTTGTTTCAAAATCTGTTTCACATCGATTTGTATGTATTCCGATTGTTTCTTTATTGCACCGTTTTTAAAGTATTGGGGGTTTGGATTTTTCACATATACATTCGTATTTAGTTTTAAACGAGAAATATAGTATGTACCTCGTTGATCCATTTGATCTAAGTCCTCCAATGAAAAATAGCCCAAATCACGAATACATAAATCTCCTGGTCGTAAGGTATCTAAACACTCCGTACCAAATGTTTTATCATTATTTTTTCCGGGTCCCACTTGGAAATTAAGAAATTGCCCACTATGTAAATCATATTCTAATTGAATTTTGATTCCGGCTGTTTGGGCGCAACCTCCAGAGCCTGGATATACATTCTCTAAAACATTTGGTACTTGAAATACAGTGGCATCTAGGATACGAATTCGCTCAAAATACGAGAAAAGTTGGTTAGAGATTTGTGTTTGTTCACATATTTTTTGTTGTAACAGTAAAGAAAAAATATGCTGTAAAAACAAAACCGCTTTTCGATTTAGCCGTTTGTTTAAGCCCTCAGGGCTGAGTAAAGTGCCTGCGGTTGCATGAAGTCTACTGCATAATCGGACTAAAGGATCGCTTGCCACTCTTTGACTGATCCAAATACAAATGGTAGCTAAGTCTGAACCAGAAAACTTGCGTTTTCGCTTTATAAAGCCAATTTCTCTTGCCAGTTCTTCTAAAAATACAGGTGTAACATATCGCTGTAATTCTTCCACAAATGGTTGTAGTTCATCTTTAATCGAAAGATTCATAAGAAAACGTCATCCTTTCTAATCTAGCTTGTTTAGAAAGGATAACGTTTTTTGGTATTTGAGGGTATTAAAATCTCTTAAGCTGATGAGCATGTAAGGTGACCCCTATTAATCCTCATAATCTTCAAGTGCGCTTTTCAATTTCCTAGATAAGAACTCATAGAAATCTTTAGCTTCAAGCAATGTCTTCTATATAAACGAAAACGAAGTTTGTAACAAGCAAACTTCGTTTTTTCGACATACAATGAATTGCAGCAATTATTCATAACCGCCTAAACGGTTCCTATATTTTGTAAACACGTTTATGTTTTTTTAAACTTTGCAACAGAACCTACATGCTTAATTTTCAATCAGGCTATGATTTTCCCAGTCAAGTACATATTTTGAACTTGAAGTCTTTTCTTCCCCTTTTTCATTTTTTCCTTTCCACCAACCAGCACCAGAAGCATGATATCCACCTAAGAAGGCGATCCAATCCATATAATAATTATCTGAAACACGTTTAAATGTAACAGTTAAATTCGAAGTTTTCTCGGATTTATCTGCCGTTATTACAGCTAGTACGCCTGGAGAAAAATTGTAAGCTGCTAACGTAGGCATTTCATTACTAGATATAAAATTATCTTTCGCCCAAACATTTGCATTTCTTGATTTCATAAATAATTGGTTACCATAAATGGAGTCATTAGAATCTCTAGTGTATGGTCCATATCCTTGGTTCATAGCAGAAACAAATGGCACTTCCCATTGAACTTGTGTACTAGTATCTTTTGTTAAAATCGTTTTATAATCAGGTTGATTATAACTAGTTGTTGTTGACCAATTTGCTCCACCTGATATAGACGAATCTGCACTTGATCCAATTTTAATTGTTCCACCAACAGTATAACCTACAGTAGAAGAAACCGTTTTGGTATCAATTGTATTTATTGGGGATACTTTGTGGAAACTTGAGGATCCTCCGGATAATTCCATTCCCATATGATACTCGGAAGACCATTGTAATATAGAACCCATATATCCGTTTCCTGGTGGAATTTGTTTATCTGCATCGATATTACTTCCATCTGTACTAATCAGAGCAATTTTTTTATTTGCATTAGGATCGTCTATAAATGACACTTTAAGCGATTTCTTCATTTTATTTTGAGAATCATCACGTGTAGAAAAGACATTATATACTTTAGCATCTTTTCCGATGTCTTCTGTCGTTCCCATACGAGTTTGAGCTAACGTCGTTCCACCATAACCAAGACTTGTTAAGCCCAAAGATAAGACTAGTCCTGTTGTTGCAAGCACTTTTAGTTTCATTGCTATTCCTCCATAAATTAAAATAAAAAATAGTATTAATATAACTTAACCATTATTTTTATAAGTAAAAAATTAAATTTAAGGTTTTTGAAGTTGTTCCCTTGTTATTGAATTTACGGGCTATCTAGTTGTGAAAGGGTTTGGGCTCCCAACATAAAATCGCTAAATATGAAAGTTATAACCAACCCTTTTTTCTAATATAGATTTTATTGTTTCCTCACACCTATTACAATTCAAAGCTTTTACCTACAGTAATGGTAAGAAATTGTACTACATGTTCAGACTTCCCTCTAAATTCCCTCAACACTGGTTACAAAATGTGTTTAAACTATTATGATGAATTGGAAATGGAACTCTCTTGGGAAATTGTTTTTAAAATCAATTATCTGGGCTAAAGCTAGAAATCTTACCATACAAGTCTATCTGGTTGTAGTTGTACACCTAATTACTCCTTCTATAGCTTTTACATTAAACCCATAATAATAGAATTTTGATCTTTTGATTTTAGTGTAATTTAACGTAGCATGGGTGTTTTTTCCCAAATCCCCGAAAAGGGGGAATTAGCTAAAAACCTAGCTTTTTTCATTTTAAAAATACAGCTTAATCGTATTTGAAATATGTCAACATAGTTGTATATGTTTTGAAACATACATTCTATGAGTAACGAAAAAACCTTATAAATAAAGATTTCTCACATCATTTTTTCTTATTCCCCCTTTTCGAGTGGATGTGCAAAGATACCCAAATTCATTTTGCATGCACCCTTAAGTGGATGGGCATGTATGGTAATCCCTAATAGTTAGTGACAAATACCTCATTTAATTTGATGTTAAGAAACTTTGCAACAGAACCGTTCTTATTCTAATGGTAATCCTTTGGCTACTCTTTTTTGATATTCATCAAGGGGTAGTGTAATAGATTTATTTGGTGAATCAATTGGAGTTGCTTTAACATATACCTCAGAATAATGACCACTTTCGCCGCTGAATTCAGATTGAATATCTACTACTGGTATTTGTATATTTTCATTATTTGGTTGTACATAAGATTCAAAGTTTAAATATGATGGTGTTGGTTTTGATCCATCCATAAATAAAGAATGAACAATTTTATTGTAAAAATCAGGACGTTTTTCCTCACTAATCCATCCGTATCCATCTTGATCAAAGTAGGATATTGTCTGAACATGAACTCCTGATTTTGTTTTAAATGTTCCTGAGAAGTTAGCGGTTTTCACTATACCAAAATATGTTGTGGTATAACCAGCTTTACAAATTACAGGTTGTGATTTAAATATAATCTCTTCTTCATGAGTAGATGTGTTAGAACTTGTATGAGTATAATTAAATTCAGATGAAAGTGTAATCTCTTGACCGCCTTCAGCAACAAAAGGAATTTTAACTGATAACGTTGATTTTGAAGATACTCCCAATTTAGCCCCTTCTTGGTTTGAATAGGTAAAAGACTCTGTTGTTTTTATACTTTTTTCAGGAGAATTCCATGTTTGATCTACTAATCCATCATTTTTGTACGACAATAGTTCTATTTGTTGTGTAGGTCCCCAACTATCAAAATGTGCTGTTATATCTAGATTATTAACATCAGTACGATATTCGGGTTTAGATACATATTTAGTCGCAGTATTTGGATTAGCTATACTTTTTCCTGGAGTCATTCTATCTTTTAAATCTTGTATAAACTTATTTTCATTATAAACATTATCACTCTTTGTATTAACATTTAATATTGTACTTTTTGTAGAATCTGCAAAAGTAGTAGTAGGCATATTTACTACTCCTACACATAACATACATGCGAATGGAATCATTACAGCCTTTTTTTTATATGATTTCATCATATTTCCCCTCTCTTATTAGATTTAGTATTCTGCTATTAGAATATCTAAACGTCAGAAAATACGCAATTTTATGTTTAATCAGTCACTATAAGATAATAGTGACTAGTTTTTTATGTTTTGTTATATATATATCATTTGAAATATATTATTTTTTTTTGTTAATGTCATACTTAAAATAAAAAGATATATAAGAATTAAGAAATCCATCGTTAATTGTCATAAATTCTACAATATTTTTGAATGTGCTTATCTTTCCAAAATGTAAAAATAAATACTCTTAAATTATGTTGGGGAATAAAATTTAGCCTGTGACCGATTTTTACAGGTATCTAGGCTTGTACCCCATGCCTAGATACCTAAGAAATCAAAGTCCCCCCATAACGAAAAGTTTACCTCTTCACAGTTATTTATAAGATTTCGGCTCATTTTTTTCGTTTTGGGGAACAATTAATTTCTTAAGTTGATGGGCATGTATAGTGACCCCTTGTAGTTGAAAGTATTTCACGTTTAGGACGCAAAACCCTAGATATTCTAAGTATTATCCAACAGTTCGAAGAAATAGGAATTCAATTTGTATCGTTGAAGGAAAATATGGATACAGGCACACCTACAGGTAAGGCTATGTTACAAATGATGTGTGTTATTGCTGAGTTAGAAAGGAATTTAATTGCTGAACGAGTAAAAGAAGGATTAGAAGCGAGTAAAAAACGTGGAAAAAAATTAGGGAGACCAAAAATAGAAAAAGAAAAACTTTCAATTGCATTACGTATGTATGATAGTAATGAATATTCCATTAAAGAAATCATAGAAGGAACTGGAATATCACAGGGCTCTCTTTATCGAGCAATTAACAAACGAAAACTTGAAGAAACACAGAAGTAAAAATACTTTGTGTTTCTTCAAGTTATATTATTTTATTGAAATACACTATCGGATTTCTGGAACAACTTTTCTTTTTACTTATCTTTACAGAAAAAAGATAGCATACCAAAGTGATACTAGACAGGTGCATCGAACTACAAAGAATAAGTATTTTAAAAAATTAAAAAACTCATTTTAATTTTATTTTATACTATGAAAGAAATTTTATTAGTTAATCTTATTTACACATGTCATTCAAAAATAAACTAAACGCCCAAAACAACTAATTGTAGAGAAAGAAAATTTTCATTTAAGTGGTACTTCAAACCCTTAAGTTGTTGGATTTGGAGTCAAGCCACATCACTATCAAGCTAACAAAACTAAATTTCCTTAAAATGAAAAAACACGCTATTTTTGATTGATGTAATCATACTAACTTTTTAACGAAAGTTTAGATTTCAAACTTAAAAAAGATACATATGTCAAAGTTGCTAAGAGTTTTTCAAAATATAAATCATAAATAAAATAACTTCTTACATATACATATTATAAGGCTTGTCCAATAGAATTTGTGATTTAAGAAGGGAGACCCATCTTGAAAAAAGTATTGTTATTTGGCGACCCAGGTATTGATGATTCATTAGCTATCATATATGGTCTATTAAATCCTAAAATTGAAATTGTTGGAATTGTTACGAGTTACGGTAATGTTACCAAAGAACAAACAACTCGAAATGCCTTATATCTTTTGCAATTGGCTGGAAGACAAGATATTCCTGTTATAAGTGGTGCTACTTTACCATTTTCGAATGGGTTTACAGCTTATTATCCAGAAATACATGGTGCAGAAGGACTTGGTCCTATTCAGCCTCCTGAAAGTGTAACAACTGGTCCTGTTCATGATTTTAGTTTAATCCCCAAAATTATTGAAAGGTACAAGGGAGAGTTAACAATTATTGATGTAGGAAGATCTACTTCTCTTGCAATGGTATTAAATATTTGGAAAGAAACGATGCAAAGTGTAAAGGAATTATATATCATGTCCGGGGTGTTTTTACAACCAGGAAATGTCACTTCTGTAGCGGAGGCAAATGCATATGGTGATCCAGTTTCAACTCAGTTTGTAATTGATCAGTCAAAAAATTTAACAATGATTCCTTTAAATGTAACGAATTCAGCTGTATTGCTTCCAAACGAAGTGGATTATATTGTGGAACATACAAATAGCCCATTCAAATCATTAATCAAACCAATCTATGATTATTATTACAGTGCTTATAAAAAATTGAATAAAAGTATTAAAGGAGCTCCTTTACATGATGTAGTTGCAATGAGTGCAATAGCTAACCCTAATTTCTTGCAATATATGTATCGTAAAGTGGAAGTTGACTTAAATTCTTTCAGAGGACAAACTGTTGCTGATTTTCGTCCTAGCTCAAAAGCTGAGGGCGTTCGAATTGGGTTAAAATTGAATCATAAAGATTTCATTAAAGACTTTATAGATATAATGGTAGGTCAATGCAGAATAATAAAATAATGTTAGTATGAATTTATCGATTTCTGATGAATTACAATTGTTTTCTAGAGAATTACGTCAACATATATCACCACATACTCTGAATCATTTAGCTAAAAAAGTAGAATTTGTTCAACGAAGAAGTAAACTTCTTGTGCAAGATTTAAAAGTTATCTAATCGATTAGAATATAAGATTTTGTTAGACTTACCAAGCGAATTAAATAATTTATATGTTAGAGCTATTCATAAAAAGAGATAGCTCTTTTCTCGTATATATTTCTTTGTATTAGTGAAATCTAACTAAAAACTTATTGAAAAGGAAGTTAAATGGGTGAATTTGTTAAAGCTATAGTTAGGCTGCTCAAATTGATGGGACAAACAATTAGTATTGTAGGTGGTTATATAATTGGAGAATTGGTAGTGAATGCAAGGGTTATAAATCCGCTCTTATATGGGCCCCATCGTAGTGATTAATATTGCAGTTACTGCGGTTACTACATTTTTACTTCCTCATATATAGCATTGCAATTAGGTATCGGATTTTATTTTTTGTATTTTTGCTAATAGTGACTGCTTTGAGATTACATGGAATCATTTTAGTTCTTATTGCACTTGTGATTCATATTACAAATTTAAGAGTGTTAGTATTCTTTTTACAACGCCTATTGCTTCTTCATTTTATAAAGATGGGAAAGACGAAATTATTCGTCTGCCAAAATCAATGTTGAAAGAAAGACAGGAAATTTACAAATAATAGATTCTACAATACATCCAAAGGAACGAGAAAAATTGAAATCATTTGAGTATGGAGATGAAGAAATGGGATCTCGGGAACTTGATTTTGCGGTATTTTCAATCATTATTAGTATAAGTACATTATCTATAACGTGAAATATTGATATGTAAACTTTATTTACATATGGTTGGATTATTTTACTTTTGAGTGGATTGATATGGGATTTGCTGTGCTAGTACCCTTACTAGTTTTTATATAATGTAAAATAAAGGAATGGTGGAAATGAAATGTCTTCTTAAAATTATAGCAATTACGCTTTTAGCTGGGGTTATCAGCGGTTGCTCTGAGTTATCAGAAATAGAAGAAAGAGGATTTGTAGTAGGTGTGGCTTACGATATTGTGAAGGAAAAGAAATCAAGTCCAATTATGAAAGGGACGTATCAGATGGTTCTTCCCAGTAAGTTAACGCAACAAGGTGTACAGGATGCAGGAAATAATTATATTAATGTGAGTGCAAAAGCAGATAATGTGTTTGAACAAATAAGAATGATCGATAAAAAAATTAGTCGTACATTATTTTTTCCGCATATACAAGCGCTTATTTTTTCTAAAGAATTACTCTCGAATCCAAATATTTTACAAAATACGCTAGATGTATATATTCGAGATCATGAAATGAGACGAAATATCCGTCTATTTGTTTCTGAAAAAAATGCAGAAGATATCTTGAAACAAAGTGCAAAACCCGAAAATTTACCGGCACAGTATATTGATATGTTAGCTGACCACCCTATGATAAATGCTCAAGTGATTGAGGCAGCAAGAATTGGGAACGTGCAGGGAAAGATAATCTCAAACCAAAGTTTTGTACTCCCTATCTTAAAGTCAACAAAACAAGGAATAAAAATGGACGGGGCTGCGTTGTTTCGTGGAAAGGATAACAAATGTGTTGGAGTGTTAAGCGGAGAACAAACAATGGGAATGAACTTTATAATAGCTAAAAAAATGGGAGGTTTTTTTACCACACGTAAAAAAAATCAGCTTATTACATATGAAATTCATAAGCTACACCGAAAAATAAAGGTATTTACTGAAAATACTACAAAACCGAAGTTTGATATTCATTTATTTCTGGAAGGAACTTTGGCGGAGTTGCATTTTAGTGATCATAAACAAACTATAAATGAAAAACGCTTAACGAGGGATATTTCAAAGGAAATGGAACAAAAGATTCAAAAATCAATAAAGCTTGTTCAAAAAAAATATAAGGTGGATGTACTAGCGTTAGGAGAAGTGTATAAGAGGCATAATTATAAAGAATGGAAAAAAATCAGTAAGAATTGGGATCATGGTGAAAAGTATTTTAGTAATGCTGAAATTACTGTTCATGTTCATCCGACAATTGAACATTCAGGTTCATCCTTACCAAATAGAGTGAAATAAGGTGATTTGAGCCTTTACCGTATTAGACATTAGCTGCACAATATTATTAGTACGAAGACAATACTGGGAGAAGATACCCCAAAAAGTAGTAGGATCTGGTGAATCATATAAATATGAACAAACAACCGGTGTCGCTCGAACAGATCAAATTTCCATGATAGAAACAACTGAAATAGCAATAGGCACAGATTTATCAACATCCATTACAAAGACACTATCCGTTACTAAAAGTACATCAACCACGGAATCAGTGAAGGGGAAGTTGTTAAGGATAATTTAAAACAAGCAGGATTTGATGAAGATTGGCTTTTTAAGCAAATTAAACAAAAAGGAATTACAAGGTTTGAAGATATATTATATGCGGAATGGAAATGGAGTAGTGAGTCTTTCACCTTATTTAATAAAAACTACAAAACATAATGATTAAAAGTAGAAATCAGGTGGTTTTTTGTTTGTTTGCGAAGATCATGTACTAAAAGTCATTAAAAAATTGAATGTACCGCATGTTTGTGAAACAGACAAAAATATTAAATGTAAGTATTGTGATCAAGTGTCGCGATACGAACTATATATATTTGATTATAGGTGTATATCGAGGTCTATTAGAATAATGAGAATGAGATCGGTTAAACAGCCAAAATTTAATTAAGGTATGTTATGTTTCTAAAATAATATATAGACTCTTAGTATCTGTAACTAATCTTGGAATCATGATTCTGAAAAGAATACATAGTCAGATTATTTTGTCGCTTATATTGTAGTTTCATAATGTTCATATTATAATTACTAAAGGGGAGAATAAGTATTATGGCATCTTATATTATTGGCAAATTAAAATTTAATGAAGAATTATTAAAAAAAGATTTAGAAACAATTGCAAATTTCCCAGTTATTCCTGAAGAATATGATGAATTCAGTACTGGTTACTGGATGAATAACTCTTTATGGAATGCATCAAATGATAAACATGATACAATGTATCGTGATTTTGATCATGCTGCTCAGCAAACTGAGTATAGAAAGCAATTGCCATACGTTAACTCCCTTCTTGAAGAATACTTTACTTTTGATAATTTAAAAATGGTTCGTACACGTAATTTAGTGGATGCAATGGTTATCCCGCATAAAGATTTTGTTGAATTCTCTCACAGTACAAAACAGCGATTCCGTGTTTTCTTAGCTTTAGAAGATAATAAAAGGGCTTTCCATTCTGATGAGGAAGCCGTATTCCGAATCAGAAAAGGTGAAATTTGGTTCCTTCATGCAGCAATTGGCCATGCGGCTGCAAACTTCTCTAAAGATAGTCGAGTATTCCTTTGCTTAGACTATATATTTGAAGGAGACTTTGATCCATCTGATATCTTTAAGGATAAAAAGACATATAATCTTCATTTAGATAGATTTATTGTACAACGTGAGAAGTTAGATGAGAAATTTGAAGAGGAACTGATTACTTCACTATCTAAAGTAATTTCAAGAATTAATTTTAGAGATGTTGTATTCTTTTTATCTAAAATTCATTTTGAAAAAGATATCCCAGTTGCTAAATGCTACGATTGGCTTGATCAAATCGCCGAAAGAAGTGGTGATAAAGCGATTGTAAATAAAGCAAAACATTTACGTGCGTATATTATTGAACATCGTAATTTAGGTGAGCGTTTCAGTATGGATGAATGGAAAGAAGCAGTAACTGTTTGATTTTAAAACAGGTAACATATCCTCACATAAACAACCGATTTTATTTTGATAAAATCGGTTGTTTTACTATTTTATTTTGGTAAAGGAGAATGATTAGTATGGAGATTTTAATAGGTATATTTTTTAGTATATTATGGGCATCAGGGGCAATAGCCACAAAAATTGGTCTCCTGTCTTCATCCCCTCTTATGTTTGCAACAACGAGATTAATAAGTGCTGGTCTGATTATGTTTGTTTTTACCTATTTTATTAAATCAAATAGGTGGCCAAAAGGGGTAGAGTGGAGGCAGTTAATTATTTTAGGAATTTTAAATACTACATTGTATGTGGGGTGCTGCTTTTTATCTCTAAAATTAGTATCTTCAAGCTTATTTAATTTATTTATTACTGTAAACCCATTTGTTGTTGCTTTATTATCTTCTATCTTTTTGAGCAGAAAAGTAACAAAACAAGAATGGATTGGGATGCTTATAGCAGCATTGGGTTTACTAATCGCTGTGTATCCGTATTTAAAAGATACACATGCAACAGTGTCAGGTGTCATTATTCTAGCAGTAGGAATGCTATCGATGGGAATAGGAAGTGTGTGTTTTACAAAATACGATATGAAAATTGATCGCCTCGTCATTAACACATGGCAGATAATCTTTGGTAGTGTTTTCGCTGTCCCTTTAAGTTTCTTATTAGATAGTAATCCTTATATCAATTTAGATGTGAATTTTGCTATCGGTCTATTTTGGCAAGTCGTGATGACATCGATTGTATCTATGCTATTATGGTTTTACTTATTAAAGAAAGATCCAATTAAGGCTAATAACTATCTATTTTTAACACCGATTTTTGGTTATTTACTTGCATGGTTAATACTGAAAGAAGATATTACATGGTTTCATCTTATTGGTGCGATTTTTGTAATTGCTGGGTTGTTATTTTCAGGAACAATGAATATCAAAGCATTACTCCGACCGAAACTGGGGAGTGAAAAACATAAATCTATATAAATAAGGGTAGTGAGGCGGTTTCTGTTCTAATCCATCAGATGATTTACAGACCTTAAAATTAAATAGAGCACGAACCGTCTCACTACCCAAAATTGATGGTTTTCTCAATTTATTCTTGAATGGCTCCAAAAATAACGAATTCTTGCCGTGCCCCCTAAAGATAAGATTGTGTTCCCGATCTTATCTTTTTTCTTTGTAGATTTTTGATACAAAAAAAGAATCCTTATAATAAGGATTCTGCAACAGGAAATTACAAAAATATAAACAATATAAAAAATTACTTATAGTATAATCTACATTCTTATATTTTATTATTGATAAAACCATATGCGAATTTCAATTGTAGAATTCCAAAACTTTATGCCAACACTTAACTTTCTTGGAGACTACGAGAATATACCTCAATCTTCTCATTTGTGTCAGTAATTACTTCATAATTCTCTTCGTTTATCACTTTTGTAATAAACGACTCCCCCTTACATATATATATCCATTATAAATTAATATTGCTTTATATTTTAAACTATTTATTTCCTTTGAATCATAATTCAATATTTATCTCTAATTACATATAGGAGTACCGTTAGCATTTTGTAAAAAAACTACGCTAAGCAAAAAATACAATAAGCTGCCCATAAGGACAGCTTATTTAATAATTATCGTTATTGGAAGTTACTTTTCAAGTATTAATAGACAGTCAAGTTCAGTTTCGTGATAACTCTACACGCTCAAAGTGTTCAACTGTTGGAAATGAATCATAAAAGTGATGCAATAATGCCTTCCACTCTTGATATTGATCAGATTGACGAAATCCTATCGTGTGGTTTTCTAAAGTTTCCCATTGCACAAGGAGCAAATATTTTCCTTTCTGCTCCATACAGCGTTGTAATTCATGATTTATGTATCCTTGCATGGAAGAGATGATTGAAGATGCTTGCTTAAATACCGATTCATACTCCGTCTCCATACCGTCTTTTACTTGCAATATGACTGCTTCTAAAATCATTTTGAAGTCCTCCTCTTTCTCCTAATTATACCATGTGGGAGGAACGCTGGATGAGGAGTTTTGATATATAACATATACACGTCAAGTTAACATAACGTCTCATTATCGGTAGAGAAGAAAAAGGTATCTCCTTACTCTCAGAAGGGATTTGCCTTTTTCTTTTTCTATGACTCTATGTATCTTTTTATACTTTCCTGTTCTAGAGCGACTTTTGGATTCCCTATAGTTCCCTATGTCTCCCTATTTTTTGCATAAAACTTTGTATACTCTTAGCGTGGTTTTTTACCGAAATGCTGGCGGTACGCCATATAGCAATTGTGGTTATAGCTGTTTTGTAAATCAGTTGTTTTTTTCCATGCCCTTTACATAAACAACAATTTCTAATAACAATACTATAAAAAGACTTAATTTCCTCATAAGGATTAAGTCTTTTTTTATCTCCTCTTTATATAAATATAAAACAAAATATAAAAACACTTAGCCTATTTTTTGTTTTTGGAATACCTAATTTCTTAAGTTGATGGGCATGTATGGTGACCCCTTATAATATAATTTAACGGTATATAGTTTGATGGTTCATAACTTCCATTAAGATATCTGCTATTAATTTTCCATTTTCGAAAATAATTTGGTTTTTAGTGTATGGATCTATATACTGTCCCAATCCTTTACTCAACATAATTTCCAGTTCATTATTATCTAAAATTCGACAAGATAGAATGGTAGGGTGTTTACTAAAAGCTCGATAAAAGTTTAATGTTTGACTTAAAGAAGCGGCAAGCGGTCTAAGCATTTCATCATAGTAAGGAATCATATCTTCAGCTATTTTTTCGTTTAAGATAAAATCTATTCCATCATCTTTTATGTCAAATCGAAATAAAAAAATCAATATATCCCTCTCCTTTTATAGTATACAAGCATTTTTTATATAGCAAGTGTAGAGATTGCTTGTTTGTAGATTAGTTGTTGTTTACCATGAACCATCATTAGGACGGTAAATTTATCTGTTGCAAGGATCTTCCCACGTACTGGAACGCCATTCTTTAAAAATACTGTAACTGCCCCTTTTATCTCTTTCAATTGTTCATACATATCTTCTTGTAAATTAAACATGAAATGCCCCCCTGGTTTGTTTGTATTTACTTTTCTTCTAATACCTGCTGCTTTTCACTGTTGGATATTTGTGATTCCCATTCACTTTCTATTTTTCTAAACCATTTTCCTATTTTACTTAGATAATATCTTTTTACTTCACCATTAGGAATCCAAATTTCACGTTCCTGTATTTGATTCATCACTTCATGAAGAATCTCATCATGTTCATACTTTCTAGGTTTTCTATAATGTGTTTTTACAAACTGTGTATATTCTCTACGTAACCAATTAGAAATATGTTGTCTTTGTCTTTGCTTGAGATGTGACCATTTTTTATTTGTTTGAAGGATTTTTCCATTTACTTTTATGTGGTTTTTCATCGACACTCATCCCCTTTTACTAGCAAAACGAATATATCACTATCGTATCACATTTAAATCGAAATACTGCTCTAGGTACATATTTCGCAAGAAATCTATACGAAATAAAAATAATATCTCCATTTCACATAAAATAGTATCCAAAACAGACGAGACCGAATCCATTAAGCGGATTAATTAGGCGAAAAATTAAATGTAGACATATTGATTATGTCGTTTGTTTTTTCTTAAACATTACGGTACGTGAAATTATGTATTTCTCTTACAAAAAAAGCCCCTTGAAAGGAGCGTTTATTTTACAAGATACTGTTCTACTTCTTTTAGTAATAATTCTGCACCTTCTGGACTTAATGTTATCTTACCATTTGCTAATGCTATGTTATGAGTTGACACTTCTCCTGTTAATGCACAAACACCACCAGGCTGATACTTCTGTAAAATAATATCTTCCCCTTCTACAAAAATCTCTAATGGTGATTTTTCTTTAATACCAAGTGTATTTCTAAGTTCCTTTGGAAGTACTACACGTCCTAATTCATCTACTTTTCTAGTCATTCCAGTTGCTTTCATCTAGTATCTTTCTCCATTTCATTATCAATTTGTACCAAGTTATTCTTAACTATTGTAACAGGATTTCGCCATACATGAGAAACATAATGACCCAAAAACTGACGATCATAACAAGAAATTCTTTAAAACTTTGCTGAAAGGAAATACGACCTTCTTCCATTCTACATGCCCCTTTTCTCTACAACTTTTTATATGTTAAAATAAGAAGGAAAGAAATGTGCCAATTTCTTTCCCAGATGGTCACTCATGACTTTGCTCTTTGTTTGCTTTTGCAAATGAAGAGCTTTTATTTTGCATACTTATACTTACTTTCTAACATCGCATAGCGCAATAGCTTTAACTTTGTCTCTTTTTTCAATGCTTTCCACTCAGATACACCAATTTTCATTTTTCATTCCTCCAATAATTAAATTTGTTATTTATATAGCTTATAAGTTCCAGTTGTAAATCTTTCTAATTTGTTTATCACTAAACCCTTCATGGATTGCAAATATTTCTGGAAAATCGGAAAGACACAAATCAATAATTGTATTATCAGTTGTCCTTATATAGTAATACTGAACAGCCCCTTCATAATTCGAATATAAATAGTACTTATGAATCTTATAATTTAATCCATTTTTCTCTAATACCTCATATAACTTATTTTTAGTTTCATCCATTACGTCAAAAATAGTTAACTGCTCCACTATTAACAGCTCCTCATTGCGTAAATTTACTAAACTAACTCTAAGAACAAGGTTGTTTCATTATGTTCATTGGTATGCACATTGAACTGTTTTCCCGTAGCTTCTAATGCACTAAAAAGCATTCTTTTATATCCTAAATCCATAAAATCTACACTGATTTGACCATGATTCATAATAAATTGAAGATCAGCCATCATCTTTTTAACTTTCCGTTCCATGTAATAACCTCCTCAATATAGTTATATAACTTATATAACTATTCTATTACTCATTTTTCTGGTTGTCAATATAAGTTATATAACTTATAATATTTTTTATAGAGGAGGTTGTTATATGGCTGTTAATAAAGACAAGTACACTCAAATTTTAGTTACTTTTACAAAAGAACAAGTAGAACAAATAGAAAATTATTGGCATGAAAATAAGCTGAAGAATCGAAATGAAGCAATTCGTCAGATCGTAGACAAAGGGTTAAGTCGTAAATAATGGCTACCCTTTTTATTTTTCCTAAAAAACCTAAAAACGCATTTAAATCCCCTTTCTCCCTTTACATGCGTTTTTACAACAAATACGACTTATTATATTAATAATCCCCTCAAAACTCCATAAAACTAAATCTGAAGGGTCATTTTTTAGTTAAACTGATTTTTTTCATGTATTCTTTAAACAAATGAAAAAGATCCGGATTTTCATCACAGCTCATGTATTAATTGGTTCTGTATGTGTACATGTGGGATATTGTGAACAGCCAAAAAACTTATTTCCTGTTTTATTCGAATTTCGAATGACTAAATCATGTTTACATGTTGGACATTTCCGTTCTGCAGGTGTTACCCCTTGATATACATCTTCAGCCGAATATTCGGGATTAATTTTATTAATCAGTTTCTGAAGTTCTACACGATCTATTAGTTTTACAAGACAAGCTTCCGCTAATTCTTTTGCTTGTCTTGTATATACACTGTTTGTTACAACCCAGCCCTCATGTGCTTTGTAATAGGCTTGTGCTGCATATATCTCTTGTACGGCACTGATGCCGACTCTATTTTTCATCCCGTAGCGTTTCGCCTGGATGACAATACGATTTTTTCCCTTCAATACCAGATCCGCTCCGAAATCATTTGACTGCTTTGTGACTGTTGGAGAATAACCCAGCTCTCGAAAGAGTGCTTTTAGATATACTTCGAATTGATGTCCGTCCATTTTGTCTATATAGCGAATACCGGACTTAGCTATTCGCTTCAGTATTCTTCGCTCTTGGAACTTTCGGTACATAAATTTACAAATACGAAAAAGAACATAAAGGATAAAACCATAAATCAAAATCTGTAATATGTTTGGCATTTCTGGTAGATTAGACACTTCTCTCCACCTCTTTAATTGGTTTCATTTTCTTTGGTTGTGCTGTTTCTTTTGCCTGTTGCTCACTCACTTGTTTCTTCCGGACATCGTTCCAATCTTCTTTTTCATTCTTTGGAATATCCTCTTTAAGATCTACAAAGCATTTCATCGTCTGAATGAAGTCTCTCCCAGCCTTATCATTATCAACTGCCATAATGACCTCTTTAATATCGTGCCCTTCTTTTTTCGCATCCATTAAAGATTGAATCACTGTTTTTGACTTCAATCCATGCATAGAAACCAGTCGAGCGTTTTGAATATTATTTTGCTTGATGCTCCAATGGGATAACATGTCGATTGGATCTTCATAAAAGTAGATTTTATCCGGCTTACCTACATCAACCGTAAAACCTGCATGGATTTTCTCATAATTCGGGACAATTTGTTTAAAGCTTCCTCTTTTATTCTCCATTTTGACCGTACCTTGACGGTTCATTCCAATTACTTGCCCTTTGCCCCCTTCTTCTCTCCATTTGAACACCACATTATTTTTCTTATCCTGGACGATGAGATCCTTTTTAATCAGCCAGTTCACTAAACGAGGATCTATTTTCCGCTCATCAATTAAGTACTGCTTGATTTCTGTTTGTTTCGGCACCTCTAAGTGTTTCGGATAGATAAATGGCTGCTGCTCTTTTTTGCGCTCCTCTTCAGTTTTAGAACGATCAAACTCTTTATAGTCCCCCTTCTGAATGTCCATCACGGCTTGTGGGAATGTCATGTCATAGTACATCATCGCAAAGCTAATCGCTCCATACCCTTTTTCCCCTCGACTATTCCAGGCGTATTGATTCCCTTTAATGATGAGGCTGTCATGCTCCGTATGACGATAATAGTTTCCTTCTTTCTTAAACGTTTCTCCTTTTGCTTCCAGATATGAAATCAAGTCAACTTTTCTTGCTTTCATCGCATCCTCCGTACTGACACGTGCCATTACGGAATCCCCCCTTTACTCTATAAAATGAAATAAAAAAGAGGACTATTCCGTTTCTTAGTCCTCTTTTACATGCATTCAATTTTTATTTGCCGAATAAGAATTTTAATCGCTTCTCCTGTACGCTGTATGATAAACGAGCGTCAAATTTCTTCCCGTTTTTGTTCGAGATAAACCCTTTAATCTGATCCGTTACATTCTTTTCTAATAACTTTTTCACATGGTTACTACTTAAATTTTTCCCAGAGAATGTACCAAAAATAATGAAGTCACAGCCTTTTTTGTATTTCTCACATAAGTAGTTACTTTTCCCTACAAGAACCCTACTCTTACACAATGGACATTTACCAATGGTACGATCTTCAGTCGTTGGAAAACGGAATTTCAAACTTCCGTCCGCTTCCATATAGATAGCTGCTGTAAATTCTCCCTTTTCTCCTTGAAAGCCGTTGATAAAATCCGTTGTTTTATATTGAATTAACTTTTTCATCTGATTACCAGGGATTGCTTTCCCTTTCATCTTGGCTGGTAACATAAAATCACATCCATTTTTATGCTCCGTACATCCATAAAATGTTTTACGATGAAGCATATCCCCTTTTTTACATTTTGGACATTTACCAAATGACAGCTCCTCTTGTGTTGGGAACTGAAATTTTACTTTTCCTTCATGTAACACTAAATAAGCGGCAAACTCTTTCTCATTGGACTTAAATCCTTTTAAAAGATCTGTTTTCTTATCTTCGAACAGCTTTTTCGCTTGCGCTTCCGGAATCGCTTTTTCTTTAATTTTTTTCGGTAAGGAGATTCCACATTCCGGATAATTACTGCACCCGTAAAAATTGCCTTTATGAAGGATTTTTCCTTTTCTACAAGGGCATTTACACACTTCAATTTGTTGATTCCAAGTATTAATAATGCTATCCGACACCTTATCATCCATTGCGCCTAATTGTTCCACCGTGTCTTTTACAAACGTATTTGTTTGCTCTACGAATTCCTCATATTTCATTTCTTTCTTTTCGATCATGTAGATCATCCCTTCCATTTCAGCCGTATAAGCTGGATTTTTGATTTCATCTACCGGAAAAGCATCTATAAACGCACGACCAATATTAGTGGTTCGAATCTGACTGTTGGTAACATCAATATAGCTTCGCTCTAACAATTTCGGAATAAACGTTTCTTCCGTTGCGACTGTCCCAATCCGTTTTCCTTTCATAAGTTCTTTCAAATGTTCATCATCTAATTTACGCCCTGCTGTCTCCATAAAGGTTAAAATGGAACTTTCCGTATGAAAGGCTGGTTTCTTGGTTCGAGACTCAATCAAGTCATACTGAACGATTCTGAAAGAATCTCCTTCTCGTAAAATAGGTATCTGAAATGCTTCAACTGATCCCTCTTCTATATCCTCTTGAAACACACTTAGAAACCCTTTCTCTTGTAGGATCTTTTCTTTTGTACTGTATGTGTTGCCCTCTTGATCTATAAAATGTACTTCTCTCACCAGATAGATTGCTGGTTTCATAAAATTCCCGATAAATCGTTTTACAATCAAGTCATATAACTGTTTTTCTAATGGATTTCGGTTGGTCCCGACATATAATTTTGTTGTTGGGATGATGGCAAAGTGACTACTGACTAACTCATCATTAAAAGTAGTATGTTTTTTCGTAATAGAAGATGGAACCACTTGTTGTACGAGATTTGCATAAGTGCTTTTTTCTAATGCTGCCATTACTTCTTTCACTCGTTCCACTTGTTCTGTAGGTAAATGCCTCGATGAAGAACGAGGATACGTGATAAAGCCTTCTTCATATAAACTCTGAATATGTTCTTTTGCTGTTTCCGCATTTATCTTCAGTTTGGCGTGAGCATCTTTGTAAATGTCAGTTAAGTTATACAATAATTTTGGTTTCTTTTTTCTCGTACTTTCTTTAAATTCCGTTACGATTGCATCCGTTCCTTTCAAGCTATCTCCAAGCTTTTGTAGTGGCGATGGATCTATCAGTTGTTCTTCTGTTTTCATTACTGGTGATAAACCATTTTCGGTTAGTAGCTTCAAATTGTAATAGGTTTGTTCTTTATAATTTTGGATAGCGATTTCCCTTTGACGGATTTCATTTAAGATACACATTTGAACACGACCAGAAGCCAATAAAAATTGGTTTCTTGCTAGTTTCGATGTACAGCCCCTTGTAACATTAATTCCTAGAATATAATCCAGGTATTGCCTTGCTTTAGCGGATTGTGCAAGCCCATCATAATCTGTTCCTGGTTCTAATCGGTTCAAGGCTCCCTCTAGTTCTGCGGCTTCATAAGAAGAGATAAATAGGCGTGATTCTCGCTTGTTCACACCTGCATATTCATATAATTCACGATAGATAAGCTCACCTTCTCTATCTGCATCACAGGAGTTGACCACATGATCTACATCGGAACGATTTAACAACTTAACTAATATTTGAATTTGTTCTAGACTATCCGATTTCTCTTTATATTCTGGCTCTAAAATAATAGGTAAGTGATCAAATTTAAATTCTTTGTATCTCTCGTCCATCTCTTCCGGATGTTTTAACTCTAATAAATGCCCACGGCACCAACTAATAATGTAATTTTCATTTTCATAGTATCCGTAATACGGTTTACTACCCGGATATTTTTGTGAGTTTCTAAATCTAGGTGATTTTAATAATTCAACAGCTACCTTCGGTTTTTCTGCAATAAACAATGTTTTCCCCATACGTATTACCTCCTATTAATCTACAATTTCAGTTTCACGCTTCCATTTCTTATTTCTGCGCTTTTTCATTATTCTGTGACCAAATAATAGCAACATGTTCAAAAAGACAGCTACAAGGAACATACAGCCCGCAAACAGCCATACATTCATGGCATTCTCTCCTTTCGTTCTATAAATAAGAAAGAGGGCTTTTCCTTTTACCCTCTTTCATTTTTAGATATAAAAAAATCACTCTCCGCTATCTCAATTGAGTAACAAAAAATGATTTAATCTGGTATTCCTGTTATTAAATTTTTCATCGTTCCATCTCCATTGTTTCTTTTTTTCTACCCGATTTCTTTGTAGACTTCGACTGATCTACATTACCAGGATCTATTTTCTTGTCTTTTTCTTTATCATTCGTTTGTTTTCCATTCAATGGCTGAAAATTTTTATCAAAATTCATTTCCTTTGTAGTTGTTGACTGATTCACCGTTATTCCTTCTTTTCCAAGCTTCTCATCCACCTGGTTTTCTAATTTTACTACGTGTTCCTGGCTTACCAGCTCATTATCAATCGAAACATATTTCGTTGTATAATACCGTTCTTCAGCTTTTACACGAGTGACAATGCTATCAATATTATCTGGTGTCTCTTCATATTGTGAACGTCTGTATGCTTCGAATTTTCGGCTTAAATCTTTATCTAATGTAGTTGGCTCCTTTTCTTTTAAAGGCTGAATTTGTTGATCTAGAGAAGCAATAGGTGCATATCCATCTGTCTTCATTTCCTTATATAATTCCACTTCTTTCTCATTAAATAAGTAATCTTTTTGTGCCTCCGCTTTATCAACCAAGAGTCCATATCGTTCATCTTTTACGATTTCATCTAGACTCATATTTGCATCTTTTTCATAAACAACAAATGACAAATTCCCTCTTCCATCAAAGATAGAACTTTGAACCTTTTCATATAAATCTGGTTTCAAAATGTTATCTAAATAGACATTTTCTCGTTTTCCGTTCTTTTCCATGAGGGAAACATATAAATCGTCCCGATCTGTTTTATCTTGATTCCATACAGACAAATAACTGATATCTTTCGTAACGGCATCCATCATGTGGATTCTTGCAAGCTCTTCATCTTGTATACCGTTTGCTAATACTTCAATTGTAACTAAGTGATTGGGTGTCTCTTTCGGTTTTTCTATTGTATTTTCCTGTGCTTTTTCCATCGGTATTTCTTTGTTATTTCTATAATTCATCACTTCATCTCGTAACGCTTGTTTTACTTCATCCGATAAATACCTTTTCTCGTTTAATACTTGTTCATATGGTGTCTTGTAGTCCCCATCCCCCATATCCAAACGATCCATACTCACAAGCTCCATTCTCCCAAAATCTCTATCTACTTCTTTTGGAATGGCAATATGATAACGAGTTTTATCATATGGTACGTATTCATCCCTTTCTCTTGCTTCCTCTTTTGCTTTTTCAATATTTTTAATGACTTCAGCCATTTTTTCATTGGCCTCTCCAAATGGAATCAACTGACTACCTTTAAAATTTTCGTTTTCGCTCCACTGAACTAACATAGTTGGAC
Organism: Bacillus sp. 17RED48; assembly: GCF_019837545.1. Taxonomy (NCBI): domain Bacteria; kingdom Bacillati; phylum Bacillota; class Bacilli; order Caryophanales; family Bacillaceae; genus Bacillus; species Bacillus sp. 17RED48. Next base: position 24,464 of record NZ_JADAXG010000011.1, read on the forward strand.
GATTTATTTCATTTTGATTTAGTGCTGCATACTTTTCTTGATTCGCTTCGTTAAATGCATCAATAAATTCTTTATCACTCAATTTTTCTGCGCCTTCTACGGGCTCAAACGCTCTGTTTCTATCCGCTTGTTCCCTTAACTCCGTAACGGAAACAAGCTCTTGTGTCGTGTTACTTAAACTCATAAATTCAACCAACAAAATATTTTTTTCGTCCTGCTTTTCATTTCTATTTGCCATACTTTCCACCTCTTTTTCATTTATTTGTTCTTTGTCCTTTTCTAGTGTGTTTTCAATTGTTTCAATAAATTCAATCGAAGTTTCATGTACTTCTTTTAATAATCTTGTTTTATCCTTCATTTCTTTTCCTTGTGTCCAGCTCGCTAAATATCCTAATGAATATTCGCTTGTATCAATTCCAAAATAAGAAGAAACGGCGTAAGCTGTCATTTCTGCTTGAAACTCTTTTTCTGGTGCTGTGTAATTCATATGTGTCTCTGCTGTATGAAGTTTGGCATGTGCCAATTCATGAAGAAGTGTTTTAACATTTTGTAATTCACTGTTTCTAGGATTCAAAGCAACCTCTTTTGTTAAGGTGTAACTAACCCCCTTTGCGACCCCAAGTTCTTGCTTCGGCTCAATAATTTTCACACCGTTTTTTTTTGCAATGGCTTCCATTCCCTTGTACAAACTCTTGTAATCTGTTACGCTCCCGTCTAGCCAACGATTCGGAAAAATACGAGGAAGATCTTCCGCTTTTGCGTTTGTTTGGGACACATCAAACACATGACCGATAGCAAAATATAAGCGACTTGGTTTCACTTCTACGCTTTTAGATTCAATTTGTTTTTTCTCTTGCTCACTCGCCTTTGTAACGGATTTCCATGTCCCATCTTTATCTTTAAATTTTGCTACAGTTCTGTTTGGAACAAGAATTTTAATTCCTTTATGTCCTACGCCTGTAACAACAGGGAAGCCCGCTTTTTCCCAAAAAGAAAAAGAGCCCACTGCTTGGGCTCCTGGAAATTGTGCTTGTATTAACGAAACATTTTGTGGTGAATATTTATAAAACTTTGCCATAAACGTTAAATATTCTTTCATATCTTCTGGTGTACGAAAATAGCCTTCTACGTTTTTTTCCATCTTTTTTGTTAAAGCTTGAACCTCTTCTCTTTTTTCTTCCGGTGATTTCTTTTGATACTTTTTCTTATAACTTTTACTCATATTCTTCTCCTACACTTTCACTCGCACTTTGTAATTCCTCCATTTCTTCTTCATTCCATCTCTCAGCTGTATCAAAGAAAAGCTCATGAGTTTTCACATTAACCGGAACTAACATATTTTCTTGATTCATGACATGGACTGCAAGTTCTTCTTCTTGTTCTCGTGTAATTTTGATTGTTAGTTCTTCCTCTTTTACAAGTAAAACAAGTTCACCTTCTCCAACCTCTTTAATGACTCCTAATGCGATATCTTCATGAAATAATAACATCCTACTAACCTCCTGTTTTTTTATAAAAAGAAACAATGTAGCTTACGTTACATTGTTCTTTGATGCCTCATGATCTATACGTTTTTGTCTTGCATTACTAATCCGTTCCGCTACAACTTCTTTTGCTATCTTTACGCCACCGACTTCTATTTTATCTGTTGTAATAATGCTTTCTAAATCCAAGTCGTTAGCAAAAAAGTATCCATTCATTAATTCAATTAGAACTTGTGTATTTCGATCTGCACTGTTTGCACCAAGACGAATTTTTGTTAGTTCACTTTTCAACACATCGTGTAGATTCTTTGATACAATTTCGGAAATATAATTCAATGACCATTCTGAACTTTTTGATGCTTGATGCTCCATACAAATTTTCGATATAGCATCACCTGGATGTGTAATATTATTTTCATCCATATAATCTTGAATGTATTGATGAACATTTTCATTTAACGATAACTTCATTCTTATTTTTTTATTCTCCATGCTCTAACCCCTTTCGTTTTCATATGCATTTTCCCTTTGCATACGCTCATAATACTTTTGATTCTTCCAGCTTTCATACTCACTTTTAAAAGCACGTTCCACCTTTTTCATGGAATACTGAATAGATACATTCTGTTGAAATTTTTGAAACGGCTTTGATTTTTTCATGTGATGGATTCTCTTTTGTTCCTTATCATATGCCTTCATTTCTTGTAAAAAGGCGTTTCCCATTCTTTTATATAGGTCATTGATTTTATTCGTTTTATAATTTTCATATTGCTTCTTATCATACTTTCCTTCCCCATAAGCTTCTTTAAAAACTTGCACTTCTTTGTCTAACTTTTTGAGAAATTGATCGTAATCTTTTTTATGATGATGTTGAATATATCGCCTGCTTAATTCATCAATTTCCGGCTTCAATGGTTGAATTGTATTGTAGCTATATTGCCACTGTCTTTTATCACTTGGTAACTGTTTATAAATTCGTAAAAACAGTGGTTTCAAATGTTGATTGCGCCAATCAAAAACGGAATCTTCTTTTTTACTTCCCACCATATTATTTCTAATTAAATCATTAATTTGCTTTTGTTCCTGCTTACGATCTAACAAATTATTTACGACTTTCCCCTTCATCGCATCCAATGTTTTTGGTTTTCTTTTGCCACGTTCTCTCGTTGGAAATGGTTCAACAGTTGCTACATGAATATGAATATTGTCCGTGTTAAAATGAATAGCTGCTGACCAGATTGAACTTTTTTCTATCCCCTCTCTTTTTTGCATTTCCTTCATCGCAAGCCGTGTTACATCCATTAACTTTTTTTCATCCAATGTTTTTGTTTTCTCATCATAAATTCCTTGTTTCTCTAACCAGGGATTATGAAAAGAAATGACATCTTGCCACATGATACTTCCATTTTCATGAGCGGTTTTAAACATTTCCTTTAAGGACTTTTTCTCACTTTCTGTTAAACGATTTGCGTGCTCCGTAAATAGTGCCGATGTCTTTTCTGAATTCCCCATATAGTCTTGATACGTTTCGAACATTTTCGGATTCAGCTTCACTTCACTTTTCGCTTCCTCTCGATCTACATACTCAATATAGTTCTGAAACGCATCGGAACTTGGTAACACAAATTTCGTTTTTAAAACAACACCCGGTGTGACGGAAGACTGAACAGGAACCGCATTACTCATTTTCAATATCCTGCATCATCAGTTGAATAAACTCATTCATTTTTTCCATTGCGCTATAACAATCACTCATCATATGGATGTTCTTTTCAATGAGGTTTTCTAATTCCATTTCCCTTTTATTTTGTTGCTGAAAAAATGCCAACATTTCAATTTGGTCTTTCAAAAATTTCTGCCGGGATAATCCTTTCCTCTTTGCAATTTCATCTATTTTCTTTACGGCAATTGGATCTACTTCTCTTATTCTAATTTCCACTTTTCTCTCTCCTTTCTGCAATTGTGGGTAGAGATTAAAAAATAGTGAGAAGAGCATAAGGGGTTTTTGTTCCCACCTAAGGTGTGAAGCTAGGCGGAGCCTAGCAAAACGATGGGAACAAGGAAAGAAGTTGAATGTCCCCATTACGTCCCTATCTTTTTGATTAATGTCTCCATCATGTCCCGTTATTTTTTCTTAGCGTCCCTTTCGTGTCCCCTTATTTCACCTCAATGTCTCCATTGTGTCCCTATATCTTTTTTCACTTTTTATTAATTTCTTGTGATTTTTGCTCTAATTTTTTGATCTTATCTCGTGCAATTTTTTGTTCTCCTTTAAACAATTCCACGTTCTTTTCTGATGATTTTATTTTTGATTCTAAGGATGCTATTTTGGATTGTGTTTCCGTTTTTTCTGCTTCAGTTTGGTACTTCATTTCATCCTGTAATTCTTTTACTTTTTCATAAACTGTCTTCGCATTTTCTTCTTCTAGTTTGATTGCTTTCCCATAATTTTTTATCTTTGTTTCTATATCCTTTTTGTCTCTTTCTATAAAATCTAGCTCATATGTTTTTTTATCTTCAGCTAACAATTCATCATTTGCTTTTGTTTTTCTTTGATCGGTAAAAATCGTCTGAACTAATTTATTCGGACTTTTTGTTGCTGCATTTTCTTCTTCAGCTTCGTTCACATCTTGTGTGAATTTACGAATATCCATTTGTTCTTTTTCACCATTTTTATTGTAAATATCGAAAGCTAACGCTCCCCAATTCGGAGATAAGTCTTTTATTTCTACTACGTATTTTCCGTTCTCCTCATATAATACTTTGACAGGTAATTGAACACCTGGATTTGATTTTTGCTGTGCTTTAAATGTATATCCTGTCTCTTCATACCCTTCTAATCGAAAGTAAATTTGTATAAAGTTTTTGTGTGGATTGTATTCCCTTTTTTCTACAATTAATTTCCCCATACCCGACAATTTAATTACTTTATTTGTCTCAGTATGAAATAGTTTTTCATCGTTTGGCATGTAAATTTTAGATGTTAAGAAAGCGAAGAAACCAAAAAACAGAAAGCTGATAATTGTTAAGTAGATCCACGACTTATTTTTTCTTAGATTGATTCTTTCACTCTTCTTACCAATTGCACCTATCACACTCTCACCCCACTTTTTTCGTTATAAAACTTTCATATTTAACTCTTCCACACTTGTAACTCGCCATGTTTCCTTTTCTTTTTTCATGATGATTCGTAACACATTGTTTACTTTTTCTTCTCGGTTTTGCGTTGAATCTGTCGTGACATTTATAAATTCAGCTAAGACATTTACCTCCTCTTTATCCGGTTCATTTTCTTGTAAATAAAACTTCATTTCTATTGGTTTTGTTTTATACGTATCTCCTAATTCGTATTTATCAGTTGGATAAAATTGTTGTAATAGTTCTTCACTCATAATGGATTTTGCTTTTTCTTTTCGCTCACTGTAGCCTTCTTTTTCTCGATGAAATGATAATTGAATAAACGTTTCGGCTGTCGATAAATACGCTCTTCTCTGTTGTTCTTGTGCGGAAGGAAGTACCTTATCCAGTCGTTTTTTTAAGTCTTCATTTTGTTTTGTTAGTAATTCATTTGAAAGTTTTAGCTGTTTTTCTTTACCATCACTCATTGACTTTTTACTCAAATAGATATTAAAAGCTGTCACACCTACAACTAAAATGACAAACACAATAAACAAAGATTTTCGTTTATCTTTCATTCTTTTAGTCTCCTATTCTTTCGGTTTTTAGAACCTTCTTACATGACCAGAAAAGACTTTTTTCCAATACGGATTATTTAAATCTTCAATAGAAACACCTTTATTCGTTTGGCATCCAATGAAAGTATTTTTATCAATTACAATGCCAACGTGTCCGTCATGTTTGTAGGTATCAAAGAAAATAACATCACCCGGTTTCATATCATTTGCTGATACTTTTGTACCAATTTTATTTAATGTTTCCGTACTTACAGCACCAATCGGACTGGTATACATTCCTACTTGTTCGAATGCCCAGCGTACAAAACTACTACAATCAAATATCCCTCTTGCAATGTCATTTGTGTTACGTCCTCCACCAAATACATAGGTAGAACGCCCTATCCATTGGCGACCTACATCGGCAACTTTTGAACCGCTACTTCCTCCACTTCCTGGATTTCCTCCGCCACCAGAAACGACAGAACCCGGCTGATAATACTTTAAAACTGCGTCAACGTACAATATATCGCCATAACACGCTTGATATGGTACGGCTTCTGGTCTAAGGCAATGATACATACCAGTATGTTTTACTTTTTGATACTGTTGTTGTGAAAATTTGATTGCTAATTCTTTCGTGTACTTGCCACCATTTGCGCCAACAAAATCAAAAAATCCTGTCCCGAAATTGTAGGCTTGAAGGGCTGTTTTAATATGATCCATATCCCCAGGACTCGTTACTCCGGCTCTTTCTATCGCATGTTTAAACTCCTGTACACCAGCCCAAATACTATAGTCTGGATCTGTAATACAGTTTGGTGATTTACAATATTTCGTATTAAATGCGCCTTCGGAACTCTGCATCGGATCACTACCACGTCCTCCACTCTCTTGCATCATTTGAGCAAGCATTAAAGCGACAAACGGTTCTACACCAAAGGCTTTCGCATGCTTCCGAATCGTTGGCTCCCATTTTAAAACTTCGGGCGAAACATTCATGACTTGCCCTTCACCTGTATACGTAATATCACCTGTGTCTGTTCCACTATCGCTCCCCATTGCTGCTATGAAAATACTAACCACTCCAAGTAAAAGAAAAGAAAAAAGACCCATCACAAGTAGTGCTAAAGTGATGAGCCATTTCTTTGGTATAACCTTTAAAACTAGATGCATAGTATTAAGCACCTCCCCCGAATAACATTAATTCTTCGTCTGTTACTTCTACATGAAAATGAATGTTTTTTACAGCCCCAATACTTAAGATGACATCCCCTGTTGGCAAATGTGGAATCGCTGCAATCTCACTTTCACTTAATTGTCCTGCAAATACTTTTCGTAACATATCTAAACTGTTATTATCTTGCTGCATAATAAATTTGTACTGTGTAAGTTCAAATAACTTTTTAATTTCATCAATCATTTCTTGTGAAGATCCTTCCGGTACAAAATCTCGAATTGTATGACTTGCATATAAAAGACCTGCAAAGTATTTTCGATCTTCACGACTAAGTTTTGTTAAAAATTGTAGAGCATGAGCGCTTTCTTTTTTCGTGTTTATGATATGATGCGCCTCGTCAATAATAATGAAATAACGAGTTACATCTTCAAAAGCAAGTTGCTTTTTATTAAAGGCTTTTAATTGAGGCGCACCATTTGAAATCATTTCATTCCAAAGAAGATTTAACACATTAAAGATCTGTGCCTGGAATACCTCTGGTTTAAAACTGGATATATTCCGTAAAGAAAAAGATACAACCTGTTCTTTCTTGAAATCTTCAATGGTAGTATGCCCATCAAATAATTCTGCATATGCTTCTACTAAATTCGTAAGATTTAATTCAATTAATTCTAAACGATGAAGTCTGCTGTCCCCTAAATTATCATGATGCTTTTTAGCTGCTACATCTTGATATAACTCTTTGCGAACAAACTTTAAAAAGTCAGAGAAGATCGGATATTCTTTCGATTTTCTTGTTGTAATTTCATTTTTTACTCCTTTTTCGTCATTCCATAATCCCATACGAATATATAATTTACGAAGCAAATTTTCATATTCTTTAATTTCATCATCTTTTGCTTCTGGCGCAATGAATCGATAAATAATTGTTAGTTTAGATAAATGCTGGGTAAAACTAACTTCCTCACTTTCTGCTGTCTTATATACTTGAAGTGGGTTAATCTGACCTTGTGATCCATCTAACGCAATTGTCTTTCCACCTAGCTCTTCTACCGTATCTGTAAACTCTTCTACCACATCAAATATCCGAACAAAATGACCCTTACTTGCATAATCCACACTTTTCTTTTTTAACAATGTTGATTTCCCCGCACCAGACTTCCCAATCATTACACCGTTATAACTCTTTCTTTGATTGTCTTTATGGAAGATATCAAAAATAACATTTCCTTTTGTTTTCGTTGTTCCATAATACGTACCGTATGGATCGTGCAAATAAGAATAATGAAACGGACACCCACCAGCCAAACTGACTGCCGGAATTTCTTTCCCTTTTCTTCGGTTCACATAATTTTTTTGTGTATCAAAGCTCGTTACGAGTGCATCCCATTCATACTCTTGTTCATTTAAAAAGACAGCTCCTCGAAAGTTATAAGATTCTAATGTTTCCAGGATCTCTTTTACTTGTTTTTCTAGCTCATCTATTGTTCTAGCGGAAACATAAATACGAATGTGAATACGTTTCATGACCTCACCTTGTTTCAAATCCGTATAGAGAGCTTCCAGCTCTAAAAATTCATTTTTCGCATCAATTCGATCTATATTATCCTTCGCTGTATCATGTCGGACACTTTGTTCACTCATGGATTTATTAATTGATTCAACAACTTCTTTTCGGTCATCACTCATGACATCTAATGTTGTGATCACATTTGGCATATTCATAATTTGTTCTAACCAAAAATCATTTACCTCTGTTGGAAAGTCAAAAACATGAACACAAGTACCTAATCCATCACCTGTTTGAAAATAACTTTCTTTAAAACTAATTCCCCCTTGTGGCTGAACTCTAGCCACTAAAAAGGGGTTATAACCTTTCTTCTTTTTTAGTTCCTCTTGTTTTTCTTTTTTAGATTTTTTACTCTTGAACGCAAACATATTGTTGCCCCCTTACTACCATATATTTTTCGTTCCTAATTTTGCATTTTGATTGAACAATTTAAACATAAGCTCTAACTTTTTCTCTTCATCCACCTCTAATAGTTCAGTAGAGCGCCTGATATATCGTTTTGCTGCATCTACACGTTCTTTTACGATTAATTCCGTTTCTCCGTAAATAAATAGGAAGGCTTCCCGATTGGTTCTGCCCCATTCTAAAAACTGCAGTTCTTTTAACTTCTGATTTAAAATCCGTTCATACAAAGGACTAGTACATTCTTTAATTTTCTTCTCTATATAACGTTGTTGTTCAGTTGTTTGACATGGGAAATTTAAAAAAACGAGTTTAATGGACTGTTTGTAGGCTTGATAAAAATAAGCATGTGAGAAAATAACAAATGCTTGCTCGTCGCTATTCTTAGAGAACATATCATCACCTTCCACTTGAAGAATTTCTAAAAACTCCTCATTTTTCAGTTCAAATATGCCATCCTCTGTCATATCTACAATTTGCATAATTTCCGCAATACTTTTCTTTACCTTTGGTGGTGCTTCTTTCTTTTTTCTAGATAAAAAACCTAACAGTTTTGGATTTTTCTTTTTTGAAACATCTTTCTTTGGCTTTTCTTTCTTCTGTTTTTTTACTTGTGGTTCTACCTTTGGTTTTTCTTCTTTCTTTTTGTCGGGTACCACCTTCACAATTTCTTTTGGTTCAGTAATTGATTCTTTTACATTTTTTTCGTTAAATCGAAATGTATTTTTCTTTGGTCTTTCTAGTTGTTTTGGCTCTTCTTTCTCTACATCTTTTTCGCTGAATAACGCCATAGTGTGATCCCTCCCTTATTGATCGTTATCAATGGCGCAATATGCACCTTTCCTTCTTAGCAATGTAATTATCAACACTTCATACATTCTTTTTTGAGGATTCGTACTTGGACGCCAAATCATGATAATTGCAATAACTGCCATGAAAATAACAAATGGTAATTGAAAGGAATCATGTACAAAATTCCTAAGAATCATCGTTACAACTAATAAGCCAATTAATAAAAAGAAATCTATTAAATAAAGCACTTTATTAATCCGTAATTCTGTACTGATTTCCTTCGGAATCCGATAGCTTCTCATCGGGATTCCCTCCTTTTCGACAATAAAAAATAAGCGTACGATTACGCTTATTTTTTATCCGTATTCTTTTTATTTTTGTTTACAATATCTCTCCAACTTTTACCCGTGTTTTGCCCCATCTGATAAAAACGCTTTGTATTCTGTACCGTTTCAGAATTATGAATGCGTTCTTGTACTCCTCTTACCTTTTGTTTCACGGATGATGTTGTATTTTTAACTTTATCAGTTGTATATTGTCCTAATGTCCGTGTTTCCTGACTTCTACTTGCTGCCACTTCTTTATCGCTTTCATAAGGAATAATTGGGCTACTGTGTGTCACCGTTGTGATGTCGGCTGATGCCGGGCTACTTCCGCTTGGTACTGATCTTGGTGTTTCCACTGGTGCCGGGCTTCCTCCACTTGGTACTGGTCTTGATGTTTCCACTGGTGCCGGGCTTCCTCCACTTGGTACTGGTCTTGATGTTTCCACTGGTGCCGGGCTTCCTCCACTTGGTACTGGTCTTGATGCTTCTACTGGTGCCGGGCTTCCTCCACTTGGTACTGGTCTTGATGTTTCCACTGGTGCCGGGCTTCCTCCACTTGGTACTGGTCTTGATGCTTCTACTGGTGCCGGGCTTCCTCCACTTGGTACTGGTTTTACTGTTCCTGGTGTTTGAACTCCTTCACTTGCTCCTTGTCTTACTCCTCCTGGTGTTTGACTTCCTTCACTTGTTCCTTGTCTTACTGTTCCTGATGTTTGACTTCCTTCATTTGCTCCTTGTCTTACTGTTCCTGGTGTTTGAACTCCTTCATTTACCCCTTGTCTTACTGTTCCTGGTGTTTGGCTTCCTTCATTTGCTCCTTGCCTTACTGTTCCTGGTGTTTGGCTTCCTTCACTTGCTCCTTGTCTTACTGTTCCTGGTGTTTGACTTCCTTCACTTGCTCCTTGTCTTACTGTTCCTGGTGTTTGGCTTCCTTCACTTGCTCCTTGTCTTACTGTTCCTGGTGTTTGACTTCCTTCACTTGCTCCTTGTCTTACTGTTCCTGGTGTTTGGCTTCCTTCACTTGCTCCTTGTCTTACTGTTCCTGGTGTTTGGCTTCCTTCACTTGCTCCTTGTCTTACTGTTCCTGGTGTTTGGCTTCCTTCACTTGCTCCTTGCCTTACTGTTCCTGGTGCTTGGCTTCCTTCACTTGTTCCATTTGATTTTCCAGCTTCTTTCATTTCATCTTGAAGACTTGTTGTTCCCGATTCTTGCCCATTCGCTACCCCTGGGTTTTCGTTCCCTCCTTTTTTCATGTCTTCTTGAATAGATGGCGTACCACCATTCTTTTTATCTTTTTCCTTATTTAAGTTACCTTTTTCTTTTTCATTTTTTGCTACATCTTTTCCATTTACTTTCTTCTCACCAGCTTTTTTCATTTGATCTTGCAATGAATCTTTATTTTCAGATTCATTTCCATTTTTCAAACCACTTATGAGACCAGCCATTCCACCTGTTGCCATCGCTGCCGCACTTGCTGTTTTAGCTGCTGCAACACCCGTTCCTTCTGCTGCACCTTTCGCTCCTTTTCCAATCATATTTCCGAGACCCTTCATTGGTTTTGAATTTGCAAGAGCACCAATTCCTTTACCAAGTGCGAAATCACCAGCTATACCACCTGCTAACATGCCCCAACTACTCTTTAATCCAATATCTATACCGAATAACCTTTCTACGACTGCCGGACCATCTAGAACTGCCATACTAAATGCGGCTAATGCAATCAGATACGGTACACCACTTAGTTTGTCATGGAGAAACGCCGTTCCCATTATATATAGCTTCAAAGATAGGAATATCATAATCGTTGCTATAAATATATTGAGTATATTGGATAACACGGCTTTTAACTTTTGACCATTCGCAACATCGGCTGGTGCTAATATGTTCGCTAACAAGTAGTTAAATGCCAATTCATAAAATAACCTAGCTAATTTAATACTCACCAATAACAAAGTTAATCCTGTTATCAGTAAAGTAAAGAATATGTTCCAAAAATTCCAATGCCAGCGATAATACTTTTCTGGAAAGAAATCAAACCATCCATCTTTTAATTCCGCTAAAGATGCGACTCCCGTCCCATCCATTACCCTTTTATACTTAAGAATATCTTGACCACCCTCGGATAATTCCTTATCCTTAGCAAACTCAAAATCTTTATCTATCTTTTCAGTAATATCAATTTGTCTAATATTTTTTTCCGGAATATTATTTTTCGGATTCATATCCTCTTTCTTTTTCCATCCATTTTGATCTATCACTGCTACATCCGTTATGTTCTTCTTAATAATTTCATCACTTAAGGAACCTTTTTGCTCTGATTTTACAACCGCTATGGCATCATCGGTGAACTTATCGACCTTTGTCATACCAGTACTTAATAAACAAAGTACACTCAATGTTATGAAAATATTGATGATAATTTGAGAACGGTTCATTTGTTTGTTCATGATGAACATGTAGCCAATATATAAAAACGATATGGCTAAAAGAACGACAAACAATGGATATAGCATATCAACAAACTTTTGTATTTCCGGTGAATTAAAGAATCCTTTAATCCCCAGTATGGCATCTGTCACACCTTCTAAGGCATCTACAACTAAAGATAGGCCTACAATTAGGAACCACCCTAACCAACGTAATACATAATTCACGATGTCTCCTACTTGAAGATAATCCGAGAACGCTTCTATAGTTTTTAAAATCTCTTCATCTTTCACGATTTACCCTCCTCTCATGCTTGCTATTGCCCTAATACTTCTTTTGCTGTCCAATTCACTCTCTCATTCAGTCTGTCAATACGAATAATCAATTTCCCTTTTTGTTCCCGATCTACTGAAAGGAAAAGAACCGCATCTTCTAAACCAAGAATGACCTCATTTTCTTCTGTTACAAATGGCGAGTAACTATCTAAAATCAATTGCATTTTATCCGTTATTGTCGGTACACCCATTACCTCTTCCCCCTTTATATTTAGATTCAAAAAAGCACTCAATCATTTGAGTGCTTTTCTAACTTGTTATTTGTTCTTTTTCTTCTAAGTCACGCAATATTCGATTAATCTTGTTTTCGACTGCTTGATAAACACTTTTGTCAATGTGGTCATTGTGAGCTAACATTTGAAATTCACTGTAAAACTCGCCCATTTCTTGATTTTCAACCTCATCTATTGCTTTACCTAATTGCGCTAAAAAGAACTTATCAACCAGTTTCAAAACCGCTAAATCAGATTCGAAAAATTCATTAACCGTTTTTTCTTTCCAATTTTCAATGGAGAGGGAATTAAACGGGCTATCTTCCTGCTGAAACGCCTCTTCTGGAATCTCTTCATCAATTCCCATCATTGTTGGTTCTTCTACTGGCTGCGGTGTCTCTATTTGAGAAGAAGCTTCTTGTACTTGTTCTGGTTCTGATGTTTTTTGCTCAATTTGTTCTGCTTTTCTCTGTCCTAGAAAATCTACAATAAGTGATTTTGGATTTACATCATCATGTAGAGAATCAATATCTATATCTAAAATAGATTTATCTGTATCGAACTCTACCCCTAAGTACTCCCATCTATATTTTAAAGCTGTTTCTCCCGTATTATAGATTGGTCGAGGTCTGATACGTTTTCGGTTATTATCCTGACGTTTTATGACACGAATAACGGCACTTTCTCCTTCTTTAAAATTCATCAGTTCATTTGCTGTTAACAGTGGGCGTTGGTCTAGACCTTCCGTTTTATTTTTATCAGTAGAAAGACCTTTCCCACTTCGGGAAGGTAGGTTAATCGTCTGATTCCCTAGTTTTTTGGACACTTTTTCGGCGGTTTCTTGATCGTTCGTTAGAATGTAGATCGTATTCCCACAGTTTCCATCAATTGTATCTGCATCTTCACCATACTTATTTTTTAATTGTGCATATGCCTGGATGATAAGGTTAAAGCGAACATTTCTACCAAGACAAACCGTGATAATATTTGCCATTCCTTCAATACTCGGCATATTTCCAAACTCATCTAGGCAAAAAACCACTTCACGGTGACATTTCCCTCCACGAGCGAGAGATGCACCCTTTGCCAATATAAAATAAAGCTGCCTTACAAAAATAGAAGCAATCACATGGTTCGAAGAATCAAAGTCTGGTGTAATCATAAAAATAGCAACTGGCTTATCGAAATAATCCACTTTTGTTATTTTCATATCTTCATTTTCTTCTACTATTTTAAATTCTGTATGACCCGTTTTTTCATCTATTTTTGTAATAGTAATAGATGTTTTCGTTTGAGGGTTTTCTTTTTCATTACATTGAATGGTATCTCCAACTTGTATTACTTGTTTGAAATCTAATGCAAAACGTCCTGTAATATCTGCCTTGATAGACTCCTTTGAGCCATCTGGAAATACAATGTCTACTCGTTTTCTAGGTGTTACTTTTCCTTTTATCGTTTTTCCAAAACCAACACGTTTTAAATCTACACTATTCTTTGCGGTCATTTTAGCGATTTCATCAAATGTAAAAATAGAAAGTCCGTTCATGGTTTGGGTGAAGATCCCGCCTCGTGTCGTTCCTTTTGAGAAGTTTGAGGTTGCATATTGCATCTTCGCAACGCTATCCGCTGGTAAGCCTTCAAAGTATAAATCTAATGCATTTTGTGGATCTGCTTCCGGATCTACGATTACCTCTTTTGAACCAAGTTCTGATAACATATTTGCAACTGCGTACATTGTGATTTTTTCTTCTGTACCTTCCGCAATACATTTATCTGTAACGGCTAATATCATGGCGTTACACAAGCTCATAGCGCACTGTTGCCAAAAAGGATCTTTTACAGTTGGGTTGTAATACAAAGTGTGAGAAAGTGTTTTACATAATGCCTGTGCCGTTGAATAATCCCCATCTTTATAGGCATCTTTGACAAGCTGCAACAAGTTATAGCTCATAGAATCAAGTGGAGTTAACAGGTTCAAAACTTCAATGTGATAGCCTCGTTCTTCCAGCGTTTCTTTCGATGCGCTGAACAATTCCCCCTTTGGATCATTAAAAATTAGGGAGGGTTTATGTTCCGCTCTAGAATAGACATCAATTGTAGGAAATACATAGGTTTCCCCTTTACCAGAGCGTGTTGTACCAATAATTAAGTTGTTTACCGGGCTATCATCAATGAATACCTTATCACCTAGTCGGGAGATAACAACACCACCGCCACCTTTAAATGATTCCTCTCGATCTGGTACAGCTCGGTATTGCTTTTTCAACTCTTCAACTGTTGTAAAACGACTAGAACCTTTCTGATGATTATTTAAGTTTTTAAAGGAAGATTTCAGCTTATACACCGTTCTTGCAATAGTTCCAATCACTACAAGGAAAACAAACAAGTAGTAAATTGGATGCTCTGCAATTGGCATCCGAAAAAGAAATCCTATCTCCATATGAAACGGTTTGGGATGTAATAAATCACTAAAAGTTGTTTCTATCAGCTCTAAGGATAAGTTGAGTAAAAAATTAGCGATTAATAACATTCCAACAAACAAAAAAGCACTCAATGGAATGAGTACTTCTTTTTCAGCTAATTTATATTTGATTGATATTTTTTCACTATACATATCAAAGTATCACCTCTGTTCAATCCAGCTTCAAATTAAAAAGGTACTCTTTTTATGAGTACCTTTTTGGCAAAATCAGTTGTTTTCTCTTTATTTACTCGCTACCATCTTTTCATTTTGTTTCAGAACTGGCTTTTCTTGATTCGTTGTTTTCTCTGGTTCTGTCGGCTTCTCTGGGTTTGTTGGTTTTTCCGGTTCTGTTGGCTTCTCTGGATTTGTTGGTTTCTCCGGATCTGTTGGTTTTTCCGGTTCTGTTGGCTTCTCTGGTTCTGTTGGTTTCTCCGGTTCTGTTGGTTTTTCCGGTTCTGTTGGCTTCTCCGGATCTGTTGGTTTTTCCGGTTCTGTTGGTTTCTCTGGATCTGTTGGTTTCTCTGGATCTGTTGGTTTCTCCGGATCTGTTGGTTTCTCCGGATCTGTTGGTTTCTCCGGATCTGTTGGTTTCTCTGGATCTGTTGGTTTCTCCGGTTCTGTTGGCTTTTCTGGATCTGTTGGTTTCTCTGGTTCTGTTGGTTTTTCTGGATCTGTTGGTTTCTCTGGTTCTGTTGGTTTTTCTGGATCTGTTGGTTTCTCCGGATCTGTTGGTTTCTCCGGATCTGTTGGTTTCTCCGGATCTGTTGGTTTCTCTGGTTCTGTTGGTTTCTCCGGTTCTGTTGGCTTTTCTGGATCTGTTGGTTTCTCTGGTTCTGTTGGTTTTTCTGGATCTGTTGGTTTCTCTGGTTCTGTTGGTTTTTCTGGATCTGTTGGTTTCTCTGGTTCTGTTGGTTTTTCTGGATCTGTTGGTTTTTCTGGATCTGTTGGTTTACCTGGATTTGTTGGTTTTTCCGGCTCTGTCGGTTTCTCTGGATTTGTTGGTTTTTCCGGCTCTGTCGGTTTCTCTGGATTTGTTGGTTTTTCCGGCTCTGTCGGTTTCTCTGGATTTGTTGGTTTTTCCGGCTCTATTGGCGGCTTTGGTTTTTCTGTCCCTGTATTTTCCGTATTACCATTCTCACCCTCCGTTATAATTGGTGGGTTCAAAATTACATCTGGTTTCTTCTCTGGTGGAAGAATATCGCCTATACTTGCTACTGAAGAATCAATATTTTGATCACCGAATGCAAAATGATCTCCATTCACGGTGACTTGTGGCTTATTATCTGTAATAGCTGCAATCACGTTGTCTTTTGCTGTATCTTGAATTGATTTATCTGTCGTTTCTTTATCAAAGAGTGCTAGAACACGAGAAGTGGTGTCATCCCCGTTTTGAAGATTACTTACAATAGATTTTTCCTTAAAATTAATTTTTGATTTATCCAGCTCTTCGAGTACATAAGCAACTTCATTATCCTTACTTTGAATTGCATTCTCTGTAATTGCTTCAAAATCTTGTTTGTTCAGATCTTCTTTCTTTTCCTCCGGCTTATTCTTATCTACCTTTTTTGTAATAGCTGATTTACTTTTTGATGATTCCTTACTTCCAAACCAACTGCAACCTGTCGTACCCAATATCAATGAACCACCAAGAAAAACAATTCCCATTTTTTTGTACAAATTCTCATAATTTAAAGGCATGTTATTCTCTCCCCCTTAGATGTTCTGTAGATCTTTATCAATTTTTTCAATCTTAGCTTTCTTTTCCTCTTCACTTACCGTAGACTGCTGAATATCTCGTTTCTCTAATTCTTTGACCTCTTTCATTACGTTTTTATTTCCTTGCGTTTTGGCAAAAGAATAACAATCCTCATATTTTTTTAGATTTATAAAAGCTTCAACAATGAGTTTTTCACGTCTACCATCCATATTGACTTTCCCCTTAAGTTTGATTACCTCCTCATATTTCTTATTAAGCGCTGCCTTTTCAAAGTCGATTACATCATTTTTGACATCAATTTCATTGATTTTATTCATGTTGTCTATCCCAATAAAATAAGCAACCACACTTTCTGCAAATTTCGGCTCATATTGTAATGCCTTATTTGCCTTTCCGTTTAATAAATAAGTAAATAAAACTGCCTTCTGACTATCTTTATCTAATTCTGTGTAATTGACCTTATCGAAGTATTTAACGGCTTCTCCATACTGCTGAATGGCTGCCTGTTGTAATCCTTTTACTACATATTGTTCCGAACCAGCATTTGCACTCGAAACTGGCTCGGAAGAGAATAACTTAAAGGCAAATATGGCACCAGCTCCAATTAACACCACGCTTCCTATGACACTCACAATAATCTTGAATCCTTTTCTATTTTCCTTTCCAGGCTTTATTTGTGGCTCTATTTCATTCGATGGACTATAAGAGGGTTCTTCCTTTCTTACTGGTAATTCTTCTTGATATTCATATTCTTCATGAAAAGGAGAATCATTGATTTCCCTTTCTAACGTTTCTAACAGCTCCTTTTTTTGTTCCTCTTGTTCTGGATCTAATTGCATTACATTCATTTTTTTAGAAATGTGATCAAAAATGTGATCTGCATATCTCGAACCAAGTGATAATGTACCGTTATAAATTTCATTAGCATGACCATCTAACAAATCAAAATCAATATGTTCTTGACGTCCTGCTTCTCTATACACACGTTCTAATCGTTTAGTTAAGGCATAGGCCTCATGAAACGAATATTGCTTACCCGACTCAATTTCTGTTCCATTACTACTCTTAAAAATGACAAACATGGCTTCTCCTTTCTCACATTTACTTTAAATTCCATGAAAAAAGGCAACAAAAAAAGCCATACCCTTTGCATAGCCTCTTCATTGCCTTAATTATATTTTTTCACTATTTCATCCAGAAAAACGGGAATAAGATTTGACCAAATTTCACATTGCTATTTACGCTCTCTGCTAAGTATTGGCATCCCATTACGATAACAAGTCCGGCTGCCCCACCAAGAAACCACCATATACATTTATGTCTTCCTCGTTCACCGCCCCAAATTAGTAGATAAGCGCCCCAGCAAAAGACAATCGCTGTACTAACCATTGCCCCTCTTTGCATCCATGCAATAAATGAATTCCCTGTATTAATTAGACCGTCCATCGCATCACCTAACACTAACATTTGAGATAATGTTTCCAACATTGACATATACATTCACTCCCTTTTCATTTTTAAGTGCTTATACGTTACTAAGCTGACTTGATTCATTTGCCTTGCTGTCTTCTTTCACTTCTTTTACTTCTGTTGCTGTTGCCTTATAAGCTTGTAAAGCTTTCATTACTAAATCTTGATTTTCTTCAATGTATTTCTGATGATGTAAATGAAGCCAATGGTTATAATCCTGACCATTGGCTCTTAATAGGTTTGCTACCATATCTTTTTCTTTTTTTAATTCCCTTTGTGTAATCGCCACTATATCACCACCTCGTATATTATGTTTAATTACTTTTTTTCGGACATATTTAATCTATATTTTCTTGGACGTCCGAGGATATTCCTAGATAATGAAAGTAAGGATCATTTGGGACAATTCCTTCACCACCTGTAGATATAACTACAAGGAAAGACTGTTTCCCAGTGTTCGCTTTATGCTTCCTACTCACAGGCTGTTCCCCTTACTTCAAACCTAGCTGTTAGTAGCGCTAGGGCGGCTTTTGGAGTAAGAATAAGTTCTTATACACGAGGATGTTGGTCAGCGATCACACTAGGGATATCCCCAGACGTCCAAGAAAGTTTCCAGTGATTCTAAAAGAAAGGAGGAGTTTTCTCATGAAATTATTTGTAGGTTTAGATGTGAGCTCTCAAGATGCGAAAATTTGTTTTTTAAATGGTGAAGGGGATTGTTTACAATCGTTCACTATTACAAATGATTTACCTGGCGCTTTGATTTTAAAGAAAAAAATTCTAGACACAGCTTCTAAATCCAATTGTAAAATCATTAAGATTGGATTAGAATCTACATCAATTTATAGCTACCACCCAGCCATGTTCCTTCATAATGACAAGGAACTTAGAACCTACGGTTCTCAGGTATTTATGATTAATCCAAAACAAATTTCAAATTTTAAAAAAAGCTATCCGGAAATGGATAAAACCGATACAATTGATGCATTTGTCATTGCAGACTATGTTCGTTTTGGTCGCCATACGATGTCTATTGTAAAAGAAGAACAATATATGGCCTTACAACAATTAACTCGTTCTCGCTATCAACTCGTACATGCCTTGACGAAAGAAAAACAACATTTTCTTCAACACCTAGGATTGAAATGCAGCCAATTTACTCAAGACGTTGAATCCTCTGTATTCGGAAATGCCATGATGGAATTATTTCTAGAACGATTTAGTTTAGAAGAAATGGCTCAAATGCCTTTACAAGAGCTCGTTTTTTTCCTTCAGGAAAAAGGAAAAAAGCGTTTTGGTAATCCAGAAGACGTTGCGAAATCCATCCAAAAAGCTGTTAAAGGTTCGTATAGATTAAGCAAAGTCGTAGAAGATTCTATTGATCTCTTACTAAGCACCTCTATTCAGATTATGCGCACCTATCAAGCTCAAATTAAAGAGATTGAGAAAGGTATAGAAAGTTTGATGTCAACGTTACCGCAAACCCTTGACAGTATTCCTGGTGTAGGTCCTGTATTCGCGGCAGGTATTGTCGCTGAGATTGGTCAAATTGACCGCTTTGCCGATGAAACACGTATCGCAAAATATGCAGGCCTCTTCTGGAAAAAATACCAGTCTGGTCGCTTTACTGCAGAAAATACATCCTTAACAAAATCAGGAAATCCGTACTTACGTTATTACCTAGTTGAAGCCGCCAACTCCGTAAGACGTCATGTACCTGAATATCGTGATTATTATACGAAAAAGTCTGCAGAAGTGCCTAAACATAAGCACAAACGTGCCCTCGTCTTAACTGCAAGAAAATTTGTGCGTTTGGTTGATGCGCTACTACGCAATAACCAAATTTACGCGCCTGGAAGGGGCGTTGATAGATGATATCTAACGACATTTCCCCTTCCTTTTAAATACCATTAATTTACAATTAGTTGATGGTCTAGTTTCCTATTGCCTTTTTTAAGCTGTAATACTAGATTTAATAGTTCAAGTACTAAAATACCTACTTGACATCACACCACAGGTCTTTCAATGATTATGTGATTACTTCTGATATTGCTCTTTGCAATTTTGAACAAAGTAGGTAACTTCTTTTTCAAAATCAGATGGTTTAATTTCTTCAAACTTTATTGATTTCTTTAACTCACCTTTTTCATAGTAAGCAAGAGTATCACGTTTTTGTGACAAACCGAAGTCATGTTGATTACTTGTTCTTGGGACATCCTCTCTACCTCCGAATAATTCTCTAACCAGTATATTGTTTTGCTTTGCTAATTTTTCGACTTTAAAAAGTATATCTGCTCTTGTTTTCTTATCATTATTTAATATTACAAAACCCGTGCCATCCTCACTCATGAACTTCTTCATTTCTAACGGACTAAGTTCCATTACTTCCCCTTTTCCCGAGCTAAAGACAAATGTCGAACCAATACCAATTGCAATTAACAGTCCAACAACAGCGGAAATGATCCACCCTTTACGACTCATGCATGTTCCTCCCTATGTCATATTTTTATAAGCGATTTTGAAGTGTGATGAGACACATTTAAACTTCAACATCTGTCTTTATTTTATAACATTTAAAGGAAAGTGGGATAGAAAATGGAAATATCATTTATGGCTGGAATGACGAACCCTGTATTGGCATGCGTATAGAGACTAATCCCGACCTAGTTTCTATATGCCCAATACCGCACTACGTATTTTGGCGTGAACGTAGAACCTTATGTATCTACTGTTGTGATGTTCCTCGCTTCTTCAGAATGTCAAAATGGGATATTCCTCACGAGTACTGACACAAACAGGTCTTTGATACAATGCATTTCCCAGTGATCACAGATGAGTTTTACGATCTTACTCACCCAACGATAACCGTATACCTAACCCTTCTAGTGACCTTTCGAAGGGAGGCACGCATATATATTGAAAGTCGTATACTATCCTTCTAAATTATTACTGAAAGGAAAAGATACGCAATATATATCTAAATTGTCAAAGAGCAACTTACTTTGTGCTATGTTCTCAGCACACTTCAAAATCGCTTTTTTTATTTACACTTTTGTTTGACAGCTACTAAATCCGCATGTTTATTTTTTCGTTTAGCAATTAAGTTTTGATGCTCATCTCTTACCGAGCGCACTTGATAATAAATTTGAGCGACCTTTTCGATGCTTCCTGTGCTATTTTCAATTGCGATGGTACCTTTCAGTTCGTATGTTTTTCCATCAAAAGTTTTAACACTGTGAGCTTGTGATGCGGCAATATCATAAAATGTGAGTCTTTTTTCTTTTCCCATATGAACGCCTCCTATTTTGATAAAGAAGGGAGAAAAACGCTTCTCCCTTGTCTAGTTTTCTAGCCATCTAGATAGGATGAAATAGTGAACGAGTGCTTCATATCATGCTAGAATTGTTGTGTTATACGAGGTTATGATGCGTTGTGCTGCTTCTTTTCCGTATATGTGTTGTAATGCGGATTGAGATTCAACTACGATTGAATGCTGAATGTGGTATGTTGCGCTATCTTTCAAAAACTGCTCCATATGAGGGATCGGGTACAAATCATATTGATGAAATACCAGGTGAATCGGTCTTATATTCTTGCATTCTGTTAGATATTGAAGAAAATTTGATAATGCTTCCCCTCTCTCTTGATACGTACTCGTTTCCGTCTCTACACTGATGTACACAACGGATTTTTGTTTTAGATCCATTTGTAGTGTTTCATAACCAGTTAGTAAATCATGATTGATGATTTGATATCCTTGTTTTCGTTTTTCTTGATGGGTATCTTCATAAAAGATACCTTTTGGATCAAAAATGAAAATAAAATCGTTGGCGTTTTCTTTTAAACCTTCTATGACTGTTTTATAAGCTCCAAAATGAGCTTTTATCACACCTGCAACCTTTTTCCCTTCATTCAGTTCTTTCAACGCTCTAATCACCTTTGTATACTTCTTAGCTACGCCTAACATGTATTGCACTCCTTTCTATTTCATTTTCCTCTTCTGACTACTACTGAAACCAAAAATACTCTTTTTGTTCCCCTTGCTTTTCACGTTGATGTTTTTCAAGAATGTATAGCAAAGTGATAGTTATAGCATCCCTTGTTTCTTTTGAATAAAGACCTAGCTCATGGAAGATATGATAAGCTGGATGCTCATTCTCGAGCAAATTTACTACCTCTACCATGTTCGCTACACACTCATACATTTTTTCCGTGAACTCAATAACTTTTTTCACATCCAGGTAATATAGCTTTTTATGCCGTTGATCCAGATACAAAATACTTCCTGCCAATAATTTTGTAGCGGATTCTATCCAGTAATCATGTTGCTTTAATGGTTTCATTACAGTTTGAGCGATTGAAATTGCTTGCATCAATTCTTCAGGTAACCAAGACTCATGCGCCGCATAACGTCTTCCCCAAGTTTCCCTAAATTTTTTATTTTAACGACATAGATTTCTGACATCTCATATCATCTCCCTCTCGGTCTCTTATATCTTGCTCCCTATCAAAAAAACAACTGTCCAAATGGGAATTACGAATATACATGCATAAAGACATCCAATAGCAAAGCCTAACGGATTTTCATCTACTTCATTAGAATGAGCTTCATATTCCTTCATATCATAATTGAGCTTTCTTACTGCAAATACGGCTCCAATTAAGCCAAGTACGACACATGCAAGACCAATCCATTTTATGTATGGATTTTCGGATTTACCGCCTGTTGTCGGAAGATACGTTTCGAGTTTCTTTGGTGTTTGTTCTAGTGGTGGTTTCATAACAATCTGTTGTGTTGTCACTGGAGTAAGTGGTGGGGCGATTTCTTTTGACCCTTCACCTTTTGCTTAATAATTTGACCATCTTCTTTAATTTCAAATGAGAACATTTCTTCATTCAGTAAATATCCTTCTTGTGCAAATGTTTCTTTATACGTGTATTTTCCATATGGAAGCCTCAGCGTTCGGAAGTTTATTGGTGCCGGAAATAGGAGGTTTAATGATGCTACAAGGAGCGCACTCATTGTAATGAGTAGCATACGACACGAAAGTTTCAACATGACTAACAGCTTCCTCATATGATATGCAGCTTTTAGAGAACAAAAAAACTAAATTTTCAGATTTATAAACTTAAAAAAAGTAATTATGTTATCACTTTTCTGTATTTTTCATTTACAATATAGATGTATAATTATTGTTTAGTTAGTAAATGAAATTTGTTTCATTCTAATCTTGCACGATAGTACGTAGCAAAAAACAATTTTTCAATTGGCTCATTGAAAATATCAGCAAGAACTTTTGCCCTATTTTCAATAACTCCTTTTGTACCAGTTTCAATGTGATACAGAGTTTTCAAAGGTATTTTAGAAGCATCCGACAGCTCTTGAATTGATAACCCTTTTGATTCTCTAATATTGCGTATAACAGTCAATTCCCCACCCCCTTAATCACATTCTATTCTCCTTAAAGTAGAATGTCAATCCTTTCAGGATACTTTTTTATCCCTAAAGTGAATTATTTTTACTTTAGGGATAAAAAATAATCCTTAATGTGAATATAATGAATGGAGTGAAATAGATGATACAAAATTATTTCGGAGAAAATGTTAGAATTCTAAGAACGCTTAAAGGATTAAATATGAAAGAACTTGGTGATGTTTTAGGAGTCGCTAGTAGTACTATTTCCAATTGGGAAAATAACAGGAAAGAGCCAAGTTTTGAAATGCTCCAAAAGATCTCCATATATTTTAATGTAAGTACTGATCGACTCCTAAATCATAAAATTGGTGATAGTGAAGCTCTTACAACAGAAGATCGAAAATTAGTTGTTGAACGTTTAGCACAAGATTTGTATGAAAGTTATAAAAATATTCCTGATAAAGATAAACCATTATTAGAAAATGAGTTAATTGAGTATGCAAAATACTTAACGCATAGAATTGAGACTAAAAATAAATTAAAACATAGCTGAAATACATTATTCTTCTTGGAAATTTCCAATTAACAATAATAATTCGCGATAAGTTTCTAAAATATTATTATCCTGGTTAATCATTTCATTAAACCACTCTTGATTAAGATTCATTTTGTAACGCCTCCCATATTTTACATGAATTTTATGTGTTAGTGGCACGAAATTTTTACGCTTTATAATAATGAGCCACCATTATAAAGTACGAAAGACGCTACTTTTTAGTAGCGTCTTTCTTGCTTAAACGGCTTAACCACCTCCGGGATCGACCATCCTTTGCATAACATATTTATTTGTATCTTGCGCTTTTGCATATTGTGAATCTGGTGTTTCTAATTGAAAAAACGATGTCAATAGCATCACGGTATATAACGTAACCGCTAAAAATTTATTCACTTGACTTCACCTCTTCTTTTAATAGCTCCTTCTTGACGTATTGCGAATAAAAAATGTTACCTGTCAATTCGAAAGATTCTAACGATTCCTTTAATCCTATTATATCATTATTTACTTTTGAAAACGAATACTGCTGGAAGGCCGTGAATTTTTTACCATCTTTTCTCAAGTCATCATATAGTTTATTTCCTTTTTCCCAATCACCATGCATGCATTCAAAAAAAGCCTTCTCAGATGAATGAATAAGATCAAATCTTATCTCATCTAAATTAATACCATTTTCTATATACAAATGGGCTAGTGTAGTATGAAACGCTAAATACTTTTGTGTTTTTTGTGGAACTTGAATACTTTCACAAAGAGAAATGGCTTTCTTGATATACTTCTCAGCTGTATATGGGCATTCAAACGTGAAACTTTCTCCTAAACAGCACCAAGCTGTAGCCTTAATAATAGAAATATCCAATTTAGAATCTAAAATTTCATAACATGTATTGCGACATCTATCTAAGGCATTTCTCATTAAATATATATAAGCCAGTCGCTCTTTATATTTCATTTCCAAGCATCTCTTAACGTACTCTTGTTTCACTTCTTTTAAAATGACATCTGTACGATCAGCATAAGGAATAACCGCATTATAATTTTGCTTATCATACATAGCTTCCATATATAAAATATTTAAGGCTGCTTGACACACTGTATCTGAAGAGAAATCTTTGGTATATATCTCATCTAGAAGTTGCTGACCTCTCGCTATGTTTTGATTTCTTTTATTCTGTATTTTATAAACCGCTATGTACTTCTTTAATCCCTTTGTATCCGCATGCTTTTCTATAATATCTGCTATTACTTTGTATTCTCCCATTGCTTGGCAATAGCATAATGCTTTTTGTACATTTAATGGTGTTTTACAAAGAAGAATATATTCATGAATGATTTTTCTTTTCTCTTCCGAATTATTACAAATGGCTTGAATTAACTTTAAAAAAATCTCAAATTTAAACTCTTCTGTTTTACATTGAAGTCCGTTATCAATTGTTGTTTTACTTGTTCCAATTTCCTTTGCTAGTTGTCTACTACTTATTTTCTTTTCAGCTTTAATTTTCGACAATTTCCCCATTAAATTCTCCAATGTAAAGCCCCCTTCCAAGCACAAGACACATCACCCAATATAAATTATTAAATAGATGTTTTAATCTATAGTGTAGTATTTATATATATTCTTGGAGGTTAATAATTAACTTTAATGATCGGGTAATCAAAACTTGTTATTATATTACTTAATGTTTTCTCAAAAATTGTATAATTAGAAATATTTTAACACGAAGGTCTTATCGTTATGTGTAAATTGACCATTATAAAAATTTTATATTTATTTATCAGAAAATTCAAAATATAAGGAGGAGACATTAAAATTCAGATGGGTTTGAATGAATACATTTAAATGTTTTTTACAGATGGGATAAAAAAGGCTACTCGAGGGGATTGATATTATTTTAATGACAATATAAGATAGATAGAAAGATTGTATTTTAAAGAAGAAATAATTTTTAAAAATATTTACACATAAAAAAAACCCACTATACACAGTTTTAAATTGGTCTCTAGTTTGGCGACATGAACCAATTTAAAACTCCTAGAATAGTAAGGGTCTTATTTAACATTTTTTAATGTTCACTTATAAAAATAATTATAACATAAAGTGGATTTAATGTGAATAAGAACCTCTATTTTTCCATGTTTTTTCTGTATGTGTTTAGTGGGAAAAATAGGAGGTTTTTTCAGTGTTGTTGCGAAACTTTTTGCTTAGTCGAGCAAAAGCGGAACTAAGTCCCCACATCCATCACTTATCCAAAACTCCTGGAGCTATCAATCAAGCAATCAAGAAAATAACTTCTTATATTGATGGTGTTGTCCTAGAGTGTGAAGGTGCTACCACTAAAGATTATCTTACCAAAAAGAAATACGAAGCTTTAGAGACTGTTTTATCTTATTTAGTACAAGAAGGCTATAGTCAAGTTAGACAAGAACACATTAGCAAAAAATCTGGAATTTCAAAACCTATTATTAATTACATTTTCAATTGGCTGCAAGATTTAGGAGTATGTCAACAAATAAAGGTAAGACGGCACGGAAAGATTGCCCCCTCTGTTTACATCTTAACAATACATAATAATTATTTAAAAATCGTTGAATATTTCAAGATAAAATGGGCTGTAGCAATTGATGTTTGTGCTACTTTTACTAGATTTTTAAAGAACAAAATTAGTAAAAAGTCTGATGTGACAGATCTTGAATTTATGCAAAAAAACAATTTTAATCCTTCACCTTCCTTAGATTTTTTCGGCATTGAAGAGCAATCAAAACCTGCTGTTAATCATGAGAAACAAGGGAAAAATAATAGATTACAAGACTTAAATGATTATTTGAGTGAAGATCAGAAAAAAGCGTATTACTACATTTTGAGTCAAGAGCTAACATACCTATCTGAAAATGATGCATACACAATTGCTTTAAGATTGCCACCGGATATTGATCGCTACATAAGATGGGATTTTGAAGAATGTGTGCAATGGTTCCAGTTTAATAAAGCTGAAAACAGTAATCCTGCACATTTCATAAAAATGCTTAATCAAAAATCTAAACAAAATCAAGATCGTAGAAAACGTAATGCACAAAATACAAGCTCACTCTTAGATACAAATCATAGTCATACATTTGTTTTTTATAATTTTTTAGATGAGCACAATTAAAATCAAAAAAATCTCATTACAAATAGCCTTGCTGAAAAAAACATATACAGCAAGGCTATTTGTAATGTCTTCCTATCGTTCTTTATTGCCTTATTGGTCTTCAATAAAATAATTTCAAAAACTATATGCAATTTCTATGGACTATATTTTTTTTACTTCTAATTCAACTATAAAATTTACACCTCATGAATATAGTATATTCAATTATTTACTAAACTATTTACTTAGAAATTTACTAAGCATAAATCTCCAATACCTTGATACAATAACCATAATGCCCCCAAAATTAATTCTAATGTTTTTATTTATTTTAATTTCTAAAACAAGATTTATTAAATATAGTACTTTGCATCTCTTTGTAACTTTTTAGGGAGGCTTAGCATATCTTCTAAAGGATTCCCTAATTTTTTATTTAATTTGGCATAACTTACTTCTTAAACAATTGGCTAAACTATGATTCTACCAGTTGCGTGGAAGCAATGGCCTGTTGTTATTTATCAATCTTGTTCAATAGTATTTGATTAATTTGTTCTAATTTGTCTATGTGCTTTAAAAGTTAAAAACTTCGTACTCATTGATTTCACTCTTTAAAATGTATAATAACTCGTTTCATACACTGTCTTAACAACTGATTTCATTATACAATTGTCTTCTTCCCCCTCTTCCACTATTGTACAATCTACATTTTGCTCCAACATCTGTCCTACTACTTTTAACAACTCTTGAAATCTTTCATCCTAACTATTATTTGGTAAAGTAAAATTAACGAGACGAAATTTCATTTTAATATATTTATAGCTTTCACTTTTCTTAAACAGGATTTATTTACTGTAAGTATCAACAAAATAATATGAAATTTTTTCTTTCAATATATTTTAACCACAAGTATCCTTGTCAAAATAATAAACGCCTATATCTATTGCCCCTCTCCCTATATACATCTAAATTTCATATCGAATTACAAGTGTATATTATTCAAAATTCTGGTCCATACTAATATACATAAAACCTAAAACTGAGTTTTTTATAGCTATGTCTATTTAATATTTAAACAATACATTTAATCTCTGAATAACCCTCATTATTTTTCACTTATACAAATAACCTTATTTGAGATTCAAAACACAATAAATAATATCTAGTACCTTTTTAATATTCAAGTAATACATACTATGCAAGCCTTTATACAAACATAAAACGCTACTTTAACGCATAGCGTTCACATATAAATAAAGTTTTTTGTTTGCTTTTTAGGCATTTGTAATAAAAAAATAGTACTTAATTGCTAATTCTATTAATGAAAGCTTTGATTCTATTACAAATATCTAGTAAAATTCTTATATCAGCAACAAACTTCTAATATTAATAGTTAGTTTTAAATTAATTTCCTGCTTACATTAATGTTGTATAAATACTTGTTCACTTCCAATAATGAACGCTATTAGAACGAATAGCGTTTATTATTGAAAAAACATTAACGCTAGATGTATAGATTGACTTAATATATAAGTATGTATACAAACAAACTGATATGAGTACAAATAATTAGGTGGCTGCCTATAAAACTTTTACTCTTAAAAGAAAGATCTTTTCAAGAACGAATCAATATCTTACACACAAATAATGGAGGTGTGAAGTTTGGAATATGGATATTTTGCACAAGAAGTAGCAAAACAACTAGATATAAACACCAATACACTTCGCAGGTGGTCAATTGAATTAGAAAAAATGGAATATATATTTGAAAGAAATGAGCGTAATCAACGAATTTACTATGAGAATGATATAGATATCTTAAAGCAAATGAAAGAATACTTAAATCAAAACTGGAAACTAGAAGAAGCTGCAACAAGAAGCATGGAAAATACTGAAGAAAACGTTAAGAAAACGGATAGCGTTCACGAGGAAAATGAAGTTCAAGTAACGCTCAGAAAACGTTCAGAAACAGATATTTTAATGATTCAAGAAAAATTTTCTTACATGTTTGAGCAGCAAGATAAAATTGTACAGCAAAACCAAGATATTATTAAATTATTATTACAGGAACGCTCAGAAAAAGAAGACAAGGATTTACAGATTCAGTTATTACAAGAAAAACTGGATAAAGCAATTGAACTATTGAATGAAGATCGCCAAGAACAGCAAGATAACACCAAAAAAACGTTCATTCAACGTTTTTTTGGTAGGAATTAAATCAGATATACTTTTTTTTATCCAATACATATCTAATTGAGTAAAAAAAGCGGTAGCTACCGCTTTTTTTTTACTCATCCTCACAACATGAATACGTAGTTTTATAAAAAATTTTTATAATATGTTTTTTATTTCTTGTTTAATATTGAGAATGTACTTTTATATAACTTATGTTACTTACTCTAACTAAAATAAACAGCACGTGATAATTGCATGAATTCATGAACATGATGCGAGTATACGGGCTGATTACTTACATAAACTTTCTAGTGAAATCATCAAAAAGTACGATGTCATTGGTAAAGAATACGTACGATCTAGTGGTATGGCAAACAATTAGCTGTATTATCTAAAACATTTGCTTCACGTCAATTATGTTCCAATTGTAACTACAAAAACAAAGATGCTAAAAATCTAACCATTCTTGAGTGGGATTGTCCTTATTGTGGCACACATCATGATAGAGATGTAACACAGTGCTCAACCTTAGAAATGAAGCAATTCCTCTTTTAACCGTAGGAACTATGAGGATGGCCTACTAAATTAGAAAGCGTTAGGCTTTTGTACTTAGGGATCCCTCACTTAAAACGCTCCGGAAGATGTTAAGTACTGAGTGGTTCAACATATTTTGCTTACATGAATTCCAAGATGACCACAATTGCATATCTTATTGGACCTTTCTTATGGATTCCAAAAAACACTCTATATTTCTAATATCAACATGTTAATCCTATTTCCTAAAATTACTTAAGTGTTTTCTTTGACGATTTTTAGGGAGTTTTGACTAATCCTCTAATTCCTCAACTACATATTAAACCCATATATGAAACTGCATGCTTTTTCTAGTATTCTTTAATTCATTTTGCCAGACTAGATTTTTTATTTATATTGTCATCAATTGCTACATTCATTATTACTAGATCCTATGCTTTCACCATTTACAAAACGTTAAATTAACGTTTTGTAAGCGCTCATTTCGTTTTTTCTTATTGTATTAAACTATTTGCCATCTAATATCCTTACAGATCGTTTCGGATTCAAAACACTAAACACACATTCTCTAATTTGTTAGGCCGCTATCACATCACTCTTATAATTTAAATCTTTGCTACTAAGATATGTGCCATATGAAGAACACGCCCATTAATGTCTATGTTTTTGTAATCATACTTCGAACATCGTCAGCTAACATCAACAACTTTTTTTCATACCACTTCGCTTTAAATACTTCATGACATATAGCATTATGAAACTCTATGCTTCATTTAGTCAAGGTCGTTATTATAACGTTCATTAACCATTACAACATAGAAACCTACAACTTTATTATTGAGCTATTAATTGATACACTTGTTATCATTTTTATATATTGCTTTAGCATAAATTGCGTCCTTTGATCAACTCAGAATATTGATATTAAAGAGATAGACGCTGAAATAACGGGTAGCGTTCACATTAGAAATCATTAAAATAACACTCGACAACATTTAAGTAAAAAACAATTTCAGCACAACCACAACTACATATTTTTTTGTCCTTTCTTATTGATTCAAAAAATACTCCATATATCTCCAGCCTTCTTTAATATATTTGTCAGATTGTATTTGTTATATGAAGTGTAACATTCAATTAAGATAAATCTTAAGATCTGTAATAATAAAACCGCATTATACAAACGCCGCATTCATTATTACTAATTCATACACGTTATGAACACTGTTAAATAAAACATATCTATCCTAAAATCACATAATACGTTTAGATGTAAATATATTTTAACGTATTATATTAATGAAGGGGATTTCTTGTAAACGCTATGCGTTCACATTTCACAAAGCGTTAAATTAACGTTTCTCAAGCGCTCATCTATTTTATTTCTTCCTATTATATTAAACATCTTGCGCCTTAAACATTCTTACAGACTGTTTAAGGCGCAAGATCCAATAAGTAAACTTCTTAATTTGTTAGGTGACTATTCTCGTAATTCCTATGCTTTATAAATGAACTACTTCGTTTTATGATTTAAATTTGTGCTAATACCTTTGTAATAATGTGTGTTATAAGAAGGACACTCTCATTAACATCTATAACACAGCAAAACTTAGGGCATTTTTTAAAATATGCCCTTGGAAGATTATACTTTGCTTCTTGCAAGTTGATTCCTGTTTAAAGAATTTAATACGATATATTTTCACTTCATTTAGTTGGAATTGTTGTTATAACATTCAGTACAAATTATAGAACACCTTATATATTTTAGTTTGCTTTTTATTTTATTAATTGATATGCCTGTTATGAGTAACGCACTTTATACAACTCTTAACGCTGTAGTTAAAGGGTTAGTCGGTGAAATAACGGACAGCGTTCACATGGAAATTAACACTAAAATAACACTTCGATAACGTTTGAATTGTACAAGAATCCTGATTCCTTAAAATATCCACTTAACCTTTATAGATTAAAGTTAGAAGTTAGAGGTAGTAATTTAAATTTGTAACGTCCTCGATTTGGTGACATCTTTTAAAAACATAGTTGCTTTAAAGTAGTATTCTCAAAATTATTACAAAGTACTTCTTCCTCTAAAATGTGAAGGTGGGCGATGCATACCGATTGTCTTGTTACCATCTACTTGTACAGATCACTTTTTTATTAGAATATAGTTTGCAAAAAAGTCATAGCAATTGTAAAAGATTCAACGTTCTATCGTCCCACACTTGACGAAATTAAGAAATCCAAGAGAAAGCCGTAATCTAATATATTAAATGGGTCGCAACATTGTTAAGTGGGCGTAGTTCAATATTAATAGTATTGTCATATTAAATACATCCTATACAAAAAAATAGGTAGTAGTGTTAATAATATATTTTGATAGCAACATGACCGTTTTTATAACGTTCATGAAACCCGCAATTTATGATAGAAATTTCAACTACATCCGTAAATCCATATTATATTTTTTTTATAACTATATTGTAAAGCTGCGAAATGAAATAAATTGATTTGTTTTTTTAGTTAATCCTAGATTAATATATCTATTATGATATATACCTAAAAGTAAGAAATTTATTCGCAAAACCTCTAAAATGAGTGATTAGAAACACGAGATCAGATACAACTATAACTATCTCCTCATTCCATTTCGCTTTGAGTTTCAACATTACTGAAAATTGTATCTAAGATTCTTCAAAAATTATTGGCTTCTTTATGCTGCATATGCCAGTTTACAGAATCCTTCGTTCTTCTGTAAAGAGTGCGCCTTGCTTTTGCTAGATAGTTTCTACTGTCCGAACGAATTTAGTATTTTTATAACTAGAAAAATTCTTTAATTCCTAATCACATATCATTTCCAACAGAAATACAAACTTTCATTAATTCTTTTATGTACCGTCTAACAATTCTACTAAATCATGATCTTCGCAAACTACGTTCTACTATAGATATTTTTGCTTGATCATCTACTATAACGATATTTCCATTTGTTTGTTTCTTGTGGAAGATTTTATTTGGTTGGACTAGAGTCATTCATTTCAAAAAAACATATGCTTACGTCTACCGTACTTCTCTCCGAACTTAGGTTGATATTCCACATCTTCATATGTTTAAGAAAAGAATCTTCTTTTAAATTGCAATCATATTATCTCTTAGCCGAAGTTTCTGCTTTACCCATCAAAACATCGAATTAATAACTATATAAATATGCCACTAAAAATTGCTTTAAGAACGCGCCAACATCAAATAACAACGCCTAAATAACACTTCTAAAACGTTCATAAAATAAAAATTTTGCATTTACTTCAACTTAAGAAACTTAAATATATACTCCAAGAAGAATATACGATGATATAAAATTTTTGTTAAAGAATTTGGTATCTTACCATACAAATTTAGAGTTAATTTCAAAAATAAAACAAGAGCAGTAATGGTCATTCATTGTCTATTTAAACTTCTTACTTTTAAACTTTAAAGCAGCATTCCTGCGATTAGTATAATTGATTCTCCGTGAACGCTATGCGTTCACGGAGAATCAATTACTACATTCCTACTAAAAAACAGTAAAAGTATGCAAACCGAACAACACCCTAGATATATACCCAATCCAAAATCTTATTATATTAGTTGCTTCAGAAAGAAGTTTTACTTTTAAAAGTATGTTACTAATGGATTTCCTAAAAACACCTTTTCAACATAGCTTTATATTGCCACTATGATCTAAGTAAGTATGTAGAAACTACTTTGATATCTATGTCATTATTTATATAGAAATATTTCAATTGAAATTCTTTACAACATATACCAAACTACTTTTTTAATATCGAACTCGAAAATTAAATTTATAGGTTTTATCATTTCTTAAACTAGTTTCTCTTTAAAATCAACTTTAAATATTGCTATTACAATGTTTAACGCTTAAAAAACGCCTAGTGTTCATCTGCTAAAATCGCCAGATAAACACCATAATAACGTTTGTTTAGCAAATATATATAAATCTGTAATTAATCCTGTTCAATTTTTATATTCAAATCAAATTTCATAGATTCTATATTCTTTTAAAGGAGTGCTACAGATACAAATAGAACATATACAACAAAAATACATACTCAAGGTATTTTATGTTCTACATATTACACTTGATATGTAGAGGGTTAATTTGCATACTACTTTTTCAGTCTTTTTGTTATAGATATCATCAAAATAGCCAAAAACAAACTTATATAATAAAGATCTCAATTTTAAACCGTCTTTCAATGCGTTATTACACCAAAAAACATCTACTCTCTCAATCTCATTACCTTTATTAGCTATTTGTTTATAAAAAACATTAAAATTGTTGATTTAAAGGGGGTTAACGCATTAAAAACGCCTAACGTTCACACAATATCAAACACCGAAATAACACTTTTATAACGTTTATTTGGCTAACCATTTTTACTATTCAAGTATGTATAAGTCATATTCGCAATTAATCTTATTTGCATTCTCTCGATTAAAATGTATACCTCATTCCACTAGATATCCCTTAGATTCCCGAAATATATCATCAGTAATCTATCCATAAATCACAGAAATAACCTGATATTTCAAAAGACATCTTCGACAAACGTATTCCTCCCGCCAATAACACATTTTATATATTCTAGATATATTCAAAATATATCTAGAATATATAAAATATCATAACCACTAAAAAATAACTTGAATATTTTAATTTAATATCTAATTTATATCTAACTTATATTCATTTTATATTTTATTTATATTTTTTCTTCACAAACCTTATAAAATCCTTGTCGCTAGAGGTTTTATAGGTTATAATATATTTATTAGATATAAATTAGAAATAAAATTACTAGAGGTGATGTATAATGGCAAGTTTAAAAGGCAAAACTCTTCATATAGACATAGAAGGTGATATTGGGAACGATTCGTTTAAAGGTTACATCAATGGTGAATACATAAAAATGAAAAATGTATATCAAAGTGTTTACTCAATGCCTAATGTTACTGAGACAAACATCCAAAAAAACGTAGTTAATTTAGTAGATAATATGTTCGTGAATATTGCTAGTAAATCAATTCGAAGATCTGGAATGTATTTCATTGGTAATCGTGCGATGTTAACAGGGAAAAACCCTAAAAACATGAACATTAAAGTAGGTCAAAAATACAATGATGATTTACCACTAATTAATATGCTAGGATTAATTGCAAACAAATCAGTTCAACTTGAATGGGAACGCACAGAACAACTACCACAATCAATCAGCGTGACTGTTGACCTTATTTCAGCTATCCCAGCAAGCCAATGGACACCCGTAAACGCTAAACATTTAGAACAACGTTTTACTAATTCAAATCATGTTGTAGTGGTTTATGTAGGAGAAGAGCAGGTAACGGTTAGCTTAACATTTAATAGTGCAAACATTACACAAGAGGGTGTTCCTCCGTTATTTGCAATTCTTGAAGGGGAAGAGGAGATGTTTACTGATTTCACTAAACTATATGCAAAAAAACTTGAAATCAAAAAAATTGACGGCTCCTTCTTTAAAAACAAAAAGATTTTACATTCTGATATTGGGGATGGAACAACTGAGTATATCTATACAGTTGGCGTGAACCCTGTAATTGATGCTTGTAGCGGTGAAAGACGTGGTGTCGGTCATGCTACAGAAGAAGCTGTAAAATTATTAAATCAAGAACGTGGCACAAACATTAAACGCCAACAATTCTCTCAGATTCTTCAAGATATAGATCATAAATACCATGAAGAGGCAACAACCCACTTTAATATTACAAAAGTGGAACAAGCTGAACTAATCCTAGAAGATACAGATGAAAAATATGTAAACAATACAGCCAGTGAAGCTGAAGTTTTATGTGTGTATGGTGGGGGAAGTATTACTTTTAAAGATGAATTATATAATCAATTATTAGAGTATTGTGAGCGAGTTGGAATGTACTTATTGTGGATTCCAGAGAAATACGCTGTAGATATGAATGCTAAGGGGATGCAAATTATCAAGAAAATTCTTTCTCGAAAAAAGGTGAAATAGTATGTCCGACAAAAAAAGAGAATCCTTCTTCTGGAACCTCAAGAAGATTGAGAATGAAGAATTCTTTAAATGGTTCGAGTCACAAAGCAATATAGCCGATTCTTTGTATAAACTTGTTTGCTATTTTATTGATAAACACGGATTACAAGACGTGGCTGATTATAAGATACAGCAACAAATGCAAAAAGAAATTTTACTTCAAGATAAAGACTTTTTAAATGATGTTAAGCGTATACTTTTAAATAATTCAAACCTTACTATTCAAAAAGAAAGCCAAGCAAATGAAGAAGAGGTAGCCGATTCAAATAGAATAATCTCATCTAATGAAAAGAATTCTACTTCTAAAGATACACATATAGAAAATGAATCAACAACTGAAAAAGCAGTACTAAAAGATGAATATGAAGATCTGGATACGGCCAATTTATTTGGTAACTAGCGTTATAACTCCATGATAAAAAAGAGTCCCTAAAATAGGGACTCTTTTTTATCATGGAGTTAAACTTTTTCTACATCTTATCGATAATAATTTGTCTTTTATACCACTGATTTAATTTATCTTTAGCCGTGCCTGAAAGGCGTTTTGTTTTCTTATTATAAAACCTAGAAAGGGTAGGTTGTGATATACCTATTTCTTTTGAAAGTTCTCGCATTGTAATATTTTTATTCATATGGAAGTATGATATTTTTTCTCTAATTGAATTTTCATACTCATCAACATCTAAAGTGTTATTTTCTATTTTCACAGGAGACTCTTCTTGTATGATCTCTACTGTTTTTTTCTTCACTATTTTTTCTATTGAATTCATTAATTCTTTCGGCGGTAAAATTATTATACCTAACTGAGCATAATAGTTCTTAAACCAATTCTTCTTTGTTAACATTTCCTCTTTTAAATCTTCACTGTACTCCCAATGTGATATTACCTTTTCCTTCTCTAAATCAATAAGAACATTTTCTAACTGTTCACGAATACGATTTGGCTTTTGATTTTGATTTATACCCATGACAGCCAGTAATCCCTTATCTCCTCCTATAGAGTAAGGCCTTTTTAAACTAGAGAACATTTGACGAATTCTCCATTGCCAAGTTAAATAACGAATCAATCTCTTATGATATTTATGTCTATAACTATTATATTCTAACGCTTTTTTTGATAATAGTGCCGTTGTACTACTAGAACCATATAAATAACTTGATAAGAAGCTCCCTGGCTTAATCCTGCAAGATTCTATCCCCATATATTCGTTAGTGTTAGTATCTCTCCAGAGTACCACAGAATCTAATACAAAAAGCCTCTTAATAACTTCTCGCTTTACTTCATAATGTTTACCTGCTTCAGCTCGATCATTTAATACAACTACCTCATTATCATCATTTAAATAGATAAAAATACTTGCTAAGGCAGCAATTCGTTTGGCAACCTTTATTTTATCTTCTGCTCGATAATATTCTGTGTTATTAGCCTTTGCTTTAGGTATGCTACACATTTCTAATACCTGATTATATGAAAAGTCTATGAATTCATCAGGGGACTTTGCCTCATTTAACCATTGGATAGTAATTGCATCTAAACAGTCAGCAGTTAAATCATCCATATTACTCATTACACCATCAACCAATGTATTCCAACGAGCAGCTTCTTCAATATTTATTAATCTTAAATCTTCATCTTTATGTGAAGAAAGTTGTGCAACTCCACTACTATCTTTCGTTTCAATTGGATAAGATTTCAACTTTGTATTTTCATCTTCTTCAAATTGATTCTTTGCTATGCCATCTCTTAATTTATAATAAACCGCAGAATTATTCACTTCATAGTAATTCTCGTGCTCTAAACTTGTATTAGATTCCTTTGGTTCCCGCACGGTTTCATTGTTAGCTCTTGAAAACTCTTGCTCCACAAATAATCCTATCGCCACATCAATTTCAATTTGGTAAGCTTCTATGTTGGTGAATATTTCCAAAGAGGAGATTCCCTTTTTTTGTTGCTGTTCAAGCCACTGTACAAGCATTGAAAATGATGGGGAAAAATAGTCCGAAGTTACGATCCTACTAGTATCTTCTTTAACTTCTAAGTAATAAGCATTCCATTTATACCACAATTGTTCATTATGTTTATAGATAGGTGCTGATATTACTAATGCATCTTTAAACAATTGTAGAACATTATCCATATACATTCTTCTCCTTATTTAATTTACAATTGAGAATGATTTAAACTTAAATCTATATAGCCTTATGATGTTCCTATTCATGAAAATAAAAAAGAATACAGTAAGTTCTATCCAACCATCCTTTAGTGATAATCTAGCACGTATGCTTCTAACCACTTCTTTTACTGATTATACAAGACTGTATCCATTTGGAAAAGGTAAGACGTTATAAGAAACCTAATATTTTTCAAGGAATTAGCTGAAACATGAAATTCTTTTGCGATATCATGTCCCTTTTGATTAAACATGAAAAAGCTAGGTTATTCATGTTTTAAAATTTCCCTTGTATATATGGTAATACTCATTAAAGTTTGCATACAAAGTGAAAATTCATAGCGGTATCATGTCCCTTTTGACTAAAACATGAAAAAATCCAGTCTTAAATGTTTCATGAAATTAAACTATATATTTTTTTCATAATCTTTTTTACCCTTGATACAAAAGGGTTTCTTCTATATTCAAGGTATGAAACAAGAAAATTTATAGCGGTATCATGTCCCTTTCTTGTTTCATAAATCCTCCTAAACCCCTTATATACCATACATTTATACAACATCTCCTCAAATTTCAGGGAATTATAAAACATGAAAATTCATAGCGTTATCATGTCCCTTTCTATCTGAAAAGATGAATCACCCCTAGCGGTATCATGTTCCTTTTATAAATACCAAATTTCATATAAATCCCTTTAACATCAATGTTTATTGACGGTTTTCATGTAAATTATAATAAATAGAAATATGAAAATCTACAGCTCTATCATGTCCCTTATATTTTTGTGAAAATAAGCTTCCATCCCCATTAGAACAACGTTTATTAGCATTTTACAACTCATTTTCTTATTTATTCGGAACATGAAAATCCATAGTGATATCATGTCCATAAAAAAAATAGAACAAAACCCGAAACCCCTTGGTATGAAAGGGATTAACGTACATTTCATTTTTTCATGTTGGCTCTTAAAGGGCCCATTTCATCAACTTTTGATTTGCTATAATTAAAATCGGTATATTTTATATTGTACGGATATGTATATTTTAATTTGTATAGGAGGTGAAAAAGATGAGCAAATCATTTGTTATTCGTAATCAACGTAGTCTAGATGGACAATCTACTAATGCGGTTATAGTTACATTAAAATCTTGGCAAGCACTTGTTGATGCATTGGAAGGAAAATACTATAGCTATAAAGATACATACCTTGAAGATATTATTAATCAAATGTCGTATGAAGAACGTATTGCGGATATCGATGGATTTGTTGCACAAGCAAAGCCATCTTTTTCACGTCATACTATTTCAAAGACAATGGGAAGAAAACATAAATTGTACGGTATTACAAATGCAGATCTTGAAGTATTTCTTTACCTACATAAAAAATGCTATACGAATGGTATTATTCCAAACGTAACAGTACATATGCTTTGGGAAGACTATAAGCAATACAAAGAAGAATTGGCATGTATACAGCATTCTCAATTCTATATTGCATTAAAAAAATTAAGCCTACATAACATTATTACGATTGAAAATGAATTAGATAGTCGATACACAATTAAAATAACTCATTTTATGAATGAAGAAACAGAAAAAGCAAATCCTTATGTTTACATTAGTCCTGTAGTCTTTACAAAAGCTTTCTTTGAACTTTCAGTAGCATCTAAGAAGCTATTCTTAGATATTGCTATGCAACAGCATAGAGAGACTACATTAAAACGTTCTTTAGACAAACAGGATGAAAGAGGTAATAAGACTCACTTTGGTGGGATGTACCGCTTTCTACATAAGAAGTATCCACATCAAATTCGTGCAGTTATGAAAGAACTAACGACTGTATTGCCTTGTACAGGAACTCCACTATTCAAAATCTGTAAACTACAAAAAGGGGTTCAAAACAAGAAAAAATACACGACTTTATTTTTATCTATTCATTCAGACTTCTTATGTGGAAAAGAATCAGGCGAACTACAGTATCGTGATCCTTTTACTCCAAAGGTTACGTATGCCCGTAAAGCCCGATTTATTGAATCTACACTACAAGAAATGCATATTGGGGAATTTACACGAGACATGAATAAATTTATTCATGTACTTAAAAATACCTGTCATCGACAAATCCGTAGTGTAATACATAGTTTGCGTGACATGATTGATCGCACTGAAAAATATCCAAGTAAGTTAGTATATACACTGAAAAAATTATTGAATCAAACATCACAGTATCATATTCTTGATACCGCAGCTAAAGAAGGGGTTTATCCTCTTATTACACAGCACGTACCAGCAAAACAAAAAGAACAAGCTATATTTGATTTCGGATTGCATTTCTCTATGTACTCTCGCCGAAGCATCAAGAAGCTGTTCCGTAAAACATTTGAGTTATTAAAGAACAAATTTGCCGTACCTGTTACAGAGGAATCTTACCATCGTAATTATCTAAGATATCAAGAAGAAACATTATTTAGAAAATACGCTTATGAACAAGGTGCAAATCTAAATGCTTATATGGCTTTAGAAATAGAAATGCGTGAACTTCTAAAAATAAAAGGACATAAAGAACGCTTTATTCCTAGTGATGTACGTGAATTGTTCATTGAAAAGATAGATAAATTACCAAAAGAAAAGCTAAGGGTAATTGAAGTACCTGGTAGCATAAATTTAATTACCTTTATACGTGCCTTGGAACAGCTGATACGTGCTGGAATTCAAGTAACATCAACTGAACAGGTATTAAAAGTAATGGAAGAAATGTAATCATTTTCAGCTCTCTATATTTGAAAAAAATCAAAGTAGAGGGCTATTCGTGTTGGCTCTATCATTCAAAGTCTTTCTATTAGATCCATTTATATACTTTTCTAAAAGATTCTATTGAAAATAGAATCTTTTTTTATGCACTTCTATACAATAAAAGTTATTCATCATTGTTAATTTCCACAATAGTAACTTGAAAAGGCATCCAATACCTATATGAATAGAGATTTTACTCTACATAAAATCATAAGAAAAATTAAATTTTTAGTGGATATGTTTATAAAAAGTATCATTTGTGAATAAAAATATCATACTATTGTTGCTATATAAGGGTTCTATAAGTAAATCTACTAAAATTCATCAAGTTTTATGTGATTAAATATGAATAACTGAATTAAGTGGATTAAATAATGATCATTGTGTATAGATTGTGTACAAATGACTACAAATTGGGGACAAATATCGAGAATGTCTTCTTATTTACGAATGAATAAATATACTCATTACTGAATTATTTTTCTTCATTTTTTATGTAGGTATAGTGGTACTATTTTATGATTTTATGTAGAAAGGATGATACAACAAAGTCTATTTTCACACTCCCATTACATACCATTTATGATTTTTTACAGTAGGGCATGTTAAAAACATTGTCATAGCAGGCTTTATTCTATATTTTATGAACCTATAAAAGTTTTATCTTTATATTTTTAATATATATAAGATATATATTTATATAAGATTTTAAGAAAAGGGGGAATATTTTAGAGAGGATGGGGACAAACAAAATATTTTTAAATAAAAAAATAATTTATATTATATATACTAATGTTTTCAAAATTTATTAATAAAAAGTTCTAACTACTATACACATAAAATACTACTAGATAAATTACATATAAGTGTTAAGTGTCTTCTTTAGTAGAGTTATCACAACAAAGAGATTTACATACTATAACAAATTAATAGTCCTTTACAAGAAGATGAATTACTGTTGCTTTAGGAAATTAATAGTTATAAACTTATAGGCAAAGTCGAGATCCTCGCTATAAGTTTGTAAAAATAGAGTATAAATTTATTATACTTTATTAAATTTTTTATACATGAATAGGAGTGATATTTATGCAACTAAAAAATGTAACACCTATGGGATTAAATGATGAGGTATTCAAAACAATTATTAATAAAACTGAAAATACATTTCCATCATTTTTTTTCATTAATCCGTCAGGTAATGTTGTCATACCAAAATATTTGAACAAGGATATTTGTATGTATGCAGTTTTCGGTGAAACAATGGTTATAATTGATAATGAAATTGAGATATTAAGGCATCAACAAATATTGTATTTTAATGCTGAGGTGTACATTGAATTGAGAAATAATACAACTGAGAATGTAATTGTATATATTGATGGTGTAAATAAGTAATTATTGATTAGAATTATTATAAATATTTGTGAAATACTTCACAAAAAATACACAATAAAAAATAGTCATTTCATGTATAGTGGGAGTAGTTGAAAATTTCATATTATTATTTGTGAAATACTTCACATGTTTTAAGACTTTACTTAATAGGCAAGATGAAAACAATAAGTTCCAACATTTTAAATCTATTTTTATAGTGATCTGGAGGCTTTAATATGACAAACAAGACAGATGAAAAAGAAGTACAAGCAATGGTCAACGTAGTAATTAAAGATGAAAATGATGTACAAGAAGTTGTTAATACTTTAGTTGAAAATGGAAAAGAAGCACTAAAAGCAATGGAATCTTATACGCAAGAGCAAGTAGATCATATTGTTCATGAAATGGCACTATCTGGATTAGATCAACATATGCCATTAGCAAAAATGGCGGTTGAGGAAACTGGTCGAGGTGTGTATGAGGATAAATGTACAAAGAACATATTTGCGACTGAATATATTTGGCATAGCATAAAAAAAGATAAGACTGTAGGAATTATTCATGAAGATTCACATGAAGAAGTCATCGAAATTGCCGAACCAGTAGGTGTAGTTGCTGGTGTGACACCAGTAACGAATCCTACTTCAACAACTATGTTTAAAGCAATTATTGCAATGAAAACACGAAATCCAATTATTTTCGCTTTTCATCCATCTGCTCAGCAATGCTCTGTTGCAGCGGCTAAAATTTTAAGAGATGCTGCAATTAAGGCAGGGGCACCGGAGAATTGCATTCAATGGATTGAAAAACCTTCTGTTGAGGCAACAAAAAGATTAATGAACCATGAGGGGGTTGCACTTGTTCTTGCAACCGGGGGTGCTGGAATGGTGAAATCAGCATATTCTACAGGGAAACCGGCCTTAGGGGTAGGACCTGGGAATGTACCTTGTTATTTAGAGAAATCAGCACATGTAAAACGAGCTGTAAATGATTTAATTTTATCAAAAACATTTGATAATGGTATGATTTGTGCTTCTGAACAAGCAATCATTGTAGATAAAGAAATCTATAATAGTGTAAAAAAAGAAATGCAAGACAACAATTGTTATTTTGTTACCGAAGAAGAGAGAATAAAACTAGAGAAGCTTGTTATTAATGAAAATACATGTGCAGTAAATAGTGATATCGTTGGGAAATCAGCACATTATATTGCATCATTAGTAGGCATTAAGGTACCAGAAGATACAAAAATACTTGTAGCTGAAATTAAGGGAGTGGGTGCAGAATATCCACTATCACGTGAAAAATTGAGCCCAGTATTAGCTTGTATCAAAGCAAATTCACAAGAAGAAGGATTTAAATATTGTGAAGAAATGTTAAATT
Organism: Bacillus sp. 17RED48; assembly: GCF_019837545.1. NCBI lineage: Bacteria > Bacillati > Bacillota > Bacilli > Caryophanales > Bacillaceae > Bacillus > Bacillus sp. 17RED48. The sequence goes on from NZ_JADAXG010000011.1 coordinate 68,142, forward strand.
TAGGTGGCTTAGGGCATTCAGCGGTTATTCATTCTACAAATAAAGAAGTACAAAAACAATTTGGTTTAAGAATGAAAGCTTGTCGCCTTATTGTAAATTCACCATCAGCACAAGGTGGGATTGGTGATATATATAACGCATTTATTCCATCTTTAACATTAGGTTGTGGTTCATACGGTAAAAATTCTGTTTCTCAAAACGTAACAGCTACACATTTAATAAATGTAAAGCGTTTGGCGAATAGAAAAAATAATATGCAATGGTTCAAATTACCACCTAAGGTTTTTTTTGAAAAACATGCGACACAATATTTAGCTAAGATGCCAAACATTTCACGAGCATTCATTGTAACGGATCCAGGAATGGTAGACCTGGGATATGTGGACACAGTTACACATTACTTACAACAGCATTTAAATGATGTAAAAGTAGGTGTTTTCTCAGAGGTAGAACCAGATCCATCAGATGAAACAGTATTCAAGGGTGCTGAGATGATGAGAAGCTTCAAACCTGATGTAATTATTGCATTGGGCGGAGGTTCAGCAATGGATGCAGCAAAAGGAATGTGGCTATTTTATGAATATCCAGAAACGAAATTCTTTGGAATCAAACAAAAGTTTTTAGATATTAGAAAACGCACATGTAAATTTCCAACACTAGGGCAAAAAGCACAATTTGTTGCGATTCCAACAACATCAGGAACAGGTTCAGAAGTGACACCATTCGCGGTTATTACAGATAAAAAAAATAATATAAAATATCCACTTGCTGATTATGAATTAACACCAGATGTAGCGATTATTGATCCACAGTTTGTAATGACAGTGCCACCTCATGTAACAGCAGACACTGGAATGGATGTGTTAACACATGCAATTGAAGCATACGTGTCTATTATGGCAAATGACTATACAGATGGATTGGCCTTAAAAGCCATTGATCTAGTATTTAAATATTTACCGAGAGCATATAAAAATGGAAATGATGAAGAAGCACGTGAGAAAATGCATAATGCTTCTGCAATTGCAGGTATGGCTTTTGCAAATGCATTTCTTGGTATTAATCATAGTTTGGCGCATAAGCTTGGACCAGAATTTCACATTCCACATGGACGCGCTAACGCAATCTTAATGCCGCATGTAATCCGCTATAATGCTATTAAGCCGAGAAAACATGCATTGTTCCCAAAATATGAGCATTTTGTGGCAGATGAACGTTATGCATATATTGCAAGAACATTGGGGCTGCCAGCAAGTACAGTGGAAGAAGGGGTAGAATCTCTTGTGCAAGCAATTATCAGCCTTGGAAAAGAATTGAATATTAATATGAGTATTGCAGGACAAGGAGTAAAACAAGAAGCATTTGAAAATGTTGTGGATGTCTTATCGGAAAGAGCATTTGAAGATCAATGTACACCAGCAAATCCGAAACTTCCATTGATTTCAGAATTAAAAGAAGTATATAAGCAAGCATATAAAGGTGTGTAATAAGTTAAGTAGGTATAACTTTTTAAGTTCATAGATTTTGTATTTGATATTTGTAAATGTATTGTATATGGGTGTTAAGGGGAAATATATATTATAAACAGCTGTGCTTTAAATGGAACATCTAATAAAAATGCTACCTAGATGACCTGTATGTAGGTAAGATGGGAGTGTACAAAAGCTATGTCTAATTATAAGAAGTTAAATCAAGTAATTGAAAAAAAAGAGGAATTAATATCGCTTGTTAAGCAGTATGGATTCACTCATGAAAAGGTAATTTGTTATAGTAGAGAATTAGATTTATTACTAGATGATTTGATGAAATCTAATAGAAATAATAAATAAATAAAATTTATATAAAAAAAATATAAAATATAAATTTTAAAGATATTTTTAAAATAAAAAGCGCTCTCCTACTTATAGGTGAGTGCTTTTTTATCTTAATTTCATCTATTTTGGTGAGGGGGTTTTAATTGCTAAAAACTTATGCGTGATAAATCTCACAACATAAATGAACATATAATTTTACAATATAGTATGTAAGTTGATGGGAGGCTTTCTTTTTGACAAATCGTGATTATATTAAAAACCCGTTTATTGTAATATGGGAGTTAACAAGAGCATGCGAATTAAAATGTCTACATTGTCGTGCTGAAGCTCAGCATTATCGCGATCCTTTTGAGTTAACATTAGAAGAAGGAAAAAAACTAATTGATGATATATATGAAATGGATAATCCGATGCTGGTTTTTACTGGTGGGGATCCATTAATGCGTTCGGATATATATGATATTGCTGAATACGCGGTGAAGAAAGGTATTCGGGTTTCCATGACACCCAGTGCTACTCCAAAGGTTACTAAAGAAGCGATTAAAAAAGCAAAAGATGTTGGGATTGCTAGATGGGCATTTAGTATAGATGGACCAACAGCTGAAGTACACGATCATTTTAGAGGAACAGAGGGGTCATTTAAATTAACAATGGATGCAATTCATCATTTAAATGAATTAAAAATCCCTATTCAAATTAATACAGTTGTTTCTAATTATAATTTGAGTGTACTTAAAGATATGGCAAATTTAGTAGAAGCATTAGGTTGTGTGTTGTGGAGTGTATTTTTCTTAGTCCCAACAGGACGTGGTAAAGAGAAAGATATGATTTCACCAATTCAACATGAAAGAGTGTTCCGCTGGCTATATCAGCTTAGTAAAACTGTTTCTTTTGATATAAAAACCACAGCTGCTCAGCACTATAGACGCGTTGTTCTTCAAGAAAAAATGAAGGGAATTAAAAAGATAGATCAAATTATTCAATATAGAGATGTACTGATGGAAGGGATGACGGACGGAGTTAATGAATTTGGACGCGCTCCAAAAGGAGTAAATGATGGAAATGGAGTTGTATTTATTTCTCATATTGGAGATGTATACCCAAGTGGGCTATTGCCGATTAAAACCGGAAATATTAAATCAACACCGATAGCTGAAATTTATCGAAACTCTCCTGTTTTTCAAAGTCTTCGTAATCCAGACAATTATAAAGGAAAATGCGGTGTTTGTGAGTTTCGATATGTTTGTGGGGGATCTCGTTCTAGGGCATTTGCGATGACGGGGGATTACATGGAAAGCGAACCTTTTTGTGTATATGTTCCAAAAGCATTGCAAAAAAAAGTGTAAGAATTGAGCATGTCCCTTTTTATAACCCGTTTTTATAAATTTTTTATTGTATATTTCCAATATTTATGAGCAGATGCTTTCTGCTCATAAATATTGGATTAGTGATGACTAATAATCGAAAAAGAGCAAGGAAATTATATTTATTTTAGGCGTATAATACGTTGATTTGAGCTTCCGCGAAATGGAAGTGTCAAATCTCTTTTTTCGATTTCAAATCTTCCATCAACTAAAACATCTCCATAATGTAACAGCTCAATCATATCTTTGTTTTGTGAGTTTTGTATCTCTTCTAGTGTATAACCAGTGTAAATCCAAAGATTTTTGTTTAAACTTTTTACAGCCTTTGCAACTTCTTTGACCTCGATAGCTTGAAAAAATGGGTCACCACCTGAAAATGTTACATCAGTTAGAGGATTTGTGGAAATTTCTTTTATAATTTCTTTCACACTCATCTCGGTACCATTATGAAGATTCCATGATTTGGGATTATGGCAACCTAAACAATGATGCGGACAACCGGCAAAAAATACAACTGTCCGTAACCCTTCACCATCTACTACACTATCATGAATAATATTCATTACCTTCATTTATGTTTCACACGATCTGCTTCTTCACTACGCTTTGCATTGTTCCATTTTGACATGTCCCCGACAAGATATCCAGTAATACGGCGAATTCTTTCAATATGATGGTCTTCTATATTTCCACAGCTGGGGCATTCATTTTCAATAACTCCATTATAGTCACAACATTTACAACGATCCACCGGATGATTAATTGAACCATATCCTACTTCATACTGTGCCATTGCTTGAACAATCTGTTTTAAAGCCATTAGATTATGTGCTGCCGCCCCATCTAGTTCAATATACGTAATATGACCACCGTTGCAAAGAGCATGAAACGGTCCTTCTAAACGTATTTTATTAATTGCTTGAATAGGGTAATAAACTGGAATATGAAATGAATTTGTATAGTAATCATGATTGGTTACACCTGTAATAGTTCCAAATTCAGCACGATCCTTTTTGATAAACTTCCCTGATAGTCCCTCGGCAGGAGTTGCAATTAAAGTGAAATTCAAGCAATGTTCTTTTGTTGCTTGGTCCATCTTTTTTCTCATAAAGGTAACAATTTCTTTTCCAAGTTGCCATGAATCTTTATCTTCCCCATGGTGTTTTCCTGTTAAGGCAACCAAGCATTCCGCAAGTCCAATAAAACCAAGGCTCAATGTTCCTTGCTGTAAAATCTCAGAAACTGAATCTTCTGGTTGTAGTTTTTCTCCATTGCGCCAAATCCCTTGTGAATATAGGAATTGAAAATCTCTTGCCTTTTTTGTACATTGATATGAATATCTTTCTAGCAATTGACGAATGCCAAGTTTGATATAATGATTTAACGATTTGAAAAATCCCTCTTTTGAATCATTTATTAAAGCCAATTTTACTAGATTAATAGAGGTAAATGATAGATTTCCCCTGCCAATTGCTGTCTCCTCACCATGAATATTAGACATCACACGAGTACGACAACCCATATAACATACTTCACTTTCTGGGTGCCCATTATAATACGCTGCATTAAATGGCGCATCTAAAAATGAAAAGTTAGGGAACAATCGCTTTGCTGTTGTTTCTAATGCAAGTTCAAATAAATCATAATTTGGATCTTTTTCTTCAAAATTCACACCTTTTTTTAACTTGAAAATTTGAATGGGGAAAATAGGCGTTTCGCTTTTTCCTAAACCCGCTTGTGTTGCCTGTAGTAATTGTTTAATTAATAGCCTTCCTTCCCTTGATGTGTCCGTTCCATAATTAATTGAAATAAACGGAACTTGTCCACCACCACGGCTATGCATACTATTGGAATTATGAATGAATGCTTCACATGCTTGATATGTATCGTTTTCTGTTTCTTTCCATGCAAACACTTCGATTTGTTCCTTTGTTAGCGGATAGTCTATTAACTTTTTCTTATTTTTTTCAAATGTTTTCCTCACATATGGTGCTAAATCTATATCAAACATGGCAAGAGATTGCCCACCATGCTGCATATTTTGATTAGCTTGAAGAATAATAGACGAGAGTGCTAATGCACTTTTAATATCTTGTGGTTGTCTCATATGGCCATGTCCAGTGTGGAACCCTTTTTTCAGCAATTGTGCTAAAGGGATTTGTGAACACGTGGTTGTTCCTGTTGCATAAAAATCTAAATCGTGTGGATATAAAATGTTTTGATTGATAGCTTCTTTTACTTGTTTAGAAAGCAAATGTTCCCTTACATAAAGTTTTGCGCTCTCTGATGCAAATGTTCCCATCATTCCCATTGGAGATCGACCATCAACATTTGCATTTTCTTGCATTAAGTCTTGATCGTTACTTTTTATAATTTTATGAAAAGTTGTCCATAAAGTATTTTTTTGCTGTTTTAAATTGTCTGAGGTGTTCATGAAATTCACTCCTTTTCAATATGTGGTACTCAATATCGGTAAATGATACTATATATAGTTTGTTTCTGCAATGGTACTAATATATGAAGTATGTGATTTTTTCTATTTAGAAGAGATTAAATCTAGAAGTTTATCGTATTATCTTGCTCATAAAAAATGAAAAGATATAGAATGATTCAATTATTTATAGATAAAAATTCTTTTGTTTTAGGTTCAAAGAGTGAGGTTATCAATAGAGAGTAAAAACACAATGAAGAGTGTTTAATTTTATAAAATAAAAGGTATAAAAATAGAATGCAGTGATTTCACTCACAGTATTTTTTAAAAACATAGTTTATCTTATAAGGGAAGAGTGAGTATGAGAAATTCATTATATTTTACTATTTGGGATGGGTATTCCCTAAATTGGTGGAGTATGATTACCAGTGGGGGATTCTCTCACTGGTAAAGTTTTTTATCTATAAATTTAATGATATATATGCTACTTATTATCATTCTTACGTAACATTTTGATAAAAAATTAAATGTGAGGTGTGGAAGAATGAAGTTAATTATTCCAAAGCAGCATGGAGCCTGGGGAATGCTGCTTATTCCATTTGTTTTAGGTATTTTAACTGGTAAATGGACATGGTATCATATACCTCTTTTTTTAGCGTGGTTTTTTGTGTATTTAGCTACATATCCCTTATTAATGTATGTAAAACAGCCGCGAAAGAAGTATTATTTGTATTATTTTTTTCTTTACTTTGGTGAGGCTTGTATATGTACAGCTATTGCTCTTAGTTATGAATGGCGTATAGTTTACTTTTCTATTATTATGCTCCCGTTTTTTTGTATAAACATTTATTTTTCTAGCAAAAAAAATGAACGAGCCTTATTAAATGATGTATGTGCAATTCTTTTGTTTTGTATAGGGGGCATTATAAGTTATTACTTCACAATGAAAACAGTCGATAAAAATATATTGATAATAGCGACTATAACATTTTTATATTTTATAGGAAGTACGTTTTATGTAAAAACAATGATACGTGAAAAAAAGAATCCAACGTATCGCATTCTATCATGGTGGTACCATTTATTACTTGTGATTGTTACGCTTATTTTATCACCAACGATTACCATTATTTTTATCCCAAGTTTGATACGGTCTATAGTACTGTATGGAAGGAATATTTCAATCTTAAAGGTGGGGATTTTAGAGAGTATAAATGCTATTTACGTTTTTATTACAACAATAATAGTATTTAAATATTTTATCTCGTAAAGACTAATAATGATTCATATTGTTTATATTATATTTATATTTAATATTGTATTAATGTTTTCTTCAATACTGTATGTAGAAAGGAGTGTATAAATAATGACTTTTTACCAAAAATTAATGCCGTATTATGATGAAATTTTTCCGGAAAATGAAAAACAAGTGAATTTTATTGCTTCTTATTTACAAGAGGGGGACTCCGTAATTGATGTAGGTGCGGCAACAGGGAATGTGGCTAATGCATTAGTTGAAAAAGGAATGATTGTAACTGCGATGGAACCAGAGAAGAAAATGGCTGATAAAATTTCTGAGAAGGCTATAACCCATAGGGGAAGACTTTTTGTAAATACACTTAGAATGCAGCAAATAGACGATGTACCTGGGATATTTGATGGTATTTATTGTATTGGAAATACGTTGGTTCATTTAGACAATGTACAGGAAATTACTGATTTTATTCAAAGCTCTTTTAAAAAACTTAAGAAAAATGGAAAGTTCATAGTTCAAATTGTAAACTATGAAAAAGTATTAAATCAAAAAAATTTCATATTTCCAGTAATTAAGAAAGAACATTTCTCATTCAAACGAGATTATGCAATAGAGAGAACAAAGGTGCTATTTACTGTAACATTAAATACAAGTGGTGAAGAATTCTCAAATAGTATAGAGTTATATCCAATTACAAAAAAACAATTACTTCCCATATTAATAGATTGTGGATTTGAGTCAGTAGAAACTTACGCTAATTTTGATAAAAAAATATATTCACTTGATGGTCCGGCATTAGTAATTGTAGCAACAAAATAAATTTTAAAAACACCTGAGTAGAAAGCTGTTACTCAGGTGTTTTTTTATTAATTTTTTTAAAATGTGATTCTAGTCCTCTTTTAATTATAAAAAAGTTTATATAATTCAGTGGTAAATCGAATCTGATTGAGGAGGAATTGAGTTATATGGGCAAAGAAATTCAGTTAACTAAAGATATATATTGGGTAGGAAAAGTTGATAATAGAGAAGTTCCATTTCATCGTTTAATCTTAGCAAAAGGAACAACTTATAACGCGTACTTGCTAAAAACGGAAAAACCAACAGTGATTGATACAGTTGATATAGAGTTTGGAAGAGAATTTGTAGAATCATTAAGTAAATTAATTGATCCACAAGAAATTCAGTATATTGTAGTGAATCATACAGAACCCGACCATTCAGGGGGATTGGCAGCATTAGCATCAAGAGCTACTAATGCAACGATTGTATGTACAGAAATTGCAGTACCAGAAATACAAGAGATGTATAAACTGCATAATCGAAAGTTTTTAGTAGTAAAAGACGGTGATACATTAGATATTGGTGGAAAAACATTGAAATTTAAAGAAACGCCATATCTTCATACTGAAGAAACAATGATTACCTACTGTGTAGAGGATAAAATTTTATTTCCTTGTGATATTTTTAGTACTCATATAGCAAATGACGAGATTTTCAGTGATAAAGCGAATGTAGATATTACGGAAGATTTTATCGGCTATTATAATGCCATTATCCATCCACATAGAAGATATGTAAGAACATTAATAGAAGCTCTAAAAGAATTGGATGTACAAATGATTGCACCATCTCATGGCTACATTTTACGTCAGGATATACAGAAGTATATTAAATTATATGCGGATATGAGTAGAGATACGAATCAAGATAAGAAAGTAACAATTGTATATACAACAATTAAACATAATACAAAAAAAGTAGCAAATATTATTAAAGAAACTTTAGAAGCAGATAATATTCATGTAACAGTATTTAACGCTGATAAATCAAAAAAATTAGAGGTTTTAAAGAGTATCCAAGAAGCAGATGCAGTCTTCATAGGATCTTCAACTAGATATGCAGATATGATTGGTAATTTAGAAGAAATTTTAAAAGAAATGACAGAAATGAATCTAGAAGGGAAAATTGCAGCTTCATTCGGTTCATATGGTTGGAGTGGAGAGGCAATTGAAGTGATACAAGATTACCTCAATGAAACAAATATGAATGTACAAAGTACATCAAAAGTTATCAAATCTACAGGTATGACTCATGTTGAATTTCCTATTCGGATTAGATTCTCTCCAAAAGATGAGGGGAAAGTAAAGAAAATCCAACATGCAACAACATTTGTTACAGATTTATTATTGAGTTCTATTTAATCGAAAAATGGAGGTGAAAACATGGAAAAGAATTTTGTTATTATTGGGAGTGGTGTAGCCGCTGTAAATGCCGCTAAAACTATTAGAGAGTATGATAAAGGATCAAATATATTTATTTTTGGTGAAGAGCCATCACTACCTTATAAAAGAATTAAATTATCAAAGGATCTGTATTCAGATTTACACAGTGAAAAAGTGTTAATTAAAAAGAAAAAGTGGTATCAAGATAATCACATATCAGTTTTTATAAATACAAAGGTGGTAAAAATTAATACAGATGAGCAATTTATTGTTACATCCAATGAAGCGGTATTTTCTTATCATAAACTATTAATTTGTACAGGAGCGAATAATAGAAGATTAGAGATAAATGGAATTAATAAAAAAAATATTTTTACTATTAGGGACATGAAAGAAGCAGATGAGCTTAAAGGACATTTAGAGGACAAAGAAAGTGTTGTGACCATTGGTGGGGGTGTACAAGGTTTAGAAACAGCATGGTCTATTCTGAAAGATGGTAAAAAGGTATCTATTGTAGAAGTAGCTCCTTTATTAATGAGAAGACAATTAGATATAAAATCTTCGCTGCTCTTAAAACGAAAAATTGAAAAGGAAGGAGTAAAGGTGTATTTAAATACTTCTATTGATTCTATTCTCGGGAAAGAATCCGTAACTGGCATAAAGATGAACGACAATTCTCAAATTAATTGTGATAGTATTGTTTACTCAATTGGCGTTACTCCGAACACTAAACTTGTACATGATACTGCTATTAAATTAAATAGAGGTATTGTTGTGGATGAGAAGATGAGAACAAATATAGACTCCGTATACGCTGCGGGAGATGTTGCAGAAGTAAATAATGAAATTGAAGGCTTATGGGGGACTGCCTTGGAACAAGGAAGAGTAGCAGGTAGTAATATGGTCTCTAAAACTGCCATTTATAAAAAAGAAATTCCAACCACTATTTTTAACGCATTCAATGTATCTTTATTTTCAATTGGAGTTGTTAATGAAGAGCAATGTGATACAACAATTGTTGAAGAAGACGGTAAGGAGAAGTATACAAGGTTATTTATTAAGGATAATAAAATAGTCGGTGTGATTTCATTAGAAGGAGTTGCTGCATCTATTTCTTACAAATCTGTGATTGAAAAGCATGTGTCGTTAGAAGGAATAGATTTATTAAATACAAACATAAGTGAAATAATGAACAAGTTAAAAGAAAAAATATAAATCTGTACAAAAAGGAGAGGAAATCATGAAAAAATACATTTGTTTACCATGTGGATATATATATAACCCAGAGGTAGGGGATCCAGATGAGGATATAGAACCAGGAACAAGTTTCGAAGATTTACCAGAGGACTGGGTTTGTCCTGTGTGCGGAGAAGATAAAAATCATTTTGCACCACTAGATGAATAAGAAGGAAAAAACAATGAGAATACTGCACAGTATTCTCATTGTTTTTTATATTTTTGAATGTGATTCTGGTCACAGAAATATTCTTTAAAAAATTCTATAATAATTATGTAGCAGATACTTATACCGATTCAGCCATTCTCGGTACACTCTATATGGCCCTGGCGCCACCCTTTCTCCTCAGGGCCATATTTTTCTATGCCATATCAAAATATGTTTATGAAGATAGTGTATATCACTGTCTTCATAAACATATAGTTGTGATTTGGGTCACTGCAATATTTGATAAAAATGTCTATAATAACCTTGGATATCAGTATATTTTTAATTCTATAGTTAAAGTAAGGTGAGAAAGTATGGACGATAATCATAAAAAATCAAGAGAGCTTTGCCCAAGAAAAGTACTAATTTTTAAGACCCTTTCCGAAGAGGAAATTAGTAATATAGCTTCAATGACAAAACATAGGAAGTTTAAAAAGGGTCAGCCATTAATTCTTGAGGGAGATAAATCAGATACATTATTTATTATTAATAGTGGACAAGTAAAGCTATGTACATTAACTCTTCAAGGGAAAGAGCAAATATTGCATATACTAACAAGTGGTGAATCCTTTTGTGAATTAAATATATTTAATTATGATGAAAAAAGTAATTTTAGTGCGTATGCTATAGAAGATACTCATATCTGTATGCTAAAAAAAGAAAATATGGATTATATAATGGAACGAAATCCAAGTATTGCATTAAAGCTGTTAAAAGTTGTCACAAAACGTTTAGCTAAGATAGAGAATTTAGTGCAAAATTTAGCGACAAACAATCCTGAAGTTAGAATTGCTCACATACTATTGGAGTTTTGTGATAAATATGGCAAAAGTACTGAGGATGGAATACTTATTAACTTGCCATTGACACGAGAGGAATTGGCAAATTATGCGGGGGTAACAAGAGAGACTATTAGTCGTAAATTGAATAAGTTTGAAAGTTTAGGACTCATGGCCTCTGTTGGAAATAAGAAAATAATAATAAAAAATCAGTTAGCTATTAGAAGACTTATCAGTTTCTGACAAAAGACTCCTTTCTAAGAATATAAAAGAGGAGTTATTACAAAATAGTAAGTATTTTAATTGTGTAAATTCTTAAAATCATTATATATGAGGAAATCACAAAAAAAGGAATATGTGTTACCAACCGGTTTAATTGATAAGATATGGATTTTTTGAGCCGCAAAATACTACATACCTTATAATCAAACTTAAATAATAAATTTTAAATTATTTTATCTTATATTTTTGATTTATGGGAAGGACACACCTTACGTACCACTCCAATGGTATAGGTGTGTCCTTTAATATTACAATTATAATGTTATTAATTCTCGTGTAAACCAAGTATTATTATATAATAATTATATAATAGAAAATTAGTGATTTTAAATTTATCTCAACTTATAGCTTTGTGTTTTTAAGGAATGATAGTTAGGGCTTGGCTGCCTAATTGAACCCATGCTTCCTCAAAATCTTTCTTATCAATTCTTTTGTTTTTTTCCATATCTAATGGGTCATTAATGTATACATATTGACCGGTATATCCAGTTAATAAAACACTATGTTGACGGTATGTAACCCGCCCCTCACCCGAATTTGTTTTCCAAGTACGAAACTCATAATCAGGTAGTTTGCGGAAGCTTGCGTTTGTTAAAATCCAAACAGGGTGTCCTTTATCAATTGCTTTATATAAATTTTGGGGATTACTTCCAGTTAAATCTATAATACAATTCTCTGGTATGTATAATTTAGCTAACTCTAAAATCGGCTTAATATGCACACCTAAACCAGGCATATCTATGTCATACATATCTCCAACAAATCCTTCGTCCATATTTCCCATTAATCCATTGTTTTGAAAAGGGACATATTTAATATTTTTAGCTAATTCTAATTTATCAACGGATAGACCATTAAAATTTAAAAGCATTGCTAAACTTGTAACTTCGCATCCACGTTCTAATTCTGGATTTTGTAGAATTAAAGGGACTTCTAAAGGATTATTCTCTTTAGAATATGAATTTTTTTTATCGAGTTTAACAAGTTTATCCATCCCATATGTTTTATTTTTAGCGCTATTATTTTCATCTTTATGGACTAGAGTTATTATACATAATACGATGCAGAAAATGATTAAAAAATATATATTTTTGTGTCGTTGCATTTTAGTATGTCTCCTTATTTAAATTGATATTTTAATTTAGTACGCAATAGGATTGCAAACATGTCAATATTGAAGTTTTCCCTTTAATACGTTTTCAAGGGATTAAAACTCTTCTTAAACAATTATTAAGAAGAGTTTTTTTATAGATAAAAGTTATAATGAATTTGTTTTAATTAACTAAGAAATTACGCAAAAAGAGTATTTGTCTGTGCATTTGTTATATGCTCGGCTAATACAGTAGCTTGTGTATGGAGGGGGGCTCGAAATCCTAATGTAATACCATTGTGTTCAGTGCATTCACCAACTGCATAAATTAATTTATCATTTGTTTGCATATACTTATTAACAACTATGCCACGGTTAACATGTAAACCAGCCTTTTCTGCTAAATGTGTATTAGGTCGCCTACCAATAGGTATTACAATTAAATCGTATTTTATAATAGTGCCATCTTCGAATTGAATTCCCTCTGCGTATTCTGTACCTAGGATTTTAACCGTGTTTTTTTCCATGAAAAATTGAATCCCTTTTGCTTTTAGCTTGTTACGTAGTAATGAACAATCCAGGATATCTTGTTTTGCCATTAAGTGTGAAATGAAATGAACAACGTGGACGTCTATTCCTAAATTAAATAATTTTTGTGCAATTTTTAGACCGAGCATACCATTGCCAATAATAATAGCTTTTTTTGAATGCTTCTTAGTATTTAATAGAAATTGGATTTCTTCAGTTGTTTTAAGTTTATTTACTCCAAATAATTGCAGTCCTTTAACGGGAAAAATAAAAGCAGTAGAGCCTGTTGCAATGATGAGTTTATCGTAGAAAACAATACGTCGTTTATCTGTAACAATGACCTCGTCCTCACGATCAATTTCTATTACCTTTTCGTTTGTGAAAAGCTTAATATTATGTTGTTTGTACCAATTATATTTCTTTAGCATTCTATTTTTTATATTTAATTTTAATGAAATAGTGTTTATCTGATTGTAGAGAGGATAGAGTTCATCACTGAAAATAGAAATGTTATACATATTAGGGTTTTGTATTAAAATTTGTTCAATACAGCGTAAACTAGATATACTATTACCGATGATTACTAAGCGTTTTCGTTTCCTCATATCAATTTCTCCTTTTGATTGTGAAGTGTTGAGCAATGATGTCTGTTCATATTATATCAATTTTAAAAACAGAGTGCTTGATATGTAGTTTATTTTAAAATATGTCACAAATTATCTTTATTCGGGTAATGAGATACAAATTGGATCCCATTAAATTCATAGGTTAGAGCCGAATTTTTAACATTTTACTAAGATATTTCAGATAGAAAATATTGAATATGTTTGCTGATAGTAGTATTTCTTCAATTTTTAAAGAGTAAAGCATATAAACACACTGTACCTAAAATTAAAGTTTTTTGTATAAATATAATGAATTTCCTGATGCGTCACTATACAAGTAAGTAAAAATTAAGATGAAGTGCTTTTCTTAAACATGATAAATTAAAACTTGTTATACCAGATTAATTATTTTTTAATCTATATTGAATGGGTATATTCGTGGATTATGCACCTTCTAGGATTTAGTAAATATAGCAGATTGCACATCATTTGAATTATTTCGTAAAGTGAGTGTGTTTATTTTGTGAAAAGTTGAACAAAATCTTGAAAGTGAATATTGAAACATGTAGTTTATTCTTAGGATAATTTATAATAAATAGGAACTAAAGGAGTGTATAATTTTATGTTAGAAAAAGGGATAGCTGATGCTATAAAACTTGCACAAAAGAAGAAACAAATATTAGATATAAACCCAATACAATATTTTGTACGAGCGGTACTAGCCGGCATCTATATTGGATTTATTATCGTATTATGTTTTAAATTAGGGGATTTTTTTCATGTTGTAAATTCACCTGCAACATATTTAAGTGCTTCTTTATTTTTTGGAATTGCACTTATATTAATAATATATGGTGGAGCGGAATTATTTACTGGGAATACAATGTATTTTACAATTTCGACCTTACGAAAAAAAACAACGGTCTTAGATACTTGTCGTAACTGGGGTGCTTGTTTTTTAGGTAATCTGGTAGGTGCAATATTTTTTGCGTTATTATTTTATGGTACTGGTATTTTTAATCAAATTGAATATGAACATTTGATAAGTAATGTTGTTGAAGTAAAAATGAATACTCCGACAATACAGCTATTTTTCAAAGCTATTTTATGTAATTGGCTTGTTTGTCTAGCATGCTTCCTTCCTTCTCAAGTAAAAGGGGATACAGCAAAAATAATTGTTATGATGTTATTGGTTTTTACATTTTTTTTATCTGGATATGAACATAGCATTGCAAATTTATCGCTATTTGCAATCTCCCTGGTATCGCCACATCCCAATACAATTTCTTTTAGTGGGGCTATTTATAATTTAATTCCGGTTACAATTGGAAATATTATTGGTGGATCTGTATTTGTTGGCATGGTATATCATTATATAACCCAAAATAACCCTACCGCTGAAGAGAAGGGCGATTTAGTTGAATCTCAATGTGAGGAAAACATCCCATTACAAACACAAATAAAAATTTAAGCTACTAATATAATCATTTTCGTATAAAAATAACATAATTATTTTGAATGTTATTTTTATAGCAGTTGACCTAATTAGCCGAAAATACCGTTTTAATAATTCTTTTAAATATATTTTTTTCTTTTATAAAATATATTATTTGTTTTTGTTAGACATATAAGGGAAGGGAAATATACAAAAAACATTCACAACTTATGTGACCTAAATTTGTTAATATAAAATGCAAGATCACATGTCGAATTTATTACAGAAAACTCTAAAAAATTAGTGGGAGGTTTACTAGAAAATGAATTTTGAAAAAGTTTGTTTGGTATAGAAGTGCTTTGAGGGGGTTATTGCTAAAATAGGTGAAATAACCTTCGATATACAAAATTAAAATTTGCAGTAATTAGATTTGCATGAAGATAATCTAAGCATGAATGTCATTATGAAAAGTAATAATCAGTTAGTGAATCTCAACAAAATGTAAGCGTTAACAATTTTATTTAACTAGATGTATAAACTAGATTTTTCACAGAATATCAATGAATCTTTGAAATGTAGATAAAGAAAAATTATCTTATCTAGTGGAGCTATACATAATATTTTTTGAGTTAAATAAAAAATAAAGTTGGAGCAATATTTGCTGGAAATACATATGAAAAGGAATTTAAGTTTAACTATTTGGTATTGAACATTAATGTATTTCGAGTTCATTATTTGTTTATTCAAAATCAATTAAATCTCTTTTTATTAGGATAACAACAATGCACAAAAACATAACATAAATAGTGAGGGATCTATAAATGAATAAAAATATTAATCGTGTAGTTTTAATTGGTACAGGGTCCGTAGGATGTAGTTATGCATATTGTATGATTAATCAGGGCCTGGCAGAAGAATTCGTTCTTGTGGATGTAAATGAAGCAAGAGCAGAAGGAGAAGCAATGGATTTAAGTCACGCAATTCCTTTTTCACCATCACCAACAAAAGTATGGAAGGGTAGCTGTGAGGAATGTAAAGATGCGCAAATTGTTGTAATAACAGCCGGATTGCCACAGAGACCAGGTGAAACACGTTTAGACTTAGTTGAAAAAAATACTAAGATTTTTAAAGAAATTATACGTAATGTCATGTCAAGCGGATTCGATGGTATTTTCTTAATTGCAACAAATCCAGTGGACATTTTAACATATGTAACTTGGAAAGAATCTGGGTTGCCGAAAGAACGCGTAATTGGTTCAGGTACAACACTTGATTCTGCACGTTTCCGTTACATGTTAGGAGAATATTTTGAAATCGATCCTCATAATGTTCATGCTTATATAATTGGTGAACATGGTGATACGGAGCTTCCGGTTTGGAGTCATGTGTCAGTTGGCGTTCAAAAGCTACAAACCATTTTAGAAAATAAAAGTCAGTATAATCAAAGTGACTTAGACGAAATTTTTGTTCGTTCACGTGATGCGGCCTATCATATTATTGAACGTAAGGGAGCGACCTGTTATGGAATTGGAATGTCTCTATTACGTATAACAAAGGCAATTCTACATAATGAAAATAGTGTGTTAACAGTATCTGCATACCTTGAAAATGAATATGGTCATAATGATGTATATATAGGAGTTCCTGCTGTTATTAATCGCGAAGGTATTCGAGAAATTATAGAAATTGAGTTAAATGCGGAAGAAAAGTTTAACTTTAATCATTCTGTACATACATTAAAAGATACCATGTCACCAATACTATAAGATGAATTTATCGTATAACGTTATGTCGAATATATAAATTCTTAGCAACAGTTTAAAGGTACCTAATCTAATATACTCTGAAAGCAAATAGTATAGAAAAAATGTTTGTTTAAATAGAAATAAAGTACTTTCATCTTGTAAAGAATCATTTTATAAACATTATTAAGAAATTAAGATTCTGTACGACATTAGTTCATAACATATCAAGAATGAACGTTTTTAGAAGCGACATAATTATTTATAGCTAAATATGTTATGATTTGCACAAAAGGTTGATACCTTTTGTGCATAGTTTCCTTTAAGTCACTAAAGACAGATATATTTGATTAAATAAAAAGCACTTTTTTAGAAGTTTAAGGAAGTGCCTTTTTATTTGTTAATAAACATTAGAAATCTATTAAATTACATACATTTATGGAAGAGAGTGATTTCTATGTGCATCTGGCTATCGTTTAATTACATTCTTATTGGACGTTTATAAAACAACGAGCATACAGTAGGAAATGTGAAAATTTGGGAGATAATGGAGCATACAAAGTTGGTAATAAACCTTAGGGAAAGGAGGGAACGAGATGAGAAATTTCTTTGAAGAAAAATATACAAATTTAGAATTTAAAAGAGAACTAATAAATATTATAAGTAAAATCAGTGAATATAAAGGAGCAATATCAGCATATCAAACTCAAAAACCAGAGATATTTAATCTTTTGGAAAAGAGTATATCACTGCAATATATTAAAACTTTTCCTAATATATATGAAAAGTTTACATTCTCAAATAAACAGTTAAAAAAATTAGTTGATCATCATGCTAGCCCTCAGACATTGGAAGAGGACGCTTTATTTTGTTATTGCAAAACATTAGAACTTGTGCAAAAAGAAAACCACAAATTACCTATTAAACCGCAAACAATTCAAGAATTACACTTCCAATTAATGAATTATTCAACTTCTGAAAGTGGTAATTGGAGAAAAAGCGAACTTGTATTATCTTCTATTCCAAAGTTAAAAGATCAATTTAAATTACGTACAGTTGTTTTATATGATATGGTTCCGCAATATTTGTATGATCTATGCGAACAATATAATGCATTAAGGGCTAAAGGGAATTTTCATCCGCTCCTACTAATTCCTCAATTTATCTTAAATTTCCTATGTATTTATCCATTTAATAAAGGGAATGGCAAGTTAGCAAAAATATTAATTCAATGGTTATTAATTGAAAGTGGATTTACATTTGTAAAATATACATGTATAGATAAATATTTCAAAGAATATGAATCAGATTATTATGATGCTCTGTATAAATCTGCAGCTCACTGGTATCAAGGCGATCATAATGTAGTTTTCTGGATGAAAATTTTTTTAGATATTGTTTTAGCTGCATATAAAGAATTAAATTGTGTAATAAAAAATTGTATTAGCACTCATACTAAAAGAAAAAGAATTGAAAAATATATAGACAGACAAGATAATCCTTTTACTAAAGAAAATGTTCGAAACATGTATCCAGACATAAGTGAAAGTACTATAAATAAAACATTACACGCTTTAAATTCACAGGGATACATTAAATTAGTTTCTAAAGGTAGAAATGCAACATGGATAAAGCGTAAATTAACTTAGGGTAAAGAACCAGAACACTGGCAAATAATAAACAAGGAGAACCCAAAAAGGGTTCTCCTTGTTTATTATTTGTTAGACTAATGTATCCTTTAGAAGGATAAAGAAGTAAAATAGACTATTTATTAATTGCAATCTAATCATAAAATTTTGTATCACATCTTTAAGAAAGACTGGTCTACTCGTTATGATTTTCTAAACCAAATTGTCCCTTTTTACGCATAGTGTAATAAATAGGGAGGCCGAGTGCAGTTAGACCTATTCCACATAAAGCTAGCAGAGGTTGAGTGAATAAGGTATTAATAACAATGAACAATCCGCCAATAATAGCAACTAATGGTATAAAAGGATACAATGGAACTTTATAAGGTCGCACAAGTTCGGGTTCCCTTTTTCGTAAGATGAATACAGCAAGGAATGTCATTGTGTAGAATATCCATATTACAAATACCAACATATCAGTAAGAGTATTGAATCCGCCGACGGCCATCATAATAATTGAAATAAATAGCATAAATAGACCAGAATTATAAGGGACCCGACTATTTTTAGATAATGTAGCAAACCATTTACTAAATGGTAGTTTGTTCTCAATAGCCATGGCATAAGGAATTCGCATTCCTGTCATAATATAACCATTAATCGTTCCAAATACGGAAATTAAAATGCCAATGGTAACTAGTTTTCCTCCCATAGCTCCAAAAAGAATTGTAGCTACTTGAGAAGCGGGTGTATCAGTACCTGCGAGGGATGTTGCAGACATGACCATTAGAAACGCGACATTAATTAATAAATAAACAACCATTACTGTTGATAATCCTAATACGATTGCTTTAGGCAAGTCTTTTTTAGGGTTTTTCATTTCTCCAGCAATATTCCCTACATGAATCCATCCATCATAGGCGAACATTGTTGCGAGTAAACCAGATCCAAGGGCAGATATCATAGATTTGTTCGGCCCTGCCTCAATTGGAAAAAGCTGAAAAGTAACGTCACTTTTGTGTAGTAATCCAAAAATAATAATCAATGCTAATGGAACCAATTTGCATATAGTCGAAGCCATTTGGATTCCACCAGCTGCTTTAGCTCCTAAAAAGTTCATAAGAGTTACAAATGTTGCTGTGATAATTGCAATTGCGATAATTAGCATTTTGTGTTCATTAACATTTAGGCCAAATAAACTAACCGTTTGTGTCCCGAAAATAATAGCAAGAGCTGCAATATTTGCAGGGAAGTATATGACAGTTTGTGCCCAGCCAAGCAAGAAAGCAGTTAAGTTTCCATAAGTCCTCTTTAAATATGCCATCATTCCCCCCGTTTCAGGAATAGCGGCAGATAGTTCAGCAGCAGTTAGTCCTGCGCAAACGGTCAAGATACCACCAATTACCCATGCAAGTAATCCTAGGCTAGCTGTTCCTGTTACTCCATATAATGCAGTGGGCTTGAAAAATACTCCGGCGCCGATAACGGTACCAATAACTGTGGTTAATGCTGCAAAGAAACCAATATCCTTTTTTAGTTGTTGTTGTGACAAAATAATCACTCCCAATTAGAAAAATATATAAATTCTCTTATGAATTCTTTATCCTGTTTGTTAAATTATTTGATAGTATATCCTGTATCCATACAAATAGCCGCCCCTCATCCTTACCAGCTAGAGAATTTGAATACATTTCAGATACTAAATAAAAAAGAAATTAAACGTATAAGTAAAGAAAGTTTAATTTCGCCTCAAATCATGTGAAAATTTTCACATGATTTGAGGCGAGTAAAATTCCATGAATTATACATTAAAAGAAATTCTTTAATTTAACCCGAAACATGAAG
Organism: Bacillus sp. 17RED48; assembly: GCF_019837545.1. NCBI lineage: Bacteria > Bacillati > Bacillota > Bacilli > Caryophanales > Bacillaceae > Bacillus > Bacillus sp. 17RED48. Next base: position 88,606 of record NZ_JADAXG010000011.1, read on the forward strand.
TTAAAAACAAGATTTCTTTTATATGAATAATAAGAATAAATGAGGTATTTTAATATCGTAATATAGTAAATGATAAATCAAAATTCAAAAGAGAAGATATATTCTTGTGAAGAATATCACAAAGTATTGAGGGATTCAATCATATTTTTGATATAAAATATAGAAAATCAACTAAATAAAACATTTTGTGAAATGTTTCACAAAATTGTTGACCTCTTATTTTTACTAATGGTATCTTGTAGGTGCAATCCAATGTTATAAATTAAATTATATTTGAAAAATATTGTAAGGATGAATATTTAGAATCTTATATTTATCTGACAATAATTAATTTAATTTATAACTCACTCTAAAAAAGGATGTGTAGATATGAAAATTGGTGTAGTGAAAGAGATAAAAAAAGGGGAAGCTCGTGTAGGGATGACTCCAGAAAATGTTCAAAAATTAGTTTCAGCTGGAAATGAAGTTTTAGTACAAAAAGATGCTGGATTAGGTTCTGGTTATACAAATGATGAATATATAAATGCAGGAGCAAGCATAGTAAATCAAGGCCAGGCATGGGATGTTGATATTGTAGTAAAGGTAAAAGAACCACTACCTGCAGAATACCATTACTTTAAAAAGGATCTAATTGTTTGGGGCTTTTTACATCTGGCTGCGTCGAAAGAGTGTGTAGAAGCAATGAGAAATGCTGGTACTACTGCGATTGCTGGTGAAACTATTAGTGAGGATGGAAATTTAGCATTATTAAAACCTATGAGTGCAATTGCTGGAAGACGTGCGGTATTTATGGGAGCTTATTATTTAGAAAAACAACATCAAGGAGAGGGGATTTTATTATCAGGTATTGAGGGAATCCCAGCCGGAAAAGTTGTAATCCTAGGTGGAGGGAATGCTGCAACTAATGCCTGTGATATGGCAATTGGAATTGGATGTAGTGTTACAATCCTAGAGGTTAATCAAGAAAGAATTGCATATTTAAGAAAGCAATACGCAACAGAAGAAGTAAATATAATTGAATCTAATACTGAAAATCTAGAGCGAACGATTAAAGAAGCAGATTTATTTATTTCAACAATTTTAATACCAGGATCTCGCCCTCCTAAAATTGTTAAAGAGTATATGGTTCAATCTATGAAGCCAGGAAGTGTCATTGTGGATATCGCAATAGATCAAGGTGGTACAGTAGAAACTATTGATCATTATACAACTCATGATAATCCTGTATTTATTAAACATGACGTAATTCATTATGCAGTACCAAATATGCCTGGTGCCACCCCACGTACTTCAACTATGGCGTTGGCAAATGGAAATATTGAGTATTTATTAGCAATTTCTAAAGATGGATTAGAAATTGCAATTCAAAATAAATCATCATTAGCATCTGGGGTAAATGTATATAAAGGTATTATTACCTACGAAAATTTAGGTATGACGCTAGGTTTGGACTTTAAAGAATTGAAAGAAGTGTTAGTATGATTACCAAAAACGTATTGTTAGATATCACTGACATTAAAAAAGCCAAAGAAATTCTTGATGTAAATGCACGAAAAACACCTTTGGTTAAATCTTTCTATTTAACTAGTAAAACGGGTGGAGAAATTTATTTAAAGCTGGAAAACATGCAGTTAACGGGTTCATTCAAATTTCGTGGTGCATTTAATAAAATTTCCCAACTAACAAATGAAGAAAAAGAACGTGGTGTAATCGCTTGTTCAGCTGGAAATCATGCACAAGGTGTTGCATTATCTTCCCATTTACTAGGAATCAAAAGTAAAATTGTGATGCCAACCTCTGCACCGCAAGCTAAAGTGGATGCGACGAGAGGATATGGTTCTGAAGTTATTTTATACGGTGATACATTTGATGATGCAAAAGCGAAGTGTGAAGAGATTATAAAAGAAACCGGCGAAACATACCTACATCCATATGATGATGTAGAAGTAATGGCTGGCCAAGGGACAATTGGGTTAGATATTCTGGATGATATGTGGGATGTTGATACTGTTATTGTACCTATTGGTGGAGGAGGAATTATTTCAGGAATTGCTGTAGCACTGAAATCATTTAATCCTTCCATTAATATTATTGGGGTTCAAGCAGATAATGTTCATGGAATGAAAGCTTCTTATGATGCTGGAGAAATTGTATCACATTATAAAGCACCAACAATAGCGGATGGCTGTGCAGTTAAAATACCTGGAAATTTAACCTTTGAAATTGTAAAAGACCTAGTAGATGAAATTGTAACTGTATCAGAAGAAGAATTAGAAGTAGCGATGAAAGACTTATTGCAACGCGGAAAAGCTGTCGTAGAAGGTGCGGGAGCATTAGCCACAGCCGCTCTTCTTGCAGGCAAAGTTGATAAATATGTAAAGGGTAAAAAAGTAGTAGCAGTTATTTCAGGTGGCAATGTGGATTTAAAACGTATTTCAACTGTATGTGAGCATTTCTTTGTTGCCAATGAGGTAAAATAACGATTCAATAATCTTATAAAATAAAATTATTTTACTTAAGGGGAGCTAGGAGACGATATCTTAGCTCCTTTTTAAATAAAAGGAGGCGTGTGTTATGGCCAACTTATTTAGGAAAAAATCAGTAAGTAAATTGTTGGAAGATAGTAAAAGTAAGACTTTGACAAAAACGTTGGGCGCATTTGACCTTACCATGCTAGGGATAGGTGCAATAATTGGTACAGGAGTACTTGTATTAACTGGATTAGTAGCCGCAAGAGATGCGGGTCCTGCAGTTATTTTTTCATTTATGATTGCCGCAATTGTTTGTGGATTTGCAGCCCTATGTTATGCGGAAATCGCATCTGCTCTTCCAGTTTCGGGTAGTGTATACACCTATTCATATGCTACGATTGGTGAGTTTGTAGCCCACTTAATGGGATGGACTTTATTGTCTGTATATATAGTTACAACTGCCGCAGTAGCGGGTGGATGGACAGGCTATTTTCACAACTTATTAAGCGGGTTTGGGATTGAGATACCAAGATCACTTTTAACAATTCCAACACAAGGTGGAATCGTTAACTTACCAGCAGTAATCATTACTTTGTTATTAACTTGGTTATTATCAAAAGGCACGAAAGAAAGTAAGCGAGTGAATAACGCAATGGTATTAATAAAAATTGGTATAGTTGTTTTATTCATTTCAGTTGGTATATTTTACGTAAAACCAGAAAACTGGATTCCGTTTGCACCTTATGGTATAAGCGGAATCTTTGCCGGAGGAGCTGCAGTATTTTTTGCTTTTTTAGGATTTGATGCGTTAGCAACGTCTGCTGAAGAAGTAAAAAATCCACAACGTGATTTACCGATTGGTATTATTGCTTCGTTAGTTATTTGTACAATTATTTATGTTATAGTTTGCCTTGTTATGACTGGTATGGTTTCTTATAAGGAATTAGATGTACCAGAAGCAATGGCCTACGTATTAGAGGTTGTAGGACAGGATAAAGTAGCGGGTATAATCGCAATTGGAGCTGTAATTGGTATTATGGCTGTAATTTTCGCTTACATTTATGCAACAACACGTGTATTCTTTGCGATGAGTCGTGACGGTTTATTACCAAAATCGTTTGCGAAAATTAATAAGAAGACAGAAGCACCAGTATTCTCAACTTGGTTAACAGGTATTGGTAGTGCTTTAATTGCTGGATTTATCGATTTAAAAGAATTATCGAATTTAGCGAATATTGGAGCGTTATTAACATTTGCGATGGTTGGTGTGTCAGTTATTATTCTTCGTAAAACACACCCAAATTTAAAACGTGGTTTCATGGTACCACTGGTACCAATCTTACCGATTATTTCAATAACATGTTGCTTATTCTTAATGGTCAATCTACCTTTAAAAACTTGGGTTTATTTCGGTATTTGGTTATTTATAGGGATAATAGTATATTTTATGTATTCTAAAAGACATAGTCAATTAAACAAACTATAAATGAGATATATCAGAGACAAAGGTTATCACAATCTACATGTTTGAATAAGTAGGATTCTTCTCTTTTGGGATGTACCTTTTCTTTTTATAAAAAATTCAATCAAAAAAACTTGAAAGTTTATGTTATACGTAAAAAAAGCGAGTCTATTTTCAAAATAGATTCGCTTTTTCATCTCCTAATAACTTAAAAACTTAAAAACTTAAACTTAAAATAGAAAAAATGAATGAAGTATTCGGATGATAGTAAATGCCTGAGTGATTTCAATGTATACATGACGAATCAGTTTGTATTTATTTCCTTGATAGAATTTTACATAATATTAATTTTTTGTGAATTATTAATCTGAAAATAATTTGATTTAAGGTATTATTCACACAAAACGAATACCTTTATGTAATTTATTTGATTTATAAGGTAGTTAGGAATACCAAATCAAAACATAAAAGCTCATTATTGATTGATACTTTATAAAGTTGTATTAATATGTGTCATAAAATAATATCAAAATATAATTATAAATAGAATAAGGGAGGACTATGTAAAAAAGTAATAAATACAAGGTCATGAACTGTTTTTGCACGTAAGTACATGCTAAAGAAACCAAAACTATTAAATTGATCAAGGAAATGAGAGGGAGATACTATGGGGAATAAATCAAAGTATAAAACCAAAAGAATACTAGTAGCTACTGCAACATTAACTATAATTGCTTCTGGAATGGCTTCTTCATCAGATGTCTTTGCAGAGGAAACGCAGCAGCAAAAAAATTTATCGACATCACTGCAAAGTGAAAAATCAGTTAAATCAGAAAATAGAACATTTACAGTCCCAGGAAAAGGGGATGTTGAGGTACTGAAACAACAGGAAAGAAAAAGTATGGCATTTAGTCCATATGAACCAACTGGTTTATATGCAAAGCCAAATGAACAAATAACGATTAATGTGGAAGGTAATCAAGATATTCAGGTATATATTGGGACGTATTCGTATGATGCTTCTTGGAGAGAAGATTCTAAGATAAAATCATTCACATTAAAACCTGGTATAAACACAATCCAATCTCCAAATGGGGGGATGATTTATTTTTATAATAAACAACAAGGTGGTACCATTCGAACAACAATCACAACAGGTGGAACGACTACACCTTTCTTTGAATTAGGAAAGCATACGAAACAAGATTTAATAAACATGCTGGACCAATATCCTAATGCACATGCAGTGGAGTTAAAAGGAGAACGTGTATTAATTACGGCCAGCCCTGCACGTGTTAAGAAATATTTGTTGGGTTCTAATACAGATCCTGTACAACTATTGAAAAAGATGGATGAAGCTACTCGAATTCAAGACAAAGTAGCTGGATTATCCGAAGAACAAGTAGATAAACATTATGTTCATTACGTAGAAGAAAATCATTCTCCTGATTATTATATGTATGCAACTTCTTATCGAACTGCATATGTAGGAGATGCAATTCAATATGTATTAGATATTAATAAATTTGTAAAAGATGGATGGGGTCCTTGGCATGAGGCAGGACATTTGAGACAACAATCACCCTGGAAGTTTTATAATATGACAGAAGTACAAAATAATATATACAGCCTTTCTGTAGAAAAAGCATTTAACCAACCATCCAACTTAGAGAAAAGTGGAATTTATCCAAAAGCATTTCAATATCTAGAACAAGTGAATAAAAATTATGATGAAATTAGCGATGTTTTTGTAAAGCTTGTTATGCTTTGGCAACTACAGTTAGCGTATGGAGAGGATTTCTATCCTAAATTGCATCAATTGTATAGAGACATGCCTTCAAATGAACTTCCACAAACTGATGAAAATAAAAAACAATTATTTATGATTTCAACATCAAAAGTAGCCAAACAAAATTTGATTCCTTTCTTTGAGAAGTGGGGATTACGTCCAAATAACGATACCATTCAAAAAGTAGCTGCATTAGGGTATCCAATTTTAACAGCAGAGATTTGGAAGGGGACGGATTCTAATCCTATTAAACCAGATATGCCTAATGTAAATAATATTTTAGAAGGAAACCAGTTTGCATGGTCGCTGAAAGGGATTGGAGATTTTGAATTCGCAAAAGTAAATTTAAATAAATCAACAGAAGAAATGCAAATTGATCTAAAAGCAGGTGTACCACATAACTACTTTGATAGTACATATGCAAGTATTAAAGTGCAAAACACATCAGGTAAAGTGGTCTATAACAAAGAGATTTATGGAAACAAACAACAAAATGCTGAATCGCAAAAAGTTTCGGTCAAGGTAGGAGACTATATAGAGTTAACACATCTAGAAGGTGTGCATAGAGCTACTCTCACAAATGTAGATAATAGTAAACAAGAGAGCTTTGGAAAAAAAGCCATATACGAAGTTACAAAAGAAGGTCTAAAGAAAGTAGAAAAAATGCCAGAAGCAACAATTTTAGATGGAAATCAATTTGCATGGTCATTAAAAGGATATAGTGATAGAGAAATTGCAAAAGTAAATTATGATAAAACAGTAGAAGAGATGAAGGTAAAACTAGAAGCAGGTGTACCCCATTCCTACTTTACTAGTACGTATGCGAGTATTAAGGTCCAGAATGCTTCTGGCAACGTTCTGTACAATAAGGAAATCGTGGGAAATAAACAACAAAATGCTGAAAGCCAAACTGTGCCCGTTAAAATAGGTGATTACATTGAACTTACTCATATAGAAGGGGAAGCAACAAAGGAAAAGACGCGAGCGACTTTAATTAACCTTGAAAATAACAAAAATGAAACCATTGGAAAGACAGCAAGATATCAAGTTACAAAAGAAGGCCTGAAGAAAGTAGAAAAAATGCCAGAAACAACAGTTTTAGATGGAAATCAATTTAACTGGTCATTAAAGGGATATAATGATCGAGAAATCGCAAAAGTAGAGTATAACAAAGCAACAGAAAAAATGCAGATTAAAATAGAAACGGGTATACCTCATTCCTATTTTACTAGTACGTATGCAAGCATTAAAGTTCAAAATTCATCGGGCAATATTTTGTACAATAAAGAAATTGTAGGAAATAGACAACAAGCTGCTGAAAGCCAAACCGTTCCCGTCAAAGTAGGAGATTATATTGAGTTTACTCATATAGAGGGAGAAGCACAAAAGGAAAAGACACGTGCCACACTTACTAATCTTGAGAATAGTAAACAGGAATTTGTGGGTAATAAAAAAACATATCAAGTTACTCCTACGGGATTATTAATAAAAAAGCGTTAATTATTGATAGTGATGTATGATGAATTCTATCGGCCCATTAACTATTATATATACTTGGAAAATTAACTTATAACCAATGTTCCAAGGATTGACACATCTATTCTTGTTTAATCATGTTATACTTTTCACAAGTGAAATACTACAATATCAAATCCTAGTTTTATGACATCCTTCTGTTGCCACAGTCTATAAAAGGTCAATTCCAATGGGATTGACCTTTTATAGACTGTGGCAACAAGTTATAAATGTCCATATTTTTTATAGGATAAATACTTTAATTTCACGTACCGTATTTATGTATAAATAATTACAGTAAACAGTAGTCTATATGTAGCTTTTATGGTATGGAACTGTTAAATAGATAATATTTGGCCTTCTCGTGATATTTCAAATTAAGGTTAAAAGAAAGGAAAATAAAAGTAGCTTGTTAATATATCAAGATATTAGTGATAATTGGTGGGAAATTGAAGAACTACGGTATATGTTTGTGATTCATTTCACAAACATATACCGTAGTTCTTCAAAATTATTTCAAAAGGAGGTTATGGGGAATGAAAAGAATTATAACACTGAGCACTTGTAAACTGCAAGATACTATAAAACATGGTGGATGTGGTGCATGTCAGACATCTTGTCAATCCGCTTGTAAAACTTCATGTGGAGTTGCAAATCAAAAGTGTGAAAATACAATAAATAGATAGGAAACAAGTAGTATTGTACGCAGTTATATTTTATATGGGCGGCAATCTTTATGAAAAAGGAGTTTGATTATCCAGTATGATTCATCAATATAAATTAAATGGATACAATATCGTATTAGATACTTATAGCGGTTCGGTACATGCTGTTGACGATCTTGCTTATGAAATAATTATGCTATATGAGAATACTCCTATGGTAGAAATCCTGTCAATGATGCAGGAAAAGTATAAATATGATTTCCACGTTTCCGAGAAGGAAATTCGAGAAACAATTGCAGATATTGAAGAACTAAAAAGAGATGGGAAGCTTTTTACCGATGATGATTATAAGGACCTTTCAATTGATTTGATAAATCGTCCCACTTATGTGAAGGCTCTTTGCCTTAATGTTGCGCATACATGTAATCTGTCGTGTGAATACTGCTTTGCTAGCCAAGGAAAATACAATGGAAATAGGGCCATCATGAGTTATGAAGTTGGAAAAAGAGCCATCGATTTTTTATTAGAAAACTCAGGTAATCATCGAAATCTCGATGTTGATTTTTTTGGTGGGGAGCCACTCATGGCGTGGAAGACTGTCAAACAGATTGTCGCCTATGCAAGAAATAAAGAAAAAGAGTACAAAAAAACTTTTCGTTTTACCTTTACTACAAATGGTATGCTGCTTAATGATGAAATTACTGACTTCTTGAATCAGGAAATGCACAATGTTGTATTAAGCCTTGATGGAAGAAAAAAAGTTCATGATTATCTACGTAAAACTGTCAATGGGAAGGGTAGCTACAATCATATTGTTCCAAAGTTTCAGGAATTTGTTGAGAAGCGTGGAGATAAAGAATATTATGTACGTGGAACCTATACCCAAAATAATGTCGATTTTACCAATGATATTTATCACATCGCTGATCTAGGTTTTAATAAGATATCAATGGAACCAGTTATCTGTAATCCAAGAGAACCATATGCGCTCGGTGAAGAAGATCTTTTGGAAATTTACAATCAATATGAAATTCTCTCGAAGGAAATGCTAAACCGTGAGGAAAAAGGAAGCGGTTTTACTTTCTATCATTACATGCTTGACCTTTCAGAAGGTCCATGCGTTCAAAAAAGAATTTCTGGTTGTGGTTCTGGGACTGAATACCTTGCTATTACCCCATGGGGGGAGATATTTCCTTGTCATCAGTTTGTTGGGGAAGAAGAATATAGTATGGGGAATATCTGGGATGGCATTACAAAAACAGAGATACAGTCTCAATTTAAGAAGAGTAATTGCTATTCAAAAACGGAATGTCAGGAATGTTGGGCACAGCTTTACTGTAGCGGCGGTTGCCCAGCTAATACAATACATGCAACGGGTTCCCTTAAGGGAACACATGAGTTCAGCTGTAAAATCTTCCGCAAGAGAATAGAATGTTCTATGATGGTTAAAGTAGCTCAATCCATTAGAGCTATGAAGAAGGAAGAACAAGGCATGGTTCAGTAAATAAAAAAGTGCACAAGTGTTGTTATAGCATAAATTTATAAAGATAGTTACAAACAAGAATTCTTTAGTCCAATTTAGAATAAATGAGTTTAAAAGAAGATAGCCATTTGTAATGGCTATCTTCTTTTGTAAAAAATATATAATTTATTCAATTATTTTTTCGATAACAGGCATAACAGCGATTGGTGGAATAGAGTGAGTCCATCCTACGGAAAATATATTTAGTTTTTCACCTACGCTATAGTTATCCTTGCTAGTAATAGGAACACGTAAAATTTTATTCTGAGAAGCTAATTCCCACCAATTATTTTGATAAGAAAGTGCCTCCTCTTTTGTATTAGTGTCAGCTACAACTAAATAATTATCATCTGCTGAAATAACATATCCAGTAAAAGGTATTTGTATTCTTACTTGTTCTTCCTTAATAGGAGTAGGATTACTTATAGAATCTGCGGAAGTAGGAGTTAATCCGAAAACTAATCCACATCCTAGCGTCAGAGTGGTAACCACTGTTACTAATTTTTGTTTTTTTGAAAACATAATATAAATCCCCCTTATATTTTATCCGTACACCATCACCTTTCTATTTTTTATATAGAAAGCCTTTTTATATCCCTAAATTTAACAATTATGTCACAAATAATCCATTGTTTTTTCAAATGGGTATTATTTAAAGATAATATATGTTATAATTCACCAAATTAACTATTAATTTTACCTCTATCTTCTAGTGAATATATATTTTTGAAAAGAATGATAGCGCTATCTTTTGTAAATGTTCCTATTTGCATGATTACCTAATTTTTATGTACAATAAAGAAAAGAGAGTTTCTTAGACAGGAAGAGGAAAGTCATGACCAAGTCATTAGTAAATTTACGAATTGATTTTGCTTTTAAGCAATTATTTGGGACAAGTGGTAGTGAGGATATTCTTATCACATTTTTAAATGCCATGCTAAAGAATTCATTAGAATCACCTATTATGTCACTACAATTAGAGGATCCACATTTACATCGAGAACACGAGGATGATAAATTATCAATTTTAGATGTCTCAGCCACATTAGACACAGGTACTAAAGTAAACGTAGAAATTCAGCTGAATAATAATCACGACATGATTAAACGAAGTTTGTATTACTGGGGTAAATTATATACTTCACAGTTACAAAAAGGGATGCCTTACAGCTCTCTTAGTAAAACAATTACTATTAATTTGTTAAACTTCGTACTTTTTCCCGAATATGAGGAATTTCATACAACGGGAAAGCTATGGAATGTACAACAGCAAAAGCAGTTTAGTGATGATATAGAGATTCATGTTATAGAGCTTCCTAAACTAATGGAACAATGGCGGGAAGAGAAAGTTAATCCGTGGGAAGATTCATTTGTTCGTTGGCTGTTATTACTTCCGGCAAATGAAGATGAACACTTAACTCAAACATTGGAGGACATTGCGATGAATCAAGATCCGATTTTACAAAAAGCAATGAATAAGTGGGAGCGAATGAGTCAAGATTCGACATTCCGACAAGCCTATGAAGCGAGGGAAAAAAACCTAATGGATGAAGCTGCAAAGTTTGCTCACGCAGAGGAGCAAGGAATCAAAAAAGGTATTGAAAAGGGTATTGAAGAAGGCAAAAAAGCCGAACGTATACAATTGGTATGTGGTATGTATAAAAACGGAATGTCTGTAGAGGATATTGCGAAATTTACGAAGTTACCTATAGAAGAAATAAGAGAAATTATCCAATTATAAATAAAAAAGAACACCTACAGCATTTGTAGGTGTTCTTTTTTATGACCAATAATGTCCGGAGTATAATTATTAGTTGATGTATCGTCAGGAAAATAAGAATTTACAACATTAAATATTTTTTTAAGAACTATACATGGATTCTACCTTAAATACATGCTCTATATTCCATCATAATATTGTTAATAATTGTTTGGACGGGCAAAATCTCTTTGACTTCATTTACTCGTGCACCTGCGAAAACAAGACCATTTTCACAATCACCATCCATAGAGGTTATCAAAGAATCTAGCGTGCAGAAACGATAAGAACAGTTTTTTAAGCAATTTATACACTTTTTTATTTTTATCTTTTTATTATTATCAGCTATTAATTTAGTAAAGTTATTTTTAACCGCACGACCTTGGAGACCGACAGTTGTTTTGACTAATATAGTATCTTCTAATCGAGCATTTATATATTTTTCCTTAAAGGATAGTGGTGCGTCACACTCATTACTTGCAACGAATCTTGTACCCATTTGCACACCAGATGCACCCATTTTTAAGGCATGCGCAATATCTTTTCCAGTCATAATTCCTCCAGCAGCAATTACGGGAATTTCGACTGCTGCAACTACTTCCGGTAATATATCGAATAAAGGTCGATCGGTACCCAGATGTCCTCCTGCTTCATGACCCTCTACTACAACAGCGGCCGCACCCAAGCGTTCAGATAATCTAGCGAGTTTGGCTGAGGATACTATTGAAATAACTGGTATGTCGGCATTTTTTCCCCAAGTATACATATCTCGTGAAATGCCAGCACCAGATATGATGAAATCAACTTTTTCCTCAATGGCTGCTTTCATTTTTTCAGCAAAATCATTCATAGCAAAAAGGACATTTACTCCAATATAACCAGTATTCCGGATCTTTTCTTTTGCCTTCCTAATATGCATTCTCATTTCATCTATGGAAATACCAGTTCCTGATATAATCCCAATTCCTCCAGCATTTGCAACTGCAGATGCAAGTTTACTTAATGAAATGCCTACGCCCATTCCTCCCTGCATAATTGGGACCTTTGGCATCATATGACCGATTTTTAATTGTGGAAAGTTCAAGTAAATACCCCATTTCATTAATGTTATTAGAGTAGATCTGTTAAACTCTCTCAGTTTAACACAGTGCTTGGAACAAACACTAGGAAATTAATACCTACTACTAGTAGTTTGTGATGTTTTTTGCTGATTTTCACAAAATGTTCGAATAGTGCGCTATAAACTTTAGAATAATATCAAATGTATATTTAGGCTTCTGGATAAAAAAACAATGAAATTTATATCTTTTTTAATAAAAGGAATTTTTGTATTATAAGTGTTAAATAATCAATAGTTATAAAGGGAAAAATCTATGTTTTTAGTAATCTACACGATTGGATTAGAGACAATTAGATGTGCATTACACTTTAGAGGTATTAAATATCAATATTCCAAAAATCTTGATAATCAATATGCTTATCAAATTTTTTTAGTATTCTAATGATTTTAGTTGCAGATGTTAAAGTGGGAATACGATCCTTTTTATTTGCTAAATCACTTATCAGAGATTTACTTAATCCAGTTCTTTGTACAAGCCATTGTTGTTTGATTCCTCTGTGATCTAAATACTCCCCAAATGGAGTTCTTTTTTTTCCTAGACCAAACATAAAGAATCCCTCCTAATTAAAAATAGCGTATAAATAGCTTGTACAAAATTCCATAAATTTAAACTTTTGTCCATAAATATGGAATTATAATTTAGAACAAAGCATAGAATAATATAAATAAAATGAAAAAATATGGAATAATTTTGAGGAATCTAGCATTCATAGTAATAGCTACAAGTTGCTGATACACTATCCTAATGGCAACTTGTTGCAAAGGGTATTACTAAAATAAAAAAATCTGAAACTCCTTACGTCAGAAGGATCTTCAGATTTTTTCTTTTTTAGATTTTTAATTTATAGATACGTATTTTATAGATTATTATGCATAATATGGCGAATGAGTAGAATGGATCATCTGCTTATATAGTTTGATTGACCTTGTCACTAAGCATATAAATCTGTTTTAGACATGATGAAAGGAAATACTAACAAAAAATGTGAAATCCGAAATCAGTCATATCTGGTCCAGTATACTCATCACTTTCTACCCAGCTGTTAAGTTATCAGTTTGTAGTGAAAAAAGTACAGTCGGCCAGTTTGTGTAACAAAAAATATTTCTATTCCGTCTACAAATGGTTCATTAATATACAATTCAGGGATCATACTTATATTACAACCACTATGAATACTTTTTTGTTTCATAAATTCTCTTCCGTTAATACACTGGCAAGTGTATTATTTTTGATCTTTATGTGTCAAATGCATAATGTTTTTATCTGAATTTTCTTCATGCATTTGTATAAGAACCAGATCATTATAACAGTTCTCACAATAGTAATCAGTTTCCTCATAGGGTAAAAATGTAAAAGGGTGAGTGCCCTTTTTTCTATTACAGCAATTACAAATCACAATAATTCCCATCATATAGGCCCCTTTATAAAATATAATGTTTTATTTATCATTTTAGCCAAGATTTCGCTATTTTGTCAGATGGAACACACTATGAAAATCCGAAATTTTTCCGATCATTAGAAGATAAGTTGGCGAAAGCACAGCGTGTTCTTTCTAGAAGAATGAAAGAATCTTCTCGCTGGAATAAACAACGAGTAAAGGTAGCTAGAATTCATGAATACATATCAAATACTAGAAAAAATTACTTGGACAAAATTTCAACTGAAATCATCAAAAACCACGATGTTATCGGTATAGAGGATTTGCAAGTATCGAATATGTTAAAGAATCATAAGTTAGCAAAAGCAATTAGTGAGGTATCTTGGTTGCAATTTCGATCCATGTTAGAATACAAAGCAAAATGGTATGGCAAACAAGTCATTGTCGTATCGAAAACATTTGCTTCCAGCCAATTATGTTCTTGTTGTGGATATCAAAATAAAGACGTTAAAAATCTAAACCTACATGAATGGGACTGTTCTTCTTATCGTACACACCATGATAGGGATATTAACGCAAGTATCAATCTAAAGAATGAAGCGATAAGGCTTCTAACCGCAAGGACTGCGGGGGTAGCCTTATCAATTAGAGTTCGATAGAACTCTTTACTTAGGAACCCCTCACTTCTAAACGAAGTGAAAGTGGGGGGAGTTCAAAGAATTGATTAACTGGCTCATTCCCTTACCCCTTTACTTATAAGCTTTCTTCAAGTGATTTATAAGTGAATCGAATTGCGACCTTATTCTAACGGAAAAATAATTCTTATAATAAAGAATACACTATTTATTCTGTTTTTTTAACATCAACTTCCTAAAGAATAAAAACATTTCTATATTAACAGAAATGTTTTTATACAAATAAATTGTGTATTAAATGCATATTAGTTACTTTTTCACTGATATGACTAGGCTTGTAGGATTCATATTATTTTTTAAAGAATTTTAATGTAATTTAAACAACTTTAATATCTCTGTACCCCATATTATGTTTGGGTTGCCATACCCAACATAATATGAAAAATCTCAATCTCATTTTTATAGGATGAAATGAGATTGAGACTCTTTTGTTGTTTATTTGCTGGATAATGGAATGGTAACTAAAAATTCTACGCCTTGTTTAGTATTATTTATAGAATATGTGATAAAAAGGGATTCAAAAATTTGTTTTACAATATATAACCCTAAGCCACTCCCTCCCGTATTTCGATTTCTTGACTTTTCGATTCGATAAAATGGTTTGAAAATATGTTGTATATCTTCTTCTTTTATTTTGACACCTGTATTGATAACTCGCATTTGGATGTTGTTTTGTTTAGAATCCTTTGTTAACTTTATATAGACTTTGTCGTTATACGGTGAATACATAATCGCATTATGAATGATGTTTTTACAAGCTTTTTCTAAAAGAACATAATCCGTATAAACAAAAATGTCAGAATCGACTTCTTTTATTATTTGAATGCCTTTTTGAGAAGCAAAAAATTCGAGGTTTTTTGTGATTGTATCTATTGATTTCGAAAGATTTACTTCTTCCACTTGAAGTTTAAAGGTATGTTGTTCTAATTTTGACATGCTTAAAATTTCACGAACCAGTTGTTCCAGACTTTCAATTATTTGATAATTTTTCTTTAAATATTGGTCACGATTTTGATAAGGGCCGATATTATATATCATCCCTTCTAAGTATCCTTTCATAACAGTAAGAGGGGTTTTTAATTCATGTGCTACAATAGCAAAGAATTCCCTTCGCTTTGTTTCTATTTCTCTTTCTTTTTCAATATCACTTTTTAATTGCTGATTCGCTTTTTGTAAATCAAAAATTGCCTGTTGTAAATTTATGGACATATCATTCAAGCTATTGGACAATTCCCCTAATTCATCCATAGAACGAACCTCAATTTTTTCGGAGAAATCCAAGTTTGCCATCTTTTGTGCACCTTTATTAATATAAATAAGTGGTTTAGTAATAAACCTTGAATAGAGATAAGCACTTCCTAAACCAATAACCAGTACAATGATACTAATATAGGGTAGAAAACGTACCAAGACCTGTGAAGCTTCATCGATTGGTTGAAATGTTGCGAACACCACAAGCGTTAAGTTAACATCTTGGAATTGTATTGGCTTGGTAGCTTCATATGAATTACGAGATTGAGCCAAACCCTTTATTGGTACTGTAGTAACAAAACCTTTTGCTGGAGTACTCCCCTGAACAGTACCCCTCCGAACGGTACCCTCTTGAATAGTACTTTGAAGAAAAGGAGAATAAATAAGCCTTCCCTCATTATCTTGAAGATATATCATTGCATTATTTTTTTGTGCGTATTCATCAACAAGTGGTGTTGCATTTTGAAGCGTAAGATCTTTAGATTTATCAATTATTTCTTCGATTCCCGTTTGAAGCTGATCTGTTTTGTATTTCTCATAAAATTTAGGGAGAAAGAAGTATAAAGTTACATAAATTAAGGTTGCAAAGGCTAACAAAATGAGGGATGTAGTCATAAAGAGTTTATAGGTAATTCTCTTCATCTTCATGATTTTTACAATCTTATTCATCGATTTTATAACCAATGCCCTTTACTGTTTTAATATAGGGTATATCTAATTTTTTTCGTATGTTTTTCATATGCGTATCAATCATTCGTGTGTCTCCGGCATACTCATATCCCCAAATTTTTTCTACGATATTTTCTCTTGTGAGTACCTTTTTTTCATTTTGAAGTAGTAGTTGCAAAATTTCAAATTCTTTTGTCGTTAGGGGAACTTCAACTTTATTTACATATACTTTATATGCATCGCCATCGACATGTAGTTTTCTAAATACAAAATGATTATCCGTACTTTGATTATTACTTCTTCTCAGTACTGCTTCGACTCGTCTCATCAAAACATGAAAAGAAAAAGGTTTCGTAATATAATCATCGATTCCAAGATCAAATCCTTTCATTTGATCTTGTTCTTCTTCTAGCGCAGTTAGCATAATAATTGGTATATTTGACTGACTTCGAATCATTTTGGCAACTTCAAATCCATTCAGGTTTGGCATCATCACATCTAGAAGAATTAAATCGAAGGACTGCTTATTAAACTGTTTCATGCCCTCTAATCCATCTGATGCAACTATAACTTTATACTGTTGTGTCATTAAAAATTGTTTGATTAATTCTTGTATTTCTTGATCATCCTCTACCACCAGAATGTGATAGTTCTTCATAATATCACCTCTTGTAGTCATTATAACCTTCCAATTTGGAGTTGATGTGGAGACGTATTAGAAACACTATAAAAACTTCACAAGAAAACTACATGTATTTCAAATTAGCTCCAGATGCATGAGATAGGTTATATACATAACAAGACAGAGGGAGGTAATTAAGATGTCACTAGAAGCAAACATCATTCTTTCTTTATTAGATGTACAACTGTGGATAGCCCTTCATTCGAATAATAGACGCATAAAAGAGAAAAAACAAAAATTGAAACCAGCACCGTGCTTAAACAAATACACAAGTGTAAATAAAAGAAAGCTATATAAGTCTAGTGAACAAAAATAGGGAGGATCAAATTGATTCTCTCTATTTTTGTATTCCATAATTAGGTACTGAAAATCTTTACTATAACTCTAGATTAACTCCATATAGAGTACAGATTAAGTTTGTATGATACATGTACCAAATAGAAAGGAATGATACATGATGTTGAAGACTTACACAATCTATCAAATTTTATCCCTTCCTTCTTATTTACACACAAACCTATTACCATCCATTCTCACGAGAATGCTAGAATCTAAGTTTATAACAAAAGAATAAATAGGCTAATGGATGTTTATTGTCCCTTGTTTCCACTTTTTGCAAAACACCTGTATAAACACGTATCCTACTTTGTACATTGAATACTCTATTTGTTGAGAGCCGAATAGGCTCTTTTTTTAGAGACAAGCTCGAAGTGGGTTTGAATATAGTCATACATATATTCATAGGAAATTTCAAATATAATGTTACCCTTACGAAAAAACAGTTGATTTATGTTTAAACCATGCCTAAAGGTAAAATGTTTTTGAAATGGTGATTCTTAAATATTACATTCATACATCGTATTTCGAATATTAAGATAAAAACATTCAATTGTAAATTAAAGGAGAAAGGGATGTTCACAATGGGACACTATGATACAAATCAAACAGAAAGCAATAGGAATAAAGTCTATAAAAAAACAGGGTATTTTTTCACAGGAATAATTGGTGCAGTGATTGGTGCAATTACCATTGGATTGACCACTCCTTATATAAATGAAATCAAAGGAAGTGCAGGTCAATCTCCTAAGCATAACGAAGTAAATCAGGCTACGCCGATCTCTTACAAACCAGAAGATGTGAGCAATCCTCAAAATATGATTGAATCTGCAAAAGAAGTTGTCGTAGGTGTCATTAACTATAAACAAAATGCAGATTCATTTAATGCGCAAGTTCAATCAGAAGAAGCTGGTTCGGGATCAGGGGTCATATATAAAAAAAACGGCAATAAGGCTTTCATTGTTACAAATAATCATGTGATAGATGGTGCGAATAAAGTAGAAGTGAAATTGAATAATGGTAAAAAAGTTCCCGCTAAAGTAGTAGGGACAGATCCATTATTAGATTTAGCAGTATTAGAAATTGATGGGGCAGATGTAAAAAGAGTCGCAACACTTGGAGACTCAGAAAAAATTCGTACAGGGGAAACGGTAATAGCTATTGGGAATCCATTGGGGTTAGAAGGTAGTGTAACAAAGGGGATTATTAGTAGTAAGGAACGAGAAATACCTGTTAGTACTCTTGGAGATCAACAAGTTGATTGGCAAGCACAGGTAATTCAAACAGATGCAGCTATTAATCCTGGGAATAGTGGAGGAGCTTTGTTTAATGAACAGGGTGAAGTCATTGGAATTAATTCGAGTAAAATTGCACAACAAGCTGTTGAAGGAATTGGATTTGCAATTCCGATTCATATAGCCAAAACGATCCTAGAGTCTCTTGAGAAAGATGGAACAGTTAAACGTCCGATGATGGGTGTACAGTTATTAGATGTGGAGAAAATGACAGATTCTGCACGCAATCAATTAAAATTACCAAAAGAGATATCAAATGGTGCAGTATTGCGGAATATCTCATACCAATCACCAGCAGAAAAAGGTGGATTGCAACAATATGATGTTGTGATTGCATTAGATGGACAAAAAATAGAAAATGTCGTTCAATTCCGAAAATATTTATATGAAAAGAAAAAGTTGGGGGATACAATTAAAGTAACAGTTTATCGAAATGGTGAAAAACTAATAAAAAACGTGAAATTAGCAGATTAAACAAGTGCCGCGTGAACTACCCGCCACTTAACGTCCTAACGGACTGTTTGAAGTGGGGGCTTCTCGGTTAGTCGTTACTTTTTGGTAGCTAACGAATTCGTCCTAAGACAGCCGAGCTAACTCCCTTGTTCCAAGGGTTATTTTATTGCTATCTATGCTAACGCCAATAGGCGTATTGCTTCATTTTTGATATTGATAGCTGCGTTATAATCTCTATCGAGATTTACACCGCATATACAAGAATAGACTCGCTCAGACAATGACATATTTTTCACATTTCCACAACTGTTACATGTTTTTGTGGAAGGAAACCATTTGTCTATTTTCACAAGCTGTTTGCCTTGTTCATTTAGTTTATAAGCTAAGAAAGAAGTGAACATACCCCAAGCATTATCAGCGACGCTTTTTCCAAAATGAAGTGCTTGCGATATTCCCTTCATATTTAGATTTTCAATAGCTACAACATCAAAATGAGTAGCTAACTCTTTAGACTTATGATGAAGGAAGTTCTTACGTTGGTTTGCTACTTTTTCATGCAGCTTAGCTACACGGATACGTTGTTTATTCCAACGCCTTGAACCTTTTGTACGTCTTGATAATACTCGTTGCGCCTTTGCTAATCGGTCTAACATTTCACGATAGAACTTAGGATAATTGGCTCTCTCATCCTCAGAACTGACGTATAATTGATCCATCGCAAAGTCTAATCCAACAACTGTTTCTACTTCTTTTTGTACGATCTCTTTTTCGTATTCAGTCAAAATGGACACATAGTATTTACCAGTAGGTGTCATAGAAATCGTACATGACTTGATTATATGGCCTTGTGGTATTTCTCTATGCTGTTTGATACGTACCATTTTCAGTTTTGGCAATTTGATATGACCGTTAAGCAACATAATATTTCCGTTCACTACATTCGTTGTATAAGACTTTCTGTCTTTTTTGCTTTTGAATGTTGGGAAGTCATTTTGACCACTAAAGAAATTTTTATAGGCAGTTTGCAAGTTTAGTTGAGTATTTGCCAAAGCTAATGAATCAACTTCTTTTAACCACTCAAATTCTGCTTTGTATTTTGCGGGAGTGGGAAGCTTTTGTTTCTTTAGTTGATCCTTATCATCTTTATGTTTTTGATACGCTTCTTTCCGTTCAGCTAACATTCTGTTATACACGAAACGTACACAACCGAAGGTTTTACGCATAAGATGTGCTTGGTCTTCTGTTGGATACAAACGGAATTTATATGCTTTATTCTGCTTTGTCATATCATTTCACCTCACTTTTCACTTTGATTTTCAATATATGTTTTTACTACGTCTATTGGCGAACCACCAGTAGTTAGCAAGCAAAAACTTCTTGACCAAAACATCTCTTTCCAAAGTTTCTTTTTCACTTGTGGAAAGTCTCTTTTAATAAGTCGAGAACTTGCACTTTTATAAGCATTGATGAATTTTGTCATTTCTGTATTAGGGTGTGCCTTGAACAAAATATGAACGTGGTCTACATCATGATTCCATTCAACTAATGTGATGTTATAGTTTTCAGATAGTCGAACAAACATATCTTTTGCATAGTCTGACATATCATTATCAAACACATTTCTTCTGTATTTCACGACCAACACAAGGTGATAATACAACAAGAATACTGAATGGTTATTACTATCTAATTTCATTTATATACCAGCCTTTATAATTTATAAGACTGATTATATCAGAGGCAAAATAAAAAGGAAAACCTTTTGGCTACGCCAAACCGAAATTCATCTCCCACCTACCGTTGGGCTACGCCCTTCACACGCTTGAGGAAGGAGAATTCTTTCCGGAAATTCGTTAAAACTATAGCCACCTTTCGGTGGTTTTTTTATATGTATTTTTCGTGTGGGTACTAGATATATCAGAGATGGTAGATGTCATGAGGCAAAAAGAATGCCCACATTGTTATTCCGTGTAGGAGGCTAATTTTTCTAGCGATAGTATCTCATCTTGTGCTGTATGGGTCATAAATAAAGGGAGTTATCCCGTGTTTGTATTCCTTCCTCAAGTTAATTGGTTGGTGACTAATATTTTATACCTATTAATATTATTATTAGTCCGTTTGTCCTCATTCCACATTAAACGGACTGACTCTTTACCAATGTTCAAAATCGATTACATATTTTAATTTGTGTTCCAGCTTTTCTTGACTATATTAACAAATCACTACATATGCACTCCAGATAAACCCTAATATCTTTAGATAATCTACTGAATATCTTCATATAAACTCCAGATAGTGTATTTAGAATAACAACTATCAAGGAGGTTAGGAAAAATGAATTTTATAAAACGCGCAATTCTCAGTATGAAAAAAAGGATAGGAACATCATTAATTTTGATGGCGGTCTTTCTGATTGTTACAAATTTAGTATTGGCAGGATTCACAATTCAAAATGCATCAAAAAAAGCTGCGGATGCAGCAAGAAAAAAACTAGGTGCAGATGTCACTTTAGGTCTTGATTTTGATAAATTAGGTCAACAAGCTAGGGAAACGGGAGAGATGCCTAAACCACCAAAGCTCAACACAAAAGAAGCAGATCAATTAGCAAAGTCCAAGTATGTAAAAGACTATAATTACATAACCAATACTTTCGGAATTTCGGATGGATTTAAACTAGTAGGTGCTTCAGAAGGTGAAGAAGGAAAAGGTAAAGCAGGAATGGTGGCAGTAGCGGGTGGATCAGGTTCGGGTACAGAAATAGATATGAATTCTTCTCTTATCATGGAAGGAGTTCGCAAAACTGCATTACACGAAAGTTTTAAAAATAGAAAAAGTAAAATCATTGATGGAAAACCAATTACAGAACAGGTAAAAGATCAAAATGTTACTTTAATGGAAAAACGATTAGCGGAACAAAACAATTTAAAAGTAGGAGATAAGGTAAAAATTCAATCAGGTGATAAGAAGAAAACTCTTGAATTTGAAATTATTGGTATTTATGAAACGAATGAGAAGCCAATGGGGGAACATGCCCCTCCTATGATGGACCCAGCTAATAAGCTATATATGCCTTATTCTGCCTTGAAAAAATTAGAAACTGATGAAGGTATGGGTAGTGGTATTCAAATCGTGTATTTCTTGAACGATCCACAAAACATTGATGCGTTTAAAAAAGAAGCAAAGAAATTTGATATTGATTTTAATTATTTTAAGTTAGACGCAAATGATTCGTTGTACAAACAAATGATTGGCCCTATCGAAAATATTTCATCTACTTCTCAAATGATTATTTATATTGTATCAATTGCAGGTGCGATTATATTAGGTTTAATTATTATGTTATCGATTAAAACACGTCGTAAGGAAATGGGGATTCTATTGTCCATTGGAGAGAAAAAGTGGAAGCTGATGGCGCAGTTCGTAGTAGAAGTAGTATGTATCGCTATTTTAGCATTTGGATTATCCATAACAACAGGAACTAAAGTTTCTCAATATATAGGGGATAATTTACTTTCAAGTGAAATTGCTACAGCAGACGAAGAAACAGACACCTCTCAAAATGGAACTGTAATGGTGGCTGGACCAGGTGGTACTGTACAAAATCAAAAAGAGGATCCAATTGATAAAATTAATGTAAGTGTAACAGGAGAAGACGTAGGGAAAATGGGGGGGATTGGACTAGCTATTGCTATATTAGCAACGCTTCTTCCGGCATTATCTATTCTACGCTTAAATCCAAAACAAATTCTTTTAAAAGATGAATAAGGAGGATCGATATGGAGACAATTTTACAATTTAAAAACTTAGATTATTATTATGAAAGTAACGGAAAAAAAGTAACGATACTAGATAATGTTAACTTTTCTTTTCAAAAAGGGCATTTCTACACGATTTTAGGGCCATCTGGATCTGGTAAAACTACAACTCTTAGCTTAGGTTGTGGGCTGGATATACCTAAAAATGGTTATGTACTGTATAATGGCAAGGATATTCGAAAAATTGGTTTGGATCGATACCGTAATCAAAATGTATCTGTAATTTTCCAATCTTATAATTTGATTACCTATATGACTGCTCTTCAGAATGTATTAACGGCAATGGAAATTACAGGTGTGAAGGTAAAAAATAAAAAAGCAAGGGCATTAGAATTATTAGAGAAGGTAGGACTCACAGAAATAGAAGCGAAACGAAATGTCTTGCAACTAAGCGGGGGACAACAACAACGTGTAGCAATTGCTCGAGCACTATCTTGTAATGTTGATTTACTAATTGCGGATGAGCCGACAGGAAACCTTGATGAAGAAACAGCAAATGATATCATTAATTTGTTCCAGGAGCTCGCTCATCAAGAAAATAAATGTGTAATTGTTGTGACACATTCACAAGAAGTTGCAAAAAAATCAGATCGAGCTGTTTATTTAAGTAAGAAAAAATTAGCAGTAAAAGATACATCTAGCATCTAAAAAACAAATTCTATGATTAGAAGAGTTTGCAGGGTATGGAAATCGTGAAAATGATAAAAAACTAGTTAATTATTTTCCGAAAAAATATATGATTAATTTAAAAAGGAATGGAGATAAAAATCTCCATTCCTTTTTAGATAGATAATTTAATCCTTATTTAACAGCCTCTTTTAAAGCTTTCCCAGCTTTAAATGCAGGTACTTTTCCTCCTGGAATATGCATTTCTTCGCCCGTTTGGGGATTGCGCCCAGTACGTGCAGAACGCTCACGTACTTCAAATGTACCAAATCCAATTAACTGTACGGATTCCTCTTTTTGAAGAGATTGTGTAATTTGATCTAGGATAGCTTGTACAGATGCGGTAGCATCTTTTTTAGTAAGTGATGTTTTCTCAGATACTTGGTTAATTAGTTCTGTTTTATTCATTATGAACCTCCATTAAATAATATTTGTTAATTTTATTTTATAGTATAGTATGTTTTCAAGAAAGAGCCAATTCTATATAAATATAATAAAAAAATTGAAGATACTCTTAGAGTTTTGTATGGGGGATTAGGTAATCTATACAATATAAATAGTTAAATAGGGGGGATTGTACTGTAGAGAAAATATAGGCAACTCATTTGCATAATTTTAAACTAGAAATAAAAATTAATTAATTGAAGTAGTATCACTTAACTATAAATTTAAGAGGAAATAGACCCAAACAAAAAAATTCACACCTTTTAATTAAAAGTGTGTGAATTTCTTGTTTTGGGTGCTTAAAATTTTTAAGTCAATGATTAAACGTCGGAAATTAAGTCATATATTAGACTTCTCAGCAATATTAAACATATATGGCGTAAAGATTAAAAAGAAACCCAATATCACCATCAAAGAATTTAATGAAAATAAAGAAGAATCGTTAATCAAAGATGATCCAAAAATAATTACAAAAGTCATACCAGTTCCATGCAAAATAGATTTAAAAGAAACAGAATTTGTCATCATTTCAAATGATTTTAATTGCAAATTTTGAATTGATTTAGCTACTTTGGTTTTCATGTTCAATCCTTCTTTCTAAAAATAAGGTATATACTATATTCATTGTATTCCTGGGTGTTTTGAAATTTAAATTTTTATGGAATTCAATTTTGTGTAACAAATCAGTAGGTGTTAGGAAGCAGGGTAAATTGCTTTATATGTAGGAGGGAACCGAAAGATATCTATATCTTCTTTAAGGTAATGATTTAGCTTTATAGAAAAAGAAGAACGCTTTCTCTTAAACTGAATCTCTCTAATTTCGACTTGATAGTAATAGGATTTTCTCTTTAATTTAGTGAAGAAATAGACGTTCTCTTGTATGAAAAGAAGCGAGCTTGATATAATCAATAAAATTAACCGATTGTACTTGTAAATAAGAATAGCATGATAGCAATTGATAAAAACAGATATATTATATAAAGTGTCAGCAACCTATATCATCCCTTTCTATTGATATAGGTATCATACAAACATAATCTGTAGTATATATGGAGTTTATGGGTATTTATTGTAATGATTATTATAACAGTCTTTTAGTTGTGAGAAAGGATAGGAGAATTAACCATTACTTATTGATTTTACATCGTTATTTCTGGAAAACAGAATGTGTTTTACTGTCAGTTTTTCTATGCTATAAGTATCATTAAGATGCGATAATTACTGTTCATTGGTCATAAGTAGTTATTTAAAATCAAGAAGGAACGCCTTTGCTATAAATAAATTATATATAGAAAGGTGATATGATTATGTACTGATATGAAAATAACGGGATACGAGATCAAGAAGTGTTGTTTTCTATACAAGGTGTTCCCGCGAATAGAGGTGAAATGAATCAATTACCAAAATGGAATGAAATTTTAGTTATAGTACTTTAACTTTTAGGTCAGTCAGCGGTTTATTAATTTTTATTTCGACTATTTTATATAGAATAAAAGCATTTTTATCTTAATATGAATTGTTTCTAAAAATAAAAAAGAATCTAGTGGCATTTCTAGATTCTTTTTTATTGTTGCCTTTAATATAGCATACCTGGAGAGAATGCTCTTTTGATACATAAGGTAATTGAACTTCTTAAGCCGATGGAGGGATAAAGAAACCCTTTAAAAATTTAATTAGTGATAGCATATATTTTTACTGTAAATGGGTGATTCACACCACTTGGATTTGCGATATAGTATTTAGAATTTGTATCTGCTGCAGTCCTGGACTCATTTGAAATATTGCTCCAACTAACACGATCTAGACCCAGAGAAACATCGACCATAATATTGAAAGAGATACTGTCAGAAGTCTCTCCCTGGGTAGGTTCAATAATCCATTTTAAACCCATTGTCCCTGGGGGTAAATTATTTATACTAAAGTTTTGGCTGGATCGGTTCTTTTCTCCAAGCAATGGCTTAGAGTCAGAAGAAATTTGGGAAATTAATATCTCTTTTTCATTAACGTTAATCCCATTTAATTTAATGATACTATCTATTAAACCTGGACCTGGAAAATCAGCTGCAATAATACCAGAATGTCTGATCCCACCTTGTAGTATGAAATCTGTCCCCATTATATTCATTCCACCATAAAATACTTGACCATTTGTATCACGAGGGAAGTCTTTCCATTCATTTGTTGTGTTTTTTTGAATTAACTGTGGGTTACTACCAGTATCTCGATTTTCCTTTCCACTTGCAACAAACCAAGGATAATAATTATTCCATAATGCTGTAGCGCCACCTGTACCACTAAAATGGTTGAGATAGATATGATTATTGTTAGAGTCGTTATTTGCCTTTAGAAGCTGGTTTTTTACTGCATTCCATTTCTCATACATTCCATCCGGTCCAGCGCTAACTTCAAAATTATCTTGGATATTTAATGATTCATAATTAATTCCGTATTCTTCAGATGCTGCGAAGTTTTGTAGTATTACAATTTTTCCACGGATATCTCCTAACTTAGGGTTATTTCTTTCTGAAAATGGCACAGAATTTGGTTCCCAAAAATAGGACACATTACGGGCTTTATAATTTTTAAATATCTCCTCGAATGACTGTGAGCCGTTCTCTGGATCAGTTTCCTCTTTTAAGCGCATTAAAATTGTTTCTTGAGGGTTTTCTCTTAAAAATTGAATTGTTTCTTTTAATACATCTTCAAACATTGCTTTTTGATTCACAATACCATGCTGCATGGCAAAGGAATTTTTCACACGTTTAACACGCATGTCTACATAACGTATTCCTGCATTGAACTGCTGAGGTAGGGGCATTGTTTGATTTCTTGTCAAATTCTCATCGATAAAACTCGCTCCATGTAAAGCCATTGAACCATGAGTACCTGGAATAGATAATTCGCTTATTTTTTTGTATCTTCCAATTTTGACATCCAGTTTGGATTTCGATAACCTAAATCGGACTCATAGGAATAACCTGGATGTCTATCAGCAAATACTATTGAAGATGTACATAAACTTGCTAGTGTAAAACAAGTAAGAATCCCGAATTTTAAGTGTTTTTTCATCTTTATTTTCTTCATTATATCTCTCCTGATTTTAAACAGATTAGTCTTATATAATAATTTAGGTGCTTTTACCATATGCATGAATTCCAGCATGAGAATAATAGACTGTATTAATTTAAAAAAATATTTTTTATAAATATTGCCAAATTTATAATAGGTAACAAAAGGTTTGTAAAGTTGAAAGGAAATTGAGTCAAATAAGATAATATGTTAGCTACCATCAGAGTTACTATTGTCATTTACCTTAAAATATTGTGCTAGCTTTAAAATTTAGAGAGGGATATTCTCATTTAGATTTGCTCAAAAGCCATTGTGCACTGGGAACATAAATTTAGAAATGTAATCATACAAGGGTGGGAAGGCCAAAATAATCATGTGTAAGTTTAGTGAAATGATGACAAAGTATATTATCATACTTCATGTACTTTATAGGGCATACAATTCAAATCTAATATTATACAAAGAAAACAGAAGTCTTAAACTAGACGTCTGTTTTCCGAAGTACAATTAATTGTTAAAATTGGTAATCTTTACATAATTATTAATGTAAATTTTTATTTGTTAAGGTATTATGTGACAAAATTATATGAATTCCATATCTGAGATCAAAAGACTTTTGGGGAGAGTCTCTCTCTTATTACTGCATTAAAGTTAGAAATGGATTTGTTACATATAATATCATTTTAGAAAAACTTACGAATAATACTTCTCTGTAATCCTAAATAATGCCTATAAGCTTATTTCTCATTAAAGCTTAAACTAACTGCAGTAGCAATAGATTGTCCTGCATGTTCCCAACTACCATCGATAACTTTTCCAAGTTGTTGACCGAGTGAATTTAAATCATTTGGATTAACAGGAATTCCGTTATATGCAGCAAGAATTGATAAAAGTGGAGCTACAATTGGTGTCCAGCCCCCTCTATCAATATGGAATTCGAATCCCGTTACCTCACCATCTTTTTTTGTGAATTTATAGTAAAGTTGATCATCTGGACGGAAGCTTAAATGATGAGAGATTTGTCCGTATACATCTTTACCAGCTGCACCTCGATCCACAACTTCAATTTCTTTTACATTAAATTCATGCTCAAATACTTTTATTTTTTTTACTTCGGGACCATTTAATGCAGCTTGAACAGCCGTTTCTAGATTACTTTGTGCAAACGGTTGAATACTAACTTGTGATTCCTGTTGTTGGATAGGAGCAACTGTCTCAGCAGCAAATACTGATGTTGTAGGTAATGCACCTGTAGCTAATGTTGCAGCCAGAGCAGTTACTGTAATGATTTTCTTCTTCATAATTTTACTTCCTCCTTTTTAATGTATGATAATAAACTATAAATTACTGACAGATAAATTATTTCTATACATAGATAGAAAAACATTATTGTGGATGATGGAAGTTAGACTGACAGATAATTTATATCATAATAGTATCAATATGCATTTGATTTCTCAATCTTCAGTCAATGTATTCAATACTAACCAATTTTAAGTAAGTTTTAGAAGGTAAATCTCTAATAGCAATCTAGAAACATGGCAATATTAGAGTGAAAATGAAATGATAATCATAAAATATTCAATTAATATCAAAAAAATATAAAAAATTTCACATATATTTTTATTTTTAGGTTATTTGATTTTATTGTAGTGCGCAGAATTATAAATGTTTATGTAAGTTAAAAATGAAGAATATTAAAGTGATCGTTAAAATTAACGAAATGTTCAAGGTTTCAATCTCAAAATATGAATATTAGTTATATAATTATTTTAAAGGGATAATTCACCCCTTCCTCTAATGTTGTTGTTTACAAGTTTATAGTTCCAATGTGTTGAAGCTACCATAAAAAGAACTTGTAATTATATATTACAAGTTCTTTTTGTTTTGATTTTTTTGAAAGATACCTTAACTAGTTATGTTTTTCATATTTTATCAAGAGAACGGTAGAATTCTATCGGAAGTATATGTACATTATCGTAAAATAAATAGTAATTTGTATATAAACTAAGCGATTCTTAATCGTATTCTAATAACAAAAGGAAAGACCAACTAAAAATATAGTTGGTCTTTCCTTTAAGTTGGTGTAAAAACAAATAAATAAAAGATAGGTGAGAATTAATGCTGCTAAGCAGTATTGATTCTGAATTAACTATAACACACTTCCTAAGAAGTAGTTGTGTCGGTTGATTGAACATTCATCCTTCCTTTTTTAACAAATAAGTATCTAAAATACATCACTTAATTGACAAGGGATGCATTTTAATCGAGACATAGATCAATGCTCAAGATTTAGAAAGTAAATAACGAAATGTTCGAAGTGAAAGATACCTGCTAACATCGATGTATTTACCAGCTTTCTTAGTAGGCTTTGTCAGTAGTTCCTACGCTGAGAACTGAAGTATCTTGTGCGTTGACGTAACTTCGATAAGTATGGGGCGATAAAACATATTTTTTAAAATGCCCCTTAAACTAATTATAAATCTTTTTTTGCATATATCTTTAGTGAAATTATCATTGATATAATGCTAATAACTATTGAAATGAGACAAGGCATCCATGCCATGATAATTGATGGGAATGGAAGAGGGAGTGTAAAATTCAGATGGCTCAACTGAATTTCTTTTATAAGAGTAGGAGCTACAAAAGGTGTCAAAAAGACAACAATAAAAGAAATCATTCTTGTTTTATCAAAACCAAATTTAAATTGGAAAGGGAGTAGTATTCCAAACAAAATACTAACAACTAAGAATGTTATTCCGAGAGCGTTTATACTAAGATTCTCGATACCAGATGGTATAATAATTGAAGTTATCATTCGAATAATTGAGGCGCAAAGAAAAACTACCAATAGAAAGAGATATTTTGCTTTTACAAAGGCACTTCTAGTATATGGTGTTGCACAAAGTAGAGTTGCTCCTTTGTATTGGTCTTCGAACTTGGATATTGTACCAAACAAAATATGTTCCATAAAAACTACTGTTAAAAGAAAACCAATAAGCCCACCATCGTTAAGTTTTAATTGAGTAGAAAGATAGATTGGTGCAATGGCTGCAAAAACGAGTAAAATAGAAAAATATTTTTTGACTAACATTATGTCTTTTACAACAAGATTAATAAGCATATGTATTTCCTCCAATATAAGAAAGCATTATATCTTCTATAGTTGGTCTTTCCATCAAAACACCAGGCATAAGCCGGCAAACATCATCTATTTTATGAGTAATCCCTTCAAATCCATATTTAGTTTGACTCAAATTCAAAAAGAGTTTTTCTGTTTGATTATTAATCAATTGATTATCACCTTTTACTAATGCATGTGTTTCCACTAGTGCATCTTTTTCTTCATCAATTAATATTTGACCATCATCTATTAAAATAATCATATCTGCTATTTTATCTAGATCTGAGGTAATATGAGTAGAAAAAAAGACACTCTTTCCTGGTTCTTTCATAAAATCTAGAAGTATGTCTATTAGTTCACTTCGAACCAATGGATCAAGTCCACTTGTGGGTTCATCCATTATTAATAAATCTGCGTGGTGGGATAAAGCTAGAGCAACTGCAAATTTCATTCGCATTCCTTTGGAGAGGGTAGAAATTTTTTGTCCTAGATTTAAATTAAATCGTTTAATATACTTTAAAAAAACTTGCTCATCCCATCCAGTATAGGAAGGGGCGATTACATTCTTCATTTCTTTTAATGTTAATTCATCGTAAAAGTACCCTTCGTCTAACACGACACCAATTTTATTTTTGGATTTTCGTTCATGTTTATCTATATCCTTTTCTAAAAAATTAATTTTACCCGAATCTTTGAGTACGAGCCCGAGGATAGCTTTAATAGTAGTAGTTTTCCCAGAACCATTAGTACCAATAAAACCAGTTATACAGTCCTGGTTAAGTGAAAATGTCACGTCTTTTAATGAAAAATTCTCATAAGCTTTGTTTAGATTCTTCACTTCTAACACTGCATTCATTCTTCATTTTCCTCCTTTAAGATTAAATCTAACATCGAATAGAGTTCCTTATTATGGATTCCAATACTTCGAGCCATTTTGCACACTTCTGTCAATTTTACTTCAACCATATGACGCTTAGATTCCATTAATAATTCCAAGTTTGTAGATGCTACATAAGTACCTTTTCCAACCCTGGTAACGATAAAACCTTCGGATTCTAGTTCCGCATAAACTCTTTTTGTGGTTAACATACTTACATGTAAATCATTAGCCAATACACGGATTGATGGTAATTGTTCACCTTCCGTTAATTCATTATTAAATATAGAATCTTTAATTTGTTCCTTTATTTGTTGATATAAAGGTTGATTTGATGCATTATTTAAAATAATTTTCATTTAAATACCTCTCCATCGACAAGTGTGACTGTCTATGATGCACACCATACACACCATACACAGTTAAGATTATAAGTTATTGAAAATGGTTTAACAAGTTATCTTGTTATAAAGTTCACAAAATTTTCATTTTAGGAAAATCTATAACGAAATCCTCATATAAATTTCTTACTTTTTTTATTAATATAATGCTAAAATCTTAAGTTTTAGATACTGGGGCAGAGGACCTTAAATGGTGGAATTATATTAATGACTTGTGAGACATATGAAAAGGAGTAATAAATATGTAAACATGGGGGTTAAGGATAGATAAAAACAAGCTATTGCTTCATTGCTGAAGTTGATAGCTTGTTTATCAAGTTCATCTATAAAATTTTGTTTTTTTGCTATTTTTTAAAATAATACTAGTGAATATTCCAAGAATGAAAGGAATTGAGAAATAGAGATAAGAAAATTGATGTGTAAAATAAAAGAGAAGAAATAAGATAACTATTGCTAGTAGCCTAATCACTTTAAAAATAAATAGAATTTAGTTTGCTTGCATAAATATCCTCCTCTAAAACCTTAAATTCATTTTTAAAACAATAGCATTTTTTACTGTTTTTATATTGTTATTAATCGTGCCAATTATTCATTAGATATTTCTCTCCTCAAGAAAATAGAGTTTGCTATTTATCAAGTTAAGCTTTCATTTTAATTAAGTTATGTCTAATAATATTAGGCTTTATTTATATATCCTCTGAATGAACTTTTTATATATTTATTTGGATATAGGTCATTAATCATTGCGTATGGGCTTCCATTCCAGTATCTTACTACAGGTGTCCATAGTCTATGACTTTTAAGCCACTGCATTGTGTATTGCTGTAATAATTGATTATCAGTCAGCTTTTCTTTTTCTTCAATTGTCCACCGTAATGCATCCAGCGCTTTTTCTCTCGTCCAAAAACCACTAGGTGTCATCTTAAATTCCCATTCTTTAAATTGATTTGGATATAAATCATTAATCATTGCATATGGACTATCATTCCAATATAATTGACAGGCTCCTCGCAATCCTGATTGAGCTAACCATTTATTTTCGTATATATTCTTTAATTGATCTAGATTTAATTTTTCTTTTTCTTCAATTGTCCATTTTAGTGCTTGTAATGTTTTTTCTTTTGTCCAAAACTTATTAGGAGCCTTATTAAATTCCCATTCTTTAAATCGATTTGGATATAAATCATTAATCATCGCATACGGGCTTCCATTCCAAATCACCCTTAGAGGTGCACTTAGTCGATGTTCAATTAACCATTTTTGCCCATAAATTTGCAAGAGTTTTTGTGGTGGCAATTTCTCCTCTTCTTCAATAAACCATTTTAATAATTGTAGGGCCTTTTCTTTCGTCCAAAAATTTAATGGTGTCATTCTAAATTCCCATTCTTTAAATTGATTCGGATATAAATCATTAATCATCGCATATGGACTATTATTATATTTGTGCTTTAATACACCACGTAATCGATACTTTACAATTAATTTGTTATTCCAATTCTGTTTTATCTCTTCTTCATTCCAATTCAAAATTTTTGTTACTAAATACTTTGTTACTCTTCTGGCCAGTTGATTATTTCTATCTAATTTCCAAGTATTTGGTGGAAATCTATTTCTTTTTCCATCTAATATCTCCTGATAGATGTCCTCTATAGTATTTGTGTTTGTCTGCATCTTAAAACCTTCTTTTAATTGTATATATAGTTAAATAGATTTTAATGTTAGGACTTTCGTCCGAACTATTAAAAATGTAAACTCTATCTTAACTTAGAAAATATGATGCTTAATCAAATCATAGTAATGTAAAATAAGAATTACCTATAGAAAATATATAGTCTAGGGCAAATGAAAGAATAGATTTGTAAAATATAATTTTTAATTCATAAAAGACATCGATCTGAAAAGAAAGATGTCTTTTATTTAATAGTATTACGGTTTATTTAATTACTTTCCATAAAGCTAATGAGAAAATCCAATTTGAATCACCGTATCCTTGATAACTTTGAACTGCTTCATAAATTTTACCTTGATGTTCTACTCTATCTCCTTTTTTATATGCAGCATACGAATCCCATGCCTTATACTCAGAAGAGGGGGTATCTTTTGTTTTGATTTTGATTTCATTACTCGCAACTGAAACCTTTCCTTGAGTATCTATAGCTTTTACCATATATCTATATTCTGTACTAGCCAGTAAATTTTCATCTGTATAGTAAGTTGAAGGACTTGTAGCTATTTTCGTACCGTTACGATAAATCTCATATTCTTTTATACCAACATTACTTATGGATTCTTCCCATATTAAATGAACACTGTTTGTAGTAGTTTCTGATGCTTGTAATCCTGTTGGAGCTGTTGGAGCTATTTGTTCTGGATTCTCTTCCTTTGTTGTAACTGAAACTTCATTGCTACTTTTTGACTTATTTCCTGCTGCATCTGTAGCTTTAATTGTATAATTATATTTTGTATTGGCTTGTAACCCCGTATCTTCATAACGTGTTGTTTTTGTTGTTCCTACTTTTTTTCCATCACGATAAACTTCATATTCTTTCACACCAATATTATCTGTGGAAGCCTCCCACTGTAGCTCAACAGTTGTTGTTGTTTTACTAACAGAGCGTAGGTTAGAAGGAGCTGTTGGAGCGATTACGTCAATTTCAGTACTACTATTAAAAGCAGAAAATAGTTTAGAAAAGGCACCGTCGTCTACATCGGGTAATCCAGAAGCATCTCCAGTTGCCTGACCGATTTGCCAACTTTCAGTAGCTTTTTTATCACGATACACTGACCACATACTAATTTCCCCAATACCTTTTTCTTTGGCAAATTGGAACAATTCTTTTGCATTATTTAATGTGAAAGTTTCATTTTGAGTATCGTTTTTTCCTATCATAGGTGTAACAGCAATCATTTTCCAAATGTCAGAATCTTTAATAGTACCTTTATATAAATTAGTTAATTGTCCATGCAAGCTATTAATAGCATCTATCGCAGCTTGTCCCATTTGTTGGGTTTGTTGCCCATAATCCATAGTCATAATATTAACTGAATTTAAATCTACATCATGTTGTATAGCGCTTTGAATCACATTTAGTCCATCATTAGTTAGGCCATATGGCATTACTGGTAAGGTATAACCAATTTTTACATCTTTACCTTCAGCTTTTAATTCCTTTTGTAATAACGCAATTGCTTTTGATCTTCTTTCGATAGATTCTGGGTGAGCAACTAAGACGCCTTCAATATCAAAATCCATGTGTGTTAAATGTAATGTGTTAATTACACTTTTATAAGCATCTTTTAATTTATTCACATCTGTAATAGCTGCGGCAAGATCTGCACCTAATCCAGGGATATTACCAGCATTTGCTCCACCAAAAGATACTTTAACATCTCCACCTATTTTTCTAATTTGTTTAATTTGATCATCTAAGTTACCATCTCCAATAGGGGTATGACTTCCTCCCCATACTGGATTTCCATTTTTATCAGCCACTATAAAGGAAAGCGTGAAGAAACTAGTATTTGTTTC
Organism: Bacillus sp. 17RED48; assembly: GCF_019837545.1. Lineage (NCBI taxonomy): Bacteria > Bacillati > Bacillota > Bacilli > Caryophanales > Bacillaceae > Bacillus > Bacillus sp. 17RED48. The sequence continues at coordinate 123,594 of NZ_JADAXG010000011.1, forward strand.
TTGGGCATATTTTAATAGATTTTGAGGATCCATGCCGTTATCTACATATGGTGCAAAAACATGAGTCGGCCAAGTGATTCCTTCACCAAATAAATCATTTGGATCACTATTGTCAGGTATATATTCTGAACCAGTATATAATTCCCAACCGCTAAATTGTTGGGTAGGTAATGTACCTGCATTTACCCAATATACAGAATGATAAATCTTACCTTCATATGTAACGTAAGATTCACCTGGATAATCTTTATTTTTATTCCAAAATGGCGCTACTTGTTGTTGAGAATTCGCTATATTTTCTTGAGCGTAGGCAAACGTATGGCTAATGGCTTGGGATGTAGGAATGATCATAGTTAATGCAACAACTGTTTTTGCTAGATTACAAAATGGATGTTTTTTTATAATCATAATAATATCTCCTCACTTCTAATTTATAATTTAAAAAAGAAATTATATTTGGCATTATTAAAATTCTTTTAATATATATTTTGAAGAATTATTGCCGTAACTCCCGATACAGATATTTTTATACGTGATGATTACCCTCATTTAGTAGGATAACAACTTACAAAAAATGAAACAAATTAAAGGGAAATATAATAATATTCATTCAAAAACAATATATTTCTTCTCATAAACTACAGAAAATCGAATTAAAATGTATATATATATACCATTTTTGTAAGGTGGGGATGAATAGTGAGCTAGAAGTAATATAAATGTACACAAAAGTGTCGATTCTAATAATCTAGTTAGGCTAAAAAAATTTTATCTTGAGTACAAGACTAACTACTTCTATTACTAAATCTAAACAATTTGTTGTATTTTTTAGTAATAAAATGAGATTATTCTTTTTAGGTTTTCTAAAATTGTCTTACTTTAGTTGAGTAGGTAAACTGGAAACACCATAAATTAAGTCCTTTACTTCTCCTGCATTTTTTATGAATTATATCTTTTTAGTATTCTCATAAAAACTATAGGATGTTTGAAAAATTGACACATAGATTTTTTGTTTTTATATGTTAAGATGGTGTTGCTAACCTATTGTTTATAATAAAAACAGCTTATTTTATTATCAAAAGTATAGGACTAGAAAAAACCTCATAAAGAGGTTTTTTTATTTCTATATTTATCTTTGGTGTGAAAATTCAGTTACAAAATTAATTTTGACATAATGCTATGATTCATTTAAATATTTCGTGCTCTTATATGATGGATGAAGTCTTCAGATTATTTCATGATATATACAATTTTAATACTTATTTAGTTTTTAATATATAGTATTGTAATTTTGCTAAATTCTTAAAAAGACACATACAAAATTAAATAATGTGTAATATACACTTAATTAATTTTTGGGATTGTAATTTTGAACTAATTTTTTTAATTTATACTCAGTAGCATAAGCATCAGCAGCAATAATTGCATCAAAAACCATTTCTGGTGAAATTTCAAATGGCATATTATGTATAGTTTCACCATCTTGACAGGCAGCTTCAGCCACTTTCATCAATTCTTCTTTACTTGCATCACCTAGGTTCAGATCTTCAAGTGTAGTAGGTAAGCCAAGCTTGATACAGAAATCAATGTAGTTATATAGTTCTTCAGTTGTCCAAGATTCCAATGCCATTTGTACTAATGTGCCAAATGCAACCTTTTCTCCATGCATCAAATCATGAGTCTTATCATGTAAAACAGTAAAACCATTATGGATGGCATGAGCTGCAGCTAACCCCACACTTTCAAATCCAAGGCCACTAAGCAAGGTGTTTGCCTCTATTACGGCTTCAACTGCTGGAGTAACAGTTTTTTGTTTAACTGCTAAAAGAGCAGCTTCTCCATATTGAAATAAGGTATCCCAGCAGAGTTCTGCAATCTTAGCAGCTGCTAGGGTAGAGAGTCCTCCAGCCATAGCGGGTTTTCGTGATTCTAAATTTGCTCTAGCTTCAATCCATGTAGCCATTCCGTCTCCAATCCCAGCAGCTAAAAATCTGGATGGAGCTTGTGCAATGACTTGGGAATCTACTAAAATAATATCCGGATTTTTTAAATAAAATTTGTATTTCTCAAATACTCCATCATCAGAGTAAATAACAGAAAGAGAACTGGTTGGTGCATCTGTTGAGGCAATAGTGGGAACGCTTACAACTTTGGCCGAAAGAATTTCTCCTACCGCTTTTGCTGTGTCTACTGATTTACCACCACCAATACCAATGATTACATCAGCACCAAATTCTTTTCCTATTTTCTCAATTCTTGCAATTTCATTTTCAGAACTTTCACCATTAAAACCGACTTTTTCAAAGCTTAGATTTTGTTTATGAAAGCTTTCCATAACTTTTTCACCAACAAGATGCCAAACACATTCATCTGCAATAACTAATAAATTGGTTCCTAGAGGTTTTACATACTCTCCGATTTTTTCAATTACATTTCTTCCCTGAATATATTTTTGCGGGCTAATTAGGATACGTTCCATGATAATCACTCCTTGATTTTTTGTAAGTAAGCTGAAAATCTAGCCTTGAATCTAATGTTATCAAAATTCAGAGTACAGAATTATGAATATTTTATGTATATTTTTCGTCTGTTATATGACGGATTAAAAGATAGTGTTATGATTATCAAAAATCAAATACTATTTCTTAAGAAAGATGAAATGGGAAATTTAGTATTAAAAACCTATATTATCAGGTTTTGTATAAAAAATCTTATTATGTAATAGTTAGATTTTTAATAATGAAAATAAAAATACATAAAATTCACTGGTTGAATTTTATGTATTTTTATGCATGTATTATTATGAAATAGGTTCTTATGATACAAAGGATTGAAATTAATATTCATACTACAAATGGTCCACATGCTCGAGCCGTAGCTACACTTATAGCAAAATTGAGCGGAATACTTTTAACGATGAATCTATTCATGAAACACAATCATTATTAGACCAATTGACTCTTGAAAAGAAAAGAATAAAGTATTTAGAAAGTGAATTGTCGAAATATAAAAACTAAACAACTCTTTTCCAGACATTATTATTTATAGTGACACTTTAATGAAGACGCTCTTTGTTGCGAATAAAGTGGCAGAATTAGATTCTACGATTTTTATTACTGGAGAGAGTGAAACAGGAAAAGAACTTATAGGTAAAGGTATCCATAAAGCTGTTTTCAGAAAGGATAAGTCGTTTATTCTAGTAAATTGTGCGGCTATCTCTCCTAATTTAATTGAAAGTGAGCTATTTGAGCATGAAAAAGGAGTATTCACTGGAACACTTCACATGAGGAAAGGGAAATTTGAGCAAGCAAACATTGGAACAATCTTTTTAGATAAAATTGGAGGCTTAAAGCTAAATGTCCAAGTGAAATCATTATAGGTTTTTATAATAAAAGGGAATTGTAGGAGAGAATAAAAATAGAAAATTAAATGTTAGGGTACTAGAGGCGACTAATGGAAAGGAATAGATGCCATGAAAAAATTTATTAATAATCCAGAAAAAGTAGTTAGGGATATGATTGACGGAATGTTGTTTGCACATTCTGATAAACTACAAAATATGGCTGAAACAAATATAATTATTCGAGCTAATAGTCCATTTCAAGGAAAAGTGGCAATTGTCAGCGGAGGCGGGAGTGGTCATGAACCAGCGCATATAGGATTTGTTGGTAAAGGGATGCTTGATGCTGCTGTAATGGGCGAAATTTTTACTTCTCCTACACCAGACCAGATTTTGAAAGCGATTCAAAAGGTGCATACTGGAAGTGGGGTTTTGTTAATTGTAAAAAACTACTCAGGAGACATAATGAATTTTGAAATGGCTGCTGAAATGGCTGAAGCACAGGGAATTCCGATTGCTACAGTCATTGTTAATGATGATATTGCTATTAATAATAGTTCACACACTATGAGAAGAAGAGGAATTTCTGGAACAATATTTGTACATAAAATAGCTGGAGCAATGGCTGAGAAAGGTGCATCGCTTAAAGAAGTTGAAGATGTTGCAAATAAAGTAATTGCTAATATACGTAGTATGGGAATGGCATTAACAACGTGTACAATACCTGGATCTGGTACAGTCGGTTATAAAATTGGTGAAAATGAAGTAGAGGTTGGTATAGGCATTCACGGTGAACCTGGAACTCATCGTATTAGTATGATAGCAGCTAATGAAATGGCTGAACTCCTTTTAGAGCATATTTTAAGTGATATGCAATTGAAAATTGGTGATAAAGTTGCAGTAATGGTAAACGGCTTAGGTGGAACGCCGTTAATGGAATTATATATTTTAAATAAAATGATTAACAAAATATTAAACAAAATTGGTATCGATATCTGTAAAACATATGTTGGGGAATACATGACAGCGATTGATATGGCCGGTTTTTCTATTACTTTATTAAAACTAGATGAACAATTAACTGCTTTGCTTAATGATCCAGCAAATACGACTAACTGGCGTGTACAATAGGAGGGGCCAACATGTATATTACACCAAGACATATCATTAATTGGATGCAACTCACTGCAAAACAACTTGAGTATCAAAAAAAAAATCTAACGCAACTTGATCAATTCATAGGTGATGGAGATCATGGTATTAATATGAATAGAGGGTTTAAAGAGGTTGAAAAAAAGATAGCATATACAGCTTATGATGATATTGGAAATGTATTTCATGATATTGGAATGATACTTATTTCAAAGGTTGGAGGTGCATCAGGGCCATTATATGGAACAGCCTTTTTAAGGGCTGGTAGTGTTTTGAAAGGGAAAAATAAAATTACAATCAATGAATTGGGGATTGCTTTTCAAGAATCTGTAGATGGCATCTGTCTAAGAGGAAAAACTCAGATAGGAGATAAAACAATGCTTGATGTTTGGGATCCTGTTTTGAAGTATATCCAAAGAAATGGAGAAAAAATAAAACCTATTGGTCTTATCATTTTTGCAAGAGAACAAATGGAAAAAACTAAGCCATTATTAGCTAAAAAAGGGCGTGCTTCTTTTCTAGGAGAAAGGTCTATTGGTCATTTAGATCCAGGAGCAGTCTCATCTTTTATTATCTTTGAAACTCTATGCTTATCTCTTATAGATGAAAAAGATATTGTTAATGAACTTAGGGAGCGATTGTGATGAGTAATGCAGGAATAGCTTTAGTTTCTAATGGTTATCTACTAGTTAAGAGATTTAAAAGCTTTACTCGTCCAATTAAGTTCCAGTGTTTTAATAGTTTCTGCAGGAGAAGTAGATAACGATGAAGTAGGTAGAAGCGTTAGATAAATTCAAGAGGCTATTTATAATGAATGAGTTGTAATTGTATTCCTAAATTTGGGAGGCGCTCTAATTAAGAGTGATTAAATCAAAATAGCAGATTCACCGTTAATAGAGGGTCCTACGTAGCAGTTGTTGAATTAGGGATTGGCAAAACATTAGAAGAAATATATAAGATTTAAGGCTGTACTTGAAGCGAAAACCATTATAAAAATATAAAAGGAGCTAATCTTATGAGAATCGAAAGAAAATTAATTGTAACTCGTAAGGATGGAATTCATGCAAAATCAGCAAGTGAAATTGTAGATGGCTTAAGGGATTATGATTGTTCGGTTCAGTTTATATTTAAGGATAAAAAAGTTAATGCAAAAAGTACTCTTCAACTAATCGATTTAGCAGTAAAAAGAGGAGCAGAAATACATGTAATTCTTGATGGGAAAGATGCTGATGATGCCCTTGTGTTTATACAATGGTTTTTGAAATAACAAAGGGGGTCATAAATATGTCTCCATTTATGGGGGAATTAATTGGAACCTTGGTTCTTATTTTATTAGGGAACGGCGTTGTAGCAGGTACTTTGCTGAAAAAATCCAAAGCACAAAATTCCGGATGGGTTGCAATTACTCTTGGCTGGGGATTAGCAGTTACATTCGCTATATATATAGTAGATAACATAAGTGGTGCGCATTTGAATCCTGCAGTTACAATTGCTTTTGCTTGTATAGGGTTATTTCCTTGGAGTGAAGTTCCTTCCTATATTGTTGCACAGTTGATTGGGGCTTTTTTAGGTTCAATATTTGTCTGGATTCAGTATTTTCCGCATTGGAAAGAAACTAAAAATCAAGAAATTATATTGTCAGTGTTTTCTACAAGCCCTGCAATAAAAAGTTGGCCGTCTAATTTGTTAAGTGAAATTATTGGCACTGCGGTATTTGTATTTTCAATTTTAGCTATGGGTCATAATAAAGTTACAGATGGACTACTTCCAATAATAATAGGCGCGTTAATAGTATCTATAGGTTTATCTCTTGGTGGCACAACTGGATTTGCTTTAAATCCAGCTCGAGATTTTGCCCCAAGACTAGCACATCAAATCTTACCAATATGTAATAAAGGCTCTTCGGATTGGGGATACGCGTGGATTCCCTTAATTGGTAGTACCATAGGAGGAATCATAGGAGCTATAGGTTTTCAATTGATTTATTAAGCACTTAATATATTAAAATTCAATTAGAAAGTAATTAGTTAACCACATTTACTATCGATCATGTAATGCGAAGGGGTATTTAAGTAAAAAATGTATGCTAAAAAAATCACTATATATTTCTTATAATGTGGAATTGTTTTATTCATAAAATGTTCAATTTATATCTATTGTGAAAAAAATCACAATAGATATAATGAATATATAACTGTTGTAGAGGATGATAGTGTTTTTATTCTTTTGAGAACTGATAAACGAGCTGCTTTTATCTTGTTATATTCATGTGTTTTTTACAAATAATATTATTATTTGATATATACTCTCTTTAAAGTTGGGCAAATATCCAATCTAACCAAGATCAAAAACACCAATGCCAAATATTCTTTTGCGACGAATCAACTCTTTTATCAAATTTCTGTCTCCAACTATCAACTGTTTTCTAGATAGCTATCTTTAGCAAACTTCCGACTCGTAAGAACGGGTTATTGTTTTTTTGTTTGCTATTTTGTATGCAGGCGATATAAATCATCTTATCAGATAGAACGGCAATGTTTTTAGTAAGTGGAATCGATTTCATTATACGAATAACAGTGCTTTTCTTTAGTTGGGAAAAGGAGAAATATGTATAGCCTGTCATTCAATTGAACTTTTGGTAAGTAACATAAGCTCAATTAAAAACTTACATGGTATTTTTATCATTCGAAAGAACTTTAAATTGATTTCTGTCATGTTCGTTTGCATTGATAATCATGTTTTTTGAGATAAACGTTTTCCTTATCAATAAGGCAATTCGCAAGTGGAGTTTTACTCCTATTTTGGTTTGACGCAACTCAGTCTATTTATAGTTGGTCAGGTTTAGAGTAAGTGTATTTGAAACAATAATTTTCAACGGTATGTTCTTTCTATATTTTGAAAGCGTTTTCTTATAGAGGTTATTTTATAAGATTATGAACCTTTTACTGAAGAAATTATGTGTTTAAAGTAATGATTTGAAAAATGATGAATTGGAGATTCACAAACTCATTTTTAGTAGTAAACAAAATTTTATAAAAGAAGTGAGATTTAAATAGCCTAGGAGGTGGTTTTCTCAAAAATAGAAAAAGTTGGTTTTTAATAGTTAAAGAGTGATGAAATGAAGAAGAAAAGTTGTGTTGGTTGCGTCAATTCAGAAAAAATTAGGATGAAATATTTAGGAGGTAGAGAGATGGTAGGGATTATCCTAGCAAGCCATGGGCAATTTGCTGAAGGCATTTTACAATCTGGCGCAATGATTTTTGGAGAGCAAGAAAACGTTAAGGCTGTTACCTTAATGCCACACGAAGGGCCAGACGATTTGAGAGCAAAAATGGAAGCAGCAGTAGCATCTTTTGATAATCAAGATGAGGTATTATTTTTAGTCGATCTATGGGGCGGTACTCCATTCAATCAAGCTAATGGCTTGTATGAAGAACACAAAGACAATTGGGCAATCGTTGCTGGTTTGAACTTACCAATGGTGATTGAAGCTTATGCATCCCGTTTATCAATTACGTCTGCTCAAGAAATCGCAGCACATATCATTAAAACAGCGAAGGAAGGGGTCAGAATTAAACCTGAAGAGCTGGAACCCAAAGAAAATACTGATATCGCAGTTGCAAAAGATGGAAAAGCAAATGGCAGACTTGCTCCCGGTACAGTAGTTGGTGATGGGAAAATCAAGTTCGTTTTAGTCCGTGTGGATTCTCGTTTATTGCATGGTCAGGTAGCGACTGCATGGACAAAGTCTACACAACCAAATCGTATTATCGTAGTTTCAGATGCAGTGTCTAAAGACGATCTTCGTAAAAAATTAATCGAACAGGCGGCACCACCAGGGGTTAAGGCCAATGTTATTCCAATCTGCAAAATGATTGAAGTTGAAAAAGATCCCCGTTTTGGTAATACTAATGCACTGGTATTATTTGAAAACCCACTAGATGTCCTGAGAGTTATAGAGGGTGGTGTGGATATTAAAGAAGTTAACGTTGGTTCTATGGCTCATTCAACTGGAAAGGTTGTTGTTAATAAGGTTCTTTCTATGGGAAGAGAAGATGTTGAGGCTTTCGAGAAAATGAAAGCAAAAGGCATTCATTTTGATGTACGTAAAGTACCTAATGATTCTCGTGCAAACATGGATGATATTCTAAAAAAAGCGAAGGTTGAATTATCGTAGTTGCATAGCAAATTTAAATAAAATGGGGGATCATAATGTCTACTATAGAAATAATTTTAGTGATACTAATTGCATTTCTAGCCGGTATGGAAGGAATATTAGATGAATTTCAATTCCATCAACCACTAGTGGCATGTACACTAATTGGTTTAGTAACAGGTAACCTGGAGGCTGGTATTGTTCTTGGCGGTACACTTCAAATGATTGCACTTGGATGGGCAAATATTGGAGCAGCTGTAGCGCCAGATGCTGCATTGGCATCAGTTGCATCAGCAATCATTTTAGTATTAGGCGGACAAGGTGTTAGCGGTGTTGCATCAGCAATTGCAGTAGCGGTACCACTTGCGGTAGCAGGACTTTTCTTAACAATGATTGTTCGTACACTTGCTGTTCCTATTGTACACATGATGGATACGGCAGCTGAAGAAGGAAATATAAAAAAAATTGAAGTGTTACACATCGCTGCGGTGTGTTTACAAGGTATCCGAATTGCAATTCCTGCCGGAGCACTTTTATTTATCCCTGCACAAAGCGTTCAAGGATTCTTGGAATCAATGCCTGCATGGTTAACTGATGGAATGGCTATTGGTGGCGGAATGGTTGTTGCTGTTGGTTATGCATTAGTTATTAATATGATGGCAACAAAAGAAGTATGGCCATTCTTCATTATTGGTTTCGTAATAGCTGCGATTTCTCAATTAACACTTATTGCTCTTGGTGCATTGGGTGTGGCTTTAGCTCTTATTTATTTGAGTCTTTCTAAAATGGGTGGTTCTTCAAATGGTGGTGGAGGTAACTCTGGTGACCCGCTTGACGATATCTTAAACGATTATTAATTCAGGAGGAGGAGAAGACAAATGGCAGAAAAAATTCAATTAACAAAAAGAGATCGTTTAGCCGTTGCATGGCGATCTACATTTATTCAGGGTTCTTGGAACTACGAACGTATGCAGAATGGTGGTTGGGCCTTCTCGATGATTCCAGCGATTAAAAAGTTATATAAATCAAAAGAAGATCGAAAAGCAGCATTAAAACGTCACTTGGAATTCTTCAATACACATCCTTATATTGCTTCACCAATTCTAGGAGTTACATTGGCACTTGAAGAAGAACGTGCTAATGGTGCAGAAGTTGATGATGTGGCAATTCAGGGGGTTAAAGTTGGAATGATGGGTCCTTTAGCCGGTGTTGGTGATCCGGTATTCTGGTTTACTTTACGTCCAATGTTAGGTGCTTTGGGAGCATCATTAGCAATGGGGGGGAATATCCTTGGGCCAATCCTTTTCTTCTTAGCTTGGAATCTGGTTCGTTGGGGATTTATGTGGTATACACAAGAATTTGGTTATAAAGCCGGTTCTAAAATTACTGATGATCTTTCAGGTGGATTATTACAAGATATTACAAAAGGTGCATCAATCCTTGGTATGTTTGTACTTGCAGCCTTGGTGGAACGGTGGGTATCAATTAAATTCAAGCCAGTTGTATCTGAAGTTCAGTTAGATAAAGGTGCATATGTTGAGTGGGACAAACTTCCTGGAAATGGTGAAGGGATTCGTCAATCTTTCGAACAAGTAAACTCAGGAATGGCACTGTCACCTACAAAAGTGACCACCTTGCAAGATAACTTAGATCAATTAATTCCTGGTTTAGCTGCATTGCTTCTGACATTCTTCTGCATGTGGTTGCTGAAGAAAAAAGTCAGCCCAATTGTTATTATTCTTTCATTATTCGTAGTTGGGGTAGTTGGTCACGTAATCGGACTTTTATAATTTAAGTTGCTCACGTTTTCAATTCTTAAAATTTATTATTTAGGAATTGTTGAGATTAAAGTATAGGTTAGTAGCCTGTGAATCGATAATAGTTCGTATACAAAAAGTGGCTGGGGATTATCGCTTCAGCCACTTTTTGTATTGACTTAATTGTTTGAAGTTACGAATTATAAATAGGATAAATGAAATGGAGTGGATATGATGGTTCAATCAATTAATACAAAGGTAGATTTAGTAATAGATGCTACCGCTTTTACGGGACTTACGGACTATGGGAAAATTATGATTGGTGATAAAGGGTTTGAATTTTATAATTCTCGTGATACGCGTAAATTTATTCAAATTCCGTGGGAGGAAGTAGATTACGTTATAGCTTCTGTAATGTTTAAGGGGAAATGGATTCCACGTTATGCTATTGAAACCAAGAGAAATGGAATCTTCACCTTTTCTTCTAAGGAACCTAAGAAAGTTCTTCGGGCTATACGAGAATATGTAGATCCAGGTCATATGGCACAATCTCTAAGTTTCTATGATGTTATTAAACGTGGTCTTAAATCGCTAGGTAAAAAGAAATAATAAAATGAAAAGAAGGGGTTTATTTTTTATATAGGAACTAACATGGTTTTGGTGTAAAAATAGATTAACTGATTATGCTCCTTTTTAGAGTCATACTATCAGTATGTTCAAGATTAAGATATTAGTTGTAAGAGCCTTGGGATTTTTGCACCAGAACCGTTTTATACACTAAAGGTTATTTATGTTATTTAATTATATTTTTGCAATCGTGCTGTGTTATAATGCTGAAATACTAATATATCTAGTAGGATTTATAGATTTCGGTTTATCATATGAAATGAAAAATTAAGCCATTATCTTTGAGGTTCAGGTTATCATTATTCACACTATTATTCAGACTAAAAGAAGTACAAGGAGGAAGGTATATCTATTAAAATAGTAAGATATGCCAAATTCAAAATGAATATTAAATTTAATAAAAAAGTAGTAGCATTCACGGCAGGATTAACAGTATTATCTTCACCATTGGTATCGTTTGCAGAGGAACAACAATCAGTAAACAATAAGCAATCTACAAGCCTTCAAGTGCAAGGTAACACAGACCAACTTCAAACAACAGATGAACAGGCTCTAAAAAGTATTGAAGCTAGTTTTGAAGAGGTAGACGGACGTGGTGGAGGTACTGTCGACAATAAGAAAGTAGATAGTCTTCAACGTTCAGAAGGTATTCATGAAGAAACAGGTACACTAACTGTTCCTAACAATTCAAACAGAACAAAACGTAGTCTGTCTCCCATATCACCTAGCACCTCTAGTACAATAAATGGTGTTCCATTCACTGAATGGATTGTTCCAGCAGGTAACGATAATATTCGTCCTCAAAACTACATGAGTCCAAAGTACATTACAATTCATGAGACTGATAATACAAGTGTAGGAGCAGGTGCTAGAAACCACGCCCAATACCTATATAACCAAGCAGTAGGCAACACAGACCGAGCTGCATCGTGGCATTTTACAGTAGACGATAAAGAGATTTATCAACACCTACCATTAAACGAGAACGGATGGCACGCAGGAGACGGTGATGGTCCAGGTAATAGAGAATCTATTGCAATTGAAATCGCAGTTAACAGTGACGGTAACTATAGTAAAGCGGTAGATAATGCTAAGAAACTTGTAGCTTATTTAATGAAAGAAACTGGTGTACCGTTAAATAATATTGTAAAACACCAAAGATGGAGTGGTAAAATCTGTCCTGCCAATATGATTAATAATGGACAATGGGATGCATTCGTAAATGGTGTTGGTGGGTATTATAATAATTTTTATCAACCAAAAGATGACATTACTGGAGGTTGGTATGAAGAAGCTATACGAGAGTTAAATAGAAGGGGTATTATGATAGGGGAAGGAAACGGAGTTTTCGCACCCAATAGAGCGATAACAAGAGCCGAATTTGCTCAATTAATCTCTAAATCTCTAAACCTGCCAGCTGGAGATGCTTCATTTAAAGACCTAAACGATGCAAACTCAACTTTACGAGATGGTATTAAACGTGCTGCAAGTGCAGGTATTATTCTAGGTAGAGGTGATGGTTATTTTGACCCAAACACACCTATTACAAGAGAAGAATCAGCAATTATTGTAAACAAGGCTTTACAGTATAAAGGTATATGGGGACCAGTTGTAAACCTACCATTCTCAGACAAAGACCAAATTAGCTATAAAGAAGACGTACAAAGATTGTATGGCCTAGGTATTGTAAGAGGTAAGGGTGACAATCAATACGACCCTAAAGGAACAACAACCCGTGGTGAAACAGCAACATTCATTTTAAATATGCTACAAGTAATTGAAAATGGTAGTGTTGAAAAGGTAATTGGAACGGCTCAAATTAATGGTATTGGGGTAAATGTTCGAAGCGGATCAGGTACAAACTATTCTATTGTTAGAAAGACAAGTAAAGGTGAAAAAGTTACAGTATATGAAGAAAAGAATGGCTGGCTAAGAATTGGAACAGGTCAGTGGATTTATTATGACTCTAGTTATATCGACTATAATAGATTATAAAAGACTAAATAGTTAAAAGAACAGATCATATTTGGAGATATAACTTACTCTCAGGTTGTGAAGAAGACTTTCTCCACAACCTGTTTTTGTGCCTAGCCCCCTCTTTACCTTCCAATACTGATAAAAAGAGGAAAAGGAAAGATTTATTATGATGCTGGCATCGGAAAATCATGGTAATTACCGTGTATACAATTAAAGGCTAATGTTTTTCTGATAATTAAGTAGAGGTCACCGTACATTCCCATCCAGTTAACATTTTGAAATACTCCAAAACGAAAGAATGAGCTGTATTGTTACTAGCCATAACACCCATCGTGTTAATCATAAATAGCTTGTATCAGTTCTTTTACCTCCGCATTTGGATTAGGATGATTGAGCTGTTTCATCCAATAATAGTACGTACTACGAGTAATATTAACGAGTTGAAGTAACTCCTTGACAGGAAAATCATGCCTTAATCCATAAAAGAATAGTTATTTTACGCAGTATTGTGAAAAGAGGAAGAAGGACGTATTTCCTTTCAGCAAAGATTTAAAGAATTTCTGGTTATGATCGTTAGTTTTGGGATTATTATGTTTCTCATATATGGAGAAATCCTGTTACAATAGTAAAGAATAACTTGGGTACAAATTGATAATGAAATGGGGAAATATGCTGGATGAAAGCAACCGGAGTAACTAGAAAAGTGGATGAATTAGGGCGTATAGTAATTCCAAAGGAACTTAGAAATACGCTTGGGATTAAAGAAAAATCACCATTAGAGATTTTTGTAGAAGGGGAAGACATCATTTTACAGAAGTATCAGCCTGGTCATGTTTGTGCATTAACAGGAGAAGTGTCAACTCGTAACATGGCATTAGCAAAGGGTAAGATCTCATTGAGTCCAGAAGGTGCAGAACTATTAATAAAAGAAATAGAACAGTACCTTGTCAAATAAGTGCTCCTTTCAAGGGGCCTTTTTTATGGTTAACAAAATAATTTCACGTACCTTAATGATTTAAAAAACTAAAACACTACAATAATAGTCTACATTTAATCTTGTGTAGACTTAATCAGCTAAATAGAGAATGTATTGTATATTTCGGATAGATTTCTTGCGAAATATGTACCTAGAGCAGTATTTCGATTTAAATGTGATACGATAGTGATATATTCGTTTTGCTAGTAAAAGGGGATGAGTGTCGATGAAAAACCACATAAAAGTAAATGGAAAAATCCTTCAAACAAATAAAAAATGGTCACATCTCAAGCAAAGACAAAGACAACATATTTCTAATTGGTTACGTAGAGAATATACACAGTTTGTAAAAACACATTATAGAAAACCTAAAAAGTATGAACATGATGAGATTCTTCATGAAGTGATGAATCAAATACAGGAACGTGAAATTTGGATTCCTAATGGTGAAGTAAAAAGATATTATCTAAGCAAAATAGGAAAATGGTTTAGAAAAATAGAAAGTGAATGGGAATCACAAATATCCAACAGTGAAAAGCAGCAAGTATTAGAAGAAAAGTAAATACAAACAAACCAGGGGGCGCATTTCATGCTTAATTTACAAGAAGGTGTCCCGCCAGCATTTCGGAAAAAAACCACGCTAAGAGTATGCAAGAATTTATGCAAAAAATAGGGAGACATCGGGAACCATAGGGAAGCCAAAAGGCGCCCCAGAATAGGAATGTATAAAAAGATGCATAGAGTCATAAAAAAAGAAAAAGACAACTCCCTTGTGAGAGTAAGGGGACGTCTTTCTCTTTGCTACCGATAATAAGCCATTATGTTAACTGAGTATGAATAAAATATACAATATAGGATTTTCTCTTTTAGCATAGAATTAATATCTAATATTAAAAGGGGTAGCATCAGGATTTTGCGGATTTACAACGTTAAGGTAGAAATCCTTGTATCAATAGGGTTTACTCTATTGGGACTCAATCAATTTTGCATCAAATAAGGCTTGCAAATGTCTCATATGACTTGTCTCGAAATCCTTATCGTTGTTAAACTCTTTATTTTTAACACGATAAACAGCTTAACGTTGTAAATCTGCATTTTCGGGACGGTACCCCTAAAATATAAACATAGAAGGAGCAGGACACATGGAAATCAGAATTTGTAATAGTTTACACAATGTGAATTGGACTGAAATGAGAGAGGTTTATCAGTCTGTAGGATGGAAAAAGCATGATGAGAAAAAAATTAAAAAAGTGTTTACTGCCAGCAACACATTAGCAATTGCTTATAATCAAAATAAAATTATTGGTTTTGGAAGAGCTATGTCTGATGGGGTATTTAACGCTGCTATATATGACGTTGTTATTCATAAACAATATCATGGTAAAGGGATAGGTAAAAAAATCATAAATAGTCTACTAGATCAACTCAAAGATATTTCTTGTGTTCATCTTGTTTCAACAACCAATAATGAGGAATTTTACAGCAAATCCGGATTTAGAAAGATGAAGACTGCCATGGCACAATATTTAAATCCAACACTTGCGGAAGAATATCTAGATTAATCAGCTTCCGAGTTCGAAAATTATGTAAATAAGCTGTCCATATGGACAGCTTATTGTATTTTTGGTTTAGCGTGGTTTTTTTCCAAAATGCTGGCGGTACCCCAAGAAGATATGTATGAACAATTGAAAGAGAAAAAAGGGGCAGTTACACATGCCCATCAACTTAAGAAATCCGACTACCCCCAAGTGTAAAAAAACGTTATTCTTTCTAAACAAGCTATATTTAGAAAGATGAACCATAGGACCTTTTTATTTCTTAATCAATGTGATATATTTTTATCATAAAGAGCGAAATACATCACGCAGGAGGGATTAAATGAAAAATAAATTATCTTATTTGGGGTTTCTCGGTTTTTTTGGCTTTTTAAGCCCGTTCGCATTTTTAGGTGATTATTCATCGGTTGTAGGTTATTTTTTCGGTTTCTTTTTCTTCTTTATGTATGCAAAGGTTGTACCTGATGAGCTCTTTATACAGCATGTTCGTATCGCCGCTACAAGAGCATTTTTCGTAGCACTCATACTTGGCATTATAGTAACATTAAGTGTTTTGATTTTGGAAAATTTAGCTGTAATTAGATTCCTTGTTACAATTTCGCTTTTCATACCATTCGGTACATTCCTAATTAGTCTTGAAATATTTGAACATAGAGAAAAGAAAGGGATGCAAAATGCCAATTAAGACTCGAATGAAAGAATATAGGGTACGGCTAAATATGTCTCAAGAAGATTTAGCTAACAAGGTTGGTGTTAGAAGAGAAACGATTGGTAATCTCGAAAATGGTAAATATAATCCTTCATTCAAACTTACTTATGATATTGCGAAAGTTTTAAAAGCACCTATTGAAGTGCTGTTTTGGTTTGAAGAATAAGTTAATTTTAGTGCAAGTAAGTAAACATTCCTATTAGGCCTCACCATATCAAAAAAAGAAAATTGTACGTTTAGACACATTTTGCTACTAAATGAGGACTGAGCTTACAATTTCTGCATTCCCATTTCCTAAAACATAAAAATTCTATTAAATAGACGCGTTAACAGGGTAATAGGTTACAAGTGTAAAAGTATGTATTTATGGGAGAAGTAGGTGTTACATATGAAACAATGTCTATGTGATTGGTGTAATGATAACGGCAAAGACTATTTGTTAGACGAATGGGATTATATAAAAAATGGTAAAGTGACACCACAAGAAGTAGGAAGAGCTAGTGGAAAAATAGTTTATTGGAAATGCTACCTTGGACATAGCTATCAATCAAGAATTTATAACAGAACTAGGAGTGGTAGTGGATGTCCATATTGTGCCAATAGATCTGTTTTGAAAGGCTATAATGATTTAAAAACTAAAAGACCAAACTTAGCAAAGGAATGGCATCCAACTAAAAATGGAGAATTAACTTCTTTAGATATTATGCCAGGGAGCAATAAAATGGTCTGGTGGCAGTGTGAGAAAGGACACATCTTTGATGCAACTGTAAATGAAAGGACTTCAAACAATACTGGTTGCCCGATTTGTAGCAATCATAGAGTTCTTAAAGGCTATAATGACTTAGCAACAACACACCCAAAACTTGCAAAAGAATGGCATCTTTTAAAAAATGGCAATATAACCCCAAATGATGTTATATCAGGTGGCAATAAGAAGTACTGGTGGTTGTGTAGTCAGTGTGGTAAAGAATGGGCATCCTCTATATCTCACAGAAAAAATGATAGGGGATGCCCTGTTTGTGCAAAAATAAAGCGAGTGCAGAAACGAAGAGAATCATTGTTAGCAAGTAATCAAAATTTATTGGAAACCACCCCTAATTTGTGCAAAGAGTGGCATCCCGCTAAAAATGGGGAATGGCAACCTAAGGACTATACAAAAGGAAGTAATAAAAAAGTATGGTGGTTATGTTGTAAGTGTGGTCAGGAATATCAATCAATAATAGCCAATAGAGCTAAAGGTGTAGGCTGTCCACGATGTGCAAAGGAACAGCAGATTTCTTTTCAAGAAAAAGCATTATACTTTTACTTAAGTCTCCACTTTTCTAACGTGAGATCTAATTTTAAAGAACACTTTTTAGGTAAATTTGAAATTGATATATACATACCTGAATTTAAATTGGGAATTGAATATGATGGTGAAGCTTGGCATAAAGATATAAAAAAAGACAAACAGAAAAATAAAATATGCTTTGATAATGGAATAACCTTAATTAGAATAAGAGAGCCAAAATGTCCTAACTTGAACGATACTTCGATTGATTTTAAATTGCCTACCTGTAAAGAAGAAGACTTAGTTTTAGCTCTAAAATTTATTGCAAGCCATTTAAAAGAAACACATCATTGCATTATAGATAATGATTTTGATATAACAAGAGATAGAAGTTTAATATTTGAAATTATGGATATGAAAAAGAAAAACAATTCTTTAGCGATACTAAATCCTAAAATGGCTATGGAATGGCATCCAACAATGAATGGGACTCTGATGCCTGAAAATATAACGGCAGGGAGTAATAAAAAAGTATGGTGGTTATGTGAAAAAGGTCATACTTATTGTGACTCTGTTACTCATCGAAATGCAAATAGAAATTGTCCATATTGTAGTGGGCGTAGAGTTTTACAAGGTTTTAATGATTTAGGAACCATAAATCCTCCTCTTTCAAAAGAATGGCACCCTACCAAAAATCACAATTTAAAGCCAACAGATGTAACACAAAGCAAAGGAATTAAAGTGTGGTGGCTTTGTCCTATTTGTGGTAATGAATGGGAGTCAATAATAGCAAGTAGAAGTCGAGGTTATGGTTGTCCTGCATGTGGTATGAAGAAGGCATGGGAAAACAGAAGAAAACACAAGTAAACCAGAAACTAATAATTCATTTAACCTTATGGGCTTTAATGGAGAGAAATATCTGTTTTAATTTTAGAAATGAAGTTAATTTGAATATTTTTAAATATCTTTAAAAACAGATACTACAATTTAAGCAGTAATACTGATTAAAAAAGATGTCTACTGATAGGAAATAGACATCTTTTTTACAAAATATTATTGGGGTTTAATTATCTAATATCATTTTTATACTGCCTTCTGTTCTGTCGCAATTAAAGTTCACCTCAAAACCAAATTTTTTATAAAAATGTTCTAATTTATTGAAATGGTCTCTGTCATGTGGTGATAGTCGCCCGGAAATATGTGCAACTTTCATTTCTTTAGCCATTTTAATAAGATATTTCATTATAATAGAGCCATTCCCAATGTTTTCTTTCGGGCTGGTTATATCTCCAATCCATATACAATCAGGTTCTTGATTTGAATTGTTATGGAGAGTTGCAAAGATTGTAGGAATTTGATAGGTATAATTGGATCTTCGTGTATACAATTTAATTTCAAAAGACCGTCCGATTGGTTCTCTAAATACAAATACTTCATTATTTTTCTTGTTTTTTTCAATGCCAATAATTTCAGCTTGTGGATACTTAGAAAAAATTTCTTTTGGTATGTCATATGTTTTTTTTAGTTTGTTTATTTTAGTTTCAAATTCATCTTTAATAAGCAGTACTTGTCGTTGGTAGTTATTATGAATTAAAGATAATTCTTTTTTAAAAAGAGTTTTTAGAATAAATTTTTTCATTTTTAGACCTCGTAAATTAGTATTTGTATACGTGTATCTAACTCTAAAATACATTAAACTTATATCAACTATATCTAGATTGCATTTATTGTTGTTGAGAAAGTTGTTTTCCAACTTCTGGGTGGGGAATTTTAAAAATTATTTTGCATATACTCTGTACCTTTTTCTAGGGACAGTTTTTCTGAATTAATTTGTGAAGCGTTTCCTGTTTCTAAATTTGTTTGGTAGGTATTGAACTCCCACATTCCTTGACTATTATCATATATAGCAGTCATAAACTTACCTTGATCTAATGCTTTAAAATTACCGATAAGTCCTATCCCTTGATCTGCACCATTAACTTTTACTTCCTTAACTGCCCCTTTATTAATGTAAAAAGCCTTTCCAGTAGAAATATTAGAAGCTTCACGTTGTATTGCTACGAAAAAGTCAGGTGCCCCTTTACTAACATAGCCACTTTTTTGAGAGCCATTAAATACAAATTCACCTATTTTCGCCTCTTGTAGATATAGCGGAGAGTTTTTAGATTGGAGTGCAATTTGATATGAGCCTTGGTATATCTCATCTCCTGTTTTTGCTCCTGCCCAAGTATCAGCTTGCGTTTCATGTTTTTCATTATTTGCAAAGACATGCATCGAATAATTTTTTCCTTCAACTGAGCTCATTTCCACTGTATAACGACTTTGGGCTTGAGGAGTGATCGGAACCCCTTGTATTTCCTCAGCCTCTTTTTCTACAGTTTTAGTCTCCTGTTTTGAGTTAGCTTTCTTATTTTCTGCTTTAGCTTCTTGATTAGAAAGAGTTGTTTTATTTTCTTTCGGTACAGCACTAGTTTTCTCATCACATCCTGTTAGTAAAAAACATAAGGTGATGCTCCCAAACAATACTTTTTTCATAATATCCCCCTTAAATAGCATGATTTAGATGCTTTTCAAAATTTATTTTCATATTTCTTTACAAGGCGGTAAAATGTAGTTTTTGATAGATTTGCTTGTTTCATTGCTTCAACAGCGGTTATGGCACCTGTTTTCCAAGTGTTATAAGCAGTGATAAATTCATCTGTAATTTCTGTCTTCGGTCTTCCAAGATGTTTTCCCTGTTTTTTAGCCAAGTTGATTCCTTCTCGTTGTCGAACTTTTATCTTTGTTCGCTCCTCTTCAGCAAGCCACGAAAGAATTTGAAGTACCAGGTCTGTAATGAGATTTGCTAAGTTGTCCTGATACTTTGTTGTATCTAATAAAGGCATATCAATTACAACAATATGTGCTTTTATATTTTGGGTAATATCCCTCCATTCATTTAAAATAGCTTCCTTGTTTCTTCCAAAACGATCCAGGGATTGTACATATAAAATGTCCCCTTCCCGTAACATCATTTTTACAAGTTGATATTTTTGACGATTAAAATCCTTACCAGATTGTTTATCAATGAAAATATCTCTTTCATCAATACCAACTTGTTTCATCGCTTCTAGTTGTCTACCCTCATTTTGATCTTTACTACTCACACGGATGTATCCGAATTTTCTGTTATTCAAAGTATCAAAATCTCCTTCTCTCGATGTTTTATACTTCATATTATACCAAAGATGTACCAAAAGGTGTGTGTTTTTTAGAAACGTTTCAAAAATGGATTTTCGAGGTTTTGGAACTGGAATTCCATTTAATTTCGATAGTTCCAAAAA
>NZ_JADAXG010000012.1:0-108094 GCF_019837545.1 Bacillus sp. 17RED48
AAGTGTAATTTCCATTATAAAAGCTTCCAGTAAGGGAGAGAAAGGGACCTTGACTCTTGACGTTGCAATAGAAGTGTATAAATCTAAAGGAATGATTTCAAAGTGAAAAGAGACGATAGCAATATAAATTGCAGGTAAAAAAATCGCTATAATAAATCCTGCAAATCGTAATAAACGAAAAAACGATGCAATGAGCCAATGAATATTATAATCATCAGGAGTCTGAAAAAATCCAATTAAATTCATTGGAACAATCATTGCACCTGGGGATCTATCCATCAATACTGCTACTTTCCCATCAAGTAAATGATTTGAAATTGCATCTGGGCGTTCGCTTAAATAAGCCTGTGGAAAAGGAGTCCAATTTTGATCTTTTGTATAATTAGATAGTTCTCCAATGCTCAATACCGTATCCGTTTTAATTTTACAGATTCTAGTTTCTATTTCTTGAACTACATCTGCGCTCGCAACATCACCTAAGTAAATTAAATAGACTAATGAAGTTGCTCTTTCTCCAATCGTCAGCTTTTTGATTTTTAATTCTGTAGAAGGAATATATCGACGAATTAAGCCTATATTTTTTGTGGCATTCTCAATAAATCCATCATGTGAGCCTTTAATAGTAACTTCTGAAATTGGTTCTTGAATTGCTCTTTCTGCCCAGCCTTTTGTATTTATTAAAAGTGACCGCTTTTCTCCTTCCATAAATAGAACACATTGACCCTCAAGTAATCCTTCTTTAATTTCATTCCACGTATATACTATTTTGGTATGAGTAGCAATAATATTAGAATTAAATATTTGACTGTCTTCATTTACTTCTTGTAATAATGGTGTAACAACATTGCTTTTTAATGCGACACCATCTGTAAGGCCTTCAAAATAATATAGTAAAATATTCGTGTTTGTTTTTAATTGCAAAGGATGTTCAACCAAATCGGCACAAATATCAAAGGTCTGTTCTAATCTATTTTTAAGTTCTTGTAAATTTTTTGTCTGAATAGTTTCAACGATTTCATTCGTTGTAGTTTTTAATTTTTCTTCAATTAAGGACATGTGTTCACCCTCTTAATATGTATAATAGTCCGTTTTTTATTATTATTTTTAAATAATTAAATTATATTCATTGAATTTAATTATTCTGAGAGGAATGAAGTAGAAAGTAGTTTTGAACTATCCTTACTTTCAATTCATTTAGAAGAGGGGTTTCCTAAGTAAAGAGTTTGATGGAACGCTTTACTTAGGATATCTTCATTTATTCCAGCGAGAAGATTCTTTCGTTCGTCTTGAAAGAATAAGTTGTGCTTTCGCCAACTTCTCTTCTAATGATCAAAAAAACTTCGGACTTTTCTAGGTAATTCCATCTGACAAAATGGCAAAATCTTATAGTTATACAGCCATTTCAATGTAAGAATTTGTTTTTGGAAGTTCTTGTACTTCTGTTTCAACTACTAGTGACACAATTCATCTACCATTGGAGTTCCTTGAGGAAGGGGTCTTCTCGGAAAAAACGATAATTATTTATTGAAATTTCAATATACAAATGTTTAATTTTAAAATATCTATGTATTTTTATTAATTGATTTTATGGAATTTGGGGATTTATATAATTTAATCCACTTAAAACGGTATTTTAAGTGGATTAAGAAATTATTCCCATTTTTATTTTTCTTTATTTTCTAATAACATATGCTATAATGAAAAAAACTAAAATTTCGACATTTTTCGTCAAAAAAGGAGAGTGCTCTATGAAACAATCGTTAACTTTTAAAGAAACAATCCCTATTGGACTTATGCTGTTTGCAATATTTTTTGGTGCAGGTAATATGATATTCCCTCCCTTATTAGGATATTCATCTGGAACGAATATTTGGATATCGATTTCGGGATTTGTTGTGAGTAGTATTGGACTTCCATTACTAGCCATCGCTGCTATTTCCCTTTTTGGTGGAAATGTTAGTACCCTTGCTAGTAGGATTCACCCCGCCTGTGGTGTTATTATTCCTCTTATCATTTATTTAGCAATTGGCCCTTTTTTCGCCATTCCTCGTACAGGCACTGTTTCATATGAAATGGCAGTTGCCCCCTTTTTAAGTAACACCATGCAAAATCAATGGTATATATTACTTCTGTATACATTTGTATATTTCGCTATAACATATTATCTATCTTTAAATCCCTCTAAATTGGTAGATAGAATTGGAAAATATTTAACCCCGCTGTTACTAATCATGATTAGTATTATTATTGTTAAAGCAATTTCTTCACCAGTTGGATCTATTTCAACACCCTCTGATTCATATCAGGAAGCTCCTTTTTTCAAAGGATTTATTGAAGGATTTTTAACAATGGATGCCCTTGCTGCTCTCGTATTTGGAATTATTGTAATTAACGCTATAAAAGAAAAAGGTGTTACAAATAAAAAATTAATTGCTAAATCTACTATAGTAGCAGGGCTTATAGCCGCACTTGGATTATCTATCATATATATATCACTTGCTTATATTGGAGCTACTTCTCAAACATTTGGCATATTTGAAAATGGAAGTGTGTTATTAACAAATGTAGTACAACATTTATTTGGGCAATATGGTCTTTCCTTATTAGGAATTACAATGTTATTCGCATGTTTAACTACATCTGTAGGACTCGTTTCAGCATGTGGGAGATTTTTCACAACACTATTTCCAAAGATTTCTTATAACAAAATCATTTTAATTATTTGCTTATTTAGCTTTGGAGTATCAAACCTTGGTTTGTCTATGCTAATTAAACTTTCCCTACCTATCCTAATTGTTATCTATCCTGTAGCAATAGTGTTAATTATTCTTGCTTTTTTTGATCGTTATATAAAAGATAAGCAGGCTGTCTATGTTGGATCAGTTTTAGGAGCATTACTGATTAGTATAATACAAGGATTAGAAACAGCAGAACTGGCTAGTGACTCGCTGCTTACTTTCATGCAACATGTTCCTTTATATAATGAAGGAATGGGATGGGTTTTAATAGCCTTACTTGGTGGTTTGATCGGTTTGATGATTTCTGGAAGAACTAAACAATGTTCTACTACGTAAGATCATTAAGGAAATTGTAATCATTGGAACAATGTAACTCTAAAAAGACGTCTGATTCGTGTACAAAGAGAAAATATATAAACGAAAATAGTATCTGAGTGCTAATAAAAAAATTTGAAGATCATGTTTCCGCTTATTTTTTTGTCAAACTGAATTCACGTTTTTTTAGATAAATATATTCATTAGAATAAGGGGGATTAATCATATGGATTTCATCAAAGATGTAATCACTTCCATCCACAAATTCATTGGAATAACAAATGAATTTTTATGGGGTTACATTCTAATTGCTCTTTTAATTGGGATTGGATGCTATTTTACAATTAAGACAAGGTTTGTACAATTTCGCTATATTGGTGAAATGATTCGCTTACTTAGTGATGGCGCAAGTTCCTCAACTCGTAAAGCACAAAAAGAAAAAAATGGAGTTTCTTCTTTTCAAGCATTTTGCATGAGTACAGCTTCTCGCGTTGGTACAGGAAACTTAGCCGGTGTTGCAATTGCGATTTCCACCGGCGGACCCGGTGCAATATTTTGGATGTGGCTTATCGCATTAATTGGGGGAGCTTCTGCATTTGTAGAAAGTACACTTGCTCAAATATACAAAGTAAAAGATGGTAATAAATTTCGAGGCGGTCCAGCTTACTATATGGAAAAAGGATTAAATAAACGTTGGATGGGAGTTGTTTTCTCAATTTTAATTACAGTTTGCTTTGGTCTGGTATTTAATGCTGTTCAAGCGAATACAGTTTCGCTAGCGTTTGAAAGCGCATTCAATCTGGAACCTAAAATTGTCGGCTGTATACTAGTTGGTTTAATCGCACTAATTATTTTTGGAGGCGTAAAACGGATTGCTCGTGTTGCAGAAATGATTGTACCATTTATGGCGATTCTTTATGTTGGTGTTGCACTATTTGTGGTTATTACAAATATTACGCAAGTTCCTATTCTATTTAAAGAAATTTTGCTGCATGCTTTTGGTATTAAGGAAGTTGTAGGCGGAGGACTTGGTGCTGCGATTCTTCTAGGAGTAAAGCGTGGTTTATTTTCAAATGAAGCTGGTATGGGAAGCGCTCCAAACGCAGCTGCGACTGCCAATGTTACTCATCCTGTTAAACAAGGATTTATTCAAACACTTGGTGTTTTTACTGATACACTAATAATTTGTAGTTGTACTGCATTTATGATCCTTCTATCCGATATGCACAATTCTACAGACCTGAATGGAATTCAATTAACACAAGAAGCATTAAAAACTCATATCGGACCATGGGCACCTACCTTTGTAGCAGTAGCAATTTTTCTATTTGCCTTTAGTTCTCTCGTTGGGAACTATTACTATGGTGAAACAAACATTGAGTTTTTAAGTGGTAGTAAGACATTATTAATGATATATCGCATTTCAGTAATTGGTATGGTAATGCTCGGTTCTATAGCAACGGTTCAAATTGTATGGGATATTGCAGATTTATTCATGGGGATTATGGCTATTTTCAACCTAATTGCAATTATTTTCCTTGGAAAATATGCTTTCTCTGCTCTCAAAGATTATATAAGACAAAAGAAAGCTGGAAAAGATCCGATTTTCTATGCAACTAATATTCCTAATTTAAAGAATACTGAATGCTGGAACAACGAAAAAACCAAAGAAAAGATTGGTTAACAAAGATATTTACTTAAA
This sequence comes from Bacillus sp. 17RED48, assembly GCF_019837545.1. Lineage (NCBI taxonomy): Bacteria > Bacillati > Bacillota > Bacilli > Caryophanales > Bacillaceae > Bacillus > Bacillus sp. 17RED48. The sequence goes on from NZ_JADAXG010000012.1 coordinate 4,756, forward strand.
TACAGAGGAGTCAATTTCTAGGATTCTGAAGACGCTCTTTTATTCAAGTCGTTTATTAAATACAGATCATGAACACAACTATCATGTTGAGAAAATAGAGAATTTTGAATTTCCACGTTTATTATATTACGGATAATTTATATCCATTTCATTAAAAATTTTAGTTACTTTCAAATTAATTAGAATACAATTAATAATAAAGAAAAGGACGTATTAGTGATGCAGTGTATTCAAATAAATAATCTAGAACAATTGTTAGAGCAAGTACAAACATATACAAAAAAAGGGAAACTGGCTACTTATATCCCAGAACTAGGAAATGCGAATCTAGATGATTTAGGGATTGCAATTTATCATAAAGAGACAGATTATATTCATGCCGGTAACTCACAAACGCTCTTTACACTTCAAAGTATTTCAAAAGTAATTACGCTTGCACTTGCGCTTTTAGACTGCGGCGAAGAGTATGTATTTTCTAAAGTTGGAATGGAGCCAACTGGTGATCCATTTAATTCTATTATTAAATTAGAAACAGCTAGCCCCTCTAAGCCACTCAATCCAATGATTAACGCAGGAGCACTAGCAATTACAAGTATACTAAAAGGGGATAGTAATGACGAGAAGATAGAACGGATTCTTTCCTTTGTGCGTGATATTACGGATAATCCTACCATTAATTACTCTTTAAAAGTAGCCGTCTCTGAATTAGAAACAGCTTACTTAAATCGCTCTCTTTGCTACTACATGAAGCAAAATGATATTATTCATGGAGATGTGGAGGCGTTAATGGATTTATACACAAGGCAATGTGCAATTGAGGTAAACTGTATTGATTTAGCACGGATAGGTTTAATCTTTGCAATGGATGGATATGATCCATATAGAAAAAAACAAATTGTTCCGAAACATATAACAAAAATTTGTAAAACCTTTATGGTCACATGTGGCATGTACAACGAATCTGGTGAATTTGCAATTCGCGTAGGGATTCCTGCGAAGAGTGGCGTTTCCGGTGGAATATTCGGCTGCGTAAAAGGAGAAATGGGAATTGGTATTTTTGGCCCCGCTCTAGATTCAAACGGAAATAGTATAGCTGGTATTAAAATACTAGAGCTACTTTCCTTAAAAGAATGCTGGAGTATCTTTTAGGTTTTTAGTACTAATTATATAAAGATAGATGAAAAATTCTAAATAGCATCTTACTCAAATTAAAGGGATTCTGATACAAAGTCAGCAAAAAGCTAAAAAGAGACATGGATAAAGGGATTGAAGCAATTCAATCTATATTTGAACTACTCACCACTTAACGTCCTTACGGACTTTTTGAAGTGGGAGATTCCTGCGAACACCGATGTATCCACCGGTTATCTTAGCAGGCTCTACCCGTAGTCCCTACGGTGAGAACATAAGTATCTTGTACGTTAACGCACCACACTCCCTACTTTAGCTTGGTTTTCGCAACTTCGGCAAGCATGGGGCGATAGAACGTTGAAGATTTTACGGTTGCAACGTTTTTCTGCAATCAACCTCATATCTTCAGTTTTCGAAGAGCAATCTGTACAAGTAAATGATAGCAAACATGTTGGCTTATGCCAACCGACATTCATCTCCCACCTAAAATTGGTGTTTCACACCTTCACATCTTTGAGGAAGGAGTCTTCTGTCGGAAAACGATAAATGAAACTGCAGTTCGTGACCAAACTGCAGTTTCATTTATATAAAATTACATAAGATTTAATAGCGCTTAATCTAAACTTTTATCTTTTAAGAACCTTTATACCAGAATTACCTATTTACACAATGGCTGAGTGAATATATATGAAATTGGCTGGTTTCTATTCTAGACATATACTCTATTATATAGATAAATACAAATAGATTAGGGAGTTACTAGCAATATGACAGAGATAGAAATTATTAAATCAAAAGAAAAATTAACCATTACATGGCAAAGCGCAATAATAAATATTTCTTTAGAGGATATCGTTGAGGTTAATACAAATAATACTATTACGAACACTACCAAAGTGGTAAAGATCGGTAGAGAGCTTGAATTTTCAGAAATAGTTGTTATTAGAACAAAAAAATTAGCTTATGAATTATTTACAACTAATAAATTAACACTGCTAAATAAAATCAACTTTTAACTTGCAAAAAGTTCTGATGTGAATTTTTCTAAGTATTTTATAACAAAGCACGACAAGGTTCCCTATAGATAGACTATATTATCAAAGAATCTTGGCGGAGAATTAATGAATAAACTGTAATGACAGTCATGAAAAAAGGTTTAAAAATCAATTTTAATTATATAAAAATTACACATCTAAATATGACCTTATTGAAGCCCTGTAAACTAATTATAGAACGCTTAGATTAAAATTCATCTTCCAAAATTAGATTACCGGCATCATTATCTTTCGTCAATCGCTGATTCAAATAATTTTCTTTCGTAGTACGATCATTTTTATGACCTACTGCAGCTGCGATAATATGAGGTGGTAATCCTTTGTAATCATATAAGTACTGTACATAAAAATGTCTAAAGAAGTGAGGAGTAATTCTGATATTCTCTGTAAAGGGTAGGTGAGTATCCTTTATGATTTTAGAAATATATTGCGACAAATAATTCTCTCTATAAGCAGTATGGTTTTTAGTTTGAAATACTGTTCCACCATTTCTATTCCCAATGTCTATAGGTAATCTTCTCCGCATTCGAAATGTGGCAATCCGATTAAAAATCTCTTTATTAATAGAAACAATCCTTTCATTATCTCCCTTTGTATCAACCTTTAAATAATATCGTCCTCGTATAGCGTCATACTCAAGATCATCCCACTTTGCATGTGCGACTTCTGCAACACGTAACCCTGTAGTAGCTAGGACTGATAATAAAGCGTAATTGATTTCATTATCCTTGTAGTAATGAAGCAACTGTTTTACTTCCTCATATGATAACTCCCGTTTAGGTTTATGCTGTTTATTTACAGTTGTACATAGTATCTCAACATGTAGAGGGTCCTGAATATATTGGATTTCATATAGCCATTTCAAATAGGAACGAATAACACCAAGCTTTCTACTAATTGTAGACAGCTTGTATTTATTTTTAGATTGATAGGAGATCGCCTCCTGTGACAACCATTTTTGATAATTACGGATATGTCGTTTTCTAAGGTTTCTCCAGACTTGACCAACTTTATAATCTTTTACATCTTTCTGTAGAAATTCCACACTTTGTTTAATAAAGAAATAAAACTGACTTAGATCACGTGCATATAGAGTTCTTGATGCATCCTTAATCCGTTTTTCTTGGTCAAAATGTGTTTGTCGATTCAAGTAGTAGTACAATATCTCTTCATCTGAAAACCCTTCATATGTATATGAATCTTCTCTTTCATTATTTTCCTTTTTTAATTCCGCTTCATTTATATAATCATCGTTCCATAATGCAATTATGTTTGTAAAATTTTGTTTTTGTTTCTCTATGTTTTCTAAAGAATTCTCACTTTGAAGAGTATCTAATTCAAATTTCAATGTTATTCAACTCCTTATAAATTCCTTTTATATTAAATATTATAACTTAATCAATTAGAAAATAAATTATATATTAAGATTAAATTTTATAAAATATTAATATATAATGACTATAGAAAATGTCCCATTTTCTATGGTTAAATTAGAATTTCAAAAATTAACTTTTTGTTAATATGTTTAAAATTTAATAAAATCTAATTTTAAAAGTAAATCAAATTAGATGTTGTTTCAATTTGAAACCTGATACACATATCGATATATGTTATAATTTATTTAAAGTGTAAATTTTATAAAATTTAATTTACATAATATTATTATGTAAAATATGAGGCGTGAGGAGGAATTAGAATGCTTAACGTATATGAAATGACTATGACTACAAATGAGGTAAAAGATTATTTAGACATTAGTCACTTTATTTTTAATAGTTTAATGAAGCAAGGAAAGCTAACGCCAATCAATAAGGATACATGGCGTTTAGATGGAAGTTTCTTATTTAGTAGAGAAGAAGTAGAGAAAGTAAAAGAAGAGCGTAAAATTGAGGGTATTACTTTATACCAGGCAAGTAAAGAGTACCATATTAGTATGAATCAACTTGAAAAATGGATAGAGGAAGGAAAGTTAGTTTATTCTTTAATAGAACATCGTAACCGACAAACGAAATTTGTGAAGGAGGAGGATATTCGTGAACTTGTTCAGCAAGTAGAACAAGCTAATCCTGTATATACATTTTCGCAGAAACATAATGTAGTATTATTTCAAAAGTTTGTAAAGGGAAATACATTGGCACGTGTTATTTCTATTCCAAAACGTGGTGATATTATAGTTCTTGATGAATTTGGAACTAATATGACACTTAGTGAGGCATTAAAAGCAGGATATGAGTCCGCTTATAAACTGTCGGATAAACCTAGAAGTCATCATCAAAGGTTTGTTAAGTTTCGTTTTCCTAAATCTGCACAATTACGAAACAACGTTTTTCACATAATCGATAATATATTACAGTACGTATCTCCAAGAAATATAAAAATTTCAGAAGAAGAGATATTTTGGTATTTTGAGATTCGTCAATCATTAATTTCATTACCACCAGGAATTCAAATGGAATGGATTGAAGAGTTAATGCCCTATATAATAGAAGGGAAAATCGTCCCAAGAATGAATCATAGTGTATATTTGGATAGTAACACAGTAACGAAGTCTGTCATACTTACAAGTAAGGAATACAAATATATGAAAGAAATTACAAGTGAAACAAATAGCTCTATTGAAGAATTTATAGAAGTTGCTATCAGAGACAAAATTAATCAGCACTTACTTAAGTGAAATCGAATTTTTTACTGAATTAAGGCTGAATCTAGGTGTTTTTTCTTTTACTTCTATTAAAACGTTTTGAGTGGAACGGATTAAATGCTATGCTTTACTATTGCTAAAATGTTATTCAGGATATAAAATCTGAATATCTAGTTTTATATCTGTAATACTTCCTATAAAGTCTGCCATCAGACTTTTGGAAGTATAGAGATAGAAGAAATACAAAACTAATTGCATAAATAATGTAGCGACAAATACCCTCTTTATGTATTAAGTAAATATATCTATTGTGTATGTAAAATAAATTTATATGTATGTTTTAATCATTAGTTCTAGAAAATTACCCTATAATTTTTTGATACTATTTATATCTTTATTCTAATCCAAACTGCATTACGGCCTTTGGATACTAGTTCAATTAATTTTTCTTCTTGTAAACAAGCAAACGCTTTATTGATCGTGCTTGGTGAAACATCAGAAAATACCATTCGTATTGCTTCTTTTGTAAAAGGTAGTTCTTGTTTTAATATATACTCTTTAATTTTAAAACTTTTGTTCCCTTTCAGTTGGTAACTAGTAATATGTACATCTAGTTCTTTATACGCTTCTAGAATAATATGTAATAGACATTTTAATATAAAGGATACATTATGTTCTTGAAAATGCCAATTTGCTGAAGATTTATAAAGGGCATCATAATAATCTCTCTCATATTTTTTAAGTATTTTATCTAGTGAAATATATTTCACTAGTGAATGTTTACTTTGTAATAGTAATAAAGATATAAGTAGACGTACCATTCTTCCATTTCCAGATTCAAAAGGAAAAATACATATAAAATTAAGTACAAAATTACAAATTAAAAGTAGGGGATCAATTTCTTTTTGATTTAATAAATAATTGTATTCTTCACATAAATCTTTTATTGCTTCTGGGATTTCTTTAATCGTTAAAGGGCGATAGCAATAAAATGAGAAATTAAGTTGCTCATGTTCTTCAAGTAAGATGTCCTGTTTTCTCCACGTTCCACTATCCGAAGTAGCATATTTAAAAAGTTGAAAATGTATTTCTAAGATTGTGCTTGGATCAATAGTAAGCCTTTCATAGTTATTATGAATGAGTGATAGCGCATCAACGTAACAAGATATTTCATCTTCAATCATTGTTTTTGGCGACAGATCATATGTAATTAATTCTTTTAACCTTTTATTTGTTATTTTTAAGTTTTTATACATTGCGACAAAATCTTTGGTATGTTGAAGCTGAGTAGATTTTTGCAACTTTTCTAATGTACATGGAAATTCCTTCTCATAGACCTCCAATCTCCCTTGGTATTGCTTTATTTTTCCAATTAGGCTTGCTACATCTAAATTTACCAATAAATTTGTGAATTTTTCGCCAAAAAACGACATATTTTTCCCCTCCTATAATATAAAACTATACAATACTTAACTGGATTTAAAGTGTTTTTTTGAATAATTTTCTAAAAAAAATTTAAAATATAGTTTTTTATGTGTGAAAATTACAATAATTAGGGTCTTTTTGCCTTATTTTGTGACAAGATTTAACATCAGATTAAATAGTTACATGTTAAAAGGTGGAGTTTTATATTGTGTAATTATTTTTTATTAATAATTAAGTCACTGCATATGGGGAAGGGGGAAGTCCTTATTAATGAAGACTATTGCTTTTTACTTACCACAATTTCATGAAATACCTGAAAACGATTTATGGTGGGGGAAGGGTTTTACAGAATGGACCAATGTAAAAAAAGCAAAACCACGTTTTCTAGGACACTATCAGCCTAGGGCTCCATTGGGGGATTATTATTACAACTTGTTAAATTTAGATGTTCATAAGTGGCAAATAAACTTAGCAAAACAGTATGGTTTAGATGGTTTTTGCTATTATCATTATTGGTTCAAAGGGAAAAAACTACTAGAAAAACCAGTAGAACTAAGAAACCAATGTAAGGAAATTGATTTCCCATATTGCTTATGTTGGGCAAATGAATCTTGGTCAAGATCTTGGGATGGGAAAGACCAGGAAGTATTAATACGACAAGAATATGGGGAGGAGTCTGATTGGAAAGAACACTTTAATTATCTTTTGCCATTCTTTAAAAACAAAAACTATTTAAATATTAAAGATAAACCGATATTTGTAATTTACCGACCAGCTTCTATACCAAACCTAAATAAAATGTTGAGTCTATGGAATGAATGGGCTCAATCTGAAGGGCTTCTGGGGATACACTTTGTAGAAATGTTAACAATTTTTGAAGATAAATCAGATTTTCCTTTTGATGCTGCTATAGAGTTTGAACCTATGTACACTTTAAAAAAATTAATAGGTAATACAAATTCACTTCAACAAGAAAAAAAAGATTTTCATTTAAGTTATGATTTTGTATGGAAAAGAATATTAAGCCGTCAAATTAAAGAACGTGAAAACATTTATAAGGGGGCTTTTATAGATTGGGATAACTCTCCAAGAAAAAAAGAAAGCGCTTTAATTTTGAAGGGAGCTACTCCCCGTAAGTTTAAGAAGTATCTTCTACAACATAGTAAGGATACTGATTTTTTATTTATTAATGCTTGGAATGAGTGGGCAGAAGGCACATACCTAGAACCAGACTCAAAGTACGGATATAAATACCTTGAAGCTTTAATGGATATAAAGAAGAGTCACTTTTAATATATTGTATTAGCAATATGGAGGAGGAAACAATATGACTGATATAAATAACATGATTTCCATTCGGAACATTAAGAAATCATATGGAGATTATACAGTTATTAATAATTTAAATCTAGATATTCGTAAAGGTGAAATTATAGGATTACTAGGACCAAATGGAGCAGGGAAGACAACACTTATTTCAATTTTATCTACTCTTATCCTGCCAGATGAAGGGTATGGCACAGTATGTAGCTACGATTTGTATACTGAACGGAATAAGATTAAAAAAAATGTGAGCGTAGTACCTCAAGATTTAGCGCTATACCCGACTTTAACCGCATATGATAACTTAGCTTTTTATGCCGATATATACGGATTAAAGGGAAAAAGGAAAAAAAGGCGGATAAGAGAAGCATTGCAGTTTGCACAGCTTGAGGATTGGGCGAATAAAAGAATCGATACATTTTCTGGCGGTATGAAAAGAAGAATTAATTTAGTGGTTGGTTTGCTAAATAAGCCAAAAGTTATTTTCTTAGATGAACCAACAGTTGGGATTGATCCACAATCAAGAAACCATATTTTTAATTGCATACGCCATCTTGTAGAAGAGCTAGGGATTACTGTCATATATACAACTCATCATATGGAAGAGGCAGAGATGTTATGCCATCGTGTAGCAATTTATGATAAGGGTGAAATATTAGATGTTGAAACCCCAAAAAATTTAATAAAAAAATATGGGGAAAATTATTTAGAGATAGTAATATCAAATACTCCGGAAGAATTTATACATAAAACAAAAATGATTCCTGATGTGAAATCCTGCACATTGGTAGATAAAAAAATCATCATTCAATGCGTAGATAGCTTTAATGTTACAAGAGAAGTTATGAAATTGATTCAAAAATATAATCTGAAAATCGACTTATTTAATGTTAAAAATTCTAATTTAGAAAATGTATTTTTACATTTAACGGGGAAAAACTTAAGGTCGTAAATGAAAGGAGATGATAAACATGAAAGCTTGGTATATAGCAAAGAAAGATCTGCTTATTCTTTTAAAGGATATTCCTGGTCTAATCTATTTATTTATTACACCCATTATAGTAATTGCAGTTGCTAGTTTTGCATTATCCAATGTATTTGATAGTAAGACAGAAAAATTCAAGATTCCTATAGTAGTAAATGATAGTGGAGAACTTTCTAAAAGGGTTATTGAAGAGTTGAAAAAAATACCTGCTCTTGAGCTAGAAGAAACTTATGAATTAAATGGTAAAAAGAAAGCATATACAGAAGAACAAGCGAAAAAGGAAGTTCAAACTAAAAAAGCGGCAATCGTTATCCCTAAGGATTTTACACAAAATGTATATTCAGGGACAGAGGCTAAAGTCATCATCATAGAAGATAAAGTTGATCGCATTATTCCAAGTGTTGTTTCAAATGCTGTAACTCAAATTGTGTCAGAAATACAAAGAGATATGACTAAAGAGATTGTAAAACAAGCCTCTGCCCAAATGGAAGTAAATGTGAAAGTAGAGTTTAAAGAATTAGCATCAGATAATGAACATAAACCTACTCCATTTGAATCTAATGTACCGGGATATGCCGTAATGTTTGTACTTTTAGGTACTGCTGCAGCTGCAGGTGCATTAGTAGAAGAGAGAGAGAATGGAACGTTAAGAAAAATTCTTACTTTACCTATTAATACATTATCAATCATTTTTGGAAAGATGCTCTCATGCTTTATAACAGCTATTGTTCAATGTGCAGTCCTTTTTAGCGTAGGACATTTTGTATTTGGAATGTGGCTAGGGAAAAGTGTATTAGGAATTATATTGCTAGTGATATGTACTGCATTTGCAGCTTCAAGCCTAGCAATTTTATTAGCCTCTATATGTCAAACAAGATCCCAAGCAAATGGTATTTCAATTTTAATCGTGTTAACTATGTCTGCTTTAGGTGGATCTTGGTGGCCACTTTATATAGAGCCTGAATGGATGCAAAACCTAGCGCATATTACGATTACAGCTTGGGCAATGGGAGGCTTTAACGATTTATTAGTATATAACAAAGAATTCTCCTCTGTTCTTATTCCATCAGCTGCATTAATTGGTATGGGAATTTTATTTTTAACAATCTCCATACAAAAATTTCGACGTTCTTATGAAAAGTAGGTGAAATAAGTGTACTTAGTAAAAAATGAGGTGAATGTTCGTTTTGGGGAATGCGATCCTATGGGAATTGCTCACCATTCTCATTATTTTCATTGGTTTGAGCTGGGTAGGTTTCAAATGCTAGATAAGATTGGTATAAACCAGTATTTAAAACAGGAAAAATTGTATTTTCCAATTATTGATATAAGATGTACCTACAAAAAATCAGCTCGTTTTCAAGACGACTTAATTGTAGAAACCTACCTTAAGAATGAAAGTAAAGTTTATATAGAATTTGTTTATAAATTATTCCGCAAGAGATGCCGAGTTTTGTTAGCGGAGGGATTTTCAAAACACGTTTTAACACGGTCGAATGATCAATTAATCAGTAGATTACCAGAAGAAATTTTAGAAAAGCTTCAATTTGAAAATAGCGGGGGTGTCATATGATTACATTTATTTTTCCAGGACAAGGGTCTCAATCCGTAGGGATGTGTAAAGGGTATTTAGATAAATACCCAAACATATTTGTCCCATTATTTGAGGAAGCAAATGATACGCTAGGATTTGATTTAAAGCAACTATGTTTATATGGGCCAAGTGAAAAATTAACAGAAACCAGTGTTACACAACCAGCTATTCTTACGGTAAGCACAGGGCTATCAAGAATTTTACATTTGTATGGTATAAGGCCATCTAAAGTAGCGGGGCATAGCTTAGGACAATTCTCTGCACTGGTAGAAGCAGGATCTTTACAATTCCATGATGCACTATCCATTGTACGGAAGCGTGGTCAGCTGATGAGTAATGTAAAGCAAGAGGGGTGTATGTTAGGAATTGTGTCAAACACATATCAAACATTATTTGAAGTTGTAGAGGAATCTAAACAATATGAAATTGATATTGCTGCCTATAATTCCCCTACACAGGTTGTATTTTCTGGCGAGAGTAAGAGCATTCTTAGGTTTCAAAAGGTATTAGATCAAAAAAACGGTATAAAAACTAAAATACTCTCAACTAGTCATGCATTTCATTCGCGTTTAATGGAAGAAATGGTTCTTGAGTTTAAGGAGTATTTAAATTTATTTTCGTTAAAAAGTGCCCAAATACCAATTGTTTTAAACTGTTCAGGAAAACCAACTACAGATAGAATCAATATTTTACAAGATATAAAAAGACAATGTGTAGATCCAGTTATGTGGCAAGACACTATCTATAATTTATTGAATAATGGTACGAAACACTTTATAGAAGTAGGTCCCGGAAATACGTTAACCAAGTTATGTCGCTCCTTTAAACAGAACATATCCGTATCCTCTACAGAAACACCGATGTATTTAAAAAGAAGTCTTACTATGATAGAGAAAGAATTTAAGGAGGAACAGGTCTATGTTTAATGGAAACGAAGTGGCATTAGTTATCGGAGGATCAAGAGGCATTGGTAAAGCAATAACAATGGACCTAGCCAATCAGGGCTTAACTGTTTACTTTACGTTTCAAAGTAATCAAAAATCAGCAAATGAAATAGCCAACACTATAGAAGCAAAAGGTGGAAAGGCATTTCCTATGCATGTAGATATTACAAATGAAGATTCTATTCATAAATTGTTTCAACACATACGCTCAAAGGAAAAAAGAATAGATATTTTAGTAAATAATGCAGGAATTATTAATGATGGCTTTGCTGCAATGATGAGCGAGGAAAAGTGGGATCATGTGGTTGATTTAAATTTAAAAGGAACATTTCTTTGTTGTCGACAAGCATTAAGAATCATGATGAGACAGAAAAGAGGTTCTATAGTAAATATCACGTCGACAAGTGGAATAACAGGTGCAAGGGGGCAATGTAATTACTCTGCTTCAAAGGGTGGGGTTATTTCTTTAACCAAGACCTTAGCATTAGAAGGTGGGGAATTCGGCATTAGGGTTAATGCAGTTGCACCTGGTTTTATACAAACAGATATGACAAAAGGAATGGATCAACAAACATTAAAAAGGATGTTAGAACTAGTGCCACTTGGCAGAATTGGGGAACCTAAAGAGGTAGCACATCTAACAACATTTTTATCCTCTAATTATGCAAGTTATATCACTGGGAAAGTTTTTACAGTGGATGGTGGATTAGTTAATGGCTAAACAATAGATGATTAAATGAAGAATTTTGAGTTAAACAAGGAAATGGGGAAAACAGATGTTTACGTATATAGAAACAAAAATTATTGCTGCAAAAAGAAAACAATTAACTACTAGAATTAAAGAAATTATTACTGAGAGATTAGATTTAGAAATCGAACCGCATTTCATTACTGATGATCAGCCATTATTCGGAAGAGGCTTAGGAGTGGACTCCTTAGATGCATTAGAGCTATTTCTGGCAATTGAAGAGGAATTTGGGGTTGCAGTGTATGACGAGAATATGGCAGTACTGGGTTCCATTAATAAAATTGCTGATTTTATTGAAGAAAATAGGGAGGATGATGTGAAGTGAGACCGGTATTAAATGCAGATCAAATCCGAAATATCTTACCACATAAATGGCCATTCCTTTTCTTAGATAAAGTTATTCAACTTGAGCCAGGAAAGAGTGGAATTGGTATTAAAAATGTAACAATAAGTGAACCCTTCTTTGAAGGGCACTTTCCAAATGAATCAATTATGCCCGGAGTGTTAATTATTGAGGCTTTGGCACAAATGACGGCTGTTGTTTATGTTACAGGAGAACTAGCAAAAATAGATGCACATGGCGCATGTTCACCTAAAATAGATCCGAGTTCATATGTGGGTTATTTAGTTTCTGTACGTAATATGAAATTTTTAAAACCTGTAGTACCAGGAGACCAGCTAGAATTACATGTCCAAATTGGAAGATCACTTGGGGTAATCTCACAAGTAGAAATCACGGCTTATGTAGATAAAAAGAAAGTTGCTACTGGTAGTATTCAAGTTTCTAAAAGAGTTGAGGAAATATGATCCATGGTATAGATGTTCAAGTTCGTGAGTGTACAGAGGCAGATAGTGAAAAGTTAGCTCACTTTTATAATAAATATCAATATGGACCCATTAAATATGGGTATCCCTTAAATAAGCAAGACATCAAGCAATTATTTCGAGAGCGGAAGATACAGTTATATTTAATTGCTGAATATGAAAATGAAATTATAGCCACCTTATTATTTTCTAGTTTGTCAGGTCAAAGAGCAGCAGTTTCAGATGGAACCTGGGCAGGATTCTTTTTAATCCATCCAGAATTTCGTTCGGGAAATATACCAGATAAATTATTTGCTTATGCAATTAAAAATCTTATCCAACAAGATATTAAGTATATTGATACAGAAGTGAATCCGGAAGATAAAGTAGCCATGGCACTCTATAAAAGAGTGGGGTTATATCAAACAAGTAGGTCGTATATAGACTATGATGGCTACTTGAATTTAAGGAGCTATTTACCTTATGTTATTAGTTATCTATTAGATGCATTTAAACCGATTATTTCAAAAAGTGACCAAGATATATGGTTATCTAGAGGTTGGAAAACAGTTAGGGGATTGAAATCCTTACGTTCTATTCAGAGTAACGCTATAACAAAAAATGGAATTGAAGTTGTAAAATATGCTATTAATCTTGGAGCAAAAGATGTGAATTGTTGGGTCGATATAAAAAGTGAAAAGATTACTGAGGTAGAAACAGAACAAGTACGATTCACTAGTTATATTTTAGAAGGAAACAATTTAATCGTTGGAGAGAAGATTCACATCTGTTATGTATATGAACACAATTTTCCGAATCCTCTTGAAGCCAGTATTTCATCGAAGATAGGGAAAGATTACTTAATTGATTTAAAGAAAACTTTTTATCCAAATAAAAAGTACGAGTGGGAAGAAGTTATAACAGTAAATAAGGAAATAGAGGGAGAGCTTGTTACTAAGTTAAAAGCAAAAGAACTAGAATTATCTGTTCATTTTGGAGTAACCATAGCAAATCCGTTAGAAGTAAATGTTGCTAATTATCCTAAGTTAATTAATGGAAAAGAATCTGCATGTATCGTTAATGTAAAAAATAATTCTTTAGATAGATTAATTTACAAACTACTTATTCAACAAGAAAACTCGAAAATACTAGATTTCAAACCGCTAGAAAAACACCAAATCTGTATCATAGAGCCGGGTGAAATAAAGGATCATATTATTGTATTGAATCCTAAAAAAATTGGTATCACTAATATGACATTTTCGACTGTTAGTCATCAAAATAAAAATATTGGGGAATTAAAGGCAATAATTCCGATTCATGCGCATGGGAAAAATCATGTTTATGAAACAAAAGAATACTTAGTTCTAGAAAATATGTATATAACCGTACAAATAAGTAAAAGTACTGGTTGTTTATATATATATGACCTTAGAAAGCAGCAATTATTGGCAAAAGAAGCATGGCCAGATCTAGATTATCCATTTTTAAATGCAGTAAAAGAACCGAAAGTAAATGAGCTGTCATGGGAAATAACATCTGATTCATGTTTTGAAATTATTCATGAGGCCACAAGATTAAAGAGAAGCATTTGTTTTTTGTCAGATAAGATAGTTCAAATAAATGATTTCGCACAGGAAGGAAAATATATAAAAATATATCCTTGGTGCATGTTATATGATGCGAAAATGACGGTACCACTAAAGAGTGGGCTAGTTTCTAAACCTATGGTATATGGTGAGTATCCATATGCACTACATGACTATGAATTTGTAAATCAATTTGATCTACCTAGTCATCCAAACATGTATGAGCGAAATTATACATTGTTTGAATCGCAAAATATTAATATTGGATTTATATGGAAAGGTAATATAGAGCGTATCCTATTTGGATTAAGATGGATGCCAGCGGTAATATTTAAACGGAATGATAAAGAAAAATGTATAACAAAAACGCACTATTATACTTTATGTTCCCATGATAGCAAAGATGAAGTGGAAGAAATCTATAACGATATTACTAGTCATACATCCAAATTCATATCTAATAAGATTCCGTACTCAATTGAGACTGACCAATTTCATATTATAAATGAAAACGGGGAATTTAATATTCATGGAAGTCTAAAAAACTTATTTTCTTCCATATTAAAGGGGAAATTAACATTGTTTTTCCCTCAGACATCTTACGAACAACAATTGTTTATACAAGACATAGAATCTATAAGCAATTTTAATTTTGAATTTAGTGGAAAGGTTAATTGGTCAAAAGCTCATTATGCCGTACTTACGTATCAAGATGAATTAAATAGAAATGCGATAACTAAAAAAATATATCTTTTCCTTAAAGGAAGAAATAAATTAACATATAGCGAAAAAAAACAAGAATATCTAGTTCAAAATAATGTACTAAATTTAAAGATTAAAGTAAACCAAAGTAGTAAAATAACAGAATTTATGTATAAAGATAAAGAGATTTTAAAAGAAAACCCAGTATTAAGTTCTTATAATTTTTTACCCGGTGTAATGATACCAACAGCTAACTCTTATACTCCAGATTGTAGGAAAGATTTGAGCATTAATTCAATATATCTCAATAAAAGTAATCATTCAGTAGTAGCAACGGAAAATACATATAAGGAATTTATTAATCAGATTTTCTGTCAATCTGATGAGTGGAAAGTTAAATATACAACTGTATATGATCTACCTGTTTTACAAATACAATTGAAAAGCCTACAGAAAGATAAAATAAAAACTAGTGTCTTTCACTTATTCTGGGAGAAAAAAGGAAAAACAAAAATTAAAAAGATGTATTATTGGCAGAATGGAGAGCAAAACACGTTAATACCAAATGGCAAACAAAGAAAGATTTATTTAGATAATAAGGTAATTCTCGAATTATCTAATGGGTTATTTGTATCTATTTTAGCATTATCACATAGTACAAAATGTTTTATATACGAATGGCCCAAAAAAGGGATACAAATCGGAATATATGGTAATCAGAATGAATTTAATGATGGAGATATTCGCTTTAATATTGCAGTTGGAGAAACTTTACTTGATAGTGAATACTTTTCGCAAATTTTAGTAGAGGGGAATAAGACATGAAAGTATTGTTTATTGCACCTAGTCATTTTAGCATTGGTGAGTTGCATAATGCCTTATGTCTAGCTAAACAAATTCAAAAAGATGGGGAAGTTTATTTTTTAACAAGCGAAAAATTCTCATGGTATGCCAGTAAAACTGTAGCCAATGTTACATCACTAACAAAGGGGCTAAAACAAAAAGAGGTTATTAAACAGATAATTAATTCTTTTCAGCCTGATGCAATTGTTTTAGCTGATTACCATAATTTATTTTTAGAGTCTCCAATTATTGATCTTGATTATCTATTAAACCTACACATACCTTGCTTCTCTATTGATTCTTTAGCTTGGGGTAGTGAGGACAGATTATTAGAAAATAAACTATTTAAAAATGCAAACTACAATAGCTTAAAGAAAAGGTCAGTGATTGAACTGCCTAAAATCCCGTCTCAATTTAAGTTAATTAGAACGTGTCCAGTGAATAGTCATAAACAAGATAATAAGAAGATTGTTTCTGTCAAGTTGTATAAAGAAGCTTTACAAGTAGATGAAGAGAGAAAAATGAAAATACGAGCACAACTTGGTTGTAGAGAACAAGATAAATTAATTATGATTGCAAAATCATCATGGGCCAACTTATTAGTAAAAATGAGGCTCATGGAGAAGAAACAGTACAATGATGCAAAGTTTAGCTATGAATTTGTATTACAAGAACTATTAAGTCTATATCTTCAGGACTTTCCGAGTGATACATGTATTAAATTTATTGGGGTTTCAGATGAGACTAAATTTGTTTCTATGAAAAATGGAGGGAAAATAGAATTTGTTTCACTACCATTTCTTCATTTGGAAGAATACGAGCAACTAATATTATCGTGTGATTTATTTATCACCGATAATATTACATCCTGCTCAATGGGAAAAGCGGTATTTGGAAAAATACCTGTGATTAGTCTTGTAAACCATATGGGAAATGAAGAGTTAAGGGCTCAAAGAGATAGCTTTAACCCTACCTTAAGAAGCATTATAGACAAATGGAATTATATAATACCTAATGGACTTTATCCATTTCTTGTATTTCCAAATGGATGGCATAAAGAATTAGCTCCATTGATGGAGCAAAATGATTATTTTAAATGTGTGTATACTTGTGAAATGTTTGATTTAAAGGAAACCAGTCAAACAATATTTAATATGCTGTATAGCAAAACTGAGATTGATAAATTAAAGAAAATGCAACAACTTTATATAGATAATGTCTGTGATTTACCGACAATAAATGATGTGATAAAGAGAGAATTGGGGGCACTTAATCATGAGTAATCAAATTAATATACAAAAAGAGAAAAATGAAGCATATGATGCAGTACGTAGCGGAATAGGTGTAATAGATTTATCAGAAACAGGAAGAATTGTTGTAAAAGGGGAGGATCATGTAGAATTCCTAGATCGTTTAGTTACGAAAGATATTATGTTTATGGAAGAAGAAACTACACTCTTTACCTTATTGTTACAAGAAGATGGGACTGTAATTGATATAATTAATCTATTTAAAAATGAGGATTCTATTACAGTTATTACTACAGCGCATAAAAAGGATACTGTACTAGATTGGTTAGAAAATCAAAAGACAAATGGTATTGAGATTATAGATATAAGTCAAACGCATTCTCTCCTTGGATTTGAAGGCCCTTATGCATGGAGATTAGCTCAAAAATTTTTAGATTTCGAAATATCATCACTACCATTTCAATCGTTTGTGTTAAATCAATTATTTGGAAAGGAAATTCTATTGGCAAGAACAGGTGTAACAGCAGAGTATGGTTATCAATTATTGTTTGAAAAACACTTGGAACCAATAGTAGTTGAAACCATAAATTCTTTTAAAGATGACGATATTATCCTAAAAAGAGTGGATTGGGAAACATTAGAGACGTTAATGTTAGAAATTCGACATCCATATTTTGAATTTAAACATTTAGAAGAACTAAATATTTTCGAAGCTAGTTTAGAATGGTTTATTGATTTTTATAAAGATGAATTTTATGGAAGAGAATCCTTAGAACAGCAATCGGAAGCTGGAGTAAATAAAAGAATTGTGGGATTCACGACAGGAATAGAGAGTCAAATTACAGTTAATGATGAGATTTTTATAGAAGAACAATTAATTGGTAAAGTTATTGAACTTAAAGAAAGTCCTGTATTAAACATGAGGCTCGGGGTTGCTTTATTAGAAGAACCATTTGCTGTTTCAGGAATTGGATTTTATGTGAAAAATAAAGAAAATGCTTTATATGAGGCACATACTCAGTCCTCACCATATATTCTACCTAAATCATGGTCAATCAAAATACTGTAAAGGTGATGGCATATGAACATGAATAATCAACGAATCGTCGTAACTGGCATGGGAATTATTTGTTCAAACGGAAATAGTGTAAAAGAATTTTGGGACAATATTAAATCTGGGAAATCTGGTATTAAAGTAATCCAAAATATTGATATGGCTGAAATGGTAACAGATTATGGCGGAGAGGTTGAAAACCTTCAGGTAGATGATTACTTCTTTAAGGATGAAATAAAGGATATGGATCGATGTGGAAAATTAGGTGTCATGGCGGCAAGAGAAGCGGTAGAAAACGCAAAATTAATAATAGAAAACTTTAATCCATACCGAATTGGAATATCATTAGGCACATCTTTAGGAGGCATGTCGAGCGGGGAAGAATTTCATAATCAGTGGATTAAAGATGGAATTGAAAAAGCAGATGAAACGTTACTTTTTAAGTATCCAATCCATACTCCCTGTGACAATATTACGCGAGACTTAAAAATAAAAGGGCCAAAAATGATTATTTCGAATGCATGTGCCGCTGGTACAAATTCAATTGGATTTGCGCTGGATACAATTCGAAATAACAAAGCAGATATCATGATAACCGGTGGTGTAGATCCCTTATCTAAATTGTCAATGAGTGGTTTTAATAGTTTACAAGCACTAGCACCAACGCCACCATCGCCCTATAGCAAGAGTAATGGCGTGGTAATCGGAGAAGGTGCAGCTATTCTTGTTTTGGAATCCTTAGATCATGCGGTTGAAAGAGGTGCAAATATCCTAGCTGAAGTAGTGGATTACGATTTATCTTCAGATGCATATCATCAGACGGCACCAGATCCGGGCGGGGAAGGTGCTTTGAGATCCATGCGAGGTGCTTTAAAAAAAGCCAATATAGATGCTAAAGAAGTAAGCTATATCAATGGACATGGTACAGGTACACCAGCAAATGATGTATCAGAGCCAAAAGCAATTCGTACATTAATTACTGAAAATAAGACACCAGTTTCTTCAACTAAATCAATGATAGGACATATGTTAGGAGCCGCAGGGGCGGCGGAAGCAGTAACAAGTATTCTTGCTATTCAACATGGATATTTACCTCCAACTATAAATTTTGAAGTTGAAAGCCAAAAGTTTAATCTAGATTTTGTACCTAACATAGGTAGGGTAAGTGATTTGAGTTATGTACTATCAAATTCATTTGCTTTCGGTGGAAACAATGCAAGTATCTTATTCTGTAAGTACAATGAGAACCTTGAGTTATCAGCGGCAAAGGAAAAGCTAATTAAAGAAAAAAAAGTCGTAATTACTGGTGTAGGGGGACTTGCTGGGAATTCTTCAAACCTTCAAGAAATTAAAGATTGCATGTTTAAGGGAAAGAGTGGTACCTCAAAGATTAAACAGTGGAACGAAAATCCTAAGTGCATACAAGCCGGGAAAATACCAGAACAAAACTATCGAAGGCTAATACATCCTAATTTATTAAGGAAGATGGATTCAATTAGCAAACATGCAGTATTGTCAGTGAAAATGGCGATAGAAAACGGGAACTTAAAGATAAATAAAAATAATAGGGACAAGATAGGAATTATTTTTGCTACAGGTACCGGACCGGTTGGAACGGTAGAATCATTTAACCGGATTGTTATTCAAGAGGGCGTAAAGGCTGCCAATGCTAAATTATTTCCAAACACAGTTATGAACGCAGCAGCTGGACATATTTCATTAAACTTTAAAATAAAAGGACCTACTTCAACTATTTCATGTGGTGGGGTTTCTGGTATTAGTGCACTATACTATGCCTATGCCATGATTCAATCTAGTGATTATGACACATTCATTGTGGTAACAGCGGATGAAGTAAATGATCCAATAATAGAGGGACACTCAAAAATAAAAAGGTACTTAACAACTGAGAATATAAGACCTTTCGATTGTAATAGTAGTGGTACCATACTTGGTGAAGGGAGCGTTGCCTTTATTGTAGAAAGTGAGGAGGCAGCGTTAAAAAGAAATGGTAATATTTTAGCTGAAATAAAAGGGTTTGGATTAACATCTGATGACAGTAAAATAGGGGACTTAAATCATCTAGGAAAGGCATGGGAGGAATCTATGCGTTTAGCAATGAAAGAGGCAATGATTTCTCCAAAAGAGATAGAATATATTTGTGCAGCCGCCAATGGTCATACATATTTTGACCGTATTGAAGAGAGAGTTATAGAACGTACATTTGGTATCGAGGCTCCTGTTAGTGCTACAAAATCTATCTTTGGGGAAACCCATGCAACTGCAGGCCTTCTTTCTCTTATTAGTGTAATATGTGCATTTGACGGTGAAATACCAGCTACGCAAAATGTAAAGAGTCATAGAGGAAGAATCGATCTTGTCACAGGAAATGCTCGTAAGGCCCCGGTGAGCAATGCCTTAATTAGTACATATTCTTATGGTGGTAATTATAATTCTGTTGTAATAGGAAAATATCTAAATTAATTATTTATGTAGGAGGCCACTTTTATCAAGTAAGTATTGGTCTCCTGCATAATAAGCTATATAGTTTTTAAACCTTAAGCTCTTAATTGAGCATATCAGAAAAACTATGAAGGAGCACAATGCCATGAAAGGTATCATTCTTGCAGGTGGGAGCGGTACTAGATTGTACCCCCTTACCCAAATTGTATCAAAGCAATTATTACCTATCTATGATAAACCCATGATTTATTATCCTTTATCAGTACTAATGTTGGCGGGTATAAGAGAGATACTAATTATTTCAACGCCACAAGATATTAATAAATTTGAGCAAATGTTAGGTGATGGTTCAAAATATGGAATTACCCTTTCATATACTGTTCAACCTTATCCAGAAGGAATAGCACAAGCATTTATTATAGCTGAGGAATTTATTGGAAATGATAATATAGCTTTAATTCTTGGCGATAATATCTTCTATGGTCATGGACTAACAGAATTACTAGAAAAGGCTGTTAAGAAGACTAGCGGAGCTACAGTTTTTGGTTATTATGTCAATGATCCAGAGCGCTTTGGGGTAGTAGAGTTTGATTCTAAAAAGCGTGTGATTGATATCATGGAAAAGCCAAAGGAACCAAAATCAAACTATGCAGTAACTGGCCTGTATTTTTATGATAAACGTGTGATAGAAATAGCAAAAAACATTAAACCATCTAATCGTGGGGAATTAGAGATAACAGATATAAACAAAGAATATCTTGAAATGGGAGAATTAGAAGTTGAATTATTGGGAAGAGGCTATGCATGGCTAGATACAGGTACACACGAATCATTATTAGAAGCAGCACAATTTATAGAAACAATTGAGAAAAGACAGAGTTTAAAAGTAGCTTGTTTAGAAGAAATTGCATTTAAAAAGAAATATATAACCAAGCAACAACTATTAAAAATGGCAAATTCGGTAAAGGAAAATCAATACAGCCGATATTTACTAAGGGTTGCCCATCAATAGCATTTAAATGAATGGAGAGAGAAGAATGCGTAAAATTCATACAGCATTAGATGGTGTTTTTATTATAGAGCTTGATAAATGCAGTGACAAACGTGGTTACTTCATAGAAACATATAATAAGAAAAAATTTGAACTTTTAGATTTACAGGGAGAATTTGTACAAGATAATCAATCATTATCTGTTCACACAGGCACGATACGTGGGCTGCATTATCAGTTGAATCCTAAAGCCCAAATGAAGGTAGTGAGCTGCATTTCTGGTTCTATTTACGATGTAGTGGTAGATATTCGAAAGGGATCCCCCACGTACGGGCAATGGTTCGGAACAATTTTAAGTGAGTATAATAACCGTCTACTTACCGTTCCTAAAGGGTTTGCACATGGTTTTTGTACAACAGAACCTAATACTATCGTCCAGTATAAAGTAGATGAGTATTATTCCCCTAACCATGAAGAGGGAATTCTATGGAATGATGAAACGATAGGAATATTTTGGCCAACTAATCAACCAATTTTATCAGAAAAAGATAGAAAACTGCCTAGATTAAAAGATACTAATATCAACTTTGTTTATGGAGATGATTTTAATTGAAATTATTAATAACGGGTGGGGCAGGTTTTATTGGTAGTAATTTTATTCGTTACATTTTAAAGAAATATCCTCAATACCAAATTGTAAATGTAGATTTATTAACATATGCAGGAAATTTATCTAATCTCAAGGAAATATCATCAAATCAGAATTATAAATTTATCAAAGGGGATATTTCAAATGAAATATTCATAGATAAGTTATTTAAAAAAGAGAAATTTGATTATGTATTAAATTTTGCAGCAGAATCTCACGTTGATAGAAGTATTAAAAATCCCCATATCTTTGTTCAAACTAACATATTAGGTACACAAGCCTTATTACAATCAGCATATAAAACAAAAGTGAAAAAGTTTGTACAAATTTCTACAGATGAAGTATATGGAACATTATCTCAAACAGGTGCGTTTACAGAGCATACAATAATAGCTCCTAATAGTCCTTATAGTGCAAGTAAAGCTAGTGCGGACTTAATGGTACGAGCGTATCATGAGACATTCGGTTTACCTATGAATATAACTCGTTGTTCCAATAATTATGGTCCCTATCAGTTCACGGAAAAATTAATACCATTAACAATAACTCATGCGTTAAATAATAAAGATATTCCTCTATACGGTGATGGATTACATATAAGAGATTGGCTTCATGTAGAGGATCACTGTGTAGCTATTGATTTAGTTCTTCATGGTGGAGCAGATGGGCACATTTATAATATCGGAGGAGATAATGAATATACAAATCTAGATATTGTACAAAAAATAATCAAATTCCTAAATAAAGATCAATCGCAAATTACATTTATCCCAGATCGCTTAGGACATGATCGACGTTACGCCATGGATGCTACTAAGTTGAAAGAAGAATTAGGTTGGAAACCACACTATCTATTTGATATTGGACTCACTCAAACAATTAAGTGGTATTTAGATAACCCTACTTGGTGGGGATGAATTTTATTAGCTAAAAATTACATAAGTTAAACGAGGAATTCTAAAATGAAGATACTGATAACGGGCGTAGATGGGCAACTTGGACAAACTTTAATACAAGTACTCAGCAGAACACGTCATGAACTATATTGTGTGAATCGAACCACGTTAGATATTACAAACAAAATAAGGGTTTGCTCGTATATTGACAGAGTAAAGCCAGATGTAATTGTACACTGTGCAGCATTTACAAATGTAGATGGGGCAGAGAGAGATAAAGGTTTGGCATATGAAGTAAATGTATTAGGTACCAAATATATTGCTGAAGCTGCAGGGAGAATAAAATGTAAATTTGTATATATTAGTACGGATTATGTATTTGATGGCGAAAAGCATACACCATACAATCTTGAAGATCGTCCTAATCCATTAAATATATATGGAGAAACGAAATTGGCTGGAGAATATTTCGTAAAAAAATACACGAAGAAACATTTTATTATTAGAACCTCCTGGATATTTGGAAAGGGCGATGGTCACTTTATTGCTAAGATAGGAAAAATAGCAAGTCTATATGGTGAAGTACGTGTAGTATCAGACCAATTTGGCTCACCTACCTATGCAATAGATTTAGCAAACTTTATTGAGGAGTTAGTAGAGACAGATCAATTTGGATTATATCATGCGACAAATGAAGGAGTATGTTCGTGGTATGAGTTTGCAGTCGAATTTTTTAAAGACTTCAATAGAGACATCAATATAATTCCCTTAACGACAGAAGAATTCCCGCAAACAGCCAATAGACCTAAATATTCAGTGTTAAGCAAAGATTGCATTATCTTGAATGGTTTAAAACCATTAAGACATTGGAAAGAAGCATTAAAAGAGTATAAGGAACAATTTAATAGTAGATAATCATTTTAATTAATATAAAATTAGCCAGCAAATGTAGCTTTATTTTTTAGTAAGTTGCAGTTGAATTTTTTAGAAATTTGTCGTTTATAAAGTATTAACTGTAAAATAAAAAACCACTACTTAAAGTAGAGGTTTTTTATTTTACAACTATACATTAAATCGTAACAAAAGCCATTATACATTCGCTGAAAGATTAACGGTACATTTACTATTTTAGCATAATTGCATTCAAATAAATGTTCCAATCTAGTGAACTTTCAAGTTTGAATAGATTTAGATAATACCTATTATGTAATTATTACAGATGGGCATAAATTAATAATTAGTATTTGAATTAGTTTTCCTCAAAGAATCAAACAGGATTGCGGCTGCTTGCTATTACTATTTTCCCTTTGTTATCACGTATAATAACAAAGAATATTTTGATGGTAGTATAAATGATGATTGAGAAGCAAACAGAAAAAACAATTATGGCGTAAAAACAATTTAAACATGTATAAACATTGAAATCACAGGAGTAATGCTTTAATAATTTGAAAAGCTTATTATGTAACAAATATTAATAATTAAAGATTATAATTTTTCACCAGTAGATTCCCTCCTAAACTTTCGTGAAGGTAGATAGCGCCAGAACCTTTCCAATTTATTTAATTATTTGATTTCAATGGAATATTATGTTAGACGAGGGAATTACAAAGAATCTAGTCAATAGTTTTTAAGCATTTTTATTAAATTATACTCTGCGGTCTATAACAGCAAACCTGTCACTCTAAATTAATAGCTTAAAAACAAAAAAAGCCGCTTACTTTAGTGGCTTTTTTGTGGGTAATGAAGATCAAATACTAAATTGAAACACAATCCGTTACGCATTCACTGAAAGGTTGACCGCTTACATTAATTATTTTAGCATAGTTGGATTCGATGGAATGTTCCAATTTAGTGAACTTTCAAATCCCAATTCGATAAGCACATGCTAATATAGGTGGAGGTTCATGGATATGGATAAAAATTACTTATTAATATTGGAACTATATTGTCTTCTAAATGTCGTTAGATTTATTATTACAGTTATTAAAGGGACATCCTTAAATTGGCATCAATCTTCTTTTTCTATAGGATATATCTAAAATGAAATGAGAACAAAAAAATTAAAAGAATTGTTCTCCTTTATCCGGGAATACTCCTTAAGGAAGACTGACAAGAATGCTAAGGAGTTGTACACGATATGGAAAATGCAATTGGAATTGTATATGATGGGCAATTTTATCAACTTTTACTTCATAAAAGCCCAACTGTTTTTAAAGAAAATATCAGACCAATGGAAGCGCGCTTACCACTACCTTTGATTTTTTCAGATGATCAAAATGGACAGATCGTAAATGTAGCCTATGTTTCTAATAAGCCTGAGGTAGTAGGGAATACCGTAGCATTATCAAGTGAAATGTTAGAGATTTTACATGGTAACAGTACAGAAGAGCCATGCTCCTTCTTACCAGGTACTGTGGGCGGAGCAACCAACGTTCGTTCTTGATATAAAGAACTATTGATTGAATTAAACTGCACGAGAAGGAAGCGAAATCTACATGAAAACATTATGATTAAGCAGATGTTTTTTTAGTAACGTATAATGAATTAACCAATACTATTATATTAAGGATACTTTTGTACATTTAGTTGAAATCTCAAAAATCTATATGACAACAGCCTTAATTTAATATTGTTCCATTTTTTGTTTGATTAAGTAGAGTGTGTTGCAAATTCGATTCAAGAGTTTATTTTTTCTCAGTTAATATGAGATAGAATAGTTTCTAAATCAATCATTAAAATTGTGTTATCAATATATATCCAAAAAAATATAAAGGAGATAAAGAATGACAATTAGTATTAAGCAAAATGGACCTACTTGTGGAATTTATGCAATGTTAAATGGTTTATACAACTTAAACAAGATTAAGAGTGTTACTAAGAAACAGACGGATGATGTAGTTTGTAATTTATTAAGTAAAAATGTAATAACAAAAAAAGGAATTGCTATTAATGGTAATACATTTTTAGGGGAATTTTTCGATTTAAATTTGTATAAAATGTTTTTAGTAAATAATTTGGAGATATTCAATCAAGCAACTGGATGTGATGATATAAAATATGATGTAAGTATAAAGAACATAAAACATCTACATTCTAAAGAGTTAATTACGAAGTTACAACAGAATAAGTGTTTTGTACTTTTTAGTCTATGTACATATAAACGCCGTACAAAGAATCATATAATTTCTCATTGGGTTTCTATAGTTGGTTATGATAATAAAACTAGCAAATATATTGTAGTAGATAGTCTAAAAGGGAAAATCAAGAAATACTCTTTGGAGCGATTATATGAAGGAAATAACCGGCTGCAAGATGCTCAGTTTCAATGGGGAAATTTTAAAATCAGTAAATTCCAATATTGGGAACACCCTTGGGGATTGAACCCTGTTAAGAAGTGTGTAAAAGAACAATATGATAAGAAAAAGGCGTATTTAAAAGAGGGGATTATTAAGCATGAAGTACCTCATACATCAGGGGAAATGATAGTGATTGAAAAATTATGAGCGCTTAGAGGTTATTCTGGGTTATACAGAAATTGCAACTTCCCCTAGTTGCCCACTTACGATATTATAAAACTTTTCCTCGTAAAAACTAGGGTCTTAGTTAATAAGATTACTTTTAAAAAGTAGTATTCTCACCATGTGGTAGTAGTTACCGGAAGAGATGTTAGCGTATCTCTTCTTTTATAATATACCTTCAAATATTGAACTAGACTTCGCTCTCAATATGCTTGAATTGAAAAAAGGATTTGGAAAATTAGAAAATGTTAATCTAACTCAAATAACGTCCAATTCTATTAAAAATGCAATTGCACAACTTAAATAATAGTTTTACCTTAATTCATTTGTTCGTTAAAAGTGTATTTAACGTAAACAATAATTTTAGGAATTTAAAACTGTTATTTAATAACCCCCTATTAAAAGAGAGTTTAAACTCTAATTTCTAATTAAAGTAGAATTTAAACTATATATTTTTTACATAATAAATTTCGGAATTAAGTAAATTTATCATAGATTTTAAATCCATCGCTCTTATCAAGGGGAATAATAAAAGTTCAGCAATGCAAAATTGCTGAACTTTTATTATTTATTCTTTCCTATTCTTCCTAGACTATCTTTAATAGTTGTTTCCCCAAGTTGAGTGTATAACAAAGCTGTATCTTGACTGGTATGCCCAAGTTGCTGCATCACTTGTAATGAATCCTTTTCTTCCATATATAATTTATTTGCCAATGTATGTCTTAATTTATGAGGAGACATTTTTTTGCCAAAGGCTTTAGTATATTTTTCTACTATATCTTGGATAGCCCTAACAGAAAGAGGCTGTGCAGTATGTTTATACTTCGATAAGAATACATTTTGTAATTCTTTCCCTGGAGCATATTTGTTATCTCTAATCTCCATATATTTTTCAAGATCATTTAATGCAATTGGGGTAATCCAAACGGAATCTTCTTTGTTTCCTTTTCGGATTACATCAATTAGTCTTTCCTTTAAGTTTATATCTTCCATGCGGAGATCAGCCAATTCACTTACACGAATACCACTACCAAGAAAGAGGGAGAGGATAGCTACATCACGCTCCTTATCTCTTAGGAAATAGAATAACTGATGTTTTGTTAAATATTTTTCATGTTCGTACTTAACATAATTCAGAAATTCTTGATCATCATCATTATGAAATATTTTAGATCTCATACGTTTTGCACGAGCATTTAATGTTTCTTTATCTTTATGTATTTCAATTTTAGCCATTACATTTCTATAAAAATAGCATTCTCCATCTTCATTCTCTGATAGGGAGGTGAGGTACTTAAATAAAGACTTTAAGGCCGAAATTTTTCTGTTAACAGAGGAATTCTGCATGTTTTGTTGTAATTTTAGAAACCTCATAAAGTTCTCAACATCTTTTTTCTTTAAATTCTCTAAATCAGAGAAGGATATGTCTTTGATGGACTTTAATTCAATAATTTGTTCGGATAATAGCCAATTAAAGAAGACTCTAAAATCATATACATAATTCAGTAGGGTGGAGGGAGAGGCATCATGCAATTCTTTGTACTCCACAAATTCTTCTATGTAAAAGGGCATTTCTTTTAAATTCTCGTATAATTTTTTACGATGTACGGATTTTTGACGTTGCTTGCTGTAATCCATAAAAATCACCTCATATATACTATAACAGAAAAGAGATACGAACACAAGTTCGCATTAAATTCAATTTTTACACAGACTTATTTACATAATTAAATTATGGGATGCTAAAATATACTCGAAATTAAATAAGGATGGTGTAGTCATTCTAATAAAATTATAGATAAGCACGTGATAAATTTGTATTAAGCTATAAAAATTAGTACAAAATCACGTTCACAGGTGTGCAAAATAAAACAATTTTTATATATAAATTCGTACAAAATGAATACACGAAAAATTTTTAACAGTAGTTATAAAATACGAATTGGTTAATTTAATCAAGATTATAAGGAGTTAAATAGATTAACATAAGAAAAACCTTTATAAATTTAAATGTAATTTACTATAAAAATTTTGTAATGAGTAATTTAGTATTTGATAATTCCTATATAAAATATGAATCATATGGACACATACCAATATACGGAGATTCATGCTAATGAGATCGAAATCCCTAAATACTGTATTAGATTTTTATTTATACATTTTATTGTTCGTAAAAACGGTATTTCGTGCAAACTTATAATTATTAGAAAAATAGTAGCTTTACTATCATCTTCCTATTGTTAATTAGCCCTTATTTGTTTTCTAGCTAGTGCTTCAATTACATCTTTAATATCTTTCTCAAGGGATCTTACTGAATATGATGAAATCATACTCTCACCCTTTCATATATCAATTATGTTTAGGATATATACTCAAAAAATACAAAGTGATATTGTGAGCAGAATGAAAAATATAAAAAGGTTAATTTAGAAAAAGCACTGCCAAAGTCTTCAGCAATGCCTTTTGATTAGACGTACTTTGATAATGAACGTCTACTTTTTTCTATACGTTTGCTCATGAATAGAAGAAAAATTATTATTTATCATAGGTTCTGTATGCTTTTTTTTAGCATAATAACGGTATAATTCTATCTCTCTATCAAATTTAAAGTTTCACTTCGAAGTGTACTATTATCTTTAAATATTCCTTTATAGGACGAAGTTATAGTTATTGAACCAGGTTTTTTCACACCTCTCATTGTCATACACATATGCTCAGCTTCAATTACTACAATTACTCCTTTTGGCTTTAAAGTTTCAAAAATTACATTAGCTAATTCATTGGTTATTCTTTCCTGCACCTGTGGTCTTTTACATATGGTTTCTAAAGCTCTAGCTAACTTGCTTAACCCAGTTACTTTTCCATTATTAGGAATATAACCTATATGGGCGATTCCAAAAAAAGGTACCAAATGATGTTCACACATAGAATAGAACGGAATTTCTTTGACTAATACCAATTCTTCATGATTTTCATTAAATATTTTTAACAAGTGTTTTTCAGGGTTTTGACCTAAACCCTGAAAAACTTCCTTATACATTTTTGCTACTCGCTTTGGGGTTTCTAAAATACCTTCCCTATTAATATCTTCACCAATTGCTTCAAGAATCATTTTTACTGCTACTTCAATTTTGTCAGTATCTATTTCTCCACTTTGAATTGTTTTTAAGCTCATATATTATCTCCACCTTATTAATTTATTCATAATATGCTCTTATTTATACGCCTCGTTTATTTCCCCATACTAACGCATGAAGTTGAGGTAATACTTTTGCATCATTCATTTCTTTACACTGTACAGTTTTTTCAATCAACCGTTCATATTTCTGTAATAAGTTTTTAATAAGCGCTGCATCATCCATCGTTTTCGTATCATCGTTACCAACTTGTAAAAAAAATGGTACATGCGGATATCGCTTGTGTACCTTTACTGCATATTCAAAATCGTAATCTTCAAATACAACTACTTTTAAACTAAAATCTTTTCTTTCTAATTTACGAATAATAGAATCTAGCATTATAAAATCTGTTTTCATCTTTGAACTTGGTGGTTTAGGCGAAATGGTCACTTCTTCAATTTGAAGTAACCATTCTTGCCACTTACTCCCTTGCGTCTCAATCGCTGTACGAATTCCATTCTCTTTTAATACAGTAATAAGAAACTGAATATTTTTCAGCAAAACAGGATTCCCACCTGAAATTGTAACGTGAGAAAAATTTTCTCCACCAATTTCAACAAGTTCATTCCAAATTTCTTCTGGCGCCATTTGTCTAACTTGTTGTTTTGCTGAGCCATCCCATGTAAAGGCTGAATCGCACCAAGAGCAGCTATAGTCACAACCTGCTGTGCGAATGAACATCGTTTTTTGTCCGATAACCATTCCTTCTCCTTGAATGGTTGGGCCAAATATCTCCAACACAGGAATCTTACTCATCAAGTATCCACTCCCGTCTTACTTCTGCATAACTCGTTGGTGTTTCAAAAAGACGTACGAATTCGACACGAGCTCCTTTATATTCTTCTGCTCGATACCCTTTTGTTAATGCTTCCGCCATCTTTTCATAAATCCAGACAACCATATTTTCCGCAGTCGTATTCATCACTGGTAATGTCTCATTTAAATAGCGATGATCTAAATAAATTTCGATTTCATTTTTCCAAATTTCTTTTATATCTCCAAAGTCAATTGCAATTCCAATATCATTTACATATCCACTAATCCCAAATACAACTTTATATGTATGACCATGTAAATTTTTGCATTTTCCTTCATAACAGTGCAAATGGTGTGCTGCATCAAATGTAAATTCCTTGCTGACCATTACTCTTTTATTATGGTATTTTAATTGCTCAAGCTGAATATCCTTGTCCATTTTTTGCAAATTTTCAACAATGCGAAACCCGAAAAAGTTTTCCATTATTTATTCCCCTCTTTGCGTTCTTGTAGATACGTATCTAACCCTGCTTTACGAAGTTGACATGCTGGACATTCACCGCAACCATCACCTATGATTCCGTTATAACATGTTAATGTTTTTTTTCTAATAAACTCGAATGCGCCAAGTTCATCAGATAATTTCCATGTGTCTGCTTTATCAATCCACATAAGTGGTGTATGAATGACAAATGGATAATCCATAGATAAATTTAATGTAACATTTAACGATTTCACAAACACGTCACGGCAATCTGGATAACCACTAAAATCAGTTTCACATACACCCGTTACAATATGACGAGCTCCAACTTGTTTTGCTAATACTGCAGCAAATGATAAGAATAGTAAATTCCGCCCATCTACAAATGTCGATGGTAATTCACCTTCTTCGTGTGTAATCTCCATATCTATTCTTGTTAACGCGCTTGGAGCTAGCTGATTTAGTAGGCTCATATCTATTACTGTATGTTTAATGCCAAGCTCGTTCGCAATTTCCGCTGCACAATCAATTTCTAACTTATGACGTTGATTGTAGTTAAATGTTACAGCTTCCACCTCCGCAAACTGTTGCATTGCCCAAAATAAACATGTTGTACTATCTTGTCCACCACTAAAAACAACTATTGCTTTATCATTAGAGTACATTTTATTCTCCCCTTAACTACTTGCACTGTTATAATATCTTAAGGCAAACTTCCAAAAATAAATTGAAATAATAAAAAATCCAATAGAATAACCTATTAACATGAATACATCGTTTAGTTCTAATCGATTAATTAAAGGATAAGTTGGAATATTACTAACAATAACAATAGGAAAAATAAATAAAAAAACAAATCGACTTATTCCTTTATATAAGGAAGATGGGTATCTAAGTAATGTCATAGTACCAAGAAATAACTCATGCATACCTTCAACTTTGGTTAACCATATAGATAAAGTCATTAAAATAAACCACATAGAATACGAGAGTATAATCCCTAAAAACAATAGACCCAAGAAAGAAAATCCATTTACAATACTAACACTCTCTCCCTTTTGTAATAATGCATAACTAATTAACAGTATGGCTGGTAAACAGTTCCCTAAATTCCCTAAATCAAGCTTTCTTAATGAAACTAGAAATTGACTATTAATAGGTTTAAACAATATCTGATCTAAACTTCCTTGGTTAACTAAACTCGGTATATAAGGTAGATTATTAATAAAAAGAGTAAACATCAAAGATTTTATCAACTCACTTGTTCCAATTAACAAATAAATATCATTTGTATTCCAACCATTAATATTACCAAAACTATCAAATATACTATTAAAGAATACTAATGTAACAATGAACCAAACAACGCTATCTACTATATTTAAAAAAAAGTTAACTCTATACATCATAATATTACTTAAATTAATTTTAAGAATTGCTTTTAACATTTTTAAATATCTAATCATATTTATGCACCAACAGATTCATATTTATTTAACCCCTTCTTCCAAAGTACTCTAATAAGGACATAGAAAACTAAAGACCATATCACTTGTGAAATTAATCCATTTACAATTTCAGCGCTACTTAAATTTCCTAAATATACATTTACAGGAAAGTGAATTAAGTATGAAAAAGGTAAAAACTGAGTTATTGTATTTAACGGAGCTGGTAAAAATTCAAGTGGAATAAGCGATCCAGATAATAATTCTAATACTATATCTACAGTAAAGAAAAAGGATGATATCTCTACAAAGTAAAATGAGAAGAGTGATATCAAATAATAAATCATATAATATAGTATTAATGCTCCTACTATTGAAAGAATGAACAGGAAAGTATATTTTAGGGTTGGCAAAAGGAAATAATCCCTGTTCAGGAATATTATCGGTATTATCGGTATCACTGACATCACTAAATGAATAATTTTGTTACCTAAATTATGACTGAACCAATATCCAAAATATGAAAATGGTTTTATTAGATATTTTGATAATTCACCAGATTGTATTTCATCATTTATCGACCAGTGCATTTCAGGAATTAGCAAAAGTTCAATTAACTTAGCAATTATTACATAAGTAATCATCATTTCAAGAGTATAACCTTGAATATTGCTTTGTGTTTCAAAGAGGGAATGCCACAATAGTATTAAAGCCACAAGCGGTATTAAACCAAAAATCATATATAATACAACATTCATGCGATACTGAAAAACCGCTTGAAATGAAAGCATCATTGGTTTTAAATACTTCTTCATACTGTTATTTTCACTCCAGTCGATTCCATTGAATAAATATCTTCAATTAGGTCTTGTGATGACATTTCAGTCAAATTGTAGTCAATAACATTGAATTCTTTTAATATGCTAGATATGGTCTCGTTC
The DNA here is from genome assembly GCF_019837545.1 of Bacillus sp. 17RED48. Classification (NCBI taxonomy): domain Bacteria; kingdom Bacillati; phylum Bacillota; class Bacilli; order Caryophanales; family Bacillaceae; genus Bacillus; species Bacillus sp. 17RED48. Next base: position 38,172 of record NZ_JADAXG010000012.1, read on the forward strand.
ACTAACTTTTCTTGCACTTTTATTGTTACACTAAATGTATCCGACTCTTTAACTTCTCCATATTTCTTAAGATCTTGAGAATCTATTTCATTTTCAAAGCTAAGATATATATATTTATAACTCTTAATTTCTTCTTTTATTTTTTTGAAATTGTTATTAAAAACAACTTCTCCATTCTTCAATATTATTAATTCTTCACATAACTCATATATATCCGGGAAATAATGACTGGTTATTACAACTGTTGTATTTCTTTCTTTGCAATAATTTTTGAGAAAATTCCTAATATTCTTTTGGGCGAGAAAATCCAATCCAATAGTCGGTTCATCTAAAAATAATATCTTAGGTGAGTGTAAGATTGATGCGATTAACTCACATTTCATTCTCTCTCCTAACGATAGATTCCTTACTGGCGATTTAAGAATTTCTAATACCCCAAGATTTTTAGCTAATTCATCTACATTCTTTTTAAACTCTGTATCAGACAGTTCATATATTTCTTTATGTAATAAAAATGTTTCGTAAGGGGAAAGATCCCACCATAGCTGATTTTTTTGTCCTAAAACAACACCAATAGACTTTAAAAAATCTTTCTTCTTATCATGGGGGTTAAATCCATTTACCAAGATTGTCCCGGAAGTAGGTTTAATTAACCCAACCATGGCTTTCATTAAGGTAGACTTACCAGCACCATTCGCGCCAATAAGCCCTATTATTTTACCTTCTTTTACTTTAAATGATACATCACTTAAAGCAGTAACCTTGACTTTTTCTCTTTTAAATAAACTTTTGAAAGAGTTTATTAATCCTTCTTCAATTTTTACTCTTTCAAAAGTTTTCGATACATTTTCAATTTCAATGATATTCATCTTCTCTCTCCTTTTTACTACTTACTTACCACTCTAAAAACTTCTGCAAATTGCACTCCTGCCTGCATACCCCTATAAGAATTTAGCCCCAAAACTCCATCAACCAAATTTAATGTTTTAAGTTGGGATTCATATTTTTTAATTGATGCTTTTTTCAGTTCAATAAACCTGGTAATATCTTTTACAACCTGATAGTTTTTCATGGGAGTCCATACTTCATACTGTAAACACATTGGAGCACAATTCTCTTTTAAGAACCCTGATTGACACAGAAATATTGCTTCTGATACAACTTCATTTACTATTCGATGATCCCTATCACTTTCCATATCATGGGGGAAATAAATAAAATTAGGCTTATATTTTGAGATTTCATGAATAAGTTCTTCTACAAAATCTAAAGAATACACAAGTGATCTGTCTGGTTTCTTTAAAAATTTAACATTTTCTTTTTCTACCCCTAATGTATTACAAGCATTTATACACTCGTTCTCTCTATTTGAAATAATTTCATTTAAATCCCCTTCTCCCCCAGATAAATCTCCTTTTGTAATTATTATTACTTTTACATGTTCACCCTTACTAATAGCTTGAGCAATTGTTCCACCACAGCCAATGACTTCATCATCATGGTGTGGCGCTATAACTAAATGTTTTTTTACAATATCCTTCACTCAGCATCACCTTTATTGAACAGGTAAATTATTTACCTATTATTTAAATTAACTGGATACATTTTATTTCCACTAGAAAAATATACTTTTTTCAGAGCGACTATTTAAATTGTATATCATTAAAATTTCCCCTTTGCTGCCTACACTCGTACACCATAAATTCACTATTCCTTCCAAAAGGATTTTTATTGTAATCACCATAAAAATTTTTTATATTGAATCCTTCTATCTCTAAGAGATACTGCATTTCGGATGGTAAAGTATATTTTGCAAGAAATCTAAATTTTTTTTCACTTAAAAAATTATCTGCTATGTCATAAACTTCAAAATAACAAGTGGTTTCAACTATTTGCTTATAATGATCTGCTTTTACGACATCCCATGATTTAATTTTATATTTTTTAAGATTCTCTCCTTTAATAGAACTATTTCCTCCATCACTCACTCTCTTAGAATAAGGAAGAATAGTTGGAGGTGTAATAATATCGAAAACAAAAATCCCGCCTTCTTTTAATAGTAATTTAATGTTCCTAAGAGCTAATTTTTGTTGTGACGATGTAAGTAAATATTCAAATACACCACCAGACATAAATATATAATCAAATTTTCTTTCAGACTTAAAATCTGTAGCAGAGGAAACCTTAAATTCTATTTTATCCTTAATATTTGGCATCTCCTCTAACTTCTTACTGGCTTTTTCAATCATTCCTGCTGATATATCAACACTAGTTACATTCGCGCCTTTTTCAGCAAGAATAAAAGATAATCTACCAGTACCGCACCCCAAATCTAAAACTTCATCATTTGGTTTTACCAAACTACTGTAAAAATCAAAAATACCATCAGGTTCTGGCATGATAATGTCGTATAATTCAGAAATTTCATCGTATTGTTGCTGCATTGTTTTCCTCCTTAATGCATTTCTTTTTTATATCCCCTATAAAAGGCAAGCTGCCAAAATATGAGATAGAAAGCAGTTAAATAACCGTATTTTTTTTTGATATACTTATATGAGTTAATAATGGACTTCGTTTTATTTTTAGGTTCATAATAACCATCTTTTTTGTGTAAAACCCCACGTGCATGACCTACACCATAATTAAATGAACTTTTCAAATCTTGCTTAATGCTTAACTCTGGATGAATAATTCTTGCTTTATCATCATATAAAATCTTAAGATTTGCAGATTTAACTCTAATATCAAAATCATAATCCTCTGTCCAAGATAAATTCTCATCAAAATAATATCCATTTACCTTCGCTAAGATTTCTTTATTAAATGCCAATGGAGGTGAATATGCATTTTTTTTGCAAGTATGTATATGTCTTGCGCGTGCAATGATTTTTCCAATTTTGCTGTTAAAGGAAAACATCACCCTTCCTTTAGCCAAAGGTCCTGTATCTAATAATTTAAATAATTTATTGATGGTACCTGGTATAAAAACACAATCTGAATCCATAATTAACACATTATCTTTACTAGAAATTTCAATTCCATAATTATATGCTTTTGCTAAATTAGGTGTAGGTAATTCCCCAATTACTGCATTGCTAGAATAAGCGATTTTTTTTACTTCTTCTGTTGCACCATTTAAGACAACGACAACCTCTACATTTTCATCAATACTTTTTAAACACTTTTCCAATCTAACATCATTATAAGCTGGTATTACAATTGATAGATTCAACATATCTACTCACCTTATTTAAACAATTATCCATACTACTCAAAACTTCATCTAAACAATAAAATTCTCCTGAATCCTTTAACTCGACTAATTTATCTTTATTATTTCTATATGTTTCTATATCTGGGGTTAAAAGAAAAGTAATTCCTAGATCCTTACAAATATCTTTAATTACAGGAGCCATTGAATATTTTTTTACCGGTATACCATATTGTACTACTACATCGTATGAATTTGATTCTAGGTAGCTCCTAATTCTTTGTATCAATTTACCCCTATATTCTTTCATTAATTCTTCAGAAATTACTGGATCCTCAATGTCATCCATCCAATCGTACGCACAAAAAGTAGGATTCATTTGGTATTCATATGGTATAATTCCCGCATTTGATAGAATAATTGGATGAACCATTGGGTATTTATTTGTAACTTCTCTAATTTTTTTACCAATATATGAAAAATCATATGGTTTAGCCCAAGAACAAACTTGTAAAAAAGCAATTCTTTTCCCTTGAGGCTTTTCGTAATATTCCCCACAAAAATATTCCTGCCATGTATTGAACTCTTCGTGATGAATATACTCTGAGCAAGCTCCTCGTTTAAAAACGGTTTCCTCTTTTATTAAATCTAATAGTATATATTCTGGGTAGTTAGGATAACCTTTTTTATTAAGTACCGAATCCTTTACCCTTTCATCCTGTAGATTAGAATAATTTCTATTTCTCAAAATCTCTCCTCCTTTATTTAAGAATTAAAAATGAACCTAATAAAAGGGCATCCATCTCTGATCCATAAAATGACCTAATGGCATCACTTGGGTTACATATAATTGGTTCTTTTCCTACATTAAACGATGTATTCATAACTGCTGGAATTCCTGTTTTCTTGTAAAAGTTATAGATTGTTTCATAATAATCAGAATTCATATCCCTTGTAACTACTTGAGCCCTTGTTGACCCATCAACATGAACTATTGCTGGAACTAAATGATGTACCTCTTTTTTAACAGTAGAATTTAACAGCATATAAGGGTTATTTATTTTTTCTTCTAATACTACAGAAGCGTTTTCATCTATGATGCTAGGAGCCAATGGTCTCCATTGCTCTCTTTTCTTAATAGTATTTACTTTATTTAACATATCCCTATTCTGAGGGTTAGCTATTATGCTTCTATTTCCTAAAGCTCTAGGACCGAATTCCATCTTTCCAGAAAATCTTCCTATTATCTTATTTTGAATTAATAACTCGGAGCATTTATCATACTTATTAGAACCTAATTCTATATATGATAAATTATATTTTTTTAATATATTTAAGATACTAGAATCAGGAAATTCCGGACCAGAATATACATGATTTTCAGTGAACATAGGCGCTATTCCATTTTCGGCAAGAAACCATGTAGCTGCTCCAATACTTACCCCACTATCTGAAGCACCTGGTTGAATGTACAAATTATTCACTTCTGGTAAATCAGCTATAATTCTATTCGCTATACAATTTAATGCTACTCCTCCCGAAAGACACAAATTATCAATTCCAGCTAGATTAACAGCTTTTTTTACAAGCTTAACAATCGCTCTTTCCAAGGCTGCCTGACCTGAGGCTGCAATATTTTTATATTCCATTACTGATGAATTCATTAATAGGATTGAATCTATTGAATTATATTCATATTTAATATGATTAGGAGCCATTTTTGTTATACTATTAATAGCTTTTATCCAATCTTTTAATACCGAAAAATATTTACCATTCATACTAACTGTATTTTTATTTGGTTTCAAAGGATTTTCCAGTATTTCAGGAAATTCAAATATTTCTTCCCCATATGAAGATAGGCCCATTAACTTCCCTTCATTATGCCTCCCTAAACCTGAAAACACAGTTAATGCTTCATAAAAAATACCTAAAGAATGTTCCAACGGGTATTTTTCTAGTACTTCTATTATATTACCTTTTCCTTTTGCTATCGTTATTGACTCTTCTTCTCCACTTCCATCTATAACTATTATGGTAGCTTCATTGAATCCCGAACTAAAGAACGCACCAGAAGCATGTGCCAAATGATGAGAACACATATGGATTTGAGGATCTTTATCTCTCTTAAAAATTCCCTTCGGAAAAATCTTTTCAAGACATTCTTCTTTGTTAAGCTTCTTTGAATACTTTTCAAAATATAGTTGTTCTACATCCCATCCCATAACAATATGATCTACTTCATTTGGAGTAATTTTAGCTTCCTTTAAACAATAAGCTATTGAATTATATGGAATTTTATCTAATGCCTTTTTTTGACGAATAAACCTTTCTTCTTCAGCTGCAGCTATTAATTTACCATTATAAAATAAACACGCACTTGCATCATGAATATCAAAGTCCCATCCATTGACTCCTAAAACATACATTATATTACCTCGCAGTTATTTTATATTTTTCTTCTAATCTCATAATATTCTTGCGGAAATAGGATTGGTTTATCTATTAATCGTACAAAAACCAACATATCCGTTTGAATATATAAATTTTGGAATGTCCCTTTGGAAAAACCAATGCTATCCAAGTCCTTTTTTATTAATTCTTCATCAATGTAAGGCTCTTCAGCCACTTTATAAGAACTTAAATCATGAATAATTTCTTTTAAATAAAAGCCTAAAGAAGTCAAGAAATTCTGCAAATAAACCGCCCTATTGCCTAATCTTTTAACACTTATATTTAAAAAAATTAAATCACCCTTTTGACCTTTTAATAATTCATTAGCTCTATTTAACCACAAATCTAACCCTCTACCATCATCTATAGGGTCACAATGTATTGCATCATACTTATTCCTTAAATCTTCTATAACTTCATTTCTAACATCAAAATTATAAAAATTAATATCATTACTTTCACTTTCCAAATATTCAATCAACTCTCCATCAATATCTCCTACACTTATTTCTCTGTTTTTATATTGTTCAAGGGCCAAACTTGTATAATCATCGTCTCCGCAAAAAAAGATATTTTTATTAGATGATAACTCTTGATTTATTATTTCAGCTCTCCTCAGTGAACTATCCCAAGTAGCTTTAAATTGAGCATAATTTTTTTTGTTTATTTTATTCGTATATACTGTATTAGGAAAAGCGGTTGGTTCATATAAAATACTACTTGTTAAATCTTGTGAAAACCTTATTTTATTTTCTATAATTTCAACTAAATTTCTTTCTTTTAATACTTTTAATAATCTTAAAGCCAAACTTAAAGTCCCAGTTATTTTGACTAGATCATCTAAAGTATCTACAGTATTAATGGACTTCCAAATTATAAATTCAAATTGTTTTTCACTAATTTCATACCATTTTTTCCAAAAATTCAAAAGTACCCCTCTGTTTTTTAATTTTGGTACTTTATCTAACTCTTCTTCATAGTCTAATTCAATAAATCTTTCATATAATAAAATAATTTTATTTTCTTTCATACTGTATACCCTACCTTAAAAAAAGTTACATATACAGTTAAACTGCATATGTAACCTCCTTATTTTAAAACTTAACCTAATGTCTTGCCTGCACGAATTAGTAAATCCTCTTCATCTAATTCAAGATCTTCAAGCTCTAGCATTTCTTCATGAATATATTCCTTTTCCATTTCACATTCCCCCTTTTATAGATAATTTTGTATTCCAAATGTTTGTAACAGAGCTGCAAAACCAATATTAGCATAAAAGTAGAATTTTCTGATTAATAAAAAAATTGTATTTGTAGATAAAATTTGTTCAGAAAATTAAGTTAAATTTTTCCTGATAAAACAATACTAGGAATAATTATGGGTATTTATTTTATTTAAGTTTTTATATTAGGATTTTTTAAAAACCCAGTATAGAGCCTTTTCTTAGAGGTTTTTGTCGATTTTTCTTTTTATAAATTTTTCAAAAAATGTTTATTTTCGTGGGTTATTGGGGGGATGTCTATTTTATGGGGGCAAGACAGAAAGAAGCTATATAATAACTTATATAGTTTTAAAACACGCCACTTTAAAAACCCTTTTTAGCTTTATCAAAATTATAAAATGGTTCTCTTTCTCTTTGGACTATACAAATTCTATTCTTATAGGGGTATCACCACATCGCTATCAAGCTAAGCTTATACAAAGTCAATTTTAGGCGAGATTGTTCCTTTTTCTAAAGGGCAAGTGTAGGTGATTGAAAGATTTGCATACGAAATAAACCCTAACGGGTTTCACTTTTTTGAATTAAGCGGCTTGATTGTCCGACATAGTACAATTATAAACGACACCTAATATATCAAAAACTGTTTTCTTCTCATACCTATGGAATTTTCGCCCGTTTTGCTGTAGGAGATTGAACAGGCGAAGTAATACCTTTGATAGCTCTTGGGTGTTTTTTTGTATAGTTTGGAATAGAAGAAGGAAATAGTCTTTAATCATATATATGGCCTTATATTCACTCAGTTCTCGTTTCTTTTTCATAAGAAGTAATTGCCGCATTTGAAACATGGTAGAAGAACAAAGTAGAATGGCAATCAGTTGCCCATACAAATGGCATTCCAATCGTTCTCGTTTTATCTTTTTACAATGATGAATATGAAAGAATGATTTCCATGTTTTAAATAAAATCTCGATTTGCCAACGTAAAGAATACCAATCATGTACTTGTCCCATTGGGACAATATCTATAGGGGTATTTGTCATATATACATTGATACCGCTAAGTCGTTTACTACGAGCAGAATACTTCATTCCTTTCTTTTTTTCTCTTACCGTTTGATCGTGTAATCGTTTTTGTTGTTGTTCTTTTGTTAGTCGATGAACAATCACACGAGTTGGTACTTTATCAGTCATTCCTACATAAGCGTTGGATATTTCATATGTTTGTCCTGGCTGAAGAGAGTTCATTAAAACCTCCATATCTATTTGGATATACTCTGTACCCTTCTTAATTCTGCCATCTTGAAAATAATCAGGGTTTGGATTTTTTTGATAAATACGTGTATTCGATTTAATACGTGAGATATAATAAGCCTTTTTATCTTGTATATGTTGAAGATCTTTCAAATGAAAATAACCTAAATCTCGGATACATAAATCATTCGCTGTTACAGTTGGGGCACACAGGGAACCGTAGGTTCGATCATGTTGTTTACCTGGACCTGTATGAATATGAAGGAATTGTCCACTTAATAAATCATACTCAAGCTGTATCTTTACTCCCGCTGTATGGCTGCATCCTCCCGCACCAGGATAAACCGATGAAAATATATCCGGGAGTTGAAATGCAGTTGAATCTAAAATACGAATACGCTTGAAAACAGAAGTGTATGGAGAAGAAATCGGCATAGATGCGGCCAATTTTTTGCTTAGTAGTTCGGCTAGTAGGTGTTGTAAAAGTTGGACGGCCGCCTTATTAAACCGTTGATTCAGTCCCTCAGGACTGATGAGTACTTCTGTTGATGCTTCTAAACAGCTAGATAACTGAGTTAAAGAAGTCATAGCTACATTTTGGCTCACCCATACACATAAAGCTACTAAATCTTTTGCTTGGTACTTACTGGTTCGTTGTACAAAGCCAACATCTCTAGCAAGATCTCGTAAGGCATTTGGAGATAGGGCACTTTGAATCTCTTGAGCAAATAGTTGTAATTCGTTAGACACAGAAACAGACATAAAAAACGCCATCCTTTCCTATGATTCTACAGAAAGAATAGCGTATTTTTTCATTTTAGGGGGCATTTCTTTTTATTAGCTTGATAGCGATGGGGTATCACCACATCGCTATCAACCTAAAGAAGTAAGTCACCCCCAAAAAGAGAAAATATGTTAAATTCTCATAGATAACTATCTTATATTAATTACATAATCCAGTGTGATATAATAATATAAAGATATTATATTTAAAGGAGGGATTCAAATTGGTTAAAAACTTACCTTTACTAATAGTGATTTTAATACTAGGTATAAGTTCTTCTACATTAAGCACGAACGGCTACTTTTCTCCAGTTATAGAATGGTCTTTAATGATTATAAGTATTATTTTAAACATTACTGCAGTGATAGGTTTATCACTACACGTCCTTGTATATCAACCTATGAAAAGATTTGATAAAAATTTAAAAGAGACCTTCAAATAAAATAATTATATTTGAGGTAACACCACATCGCCATCGAACTAAAAAAATGTATCCATAAAAAGAAAAAATACGCTATTCTTTCTGTAGAATCATAGGAAAGGATGGCGCATTTTTTCATTTGAGGGGAGAACTTTGTTTTATTAGTTTGATAGCTATTGAGTAGCACCAAAGTGTTTAAGAATAAAACTGTACAACAGTTATTTGTTAGATATTCTATATTTCAGTCAAAAAGAATTTTTAAAAATCAGTACGTTTATAAATTCTCACCGTTAAGAAGTAAGAACCGATAAATATAAGCATGGTAACGATTGAAGCAAGTGTAATTAGTTGATTAATAGTAAATTGTGTAGTAACGCTATATACAAGGTCAGTAATATTTACATATTCCTGAATTGGTCTCCATAAAACAACACATACAGGGAAAATAATGCTGACAGCAGCCATCAAATATTTATTGGTGAAGCGATAGAAAAATGGTAAGTAGATAGACGTAAACAACATGACAGTAAGAACACTAACCACAATTGTCTGTGGAGTTTCAATTTCAACTCCATAAGTCGGGGATGCAACTTGAATTACTGCTTGTATCAATAATGAGAATAGAACTACTAGAATTGTAAACAACACTGTACCAATATATTTTGACATAATAATTTTATTTCTACTATAAGGCAAGCTATTAATAAATTTGTGACTATTATTCTTTTCGTCGTAATAATGTAGATTTATCATATAAGAACCAGCCACCAAAACGACTATGAACCCAAAACTTCCAAACGTCCCTATAAAAAAGCATATACCAAGTAGATAGAGTAAGATCAATAATTTTTGCAATCTAAAATCCTTTAATATTAAATTATACATATTGAACACTCCCCTTTTTTGTATAGTACATAATATCTTCTAATGTTGCTTCTTCAATTAATACATCATTCCCTAATTGCGTACGTGAACGGCTGGCGTTACTTGTGAGTGCTTCAAACCCCATGTTTGTTTCACGAATCCCGATTAATTGTTCTCTGATTTTAGACGTAAGTAAGGATTTATCCCCTTTTACAGTTGCATATTCTTCAGAAATACTATGTATATCTTTTTCAAACACAATCTCACCATTATGAATAAATACAATATAATCAGCAATACGATCTAAATCAGTGGTAATATGTGTGGAGAAAAAAATTGTTTTATCTTGATCGACCATTAAATCATAAAGGATGTCTAAAAGTTCTCTTCGAAATACAGGATCGAGTCCAGATGTCGGTTCATCCATAAGTATAAATTCGGCATGGTGTGAAAGTGCAAACGCTAGGGAAGTCTTCATTTTCATCCCTGTAGACATCTCTTTCATTTTTATGTTAGTCGGTAACTCAAAGCGCTGTAAGTAGGATTGGAACTGATTTTCATCCCATTTTTTATACGCTGGAGCAATGAATTTTTTCAGTTGATGAATTGTCATATCTTCATAATAGATATTGTCATCGTATACGAATCCTATACGCTCTTTAATAGAAACTTGGTCCTTTTGATGATCTTTACCGAAAACTGTGATATCTCCGCTATCCTTGCTAATAAGATCCATAATAAGTTTAATTGTCGTACTTTTCCCAGCACCATTTGCGCCAATAAATCCCGTTACAAACCCCTTTTTGATGTTGAACGATGCATTTTTTAAAGAAAATCCCTTATATGTTTTTGAAACATTTTTCACTTCTACAATGTTCTCCATTTTTATTCCTCCTCATAAATATGATTAATAATTTGTATTAACTCATCCCTTAATAAATGATTAGCCTTACTCTCTCGAACGATTGTACTGAACTTTTCACGTATTGGATTACTTAATTCATCCGCTCGTTGTTTCTTTGTTTGTTTTGCAACAAACGAGCCTTTCCCTACTATAGAGTAGATGTAACCAGCCTTTTCAAGTTCTTCGTACGCTCTTTTTGAAGTAATAACACTTACCTTCAAGTCTCTCGCTAATGAACGCATAGAAGGTAACGAATCATCTACTTTCAATGTTTCATTTGATATTTGTAATATAATCTGATCAATGATTTGTTGATAAATAGGAGACTTAGACTTATTAGATAATAAGATTTTCATGATTCAACTCCTTGCCTTTTAAATGCTTATGAACATATTATATACAATGTGTACAATATATACAATATATACATTTGGAACGATGTTAATTTTTCATATAGGATACCGTCATATTGATATAAAGACGTTATCCTTTCCTATGATTTCTCAGAAAGAATAACGCCTTTTTCATTTTAGGGGGTATTTTGTCTTGTTAGCTTGATAGCGATGTGACGAGATCCCTTACACTATAAAATTAATTACTATTTTCATATCTTTCATTAAATGTGATTTGTAGCATACATCTACCACAATTTGATCCATAAATTTTCCCTTTTTGCAAGATTATAGTTCAAATAACAAAGAATACGAAAATGGATACTAAATGTTACAAGTAATATAAAAAATTATAAAATCAATACACTTCACATAAATTAAATAATTGTTATATAAAAATTATTTAATTTATTATATACTTGAAACAATACATATAGAGTTACCTACCATATCGTATCCTCCGAAGTAATTAGGTATTATAAAGTGGTCTCCCTTTTTAAAGAAATAGTGCTCACCTTCTTTAATTAACTCACCTTCCCCCTGTATTACACTAACAAGAAGGAAGGCCTTTTGTTGTTCCAAGCTAGTTGATCCATCTAACTCCCATTTTGCCACTGAAAAATATGGACATTTGATAAAGTTAGTTATACTCAAATCATCTACTTTTTCATGTTTAACCTTTAACTGATTCGATATAAATGGGGCTTCTATTACATCAATGCTTTTTTCAAAATGCAGCTCACGTAAATTCCCTTCTGAATCTCTTCTATCATAATCATACAATCTATAGGTTGTATCAGAGTTTTGCTGTGTTTCTAATACTAAAATCCCTTTACCAATTGCATGAACAGTTCCACTCGGCACATAGAAGAAATCTCCAGGTTTCACCTTTACACGATGCAATAGTTGGTTCCACTCTTTCTGTTCAATCATAGCCATGAATTCTTCTTTTGTTTTCGCATGGTGTCCATAAATAATTTCCGCGTCTTTTGTGGAATCGATTACATACCAGCATTCTGTTTTTCCTAGTTCTCCATTTTCATGTACTCTGGCATACTCATCGTTGGGATGAACTTGAACAGATAGGTCCTGATTGGCATCTAAAATTTTGGTAAGAAGAGGGAAACGGTCTCCCTCAATATTACCAAACAAATCTCGATGTTCTTCCCACAATTCCCTTAAAGATAACCCTTTATATTTTCCATTCTTAACAATACTTTGTCCATGTTGATGCGCTGCAAAAGCCCAACACTCTCCAGTTTGATTTGATGGAATTTCATATCCAAAAGAAGTTAAATGTGTCCCACCCCAAATTCTTTCTTTAAAAACAGGTGCAAAAAATAATGGTTCAGTCATGATTTGAATCCTCCATTCTATGCAATTTCATCTAGTAGTTTGTATGCTTCTGCTTTTGTTTGAACAGATAATAACCGCTCTCTATAACTATCATCCATTAGTTTTCGAGAAAGCATTTGAAGGATTTTTAAATGTTCATTTCCTTCATTTCCTTTTGGTACCGCAATCATAAATATTAACTTTGCTTCCGTTCCATCAAGGCTGTTCCAATCTATACCCGATTGTTTAATTCCAAATACCACACTCGGTTTCCTAACGGTAGCTGATTTCCCATGTGGAATCGCAATATTTATACCAATACCTGTAGTACTTTCTTGCTCACGGTTCATAATAGCCTGTTTAAATTCTGTCACTGAATGTAATGCACCTACCTGCTTTAACTTTTGAATCATTTCATCAATGATGTCATCTCGTGTTTCTCCTTTTAAGTCCGTTTCAATTAATTCTAAACTTGTAATATCTGTTAATTTTTTAATTTCTACCTTGTCTACTTGTTCGCCTCTTACTTGAGTCTCTCGCTCCAGTTGTTGCACTTCTATTGTTGCTGATACTTCTTTTATTTGTTCATTTTCTTGTTTTTCTAACTTTGAAACGTCTTTTTTCAATACATTTACTACAACAGCTGTCACAATAGAGCCTACAATTACAGCTACAAAAAACATAAACACATTATCTACTGCCCCTAACACTGCAACAATTGGACCACCATGTGCTACTCTGTCTCCTACATGACCAATCATCGCAATCACAGCACCCGTCACCGAACCAGCCATTATACTTGGAATAACCCGAAGTGGATCTTGTGCTGCAAAGGGGATTGCACCTTCCGTAATACCAAATAGCCCCATTGTAAATGATGCTTTACCCATTTCTCTCTCTGAATCTTGAAATTTCCCCTTACCTATGAAAGTAGCCAGTCCCATTCCAATTGGTGGTATACAAATTGCTGCAGCAATTGGACCCATAATTTCATAGTTTCCTTCTCCAATCATTGCTGAACCAAATAAGAATGCTACTTTATTGACTGGACCACCCATATCAAATGAAATCATTGCTCCTAAAATTAATGCTAAGAGAATTGAACTTGACCCTTGCATACCTGCTAACCAAGCTGTTAATGATACGAAAACTTGTGCAACAGGAGCACCAATAATAAATACAAATGCTAAGCCTACAATAAGAGAAGTAAATACCGGAATAATAATAATCGGCATAATTGGTTGAATCGCTTTTGGAACTTTTAATTTTTTGATTCCTAACGCTATGTAACCAGCTAGAAAACCAGCGATAATTCCACCAAGAAAACCAGCACCACTTTCACTTCCGTAAAAGCTTCCTGTTGCTGCAATATATCCACCAATCATCCCAGGAACGAGTCCAGGTTTATCCGCTATACTATATGCAATATATCCAGCCAGTATTGGGACCATGAACGTAAATGATGCACCACCAATTTGTTCAATGGTTTTCCAAAAAGAACCCTCTGGAATCACTAAACCCCCAGGAGTTTTTTCTCCCCCAAGTGTTAACGCAATAGCAATTAATAATCCCCCGACTACGATAAATGGGACCATAAAAGATACACCATTCATTAAATGACGATATATCGGATTTTGCTTTCTTTCCTGATGGTTACTTTCTACTATTTTTGACTGTGAATGATAAATAGGTACATTCCCGCTGATTACTTTCTGAATTAATTCTTCTGGTTTACGAATACCATCTTGCACTCCAACAACCAACAATTTTTTCCCTACAAATCTATCTTTATTTACGACTCTATCTGCAGCTATAATAATGCCGTCTGCTTCGCGAATATCTTGTTCCGTCAACTCATTTTCTACCCCTATTCCACCTTGGGTTTCAATTTTCATTTGGACTCCTAATTTATCCGCTGTTTTTTGCAAATTTTCAGCTGCCATATAAGTATGGGCAATCCCATTTGGACATGATGTAACCGCTAACAATTTCATTCTTAATCCTCCTCACACTTTTTACTAAGCGCCTACACTTACTATAAATTAATATTACGACGTCAAAAGTTTCATTTTTTACCGTAAATTCCGGAAAAATAAACCTTTTACCCAAGCGAAAAACGGGTATTTGATTCTCCACTTTTCGGTTAATTATGTAAAAAGGACAAAAATTTCATTACGTTTGTTTCTTTCGTAAGCTTTTGAATAAAGGATGGTTGCTCACTTATAAAGGATAGTTCCTGAAACAATTGTTTCGTTACCTCTTGTCCATCACTTTTAACTGCTAGCATAAATACAAGTGATACCTTCTCTTCTCCCCAATCAATTGGTTCCTTTAATGTAGCAATTGCAATTACTGATTCTTGAATAAATTTTGGGTTGCCATGGGGAATTGCGATTCCTGCCCCAATCGTTGTTGCTGACATTTTTTCTCTTATGATTGCATTTTCTGCATACTCTTTATCTACATACCCCTTACTATGCAAAGCATACGCTAACTTTTCAATTAGCTCATATGGGTGCTGTATATCCTGTTGTAAAAACACTAAAAATGGAGATGTATAATTGAACATAACAAAGTCTTTTTGTTCTTTATAACTTGGCTCATCATAATTTTGTATAAAGTCCCCTAGCTTCTTTTCTTCTGGCCCCTCTAATAATGGGGATACTACTATATGAGGAATGTTTAATCTTGAAAGACTAGTAGTTGAAATAACGAGATCCACATCACGATGTTTCATTATATAACTTTGTAAATCAGCTTTTGAAATACAGTCCATAACATGGATATGACGAAATTTACGCTCAATTTTTGTACGTAACAACTGCGACATGCCAATGCCCATATGGCAAACAATAATTACATTTTTAGATTTTTCCTGGTGATTTAACCGTTCAACAGATGCTTCAAAGTGTAGAGTAAGATAAGCCGCTTCTTCTTCTGGAATATATATAGTTAGAGATTCATTTATCTCTTCTAATACTTGTATCAATACATTAAACACATAGGGATACATTCTCTTTATATCGTGTAACATCGGATTAGAGACAGAAAGATCATAGCTTAAGCGATTCAATGCGGTATATAAATGAATCGTTAACCCTTCAATTAAAATTTTGTCTTTACTGAAATCAATTTCATATAACTGTGACATACGTTTAACTAATTGCTGTATAACCATAGAAAGCATTGGATTACTTTCAGTAAGTGTGCTATCCTGCATTGGTTTATCTTGATAACGGATTTTCCCACCTAAAATATGAGCTGTTAAATATGTAACTTCTTCCTCTGTAAAATGAACAGAAAAAACACATTCCAGCTGTTTTAAAAACTCCAATGTCCATATATATTCTTTTGTTTCTTTCAGTATTTTAATTTCCTTTTCAGCATTTAAAATAGGTTGCTTAAGCTTCATTCTCCGTACCATAAGCAACGTATGCACTAATAAACTTTCAAATGTATCATCTGTAAAAAACAATGCATTTCGTTTTTGTAACGCTTTCAATTCGTTCGTAACAAATTCAACCTCATGATATTGAAATTGTTCTTTAATAAATTGATTCGTAAGATCAGAATTACCAATCAAATCTGATAATCTAGCCAATGCTCTTCTTTTTTTCTTTTCATTTCCATCAATAATAAGTCCAACTCGCTGTTTTGAAACAATGGTTAAATCAAAATGATGTAACCATACTTCAATTCTATCTAGATCTTTTTTTATAGTAGTTCGACTTACAAAATGTTGGGATGCCATTTTCTGTGCAGTAACTGCCTTTACATTCATTAATAAGTTGTATGCTATTTGTAGAATTCTTTCTTCATCTGATTCATACTTTGTGCGATTATTAATACAATACAGTTTATTAAACAAGTCCACCTTTTCATATTCCTCAATCTCTAAGTACACACCTAGTCCCGGTTTCCTAACAAGAATCGCACTTGAATAATTCGCAAGGTGCTCCTCAATTATTTTAAAGTCATTACGAATTGTTTTTTCAGAGCAATTCACCTGATCCGCAAGGTCTTGTACTAAAAAATAGTCGTTAGATTCAGATAATAGCAGAAATAAAATTTCTTTTTGTCTTGTATTCATAAATTTCACCTATCTCTTATATACTTCTATGTTATATGCATTACTTTACAAGATATTTTTTCTCTCTTTATAACTGACACTTCCAATTATATGTATTCATTTTAAAATTCCAACCATCTTACGATACATATTATTATTTAGATTTAATTGCATAACACTACATTACTCTTACTAATAAACATCAAGATTCTCAAGAAGTTAGGTCTGTCGGGAAGTGAGTTGCCTTATCAAAAAGATAAAATTCACCTCGTTCCCATGTTAGATGAACATCTTTATTTAACATCTGGAAATGATGTTCCAGATGTATTTGAAATTCACAATACCAAGGGGGGCAAAATTATATGTTACAACTTACGCTTTCCAGAAATTACACGCTATCCATCGTTTCAAGGTGCAAAATCATCTTATATGTTGCACCGTGGACAACAACAAATTTGAACCATTGGAGAACACTATTAAAAGCAAGAGCCATAGAGAACTGCATCTGTGTTATTGCATGTAACAGTGTAGGAGATGTGAATAATGAAAATCATATCGGCAACACATACACGGGATACTCAATGGCCATCGATCCAAATGGAAACATTGTAAAAGAAGCGGACGACCAAGAGCCAATCATAACAGTAGAAATTGATTTAGCAAAAATAGAGGAACAACAACAAAACATCCCAATATTTAAAAATCTTTGACCGGATGTTTTTAAGTATACGAAGTAGAACCGTATCCCCCCCTCTTCACCAAACAAGTGCAGTAGTTGAAGATCGAGCTATCGTAGAGGCGGATTTTTTTATTCGTCTCTTAAGACTAAAAGATATATTCCAGCACAAGTACAATAGAAACAGGAAACCTCTACAATCGTATATACAGCCTCTAATACTCATTTTTGAAAAAATGCTTATGCAAAAATCCTAACTTTGTTTACAACAAGAGCAAACACAAATGGCGGTTGTTATTAATGAATATGGAGAAGATAAATTTAATTGAAAAGAAACGACGATGATCTTAACTTGTACAGAGGATCTCACTTCTTTTGGTGAAAACAACTATGAAATAATGTAAAAGTAGTTCTACTCAATTTGAATAGAACTACTTTTTATTGGAAATTAAGTATTTTACAACATGTGGCTAGTTCCTAATTTCCTGTCCTTCTAAATGTCTCACATTCTGTAGAAAGACAAGAATTTAGGAACCTTGTTATACAGGAATTGTTTCAATTATTTATTTTAAATACATTAAAGGATAATTAATATTTACATAAGCACACCTTTATCATGTTTAGTAATTACCAAAGGATTTATTTCTTTATAGGTATGTAGAATGATTCTTTTTATTATTGGTAGATTGTAAAAAATAATCTGTCCAAAATTAAATGAAATTCAATCTTCAATTATTTTTAATTAAGGATTAACAGTAGACATTTAATAGGATTCATCGTTCTGTTTTTAAGAGCCATCATATTCGTCACGGAACCTATTTTCATATTGAAACTTCTTTAAAATAAGTTGGATCATGTATGATAATTTTTTTTCCTAGAACGGTGATAATGCTTTCATTCTTTAATTGCTTTAACACTCCACTAACTGTTTCGCGACACGTCCCAGATATTTTAGAGATTTCGGTTGTTGTAAGTGGGCATGAAATTATAATTTCTTCTCCCTCTTGTTCTCCTAAAAAATTCATTAAATGATGTAGCGCCTGAATGACACGATCTTGTGCATTTGGAATTGAAATATTTTGTACACGGCTTTCATTCACTTTCAATATAGAAGATAACTGTTGAACAATATACATAAGCTGTTTTCGACTTGATCGAATCATATCCTCAAAAATTACAGTGGGAATATAGTATACATCTACATCTGTCATTGCAACAGCTGTATAATCGTATGCTTTGTCTGTAAACATATCACCATAAGGAAAAATAGAAAATCGCTTGATATATTCCTCATATAATAAATTCCCACTTTGATTGACTCGTTCTAATTTTACAAATCCATCTAATACAAGGTAAATTCTTTCTCTGGAATCACCTTCTAAAAATAAAAATTGACCTTTTTTATAGGTTCGCCAATAGATAAGTTCTGCTAGGCTCTTCAATTTTTTATCCGTTAAATGAGCAAATAATTCAAACTGTTTCAAGTCTTCAACTACGTTTCGCTTTTTCATAAAACGCCCTCTTTCTGTATACCGGAGTAAAAATTCAAGAAAGCCTCTTCAAAATTTATTTTATCATAATTAGTTTCGAGATTGTTTTACGTTCATGAATACTTTATGAATGTTACTTACTAAAAAGTATACTGTACATAAAAAAAATGAAGCAAATCACTTCATTCTTTTTATTGGTGTGAACTACCCGCCACTTAACGTCCTAACGGACTGTTTGAAGTGGGGCTTCTCGGTTAGTCGTTACTTTTGATAGCTAACGAATTCGTCCTAAGACAGCCGAGCTAACTCCCTTGTTCCAAAGGTTATTTTATTGCTATTTACGCTAACACTAATAGACGTATTGCTTCATTTTTGATATTGATAGCTGCGTTATAATCTCTATCGAGATTTACACCGCATATACAAGAATAGACTCGTTCAGACAATGACATATTTTTTACATTTCCACAACTGCTACATGTTTTTGTGGAAGGAAACCATTTGTCTATTTTCATAAGTTGTTTTCCTTGTTCGTATAGTTTATAAGCTAAAAAAGAAGTGAACATTCCCCAACTATTGTCAGCGACACTTTTTCCAAAATGAAGTGCTTGCGACATTCCTTTCATGTTTAGGTCTTCAATAGCTACAACATCAAAATGAGTAGCCAACTCTTTAGACTCATGATGAAGGAAATTCTTACGTTGGTTAGCTACTTTCTCATGTAACTTAGCTACACGAATACGTTGTTTATTCCAACGCTCAGAACCTTTATTGCGTCTTGCTAATACTCGTTGTGCCTTTGCTAATCGATCTAACATTTTACGATAGAACTTAGGATAATTGGCTTTCTCACCCTCAGAACTAACATATAATCCATCCATCGCAAAGTCTAATCCAACAACTGTTTCTACTTCTTTTTGTACAATCTCTTTTTCGTATTCAGTCAAGATGGACACATAGTATTTACCAGTAGGTGTCATAGAAATCGTACATGACTTGATCATATAATCTTGTGGTATCTCTCTATGCTGTTTGATACGTACCATTTTCAGTTTTGGCAATTTGATATGACCATTAAGCAACATAATATTTCCGTTTACTACATTCGTTGTATAAGACTTTCTGTCTTTTTTACTTTTGAATGTTGGGAAGTCATTTTGACCACTAAAGAAATTCTTATAGGCAGTTTGCAAGTTTAGTTGAGCATTTGCCAAAGCTAATGAATCAACTTCTTTTAACCACTCAAATTCTGCTTTATATTTTGCAGGAGTTGGAAGCTTTTGTTTCTTTAGTTGTTCCTTATCATCTTTGTATTTTTCGTACGCTTCTTTCCGTTCAGCTAACATTCTGTTATACACGAAACGTACACAACCGAAGGTTTTACGCATAAGATATGCTTGTTCTTCTGTTGGATACAAACGGAATTTATATGCTTTATTATGCTTTGTCATATCATTTCACCTCACTTTTCATCTTGATTTTCAATATATTTCTTTACTACATCTATTGGCGAACCACCAGTAGTTAGTAAGCAAAAACTTCTTGACCAAAACATCTCTTTCCAAAGTTTCGTTTTCACTTGTGGAAAGTCTCTCTTGATTAGTCGAGAACTTGCACTCTTATAAGCATTGATGAATTTTGTCATTTCTGTATTCGGATGTGCCTTGAACAAAATATGAACATGGTCTACATCATGATTCCACTCTACCAGTGTTATGTTGTAATTCTCGGATAACCTGATAAACATGTCTTTTGCATAATCTGACATATCATCATCAAACACATTTCTTCTGTATTTCACGACCAACACAAGATGATAATACAACAAGAACACTGAATGATTATTACTGTCTAATTTCATTGATATACCAACCTTTATACTTTATAAGACTGATTATATCAGAGGCAAAATAAAAAGCAAAGCCTTTTGGCTACGCCAAACCGAAATTCATCTCCCACCTACCGCTAGGCTACGCCCTTCACGCGCTTGAGGAAGGAGAATTCTTTCGAGGAATTCGTTAAAAGCCTCTTATATGTAAACACATGCATCATGCTTAGAAATAATAGTGCCAGTATTTTCTTCTAACGCTTCATACACTTTTTCTAGTGAGGTAATAATTGTTTTTCGTTTTGGATCTGTATTAGCAAAGTTAATCGCTGCTTGAATTTTCGGAAGCATACTTCCTGCGGAAAATTGATTATCCCGTATATATTGTTCTAATTCATCAACTGTCACTGCCTCTAATTTCTTTTGATTTGTTTTATTAAAGTTTAAATAAACGTGATCAACTGCAGTTAAGATAACAAGCGTATCAGCATCTACCAATTCAGCTAGTTTTTGAGAAGCAAAATCTTTATCAATAACAGCCTCAGTTCCTTTTAATCCCTCTTCAGACTCAATAACCGGGATTCCTCCGCCTCCAACAGCAATCACTATATCTCCATCCTCCACTAAGGAATTAATGATCTTATGTTCATGAATACTTACAGGTTTTGGGGATGGTACAACTCGTCTCCATCCTCTTCCTGCGTCTTCTTTAAATACCGCTTTGGTTTCTTCCATTAACTTTCTTGCTTCCTCTTCAGTATAAAAAGGGCCAATTGGTTTTGTTGGATTTTCGAATGCTTCATCCTTTTCATCTACAATAACGCGTGTTATAACGGTGGCAACATCTTTTTTTATTTTACGTTTTTTCAGAGCCTTCTCAATCGCATTTTCCATCCAATATCCAATCATACCTTGACTCATTGCACCACAGGTATCTAACGGCATTGCTGGTGTTTTTTCCGTTTCCGCTACTTTTTGTTGTAATAGGATGTTACCAACCTGTGGGCCGTTTCCATGTGCAATGACGATATCTACATCATTTTCCATAATCTTAGTAAGTTGTTCTGCTGTTCTTTCCAACGCTTCTTGTTGCGCTTGTGCAGTAGCGTCCCCAGATTGTATAGCATTTCCACCTAATGCAACTACTATTTTTTTTCTTTTCATCTTTCAACCCTCCAATTGATTTCATATTTACAAGATCTTATACAAGAATGCATCCCGTTTATTTAAAAAGTAATATTACCTGTAATCAGTCCATAAATTGCAAAAAATGCTAAAGCTCCAATGGCCACAGATGAAGCAAGTTCAACCCGCGTAAATATTTGTTTTGGATTCGTTTGCTTTTGAACATTGTAAAAAATGAAAATCCCAGGAGCATATAATGTCATTGTCAGTAATAAATAATCTAAGCCCGCTGCATAAATTAACCAAATTCCATACATACTCGCCACTAAACCAATTATAATATTCTTTGTTCGATCATTTTCTTTAGATTGTAGACTAAACTTAAATTGATAAAATGCCGAAAAGGCATACGGAATTAAAATAGCAGAGGAAGCGAGAGAAAACGCAAAATGATAGGCTTGATCGGAAACTATAAATGTTAATAAAAAAATTTGAATTAACCCATTTGTTATCCATAATGAATTTACAGGAGCTTTGTTCTTATTTTCTTTCGCAAACCACTTTGGAAATACGCCATCTTTAGCAGCTAAATACGGAATTTCAGATGCAAGTAAAGTCCATCCTAGCCAAGCACCTAATACAGAAATAACTAACCCTAAGTTAATAAAAATCGCGCCCCATTTTCCGACAACACTTTCAAATAAATAAGCCATGGCTGGATTTTTCAAATTAGCAACATCGGCTTGTTGCATAAGCCCTAGAGATAATAGTGTAAGTAGGATGTAAATAATAAGAGTCCCAATTAATCCGATGACAGTCGCTTTTCCTACATCACTTCGGTTTTTAGCACGACTTGATAGGACAACAGCTCCTTCTACACCAATAAATACCCAGAGGGTTACAAGCATTGTGCTCTTAACTTGACTACCTACATCTCCCCATGAAAAAGAACCCGCTTGTCCCCAAAATCCATCTAAGAAAATATCAATATGAAAGGCGAAGATTCCTACCACAATAAATACAAAAACGGGTACTAATTTTGCAATTGTTGTTACTAAATTTACAAGGGCCGCTGATTGTATACCACGTAAAATTAACATGTGAACACACCATAGTAATACACTCGCGCCAATAATTGATGCTACATTTTGCCCCCCTTCAAAAACGGGGAAAAAATATCCAAGTGAAGAAAATAACAATGTACCGTAAGCTACATTTCCAAGCCAAGCGGACAACCAATATCCCCATGCACTATTAAACCCCATAAAGTTACCAAACCCCGCTTTTGCATAACTAAAAATGCCACCATCTAAATCTGCCCTTTTTACGGTTAAATTTTGAAATGATAATCCAAGGGCGATCATTCCTATACCCGTTATAACCCATCCAATAATAATTGCACCGGCACCAGCACCTTTTGCCATATCGCTTGCTAAGTTAAATGCTCCGCCGCCTATCATAGAGCCAACAACAAGAGCTGTTAAAGTAAATAAGCCTAATTTCTTTTCTTCACCCATTACACTCACCTCTCTTTAATCACAATAAAAATAAATAGCAGTAGTGAATGATAGTGTCTAAAGGTAGGGAAAGAAGGAAGTTTAACCTCCTTCTTTACTCCATATTTCCTAAAGTAGCTGCCATAACCGCTTTAATTGTATGCATTCTATTTTCTGCTTGATCAAATACTTTTGAATACTTGCTGCGAAATACTTCGTCACTTACTTCCATTTCTTTTATTCCATATTTTTCATAAATTTCTTCTCCATATAACGTTTCTACATTATGGAATGCAGGTAAACAATGTAAGAACATAACATTTTCATTTCCAGTCGCTTTAATCATGTGCATATTTACTTGATATGGTTTCAATAATGTAATGCGTTCAGCAAATTTGTCTTCTTCCCCCATGGAAACCCATACATCTGTATAAATTACATCCGCCCCTGCAACAGCCTCTTCGACATTGCTTGTTACCTTTACTTGATTATTATATTTTTTGGCCATATCAATCACTTCTTGTGCTGGCCATAATGATTCCGGTGTACAAATACGAACTTCCATTCCAACAATTGCTCCACCAACTAGTAAACTATTAGCGACATTATTTCGTCCATCTCCAACATAAACGAGCTTAACGCCTTTTAAATGTCCTATATGTTCTTTTATAGTTAATAAATCTGCAAGTGTTTGTGTTGGATGCCACATATCTGTTAAACCATTCCATACCGGTACACCTGAGTTTTCAGCTAAAATTTCTACTGTTGCATGATCAAAACCACGGAACTCAATTCCATCAAACATTCGTCCTAGAACTTTTGCTGTATCTTCAACAGATTCTTTTTTTCCAAGCTGAATATCACCTTTCCCTAAATATTCAGGGTTGGCGCCTAAATCTGTACAAGCTACTGTAAATGCACATCGCGTACGAGTTGAAGTTTTTTCAAATAAAAGTGCTACATTTTTGCCTTCTAAATAACGATGTGGAATACCATTTTTCTTTTTCTCTTTTAATTCTGCTGCTAAGTCTAGAAAATATAATAAATCTTCTTCTGTAAAATCTTTTTCAGCAAGAAAGCTTTTTCCTTTTAAGTTCGGTCTAGTCATTAACATGATTCATCCCTACTTTCTCCATTATTTATACTAAATATCTTTTCGAACAATCGGCATACTCATGCAGCGTGGACCCCCACGACCACGAGATAATTCCGAACTGAGTACCTCAATAACTTCTATACCATGCTCACGTAATAAAGCATTGGATACATAATTACGATCATATGTAACAACTACTCCTGGTGCAATTGCCAATGTATTAGACCCATCATTCCATTGTTCACGAGCAGAAGCGATTACATCTCCTCCTCCACAAGGGATAAGTACCAATTCACTTAATCCTAATACTTCTTTTAAAGTATCCATTAAAGAAGTACGATGTGTAATTTTAAGAGTTTCTGCATCCAATCCTTTTTCTAAAATATAAATGTTCATATTTCCTTTTGGTCCTTGGATAGCTGGATGAATTGTAAATTTATCGTAATCGACCATTGTAAATACTGTATCTAAATGCATAAACGCTCGACATTTTGGAAGTTCTATGGCCACTACTTTCTTAATTTTATTTTGACGACTAAATAAATTTTTAGCTAAGCGCTCAATTGCTTTAGCTGAAGTACGAGCAGATACGCCAATTGCAATTGTTTCCGCATTCAAGATTAATTCATCGCCACCTTCAATTGGAAACTTGTAATCACGATCTAACCAAACTGGCACATTATGATTTGCAAAACGTGGATGATGTTTAATGATATATTCCATAAACAATGATTCCCGTCTACGTGCTGGTTCTCTCATTTTATTAATCGTTAAGCCGTCCCCTATAGTAGCTGCTGGATCACGGGTAAAATATAAATTTGGCATTGGATCTAAATAAAATGGATAATGGTCTTCCATTAACTCATATAAATGTGCTTTCTTACTCGCTTCAATTTCGTTTTTCCGCACACCGCCCATAATTTTTTGAATCAATTCTTCATTTGAAAAGGAAAGTAAATATTCTTTTAAAGTTTGATGTGCAACATTTACATCAGCATGTCCTTCTTTTAAAATACGATCAACAAATTCTTCTCGAAGCTTTTTACCAACTAACGCCTCCGCTGCTAGATTTTCTAAATAAAGAACTTCAACACCCCGATTGCGTAATGTTTGTGCAAAATAATCATGTTCTTTTTGAATAATTGGTAAAAATGGAATATCATCAAATAATAACTGCTGTAAATAATCTGGCGTTAAGTTTTCTACTTCTTTACCAGGGCGTTTTAATAAAACCGTTTGTAATTCTCCAATTTCTGAAGTAACATGTATCGGATGTTTCATTTGCTGTACCTCCTTTTAAATTTTTTGATGCCTTTCAAGTACATAATAAACGTTACAAACCTCCCCATTTTTGAAAACGCTAACATTTTCTAGTGAAATATTTCACAAAATATTTTTTAAAATAATTTAATCTTGTATTTTTATGAACTTTTTTATCACAATGATCGCTAAAATTCTATACATTACGTATATATGATGTATAATGACCTCTTAATTAATAGTAGATAAAAAAACTGTGTCTAATTGGAATTAGACACAGTTTTTTTATCTACATAATTAATTTCAATCTCTCTTCTAAAACCTTCCTATCAGATTGTGATTTTGAAATTACAAGACATGTATCATTTCCACAAATACATCCTACTTTTTCTTTCCAATCTAAAGAATCTAATAAAACACCTATAACATGAGCATTACCCGGTAAAGTTTTAATAATCGTTAATTGATTTACATAATCAATCTTCACGACAACTTCTCCCAACTTTTTCTTTAACATCATATCAGTTTGTAAACTATTTTCTGTGAAAACCTTGTATATAGTTAATCCATTTGAAGTGATTGTCTTTATTAAATTTAATTCATGAATATCCCGCGAAATAGTAGCTTGTGTTACTACTACCCCTTGTTCTTCTAACAATTCTACTAATTTCTCTTGTGTATCTATTTCATACTCTCTCACCAATTGTTTAATTAGCCTTTGTCTTTTTTCTTTTTTCATAAAAGACGCCCCTTATATCATTATAGCTTTATTATATCTTGCTATAAATTTCATTCGAAAGAGACAAAGGAGAATATTGCGGAAACGTTCATAGTTTTGAGTGCTTTACGTCTCTCTATATAACAACAATTTTAAATTTCTGCATTTTTATCATATTCTAGAATACGGGGTATCACCACATATCCATCAACTTAAGAATTTTCTTTACCCCCAAGTGTTAAAAAAACGCCATCCTTTCCTATAAGGAAACAGAAAGAATAGCGTATTTTTTCATTTTAGAGAGGATTTTATTTTATTTTATTATCTTGATAGTAATAGGTCTGTACTCCTAGTAGAAAAATGCCTTTTTAATTATAATGGAATATATAACTTAATCAATTAATAAGGAGAATGTAGCATGGGACAAAGTATTAATCACATTTGTTTTTCAGTCTCAAATCTAGAGAAAGCTATTGAGTTTTATCAAAATATACTTCAAGCAAAATTATTAGTAAAAGGTAGAAAGTTAGCTTATTTTGATTTAAATGGTTTATGGATTGCTTTAAATGTTGAAGAAAGTATACCAAGAAATGAAATTCAGCACTCATACACACATATAGCTTTTACTGTAACAAATAATGAATTTGATTCTTTAAAAGAAATATTAATTCAAAATCATGTTAATATCTTAGCTGGACGAGAGAGAGATGAACGAGATAAACGGTCTATTTATTTTACAGATCCAGATGGTCACAAGTTTGAGTTTCATACTTATAAAGATATTTTGCTTTTGATTGCTACACTTTGCGTAGGGATCTTCTCATGAAAAAAAGACACCCCTTGAGTGCCTTCATCGTAGATCATTTTACTTTTAACAATTAAACTTTAAGCATTTTTTTCTATAGATTTTGATAGTGTGTACAATAAAATTCATTTAGCTTTAATACAGTATATAGTACTTCTTCCGGATCATTTTTTTCGAGCATTTGTGTTATTGATAAATAATACAACCTAGTATTTAGTTGTTTCAATTTCATAGTCATTCTTAAACCTCTCAGTTCATCTAACATTAAATGATATCTTTTAACATCGTCAGGATTACTAGGGGTGTGTTGTTTAATAATATGCTCACAATCTAAAATCAACTTTATAAATTCATAATCATTTTCCATGCTGGCCTCCTAGAAATGTTTCATTGTAGCCAATTGTTATTTACGTTATTAATCCAATATTGAATTGCTCCACCTTTTCTATATTCTTGCGCTATATCTGTTCCATTAAGATATTGAGTTTGGGGGGCTGTTAATCCTTTAAGCATTCTAATACCCTTTGGCACTTGAATTTTATATACCGTATTAAGTGGATTTCCCCATGCTTCTAATACGGCTAATTCATTTCTGGTTTCTTCAATACTTCTCGCTTTATCCCCCCACCAATAACCAAGACCATACTTAGACTCTGGTTCTCCAGATTTACTTCTTCTATATAGTACAAGTGGCTGATTGGTCTCCACAATTTCTATTTTCAACTCTTTAAACGCTAAAATATCTGAATTCGTTCCTTTGAAATCAAAATTTGAAAAACCAAAATGGCGTATTATTTCTCTCTTTAATGTCGCACGTTCCATTATGCTTAGATTTAAACTATCTATTCTGTCTAAAGTTAGGTTAACCTCTTTAATTGACCAACTATTAAAATCAATATCCTTAATATAACTAATTTTTTCTTCTACATTAGCATTATCATTAAAAACATTAACAATTTGATCAATTTTTTTAAAATCCGTGTTACTTGTCTCCGCATGCATATTAGAAAAGGGGGACAATAATCCGAATAAAATTAAAATTAAAAGTAATGTAATAGACAAATATTTTTTCATATTATGTAATCGACTCCTAACAATACAATATTTTATATTTTAATATACAAAACAAACGGTCTGGATTTTAAGCTTAGCAGCTCATCAGCCCGTTTATAAAGCGTTCTTGCTTAGGTAGTTCACATTTAATTCTTTTTTAGTGATGATTAGGATTTAATAGTTTGACATATACTTAACTTTTTCAAAAAATTCTTTTAAACGTACAAACTCCTCTTTATCTCCACGTGTCGAAAAAACATCTTGATCTTCATGGGAAACGGCAATAGCTGGAATCGTTTTAAAAAGGGCAAAAGCTTGTTTTTTTTCTTTTATTTCATTAATTTTATGGAAAGGTATCTGTAATGAAATAGGTAGCTTGCCAAACACTTCACTATAAAATAACAATTGTCGTTCTGTATATGCTAAAATCCCTTGCACAGGAGTAGAATTTCCATTTGGTACACCGATTAATCCAGATATACCATTTTGCATTTCATAATAGGTTGTAATCATACCTTGTAAGCTCTCATTGGAATTCATTTTTTCTTGAAACTCTTTCATTGCATGTTCTTTTAAACTCATATCAACATCTCCTTAAATTAAAATCTATTTTTGATTTTTTACTAGAAAAGAAATACTAAATAATAATAGAAAAGCTAACATTGCTAAAAAAGGTATTGTTATAAATTTCAAAAAAACAAAATCAATCGCTGAGCAGTCTTCATATAAATGACAAAAGGCACTCTTTGTTTGCGTCATTTGTATAATGTATTGATATAAAGATATTACTAAGCCTATTCCTGAAAAATACTTGATATACTCATTTGTATTAGAATGTCTTTTAATTAAAGATACAATACAAATTATAAATATAGGGTATAAGCATATCCTTTGATACCAACATAAACTACATGGAACTAAATTCATAATTTCACTTAAAAATAAACTACCTACTGTTCCAATGAACGATACCATTGTCACAAAGAACATATAGCTATTATAACGTATCAATTTCATAATTATCACCCATTTTTCTCCATCTTCTAAATAGAATTACTTATCATTATGATCATTTAAAAATTGGTTTAATTTTTTTTCTGTAATAATTTGATTGCTTAGACGAGCATCCTCTTTTCCATTTTTGTAGTGAATTAACATTGGAGTAGAATCGATGTTGTGCTCAACAAAATAGTCTTTATGACTGTTCCTATTCTTAGACATTTCGATACTGTCTATTGTTATGTTTCTCTCTTTTATTACTTTATTCAAAGTTGGTTCTAACTCTTCGCATGCTGGACAACCAGTTCTATAAACATATAAGAAAAACGATTGATTACCATCTAATTTCTCCATATATTTTTCAAAACTCATATCTTTATATTCATGGTTATTATCAACTGATGAACTATACACATATATACCTATTCCAAACGTCATTAAAATTACAATTAAAGATACAATATATTTTTTCACAGATTTACACCTCTATCAAATTCAGATATTCTTTCTTTTGAAAAATCATATATTTGATCATAATAATCAAACAAACAGGAATTATGATTAATAGAAATTACGATTATATCCATATTTTTTAGGTTCTTCATAATCTTTAATGCATTCTCTTCGTCTACGTTACTTAGCACTTCGTCCAAAATTAAAACATCTGGTTTTTGTAGAATAGCTCTAGCTAAAGAAAGCCTTTGGGATTGCCCTAAAGAGAAGTTAGACGAATCCTCCATTACTGGGAAATCGTAACCTTTATGTAGCCCATTAATAAAATCGTGAAGACAGGCAGCTTTACATGCATTTACAATTTCATCATCACTAAATGCTTTCCCCAAGGTTAAATTTTCCCTTATCGTTCCAGGGATAAAAAAGCGTTTATCATTTATATAGCAAACTTTTTCTCGAAGGGATTTTAAATTTATATCATTTATATCAATATCATTAACATAAATGGTGTTTTTAGATGTTTCTAGGAACCTAATTAAAAGCTTAGCTAACGTACTCTTTCCTGAACCACTTTTCCCTACAAAACTTACTATTTGATTTTCATTAATCTCAAATGAGAAATCTTTAAGTAATGGCTCTTCGTTCTTATAATTAAAACTCAAATTATCTACTCTGATATTTTTTATTTTATCTTCTATGATTTGCCCCTTATCCTCGTCTTCTACAAGACTGGATTCTAAAATATCAAAGAATCTATCAGCAGCTATAATTGATTGTTGAATTTGAGGTTGAATACTGGCTATATGTTGTACAGATGTGAAGAAGAATGCTGACAATGATAAAAAAGTAATTAATGCTCCTGTTGTTAATTGTGAAGACATTACCTGTAACGCACCAACCCATAATACAACCATTGGAAAAATGTACTGAATTATATTTTTTAAATACAGACTATTGTTATTTGTATTTTGAAGCTTTAATACCTTTTTAATATATTCATCGACTTTCGATACACTCATTGCACTGATACTCTTTTCTTTACTCAAAGCCTTTATATTTTCAATACCATTTAACATTTGAATAAAGAATGAATTGACATTGGCATGCCCTTCCATTGCTTTTCTATTTTTATTTGATAAATTTTCAAAAAATAGATAGCAAATAATTGAATATAATAAAACTGGAATTCTATCGTTTCACCAGGGATGAGATCCTACATCATTTGTGTCATATCAAGCTGGATGTATTCTGTTTGCTTTTTTAACGTACCATTATTGAACTATTCTGGGTCAGGGTTCTTGATATAAATGCGTGTATTCAACTTCAACCGTGAGATATGGTAAACCTTTTTATCCTGAATGGTTTGTAAGTCTACTAAATCGAAGTAACCTAGATCACGTAAACACAAATCGCTTGCTTCTAAGGTTTCAAGACAGATGGTACCATATGTTTTATCATTATTCTTTCCTGGTCCAAGCAGCACGTTAATGAATTGACCGCTAAATAAATCATATTCCAATTGAATTTTCATGCCTGCCTTATTACTACTCCCACCTAAACCTTGATAGTCGGTTGCGAATTGACCAGGTAGTTGAAACACTCTTGCATCTAGAATACGTATACGATTGAAAGTAGAGATTATATGTGCAGAAAGTGAGTGATTTGAACAGAGTTTTTGTGTGAGAAGAGAAGTAAAGATTTCTCAAAGAAATGCTACGTGTAGACTAATCCAAACTCATAAATCGGCCAAATCTCTTGTGTCATACTTACTTTTACGTTTTACGAAACTTTTCTCCCGTAGGAGCTTTTGAAGGATACTTGGAGATAGATATCGCTGGAGTTCTTTAGCGAATAAATGAAACTCATATTGAATCGATAGCGTCATAAAAACGCAATCCTTTCTGTATATTTCTACAAAAAGGATTGCGTTTTTTAATTATATGATTACATATTATCCATTATTAGCTGGAGCCTCTCCTGTATTCCCATCATTACTTGGTGACGGTAGCGTTCCATGGTCATCCTCATTGTTTGGTGGTGTTGTATTCCCTTGGTCACTGCCACTTTTTGGCGGCGTTGTATTTCCTTGGCCATTACCATTGTTTGGTGGTGTTGTATCTCCCTGGTCGCTACCACTTTTTGGTATTGTTGTATTTCCTTGGCCATTATCATTGTTTGGTGGTGTTGTATTCCCTTGGTCACTACCACTTTTTGGCGGCGTTGTATTTCCTTGGCCATTACCATTGTTTGGTGGTGTTGTATTTCCTTGGTCACTACCACTTTTTGGCGGCGTTGTATTTCCTTGGCCATTACCATTGTTTGGTGGTGTTGTATTTCCTTGGTCACTACCACTTTTTGGCTCACTTTGCTTTTGCTCTTCTTGTTTCTTTTGCTTTTCTTTTTGCTTATTTTCACTTGGCTGTTCAGTCGTATTTTCTATTTTCGTATTTGGAGAAGAATCACGCTTCTCACCTTTAATACGTAATTCGCTACCTTCTTGAACTACACTATTCGGCATTTTAAATTGTGACTTATCTGTAGCAAACTTACTCATCATTTCTTTAAAAATCAATTGAGCTATTTTCGTATTTTTACTACTAATATAATCATCTTTACTATCCTTTGTATATCCGGTCCATACTGCCATCGTATATTGTGGTGTATAACCAGCAAACCAACTATCACGAGTTGCACTTTCTGGTAGATTATATTTTGCTATTTGTTCTAAAGAATAGTTTGTTGTACCTGTTTTACCCGCTATATCTAAAGAACTTATATTAGCTGTTGTACCTAATCCAGATGAAACAAAAGTACGAAGCATATCAGTAATCATATATGCTGTAGAATCCTTCATAACTCTTTTTGGCTTTTGCTCAAAACTTTTTAATTTACCATCTGAATAAATGACTTTCTTAACAAAATGTGGCCTCGTATACTTACCATCATTACCAAATGCCGCATAAGCACCTGCAATTTCAGTCGGTGACGCTTCATTTGTACCAATCGCTGTTGATTCGGTCGGTGCTACATTAAATGTAATACCTAGCTTTTCAGAGAAACCTTTTGATCTATTAATTCCTACTTCTTTTGCAGTTTTTATTGCCGGGATATTTCGGGACGTCTTCAATGCATCACGCATTGTAATTAGTCCTAAATGCTTTCTATCAGCATTTCTAACTTCTTGTCCCGTTGAGTACTTAAATGGAGAGTCATCAATTTGATGGTAAGTAGCCCATTTTAAATATTCAATTGCAGGAGCGTAATCAAAAATTGGTTTCATCGTTGAACCTGCTGAGCGATTTAATTCAATTGCAATATTATGTCCTTTAAAAACAGCTTTATTTTCACCACGTCCACTACCAATTGCACGTACTTCTCCTGTTTTCGTATCCATAAATGTGAAAGCCCCTTGGAATTTCTCATTTGGATAATTAATAATATCTTTATTTAAAAGCTTGTCCGCAAAATCCTGTGCCTTTTGATCTAATGTAGTATAAATTTCTAAACCGTCAGATCCAATATTAGCATCTGGCAATTCTTTTTCAACTTCTTTCACAACCGCATCCATAAAAGCAGGATATGGCATTTCTTTTTGTTCAGTTGCTTTCTTAAGTCCTTCTGTTACTGGAACTTTTGATGCTTCTTCCATTTCTTTTTTTGTAATATAACCATGTCGATTCATTAATTTAAGTACAACATTTCTTCTTTCTGTTGCTTTTTTGATATTTTGTTCTTTCGTTGGATCATAGTTATTAGGAGCTTTCATTAAACCAGCAAGCATTGCAACTTCTGGTAGTGTTAAATCTTTTAATTCCTTACCATAGTAATTTTGGACTGCTGTTGCGATTCCGTATGAACGGTTACCTAAGTAAACTTTATTTAAATACATTTCTAAAATTTCATGTTTTGAATACTGTTGTTCTAGCTTATATGCTAAATATATTTCTTGCGCCTTTCTCTTTGACGTTTTTTCCATCGATAAGAAGTAATTTTTAATAACTTGTTGTGTAATCGTACTTCCACCTTGAGAGCCGTAATCCCCTTTTAGGCTGACTAAGGCTGCACGTGCAGTACCTTTATAGTCTACGCCACTGTGCTCGTAAAAACGTGCATCTTCTGTTGCTAAAAACGCATTTTCTACTAACTTAGGAATCTGATCATACATAATATTCGTTCGTTTTTCTTTTCCATATTCATATATCAATTTCCCATCTTTATCATAAATTTTTGAGGATAACGGATTAACAAGTTTTGCTTTCTCCAGTTTTGGAGCATCTTTGATCATAACGAAAAAGGTAGCAACCCCTGCGACTAACCCCACAATACCAAGTAATAAACAACTAACTAAAAACTTACGAAAAAATGATATTTTACCTTTTGCTTTTTGTTTCTTAGCAGCAGGCTGTTTTTTCTTTCTAATTTGTCGTCGCTCCTCTCGAGAACGATAATTTTCTGACATACTTTTTTCTCCTGCCTTTCAATTCTCCTGTTGATTTACTTAAAATTATTGAAGTCACTTTAAGAAATATATTCATATTTAAAAAGTGTACTAAATAGACAATTTAAGTAATAAATTTGTTCCACTTTAAGATGAGGAAGAAATTTGAGCTTATCTGATAACGAAACAAAAACGGTAATAGTGGCACAACTAAAAAAATGGAATTTCATAAAAAATCCATTTTTAGCTTGATGGGCATGTGGCTGTACCCCTTGTATAAGAGTTTGTTTTTAAACAAACTCTGTCTCAATAGTATCCTGATATTACAAAAAAGAACTAAGATGTTTCATCCTAGCTCTTTTTTAGCAATATCAACTTATTATATACATTCCTCAATCATTATTTTACTTCATTGGCAACAAAGAAATGCTCACATACACTTGAAATACGTTTTAAATCCACATTGCCACCTGAAATAACCGCTACTACTTTTTTACCCTGTACATATTTATCAACTTTGCCTGCAAGAAGAGCGGCTGTGGCTAACGCTCCTGCTCCTTCTACGACAGCCTTTCCGCGTTGCAATAAGTCTTTCATCGCTACTTCTAATTCTTCTTCCGATACAGTTACAATTTCATCTACTAGGTTTTTTACAATTTCAAAGGTTAAATTTCCAGGTATTTTAACTGCACAACCATCCGCTATTGTTGGAGCTTTATAATGTGATACAATTTCTCCAGCATCATAAGAAGCTTTCATACCGTGTACGTTTTCAGCTTGAACTCCAATAATATTAATGGAGGGATTAAATGATTTCAGTGCTACAGCAATCCCTGAAATAATTCCTCCACCACCAATAGGAACAATAACAGTATCAACATCCCACATATCATCCAGAATATCTAACCCAATTGTCCCTTGGCCAGCCATTACTTCTACATCATCATATGGATGTAGGTATGTTTCGCCGGTTTCTTTTATAATCTCTTCACACTTCGCTTTTGCATCATCAAATGTATCACCGTATAAAATAACTTCAGAACCATATCCTCTCGTCGCATCCACTTTAGCTTGCGGTGCAGAGGTTGGCATCACAATTTTACTTTTGATTCCTAGTAAATGGGAAGATAATGCAACACCTTGTGCATGATTTCCAGCTGAACAAGCGATTACACCACGTTCTTTTTCTTCATTTGTTAGTTGGGAAATTTTATTAAATGCACCACGAAACTTGAATGAACCCGTTAACTGCATATTTTCTAACTTCAAATAAATTTCTCCACCGGTTTTACTGGTTAAATAGAAAGATTTAACCAAAGGCGTTTTTCTAGCATTTCCATCTAAAATTTTTTGTGCTTTTTTTATATCCCCAATGTTGAGTGGTAAAATTTCATTACTCATATTAACACTTCTTTCAATGGCTTATAATCTAACTCTAGTGTTGCACCTAAATTCTCATAAGTTATCGTACCCTTGTAAATATTTATCCCCGTCGCTAAAGCCGGTTTATTTTGGATTGCATTCTCTAATCCATTTTTAGCTATTTCTAGCAAATACTCAATATTTCCATTTGCTAAGGCCATAGTAGAAGTACGTGGAGTAGCACCAGGCATATTTGGTACTGCATAATGGATTACATCATGCTTAATAAATATAGGATTATCATGAGTTGTATAATGATCGACTGTCTCTATCGTACCACCTTGATCTATTGCAATATCCACAATGACACTTCCTGGCTTCATAGATTGAACCATATACTCTTTAACAATTTTAGGAGGGCGAGATCCTGGTATTAAAATTGTTGAAATAAATAAATCTGCTTCTTTAATCGTTCGCTCTAGATTTTCAGTATTAGATTCAATTATATTTACTTCTTCTGTTGCGTATTGCTTTCTTAAATATGCAATTCTTTCTTGATTAACCTCTAGGATTGTAACACTACATCCAATTCCAATTGCCATATCACAGGCATTAGTTGCAGCATTCCCTCCACCTAGGATTACAACTTTTCCGGCTGGGATTCCCTCAATACCTGATAATAAAATCCCTTCTCCTTGATGTTGTTTTTCTAAATAATATGCTCCCATAAATACAGCACGACGCCCAGCAATTGCACTCATTGGCTTTAATAATGTCAAAACACCATCTTCGCTAATTGTTTCTCCTGCAATTGCAGTAGTACCAGCATTTCTCAGTGCTTCGACACACTCTTTCGACGCAGCCAGATGTAAAAAACCCCAGATTATAAGATCTTTTTTAAAGTAACGATATTCTTCAGGTAATGGTTCTTTTACTTTAACTACCATATCGACTTCCCAAGCTTCTCCTTGTGCTACTAAATTTGCACCTGCGCCTGTATATTCATCATTTGTATATCCTGATCCAATACCTGCATCTTTTTCTACTAAGATTTGATGCCCTTCTTCAACTAACTTCCGAACATTTTCAGGGGTCATTCCTACACGTGCTTCTCCCTTTTTTATCTCTTTAACTACTCCAATTCTCACTTCTAACACATCCTTTTATAAGCAATATAATACCTGGGATTAAAAAAGTAATACATGAATTTACCAAACTTATTATGTCCATTCATGTTATTTTTATCGCCTAACTAGCTTTTAAGGTAGAAAACATCCAATATCAATTATTGTTATAAGGATATGTAAACATTTTTCGAAATCCCAGGTAATATTCCTCCTACCAAAAGTATGTGGAATTGATTCGGTAACTAAAGAGACGATGCGCTGAAAGTAACTATGTTCCTGGAAAGTTAACAAACACTACTTAAGAACGCCTAATCAAACGATTGTATCAAATAAAAGATACTGATTAATATCAATTATCATATGTTATTGATGAGAGGCGAATCGTTAAGAAATAGATTCCGCAAAATACTTCTATTACTACAAAAGCTTTTTAACCATTTAGTGTTATAGAAATACCACTAAGGAATGTATATACTGAAATTGTTGCGATAACAGCATTGCTACTTGTATTAATAACAGAAACTGTATTAGAATTCACATTGGCAAAATAATATATGAACTAATTCAGTCAATGATGACCTAATAAACGTAGATGTAAATTAAGAAACCTCTTTAGAGAAAAAACCTAATTAGGGACTGTTACTGTGCTTTTACAGCAAGGCTATTCAAGAAATTACTAATTGAAGAAGCTTGAAAAATACGTAGGCTAAAAGAGCTGATATTATAATACTTTTCAGTAATTATAAGTATTGATGGAAAGTATTTAGATTCTTTTGGCTGCCAAGATTCGTTATGCCATTCCTGACTGTGGAAGTATAATTCATACCTATTTATTTTATCTTGCATAACTTTTTTGCT
The DNA here is from genome assembly GCF_019837545.1 of Bacillus sp. 17RED48. Classification (NCBI taxonomy): domain Bacteria; kingdom Bacillati; phylum Bacillota; class Bacilli; order Caryophanales; family Bacillaceae; genus Bacillus; species Bacillus sp. 17RED48. The sequence goes on from NZ_JADAXG010000012.1 coordinate 75,862, forward strand.
GTAAACTGACCTCTGGACTTCAATGAAGAATGGAGATCTACGCCAAATTGTAAATGCATCAGGTTCCATGAATTCTTTACCGTACTTTGGCTCCACTTTAAACAGTTTAGGTTTTTCATAATAGATAAGCTGTTTATACACATCTACTATGCCAAGAAAGTGGGGAATCTTTTGACTAGTTTTGCGAAGTGTGCTGGATTGAGGAAAGTAAATGTATGGCTGTTGCGAGATATTGGCATCCACATGACCATCTCTTCTTAATCGCTTCATCACTGTATTACAGCATGTCACCGCGTTCTTTAATCCTTGAAAATGCAAATCAATAATGTCATCACGAGACATGCATCTAAAACGTTTCAAATTGTTTAGTATGGCTTTGTCTCTATTCCTCATAATCTAACACCCCGAATAATTGATTTTCTTCTTGTGGTGGGTTTTGCAACTTTATATTCTCTTTCGGAACACGATAAGGTTCAACTATCTTCTTGGCTTTACTTAATTCTAAAAAAGGAGATTGTACTTTCTTTAATCCATTTAACTTTAATATCATTTGGCCAGATTGCTCCAAGCGTTCTGAACCAGGAGTACCCATAATATTACTGTTAATTGTACTATCACATTTAAAGCCCATTCTAACCGTCATATTGAGCTTTAACTTACCATCCAACACTTTTGCATCAGGGCGTTGCATACTTAGCATTAAAAAAACTCCAAGTGCCCTTCCGACTGCCGATATTTTTTCAACTATAGACATACATTCTTTTTCATCTTGCAACATGACCACTTCGTCGATAGCAAGTAAGATATATGGTTTCTGATTATCAGGATTTAATTTGTTGTATTCGTCAATATGATCTACTTCATACTCTTCCATCAATTTTCTACGTTCGCGTATTTCCTTCCACACTTTCTGCAGCATAATCTTCATTTCTATTTCTTCCATGCAAACCTCTTTTACGTGTTTCACCCTTCGCAAGAAATGGAATTCGGAATTCTTCAAATCGCCCAGGTACAAATGTAATTTATCAGGAGACATATATTGAATGAGTGTAGACAGTACAACGCGTACCATACTACTTTTTCCGCTCCCTGTCTCTCCTGCAATTAGAAGATGCGGCGTGTTTGAAGCAATCATGTCATACGTAATCATATTTCCGAATTGGTCACGCCCTACAATTACAGGAAGATGATGTTGTATAAGTAATGGTTGCCACTTCTTATAACTGTAATTGTATGCTTGTAGCCCAGCATCCGAATTAAACACATTAAGTACAAACCTTTTAATATCACCTTCAATTGCTACATTACGCCCTAATATTTGTTGAAAGCAAAACCACTTCTTTTCAATGGTTTTCGGATCTAATCCGTTTGGAATGGTAAATATGTATCGAACCTTTTCTTTCGAGGAAAAAATGTCATGTATCTTCGGGTAAATGGGTACTTTTCCACCTCTTGTTTGATGGTCTACATATAAACCTGCCTTTACAAATACCTCTATAAGTCGATTCTTCAAACTTTGTTTATGAAGCCAATCCTTTAAAATCCCCATGTAATTTCCTCCTTAAAACATCTCCATAATTTGAATAAATACATAACCAATGAAACAAACTCCACCTATCCTCATTCCATGATATATTCCATCACTTAAAAGTTTCGCTGCTGCAACATGATCGTTTTTCACAAGATGCTTTTCTAACAACGCCCCTCCAATTGTCGTTACTCCTAAAGCTCCTAAAGAGATAAATGTAGTTAACATATAAATTTCCCCTTTATAAACAGAATTTTGAATGTTGATGATACATGGGCTTACAAACTTAGAAATTTGGTAGAGTTACCTTGATAGCTACTTTGGTAGCAACCTTGATACATCTTATTGTGAATAGCTTGTACAATATGCAAATTTTTCTTTGCAATTGCGTATAGTTTTTTGCATTTTGGACAAGGATGATTAAAAAAGATTATGGAGGAGATTAACGTGTGGGGTAGAGGTATTGGGAGACATAGAACAAAGCTAGCTAAATTTTTAGCTAGCTACAATTACTCAATTCAGGATTTTTCTAAAGCTAGTAAGGTAAACAGAAATACATTAGGTCAACTGTGTAATGACAAGGATTATGTGCCATCACCAAATACAATGCAGAAAATAATGAAGATAGTTAGAAAACATGATTCTCGAAAACAAGTAACTGACTTTTGGCATATATAAAGAGAATAATCTCTTTATATATTATTCTTTATGCAAGCTTGATATTGATTTTTATAGGGATACTGTAGCGATTCCTTATAGGTATTTCCTTACTGCCCTCTCTTTCTCCAATAAATCTTAATTTATTTTTGGTAGTGGCAGATTGTTTTCTTTTATTAAATCATAACTAAATTTTTCTAGTACACTTTCAGCTGCTTCTCGCATTTGATTTGATGTTGAATCATTAAACACTTTTTCTATCTCTCTAAGTAGCTGTTTTAAAGAATGATTGTCCTTGCTATTTTCAAGGAATTCCTCACCTAATTCTTGAACAAAAGTACTAATAACAATTACCTTTTCCAATTTAGTTAGTTCCATCTCTATGCCTCCTAATCAGCTTATCATTCTCATCAAACATGACATCTCCCCTAATTAATAAAGAGTTACCAAAAGTCTTGGTGTTATGACAAGATATGCATAGATATTTTCGAGTCTCATGATTTAAGGGTTATATATATCCTGTGACCTAATCTTAACGATATGCTCAGGAACTTTCCTAAATCGTATATTTTTCATAATAGACAAGTAAAAGTCTCTAAAAGTATTCTTTTAAATTCAAATCACACGTTTGTTAGAGTCTATAAATCCACAATAGAGGTAAAAAATGAATTTATAGATTCGTATTTTTTGGACAAATTTACCGGCTGAATTAACAGAAACTTTGTGTTACTCTGAACTTGTTGAATATCCCAATACATTCAACAATGCTCAAAATTGCATATTTACTATGCAACCATCCACCCAGATACCTTAGTTAATACTTCTCCCTAATTGTCGTTATTGCTAAGGTATCTTTTTAGATGCCCTGTGTACAGTTTTTTTCTCTCAGTGATAAAGCTATTTCCCACTTGATATAATCAATTTTTTCAGTACATTTTCTTAACAAAATTCAGATTTGGTATTTTTACTACCATTTACTTTATATACAGTTTTTAAGTTTTCCCCTTACAATTTTGAAATCTTCTGCTAAAATCTATACATATTTTTGCGACCACTTAACTAATATATAAAATTTAAGTAAAAGACTTTTATATTAGTTTAAATGGTTGCCATAAAGACAAGGCAAATATCCAAGTAGGATCTCCATTTCCTTGATAGCTTTGAACCGCTTCATAAAATTTCCCTTGACACTCTACTTTATCTCCTTTTGTATATGCCTTTTTGGGATCCCATTTTTCATACGTTACATTTTGACTCTTTGTTGTTACTGTAAGGATGTTGCTTTGAACCGAGATATTTCCAGCCGTATCTACAGCCTTTACAGTATATTTATATTCTTTATTAGCTGTAAGGTTTTGATCAGTAAACTTTGTTTCTTGTACAGTTTGAATTAATTGTCCATCACGTAACACTTGATATTCTTTTACACCCACATTGTCTGTAGAAGGATTCCATTTTAGCTCTACACTGTCTGATGCAACATTGCTTGCATATAATCCTTGTGGCTGTGTTGGAGCTTCTGTGTCCGGTTTCGGATTAACAATTTGATTTACTTTCTTCAGGCCATCCTTTGTAACTTCATATATTACTTTTTTATCAAAGCTTTCGCGTTTATTATTATCCAGATTTGTTAATATTGCTCTCTCTTCACCTTCTAGGTGTGTAAGTTCAATAAAATTGCCCACTTTTACTGGGACTGTTTTTGATTCAGCTTTTTGTTGGGTATTCCCATAAACCTCTTTGTTATATACCACTTTACCTGATGTATCCTGTACTTTAATACTTGCATACGTACTATCAAAATAATTGTGTGGTGTACCTGCTATTAAACTAACTTGCAATTCTTCTGTTGATTTATTTAAATCAAGTTTTGCAAATTCAAAATCTCCTATACCCTTCATCGACCATGCAAACCGATCCCCTTCTAAAATGGTTGGAGATTCATTTTTGATTTTCACCTTTTTTTCCACAGTTTGATCAAATATATCTGTTAATACAATTTTTGCATAAGTATTTGTTGGTAATGATATAGATTGACTGATTCCATTTTGGTAAGATTTAATATCATCAATTACGTTAATCGGTTGGTCCGTCATATTTTCATTATTATAAATTTCAATTTTTCCCTTAAATTGAGGTGTACTACTATCTTTTAATTGCCAAGTTATATTTAATTTTTCATTTTCATAATACATAGACTTTACATCATAATCTAGTTTTCCTATTTCAGGTTGGCTAGGTTGATTTAACGTAAATGTTTTTCCTGTTCCAATAGTTGATCGAGAGTCTCCCCCAGCCTTAAACCAAAGATATTCTGAAGTAGCTCCCCCATCCCAATTATTATTCAATGGCTCTTGCCCCTCTATTGATTGAGTATTCCAAGATGTCCATTTTTTATCTGAGATATTTCTTCCATATCCATTTTTTACACGTGCCTCTCTTACATCTTGTCCATTACCAAGCCAGTCTTCTTGAAACAGCGTTTGTCCATAGTTAAATGTAACGTTAGGAACTGGAAAGTCCATAATCCCAATAAGCTTCCATTGGTTTTTTGAAACATCTTTTAACCACTGTCCAAATTTTGTGTGTCCATTCTCTTGCCAAGAACGCATTGTCATGCGATACCAATTATAATTCTTCCAATCATATGTCGTCTGAATTTTAAGACCTGTTCCTTCTCCACCAAAATTACTTGCAACTGATGTAGGGGATACATATTCTGCTTTTATTGCTTCCTTAGAAGAAATAGGATCCCAAACTGCAAAGTGCAAAGTACGCTTTCCATTTTCATCAAAACCGCTTTGTTGTTGGAATCCAGCATACCCACCAGCTTCTCCCCCCTGGTTCCAGTTATGTACAGCCCAATATGTATAAGGTGCTGTTTGAACAGGAGACCAGTCTATACTAATAATATCTGAAGAAACACTATTTTTAGGTGTAACATAAACTCCTGGAGCAGACGCCGCCTCTATGATAGAAATTGATAATCCAAACATCGAAAACACCGTACTAGCTGCTGTAATTGCTAGGATTTTTTTGACGCCATTTCTTGTTCTTTGATTGAACATAATTTTCCCTCTCCTCTTTCGTTATTAATAACTATTTAAAATAATATCTCTCTATATACAATTGAACAAATTTCCCATGAATGTAGTACTATTTTAATAAAATGGAGATATTTGATGTTATTTTCACTGTTATTCAATAAGCATTTATAGTATTTCGTTATAAATTTAAGTTATATATCGCTGAATTTATCCTATTAACAATAGAAAAATTCATAAAAATAAAAATATTTCAGAACTTTTTAAGCACTTATTAATTAAAAACCCCCATTTTTCTACAAATGAGGGCGTAATGCGTTGAAAATCTTATAGTTTACTTTCTACATCTTACTTGTCTAAAAAATATTGAATTCATTTTTAAGTATTTGATGCTATTGTTTCTCTGTTATTTCTTTTTTAATTTTCTTTCCATGCCGGGTTTCTGTAAAACTTTGCTTAGTAAGTGCAATATGCCCGTGTTCAATTAATTTGCAAATAATATTCGCCTTATTTACTGGTGATTCTGGATGCTCTATAACCATGTTTTGTATAGCATTCACTTTCTTTTCATTAATTGCATTTAAATAAAAAGCATAACTGATAGACCAGGTATCACTAAGATCCGAATCAAAAAAATGTGAAGTTTCTCCATTTTTTCCTTTTTTCATTTCTAATACATGGGTTCCTTTCTCCGTATTTTGTTTACGAACACGATATTCACCCGTTACAGAAGTCACGCTGTCACCGTGAAAAGGAACAGGATGTAAAGGGAGATAGGATGCAAAACCGGCGTCTATAATATAGTTTTCATATTTGTGTTGTAAAACGATAAGTGCATGGCCATCATCAGGGTTCCACTTTCTTGTTTTTGGATCATATAGAGTTCCAGCTATTCGATACACATTAAATCCACAATCACACAAAAAATAATATAATAAAGAATTAATTTCATAGCATAATCCGCCACGATTCTTTAAAAGCAGCTTTTCTTCAATATTTTCTCTAGAAAATTCTTTCGTATTTCCTTCCATGATGTCTATGTTTTCATAAGGTAATAAGTGCCCCATCTGCAAAAGAATTCTATGTAAATCTTCAAATTTCACATTTTCTCTTGGGGGAATTTTTAATTTTGAGAAAAACTTTTTTTTTAATTCAGTTAACATTATATATATCTCCTCCATTTGCAGAAATCATATATATTTACCTATATATTAAGACTATTAATTATATATGGTGTACAGCTTGATTAATACATTTCATAAGAGTGTGTAGCACTAACCATATTAGCGACAATTAAGGAGCAAGTGCTCAAAAATTCCTTAATATTTATTCAAATGTATGTTTTTGATATTTTGATATCTTTGCTAATTCCCCAAAACTGAGTTGATAAGAATTTTAAATGTAACGTCTAAAAGTGTACTTTATGAAAAATCAAAAATAGAGAATCTAAGATGCAGTTATTATTCAGATAAATAACTATATAACCTTTAATCCTTCTACTTATACATATAATACTCTTTATATCGTTCAAACTTAGATTTTTTTGTTTTTGCTGGTATTATGGGTGACCTTAATGTTTTAGAGGGTGCCGCTTGCTTTGGCATTTCTAATACTCCACGTTTCTTGAGCTCTCTATACAAACTACTCACTTTGCACCCTACTATTTTCGCAATGTCTGGATATTCGGTCCCTTGATTAAATAATTGAACTGCTTGTTTGCATCTTTCATCCCATTTTTCTTCTGTCGTTCGATTTTTAACTGATTTTTTTTCTAGCTTGATATACTCTCTTTCTATATTACACTTCTCCGCATTATACTGTTCTGCGTCCGCTTGAAGATTACAACACTCCTCCCCCTCTAAGGGTATCATTTGTGCTTTTTTCGTAATTACTTTCATGTTTCATTCACCTCATTTTATTTGATAAATTCTCGCATCCTACTACGTTATCTACAATTCTTGCTAGTTTCTCAGATAATACTTATAATAAGGCCATTAATACTTCTATCCTTATCACTTCTATTACAACTTTTAATTAATTATTTACAAGCCACATTGATTTTGCTGTTTACGTAAACTACTTATTTGACATTCAAATTGATGTACATTTCTTATAAATATCCATTCCTTCTTAACACCAGCGCTTGCTAGCAAATGTAATCCCACTTCAATTTTATTTTTCTTTTAGCGGCCTTTTCATCAAAAATCAATTCCGTTCCTATTTGACATGCTGCTTTTCCAATTTTTCAATCATCAATACAATATTTATGTACACTACTAGTATGATGATCTTGCAAATCTAAAATACAAATTCTCATTTCTCTATTATTCATAATTCCAATCTCTGCGGTATAATAGTTGCCAATATTACACCACTAATGACAGCGCTTTCTAATTCTAATAGATTTGATTCATCCCATTTGAACAAGTCTATCCATTTCTGAACCCAACTCCAAACAATCCTACAATTCCATTCATAACAACGGGTATTTTAGTCTGAATTTTTAAATTATTTTTCTATACAAATGTTGATGATGTGGTAAAATTATAAATGAAAAAGAGTATGGATTTAAAAGAAGCCAATGAATATAAAAATTGGCTTTTTTCTTGATAGAAAATGAAACAAAAACTTCTTTAAATCTTTATTAGTGATATGTTTTAAAGAAAATCCAACCTGGTTATAGTTTTACATAATTGTAAACTATAGTAAATTGATATTATTAATATTGAATATTCTTAACATTAATCCCACTTATACACATCAATAAACAAAACATTACTATTAATTTCTACTAATTTTTTGTAAACATACTAAATTATCACCTTTTAATGGATTTATTTATCTTAAAAATTATCTTTAAATTTATATATTATATTTTTGTAGTTTTAATACCTCTTTGTATTTAATATTTCTTTTACAAATACAGGTAATCTATCAAATATAGTGAATCTGAATTAGGGATATGAAGTCTATACATCTTCTTTAATTTCTAAAATTACTAATTCAGAAAATTTATAAGTAACCTACTATTTATCAATGTGTAGCATAACAATTGCCCTCGAATCTTCAAGTAACCCACCAAAATTAATTTGTCTTTCAATAATTCCCTTTAGGTGTCCACCTACTTTTTCAAAAAGCTTCTTTATCTTGAATAAACCCTTTTTACGTTCAAATAAATATTTTTTTCAAACTTGTGCGTGCCCTAAAAAAATACAAGTGATTTTATTCTAGTCACCTTGAATTTCTTGCACACCTAGTGAAAAGAATCCGTTTTTTACTAACGGGTTCTTTTCTTTATTCGTCATACTATAACTAGATTGTTACATTTTTTCACAGCTCACCTTTACTTGCATAAATATTCCGTTCTTATAAATCCGTAAATCCTCTTTCCTTTAATGCTTTTATGTTATTTGAGTCTATTCATGTAAATTCATTATTTCTCCCTTATTCAATAGCCTCTGAACCTGTAGGTATAAGGTTTATCTAGAAATATAGTCTAGGACACATAGGATTTTTGTGTACGAAAGAAAGAATCGTAATTTCAACCAAAAACCATTTATTTACCTATTTTTAAGTTTCTAAATTTGTATTGATAATTCTTGGCTTTAGAAGTATCCTATACATATTCAAACATTTGAAGATGTATAGGATACTTCTGAAATGTTAAATGTAAATAAATACTTGAGGTGTTTTAATGGGAACCGAAATGCAACAATTTAAAGCAGATTTCTTTAAAGCTTTATCGCATCCTTTACGAATAGGTATTTTGGAACTTCTATCAGAAGGTGAAAAAAGTGTAAATGAAATTCAAAGCATTCTTAAAAAAGAAGGTTCTGCAGTTTCTCAACAATTAAGTGTATTACGCGCGAAAAATATTGTTGTTGGCACTAAAGATGGAAAACGAGTATTATACTCCCTTCGAGATCCTATGATTATGAATTTATTGGTGGTTGCGCGGAAAATTTTTAACAATCATTTAATTGATACAATTTCTATGTTAGAAGAGCTAGATGAAGCAGAAAGCGAAATGGTAAAGGAGGAATAAATTGAGCAATGAGGCTAAAAGAGAAGATATCATCCAACATGGAATTGAGATATTTCACTCTATAGGAGCTCATCACGTTTGTAATGTTTGCATTAAAAGTGGATATTCTTGTTGCTTTTCATGTCAACATTTACAAGATGGTATTGGATGTCAAAAAAGGAATACAGCTTGTACAGCATGGTTATGCGGCATTCAGAACTTTTTGTTTGATCAAATAGGATTATTAGAAGAATGGAATAGTTTTTGGGCTGATATTCCAGGACAGATGTTTCGTAGAGATATTACCCCAGATAAAGTAAAAGTCACATCGTTTATTGATACGAAAAAGCTAGATAGTCGGGCTGGAGAACTTCTAGCGGAAAAATTACAATTCCATGTACAACAAGGTGGAGATATAGGGAAATTAGAACGCCATTTAAGCAAAACTTATAGTAAGTATTAGGATGTCGTTCTCTTTTATAAAAATTAAATTCTCCTGTATAAGCGAATGCGAAACATATTTGTAATCCGGGTTTATTAAAAATAGAAAAGAAGGGTTTGTAATGAGAGGTTTATTTACGGGAAGGTTTAAAGGATATTCATTAGGGCATTTTCAAAAAGATCTTCTTTCAGGACTGATTGTTGGAGTTGTTGCGATTCCTCTTGCTATGTCTTTTGCTATAGCTTCTGGTGTAAAACCAGAGTATGGAATATATACAACATGTATTGCAGGAATACTTATTTCTCTATTTGGTGGTTCAAGGTATCAAATTGGAGGGCCTACAGGTGCTTTTGTTCCCATACTTTTAGGAATTGTCATTACTTATGGGTATGAAGATTTACTACTTGCTGGTTTACTTGCTGGAATTATCTTATGCCTTATGGGAATTTTCAAATTAGGTTCGCTGATTAAGTTCATCCCACGTCCTGTAACAATTGGTTTTACGTCAGGTATTGCTGTTATTATATTCACTGGGCAAATTGCTAGTTTTTTAGGTTTAACAGGCATAAAAAAACATGAGGCTTTTATAGCAAACTTGAAAGAAATCAGTACTCATATCGGTACCACTAATTTTTATAGTGTAGTGACTGCTCTGATTTGCTTTTTCATTATACTCATAACACCCAAAATTTTGCCAAAACTACCCGGTTCATTAGTAGGTATTGTGATTTCAACTGTAATTGCAACTATATTTTTCTCAGGTCATGTGCCTACTATTGGTACAGCATATGGTACGATTCCAAATGCACTACCGCAATTCAATATACCTGAGATTACAGTAGAACGTATCCAACATTTAATTGGCCCTGCGTTTGTTATTGCTATGTTGGGCGGTATTGAATCCCTTTTATCTGCTGTCGTTGCAGATGGGATGACAAATAGTAAACATAACAGTAATAAAGAACTTATTGGTCAAGGAATTGCTAATATTGTTACCCCATTATTTGGAGGAATTCCGGCGACTGGAGCAATTGCTCGAACAGCAACGAATATTAAAAGTGGCGCTGTTTCACCCATGTCCGGTGTGATTCACGGAGTATTTGTGTTATTTACGCTTCTACTGCTAGCTCCATACGCCTCGCACATCCCACTTGCTAGTATGGCTCCTATTTTAATGGTTGTAGCGTGGAATATGAGTGAGCAACAGCATTTTGTTCATATACTTAAAATGAAGACCGGAGATTCTCTTGTATTACTAGTAACATTTTCCCTTACTGTATTTACAAGTTTGACAACGGCTGTGGAAATCGGTCTTATTTTAGCTATTATTTTGTTTACAAAACGTATGAGTAATATGCTTGTGATGTCAAAAGTGCTTCCTGATCATACAACAAAGAATGAAAAATTATTACCACATGTGGTAAATAATGCTCATGATTGCCCTCAAATTAGTATTTACACAATAGAAGGTCCATTATTTTTTGGAGCTGCGCAAACATTCGAACAAAACATTTTAGCGACAATTCATTATAGACCCAAAATTCTAATCTTACGTATGGGCAAGGTTCCTTTTATTGACACAACAGGCGAAGCCTACTTTAGGAATATTGTCCAACATTTTAAAAACCAAGGTGGCGTACTTCTCATTTCAGGGGCTCAATCAGAGTTGAAAACAACTCTAATTAAAAATGGATTATATGCTGAGATTGGAAAAGAGAACTTTTTTTATCATACAGGAGAAGCAATTAACTGTGCTTTAAGACATTTGAATAAAGCGAAATGTGTAGGATGTAAACATTTTGCTTTTCATGAATGTGCCCAGCTCTCCCAACAATGCCAGGCTATTAATACAATAAAAAATAAATCAAAAGCATTAGAATTTTAAAAAATATATTTCCTATACAAAGTTTACTTGTTTTGATTTACTCTTTTAAATATTTTGCTACAAAGCAGAAAAGGAGAATGTTTAATTTGGCGAATGCGAAGAAGATTTTTATAAAGCTTCAACAAGAAGGATTTTCATACATTCAAAAAATGATCATTACACAACAAGAAGAGAATATATTCCTTACATTTCAATGCAAAAAAATTGTACAACTAGTACCCTTTCAATAGATGATAAAAAGAATTACGAAAAAGCTATATCGTTTTTTTCTCATGCTTCTGGTGGTGTAATTATATGGGGAATAGATTCAAATAAAAATAATAATGGTGTTCACATAGCTAAAAAAATTCAACCTATCTCTAATGGAAAAGAATTTTTTAGTAATCTAAATGATTTATTATTTAAAAATCCCAACAATACAAACCAGGATGTTAAATATATATATATTCCTTTGCCTAAAGAAGTAAACCGTGGATTTGTAATCACCTATGTCCCCAGGAAAGACTATCTATTAAAACTTAATGACCACTATACAAAAACCAGGGATAACTTTGCAATGATGATGGGACAGATTCTATTAAATGATATGTTAGAAAATAGAAAATTGTTAAGGGAATCACTATAAATCATGCATATAAAGGAACCCTCTTGCTTTTACGAGAGGGTCTCACTTTACATTATTTTATTTCGGTATAAAGATAAATAAAAAACTGTCATTTGAATAAAGAAAACACTAAATACAATGTATAAGGGATATCCTGGAATATACATATTAAAAATAGGAGAAAGCACTAAAAATCCAATTGCGATGATTAACACATACCATAGTGAAACAAATGCTGTACGACAAGCTCTTTCAGTAATTAACTTTTCACGTTCGTCTTCTAGGGGAAACAATAGTGGATACATCAGATATGAAAGGGCGTTATATTTCTTCCTCTGTATTTTATAAAAAATTGTTATTACAATACCTATAACTAATAAGAATAAGACTGGTGTAATATTTAATGATACTTCAAAGGCTACTTTCTTAGCTTCAATAATATTGGCAAGTTCTATAATGCCGTAATAAAGTTCAATGAATACCCAACATGCTAATGCCATAATAAGTACATTAATTACATAAGAAATCATCAATCTATTCATCCTCTTCTTCCTCCTTGTTTAATACAAACACTTCTTCCATCTTCAAATCAAACACATCACAAATTGACAATGCTAGTAATAATGAAGGGACGTAATCCCCTTTTTCAATTGCTGCGATCGTTTGCCTCGTCACTCCAACTTTTTCAGCTAATACACTTTGTGTGAAATTAAAACGAGCTCTAATTTCCTTTACTTTGTTAAAAATAGTCAAGTTCACCACCTCTTACCTTCAATGTATACCATAATTAACAAAATGTAAAGTTAACTTAACATTTATTCCGCTAAAAAGCCAATTTTATAAAAAGCGGTACCACCACATATTCATTAATTTAAAAATTGTATAGTGGCCCTAAAACAAAACGCTGATTGCGTGCTCTAAGGCTGAATTATTTGATATAGCAGTAAACTTCAAATACTCCTCACCTTCCAATAGAATCAATTAATAACGTGGAAAAATCAAGTGAACTCTTGCTGTTCAAGTCGTTGAGGTAACCGAAGCTCACAAGAAAAAGAAGGAACCATATTTAAGTCTTAGGAAAGAGATAAACATTAGAAAAACTGTCATTAAAAATTCAAGTACACTCTCTAAAAAAGTTTTACAATCAAAGCAGAGAGACTTTGAAACAGGAGGCGCCAATTTATGAATCGAATTGAACGTGAAGAGAAAACAATTAGCATTATGATTGATATGTATTGTAAAAACGAACATCAACAAAATACTCTATGTGAAGAATGTCAAAAATTAAAAGATTATGCTTATTTTCGTTTATCCAAATGTCCATTTCAAGAAAAGAAACCAGCATGTCAAAATTGCAAAATTCATTGTTATAAACCAGATATGAAAGGTTTAGTTAAGGAAGTTATGAAAAAGAGCGGACCGAAAATGATTTTAAAACATCCATATTTCACGCTCATGCATGCTGTTGACACAATGAAGAAGTTTCCTGACTTACCAAAAAGAAAAAAGTGTAAAAAGAAAAAGTAGTTTGTCTAACAAACTAGTTTTTTTATTCCTTTTCGACTAAAAAATTATATGTGAGTTTTAAATCCTAATTGCTTCACAATATGTTCAGCTGTGCATTGCTTCTGAATCATCTTTAAAACAAAAGTATTTAGAAAATGTTATGCAGAGATCCCTTTCCTCAAATTTGTCCGCTTTATCTCCAAACTAATCATTTTTTTGAATAGAGATTTCCGTTAGAAATCTTGGTACATCTTCATCATAACTCCAAAGATAGGTTCCGAACCTAAAGTGGCAAAAAACAAAGAGTCAATTATCGCTGTGATATCTTGGGCGCACTAGTTCAGGAATAGATAATGTATTGTTTTAAAAATGCAAATGTTTCATTCGTAATACAACAAGCTCATTTAGAGATAATCCGTATTCTATATGCCAGGTGTTTTTTGAGGAGGGTTGCCCTATCGTAGTAGGTTAGCTTTTATTTGCTACTTTCTCCTCGACGACTTTATCGATAAGATTAGCAATAACTTCCGTGCATCTTATAATAAAATCAGCATCCCCACGAGTAGTATCACTATTACTAATACGTTCAATCACTTCTGTTCCATATTCCCTATCTTCATCTGATTCTGCTAAATACCTTTTGTAAGCCCTTATAACTAGTATTGCTTCTTTTTTATCCATATCAATTTGGTGTAGTTCATCATCAAAGTCTTCCAATAAAATCCCTCCTGTTTGTAAATAACGAAGTCTATTTAATTATATTAAAATATTAAAATATTTAAATTTATTGTTGTATTATTTTTGTGAACTTGTGTAAAAGTGTAAATGTCAACGTTTACACTTTTACACATTAAGAACGAAATTACATGGAAGAATATGAAGTTGGATATGAAAAACGATATTCATTTGACTCTAGTGAAGAAGGATTTATAAAAGGTGAATATAACAGTGGCTTTTAGATTAAACAATATTTATTATATATCGAGTCGATACTATAACTCGATGCTGCTGAAAACGGGATATAGTATTTAAATCAAAGGAGTGGGGAAATGAGTACACAATATAAATAAGGAAACTAAAATATCTAATGGATTTCAAAAATAGTATAGGTAATGTATATAAAAAGATCACTTGTCTTGGAAACAAGTGATCTTTTCATTAGATAAATTGCTACTTGCCAACAGCAGGTAGCTGTTATCCTATTCATATGTTCAATAGATATTATAACACATATTCTAGTGATGTAATCGGATTTGTTTCTAATGAAATGAAACAAAAAATCTTTTAAAAGGTACTGTTAATTATTTAATAATTTAAAAATGCTTTTTTGTTAGGTGAGAGGATTAGAAAAAAGACAACATGTATATTTGATTGTGGGCTATGCATTAAGTTAATCGTAGTTCTTTATGAATAAAAATAAATATTCTGTCAATGATGTAGACACATGGTTATCTTTCTCCGATTTCCTTATATGAGCAGTTAGCTTTTGCTAGCTGCTCTTTATTTGTACAAGATACTCAATTAACTGACGCATATATTAATATCCCGAGTTCCTTTCTTTATAAAATAGTCGTTATAAAATTTGTCTCGTCACGAGAGCGCTTTACTTAGTGCTTTTTTATGTTCCAACTTAATACAAAATGAATTTTTTGTCATGTTTCTCTACAATCCAATACACTTTTTCCTACCTACTATAGTTAGTGAAAAAATTTAAACATCACTAACCATACTTGAAAGTGTTATATTTTAAATATTTTAAATATAAGAGGTTAGAAAATGAAAATTTCAATAGTTTGTTTCGATAATTTCACTGATATAGATGTTTTTTACCATGGGATTTATTAAATCGTGTACGTCTAGTTGGTGGTGTTTCTGATTGGGAGGTCCAACTATTAGGAACAGAAAAAACTCATGTATCTATGTCTGGTTTACGTATACCCATGACAGGAAGCATATCCGATATCCCTTCTGCTGACGCTGTAATATTTGCAAGTGGTAAGGATGTACAAAATTTATATAAAAATCAACAATATCTTAATAACATTCATGTAGATCCTCAAAAACAATTAATAGGCTCTATGTGTTCTGGTTCACTACTACTAGGAGCTAATAAATTATTAACTGGCAAAAAAGCAACTACATATCCATCTGTAGTAAAACAACTTAAAGAATTTGATGTAGACGTTATTGAACAAAGTTTCGTAAAAGAAGGCAATATATCGACTGCTGCAGGTTGCTTTGCTGCACAAGACCTCTCAGCTTGGATTATAAGAACCCTAATTAATGAAGAAATGGTTGATACTGTGCTCGAAACTGTTCAGCCAGTGGGCAAAGGTTTATATTTTTAATTTCAAATCATTCCATTACCTATTTGGATGAATTAACCAGTATTTCTACCAAAAAATTCATGATATGGTTAATTAGTCTAGTACGTCATTACTTGACATTTACCCTTAGAAGCCCGTTGATAAACGGGGCTTCTTTCATTCATGTAAAGATTTTAGTTTACTTTTGCTAGCTACCTTTCTCTTGTATAAACGCACCCTTTTTACAAACAATATTAAAATCCAAATTAGTTCCTTTTAGGACGGTACCAATATGAACAAGATATTTAAATACATTTTAATCTTCTTTTGTGCAGTGTTTTATATTGCAATAACACCACATCACCATCGAACAAAAAGAATGTATTCCTAAAAAGGGGTACAGCCCACATTTTAACGAAAATATACGCTAAGCAAATTTCGACATAAAATGAGCCGAATTTCTTACTCTAAGAAAAATTCGGCTCTTATATTTAGGATTGTTGTAAAGGACGGAGAGTTTCTAATGTTGTTGTATTCCTCGAATTAAATCGATATTCTCCTAAAAAATTAATGTGTTCCCATCCTAAAGGTGAAACATGTTTTAATAAATTTTCATCTATCCCCTCTGTATTCCTTAACACTTCTACAGCCTGGCTAAGATATACAGTATTCCAAATGATGATGGCATTAATAAGAATGCTTAAAGCACTTTCTCGTTGTAATTGATCTTGAAGAGCACGTTCACGGAACTCTCCATGTTTTCCAAAAAAGATTGCTCTTGCTAAGGAGTTCATTGCCTCACCTTTATTTAAACCTCGTTGAACTTTTCTTCGTAGATTTTTGTTCGAAAGGTAGTCCAGGATAAAAATAGTTTTTTCGATTCTTCCCATTTCTCTCAAAGCCTTAGCTACTTTATTTTGCCGGGTATAGGAACCTAATTTCCCCATAATAAGTGAGCCTGATACTTTTCCCTCTCGAATGGAATGAGCGATACGTAAAACATCATCATAATTTTCATAAATTAATTTCATATTTACTTGCCCTCGGATAAGTCCTTCTATGTTCAAAAACTCCTTAGGAGAACCAATTGTATAGAATTTAGAACTTGATATATCTCTTAATCGTGGTGCAAACCGAAATCCTAATAGATGCGTTAGACCAAATACTTGATCTGTATAGCCTGCTGTATCTGTATAATGCTCTTCAATCATTAAATCTGATTTCGTGATGAAGCAATCCATCAATTACGTGTACAGCATCCCTTGCGTTTGTATTAATCACTTTTGTATAAAAAGAAGAAAATTGATCACTTACAAATCGATATATAGTTGCCCCTTTTCCAGTTCCATAGTGTGGGTTAGAACTGGCGTGTAATGATGAAACTCCAATTTGTACTCGCATTCCGTCTGATGATGAAGTGGTACCGTCTCCCCAATAAGAAGCTAGAGGAAGTTTTTTTGAAAATTAACCAATATCGCTTGTGCTCGATTTAATGCATCATCATACATCCTCCATTGACTTGCATTAGCTAATTGATGATAGGAGATACCAGGTGTAGCTTCTGCCATTTTTGTAAGTCCAATATTCGTTCCCATAGCCATAAGTGAAGCAAGAGAAATGATAATTTCTTCTCCTTTAGGTGGTTTGTTTGTAGATGCATGAATAAATTGTTGTTCAAATCCAGTCCAATGAGCTACCTCTATTAGTAAGTCTGTGAGTTTAATTCTAGGAAACATATGATACAGTTTGCTACTTAATTGTTTTGCTGTTTGTGGGGTATCCTTGTCTAGACGCTGAAGATGCAGGGTTCCACTGTTAATATCTACTCCTTCTAAGGAATGAACATTTTTAGAAAATGTTGCGATTCGTTCTAGTAGAGTTTTTGTTCGCTCCTCTACATACTCATCAGCATGAGTAGAAACAGCTAGGCGAACTCCGTTTTCTTTACTGTAGTTCCACTCGTTAATAGGTATTAAATATTCATCGAAATCTTTATGTTGTCGACTTCCTACAATAGAAATATCCCCAGAACGCACATAATTCCGCAGTTCTGTAAATGCGGCTAATTCATAAAAGTGCCGATTAATGTTTCCATCTTCATCATGTAGATACTTCTTCCATCTATTTGTAACAAAGTTCAATGGTGCACCATTGGGTATTTTTCGTTTTCCCGATTCGTTTAATTCATGTATCGTCTCTAAAGCTTCTAATACGTATCTGGCATAATTAGTAGATTGAAATTCTAGTGATCTAAGTAATGTGGGAGTATATTTACGTAAGTAATTATATCGACTCTCTAACAAATCAAGATAATCATAGTTCATTGGCCGTGGTAGTTGCTTTGCTTCCTCTACAGATGCTACAAATTTATCCCAAGGCATAATGGTTTCTAATACGATAAAAGGGTCTACATTCTCTTCTTTTGCTTTTATTAAAGCCATTCCTAAATCTGCATAATGAAGGATTTTTTCATTTAGTGATTTGCCATTTCTTTGGTGTAATTCTTTTTGCTGTTTTCTACCT
The DNA here is from genome assembly GCF_019837545.1 of Bacillus sp. 17RED48. Classification (NCBI taxonomy): domain Bacteria; kingdom Bacillati; phylum Bacillota; class Bacilli; order Caryophanales; family Bacillaceae; genus Bacillus; species Bacillus sp. 17RED48. Next base: position 94,381 of record NZ_JADAXG010000012.1, read on the forward strand.
TTTAGTTGAAGGTTCATCATTTGTTTATCATGAATTTCAAAAGCCTGATCAATTAAATCTTGTGTTAAATCAAGTAAATAAGCTACCAATATGGCATACTTTTTTATATGTTTAAACCTTCGAAATGAATAAGCTTCATAGCGTGCTCCCATCCGAGATAATTGTCGTAAACGATTAGGATGTATACCTTTTGTATCAATATTTAACTGTAAGCCTTTTATATACTCTAAACGCTCAATTACCTTTAAAAAGGATTCTGGTGAAAATTGGCCAGGTATTTCTTTTAACCAAGCTAAATAAGTTTTTGAAGAATTAGGCATAAAGTGAAGTAGACTGCTTATTTTTTCTTTTTGTAAAAGAGATAAAGAAGATGTTAGCGTTTTAAATATAATTTCTTCAGCTCTTTTACGTGTTTCCCATATTGCTCTTTCTATGACTGCCATTGAAGGAAGTATAACTTGCCAAGTGCGTAATTCTTGCAATGCTGTCTCAATGAGATATGTAGTATTCCCATTATTTAATGCATGAGATTGAAGAAATTTAGATAATCTTCGATAATCTGTAGTTGTAAAATTACGCAAACTATATTCCTTTCGAATTTCTTCTACATGTTCATACCTTGTAGCTTCCCGCTGGGCATATAGCCCCCAGTCTTCTGTACTTGCACCAATTTGTCTCGCTACAAATTCTAAAACTTCGTTAGGAATGTGCTCAATATCTGATAAAGTCCAACCTAAATATCGTAAAACACTTAATTGCATAGCAAAACCCAGTCGATTATAATCCCTCCGATGGCGATTAATGATTTGTTTATCATGCTGACTGAAGGTAAAGTATGTACTTAATGTCCATTCGCTAATATCAGAGGGGATTTGCATATAACGCTTTCGTTCTTCTGCTGTAAGAAGTTCTCGTACTCTCACATACATAAGAATGCCTCCCCTTGCTATTTTTCATAAAACTATGTTCTTTTACTTTTGTTAGAATTTTAATTTTATTATCTCATAACCTTCGTGAGATAGGAATAATGGACAGGATTCTAAATCGTGATAAGCTTATCTATTTTATTCAGCTAATTGCCTCTTTCTTGTTTTGATTGCTGTTATATGAAAAAACAATAAGGAAAGAGTTTATATAATTTTGGGGAAATGTATTTATTATCATATAATTAGCCAATCTATAAAAGAAGACACAAATGAAGGGAAAAGTGTTAGTTATGAAATCTAAACCATTAAAATCGGATGATTGTTCTATAATTGATTACGGGGATTTTCAATCACCTATTAAAATTCAACCTGATCTTGCTGTAGAAATGCAAGATCGAGGTGAAATAATACTTAATTATGATCGTACATTCATCTCCATAGAAGACGAAGGGGATACAATTAAAGTTCATAATGATGAAAGTGGTTTTGCTATCATTAACGGAAGAAATTTTCAATTAAAAGAATTTCATTTTCATGTAGGGAACAAAGAGGAAGAGCAACATGAAAGTGAACATGTTATAGAAGGTCATTGTTATAAAATGGAGCTTCATTTAGTACACACAAGTCAAGTAGGCAGAATAGCTGTGTTAAGTGTTTTTTTCAAAATTGGACGTGAAAACTCTGCGATCCAAACAATACTGGATAATATAAATAAAAAAAACGTAGTAACAACTACAATAGATATTGATATTAAACAATTACTACCACATGAGACCGTATACTATCACTATCTAGGTTCATTAACCACAAGTGGATGTATTGAAAATGTAGAATGGTATGTATTTGAAACATCAATAGAGATGTCTCAAGAGCAGTATAATATATTTAAGACACATTATTCTGGTAATGTAAGGAAAATTCAGAATCTGAATGGAAGAAAAATACTCAAAAAGAAAATTAAGTTGTTCACCAAATAAAAATTTAAATACATATAGAAAAAGAAATATACTATAGAATATTCCGTAGTATATTTCTTTTTATTTCAATCGTTATCCAAAATAAACAAGAATTATGTGCACCATGATATTTTTATAACTCTATGCCGTTCCAACTTGATTCTGATCCGCTAAATCTCCATCAAATGTATTTGTTGCACTAACACCACTAAATGTATTCACAACAAAACCAACATTTGAAGAACCACATCCGTTATATCCTTTTGTATTTTCTTTAGGAGATACATTATAAAAGTCTCCTAAGTTAAAAGAACCGTTGCTATTTTGTACAACAAGATTCCCCACAATTGCTGGCACATTCTACACCTCCTTTGTTAGAAAAGATTTTAATTAACATATGTTTTACAAGTTTTATAGGTGCCTATAATTTTGGTGTAGAGTACTTACTTCACTAACATAATAATGATGTTTTTAATGTGTAACCCCAAATTAATATTAAAGCAGATAATGTTATACGTTGACTGCCTCTGAATAAACAATATCAATCGTCTTTGAGGTAATCTTTGTAATTTTTAAGGTAATTTTAAGGTTTTTCTTTCTATTCAGAATTGATTAAAATTAATGTTCGTTATATAGTGGATGTGACTTAATTCAAATGCTGTAATATGGCGTTTGATAGAGTGTAAGATATAAGGAGGAGGTGCGAATGAAAAAGCTATATGCTTACTTGATGATTTTTCTTATCTGTATTATTTTTTCTTTTCTATATAATGTTCAAACAAAAGAAAATTCTACTAATAATAAAAAAATCAAGGTGGCTATAGTAGATAGTGGTATTAAGGAAGATCATCCTGCGTTAGCTGGGAAAATAGTAAAACAATTCAATGCGATTAATTCTAAGGACTCTAATAAAGATGTATTCGGACATGGCACTGCAATTGCTGGTATAATTATCAATCAAAATACCAGCAATCCATCAGAATCATCAAAAAATGTAGAACTATATGATGTTAAAGTTCTAAGTGAAACGGGAAAAGGTGAAATAAAAGAGTTCATTAAGGGGATTGAATGGTGTATTAAACAAGATGTAGACATTATGAATATAAGTTTTGGTGTCCAAGTACATTATCCAGAATTAGAGAAAGCGATTAATAAAGCCATTGATTCTGGGATTATTGTTGTAGCTGCTTCTGGTAACACATTTGGGTTTGGCGTGGATTATCCAGCAAAGTATAAAGATGTAATTTCTATTTCCTCGGTCGACAAGAATTTCAAAAGGCCTATTTCAGCGGCAAAAGGGAAAATTGATTTTGTTGCACCTGGAGAAAAAATTCTATCTACTGATAAGAATGGAGGATATTCCGAATTTAGTGGCACTTCTTTCGCTGCGGCTTATGCCTCAAATTACATAGCTGAATTATTAGCGTCCGAATTAAATTCTAAAGGAAAAGATATAAACTCCTTTCGAGTGAAAGAATTATTAATTAATCTTTCAAAAGATCTAGGTGTTGACGGCTTTGATAGTAGTTACGGTTATGGGGTATTAATAAAAAAAGAATGAGGTGTATTTATTGAAGAAATTTTTAAGCTTATTATTAGCATTGACTATGACATTTATGATTTTCCCAAAGGATATTACTGTACAGGCAGATAAAGCAAATCCAACAGAAATTGACTTAGGTACTGCTGAAAAAGAAATAGAAAAACAGTATAATATGCAAGTTTCTGAAAGTGTATTAGTTAATATTAAAGAAGAAAACGAGCAAATGCTTACGCTTGAAACAAGTGTAGAAGAAGAAAACCTCAAAATTAATGCCGAAGTAGATTTGAATAAAGAGAATCACGAAATTACAGTTTTAGGTGCAATCACAGATGAGAATGGTCAAATTTCTAATTATGAATATGATATGAAACTTCATGCAATTAAAGATGAAGTATTTATTGCAACTTTAACAGATACAAAAACGGGTGAAGAATATTTGTTGGATTCAACAAAATTAGAAGCTTCTGCCGCTCCACTTGTACCTATAATTCTAGGATTAGTAGCTAAAAAGGCTATTCAAAAAGCAATAAAGGAATACGGGAAAGAACAAGTAAAGAAAGCGGTCCTATCTCAACTTAAATGGCCAAAAACTATTAGTGGTAAAGATCTTATCAAGATGCTTAAAAAAGTAGGGTTTGAAGAAGTAAGACAAAAAGGTAGTCATGTGACTATGAAGGGTCCTAACGGTAATACTTTTACTGTTCCTTTGCATAAGGAATTAGCCAAGGGAACTTATAATAGTATTAAGAAATCAGTAGAAAATTCTATAGTCTGATAAAAATAAATAACAGGTGATTTTATGTCACCTGTTATTTATTTATCGGGATGTAAATTCTTTTGCAAGGGTAATTTCATGTAGAAAAACTTTACTAGTTACTCCTTGGATAATACAATTATTCCATTCAGGATGATTATATAAATAATCTAAATCGAAAATTTTTTCCCAACTTTTCTGTATCGACTCGGGTGATAAATCAAGGTTATTATCGTCTTCTGCTTCAATGTTGCAGTAAACGCCATTCAATACAAAATGCCATGCTTCAAAGTCCGATAAAAGAACTCTCTCATCATCAATTTCAATTTTTAGTAAAACACCTCGCTCTCCTTTACCTAAATGCCCACATCTTCTTAAGTCAGGTCTATTAGCCCATAGCCATATAGGGTAACCTTCTTGAGTATAGTTTTTAACTCTTAAATTCATTTGTTGCACCATCCATTTATATGGCTCTATAAATTCGGGCCAAACATGATCAGATGTACCAGTAAGGCAGCCGATACTTTTAACTTCATTCCACTTTTCTACAGATTGAATAGTCCAAAATGTACTCATAGTCCCTCCAAAAGTTTAACAGATTAATAGTATTCTTCAATTCATCATTTCACTTTAATATATAACATTTGTGTGCCTTTTCCCATCTCAATTAAAAAAGGATATAAGGGTTCACGTCACATGCCCATCAAGCTAAGGTTTTGAGACATCTCCATTACGAGAAATTTACCTTTTACAGTTATTTATGAGAATTCGACTCGTTTTTTTCGTTTTTGGGGAAAATCAATTTTTTAAGTTGATGGCGATGTGACGTGATCCCTGTTAGAGAGAATAGAAAAAACGAAGAAAAAGACTGAACAAAAAAGTGAAAAAGCAGAAGCTCAGGGCTTGATTGAAAATAAGGTAATGGCATAACTCAATAGCATTGGAGAATATATGCATATTATTGATATAGCAGAGCTTGAAATTACGCCTGTGTTTCAAGGGAAAGGGTTTGCATCTAGGTGTGAATTAACAGCTTCATTTCATATGTATCGTTCGATAATAACTGAAATCATGTTACTTGTGTTCATGAGGAAACAACGATCTGTTAACAAAGGAAAACCTGCACAAATATAACGGTTGAAAATGTAAAAAAGTCTTTTACTTAGTATGTTCACTTTCAGAAACCTTGTAAGTACTTCTGTTTAATGAAGTACTTTTTATTTTTAGTGTCAAAAGAAGGTTCAATCTAATCGATAAACATATTTAGTCTTAAAAACATTATGTTTTTAAGACTAAATATGTTTTGCTTGAAGAGAGTACTGAATAAATGTACATGTTATGTAATTATATATTTGTTTCAAAGGAGTAATAGCAATGGCAAGTTTTCAAGATTTTACACATGTATTTCTTTCATGCTACCAATTGCTTTTTGTTACTTTATAAATAATGACTAATGTACATCTGTATGAAACAGCATTCGGTAAATAAGTGAACAATAAAACTTTATATGCCGTAAATAAAAACTTAATTGCTAAGAGTAGCCACTTGAATTTTTAGAGCAATGGGACTTTATAGTTATGAATAGATCCAAATTGATATAAATATAATTAAAACGAAAATAATCAGTAGATATTTTAGAGATTCCATAACATCCTCCTTTTAGAAATCATTATTTGTGAAAGAGTAATAAAGCATCCATTCAGGTACTTTATATTTTGGAGAAAGATATGAGGAGCTCTTAATGAACTCTCTTTACTCAGGAAAAACAAGTGAATTTATTAAGTGTAGGATTGTAGAAGAAAAGGAACACGTGGGTCATTATTAATACGCCGCAGGTTCCTTTTCTTTCATACATTTAAAATGCAGGGTTTTATTTATTATTGAGCTTTTATAAATTTAAAATGCCTGCCTTTAATCTCTTAACACTATTATCTCTTCAAAGTTCTATACAATTTTGGATTTTCTTTTCGTTAAACGATAAATAATAATTGTAGAGATCATAACGCAGACCACACCTAAAATAGGAATTGTATGCTCTTCCATAATAACTCCAGCTTTATTCCAGTGTTCGCCTAATTTCATACCAATATAAATATACAATGCTGTTAGTGGGAACATTGCTAAGAATGTATAAATTGAAAACTTCCATATATTCATCTTAGCCACTCCACATGGAAGTGAAATCAGAGTACGTACACCTGGTACAAAACGTCCAAAAAAGGCAACAATGGGGCCGTGTTTTTCAAAAAACAAGTCAGATTTTCGGATATGTTCCTCTTTAATAAAAAAGTATTTTCCATATTTAAGTAACAATGGTCTACCACCATAATAACCTAGCAAATAAATAGTTAATGGACCTAATGTTCCTCCAATAGCTCCTGCTAATGTAGCAATCCAAAAGTTCATATCTCCTTGATATACCCAATAGCCAACAAGTGGTAGAACAACTTCAGAAGGAATGCATTCTATACTTAAAGCAACAATCACACCCAAATAGGAAAATTGTTTTAAGTAATTCACAAAATGTAAAGCGATTTGCTCCATGTGTTATCTCCTATTTCAAGAATTTTTAAGTTTATTTTTTCATGTAATCATTATCACATACTTAACATAAAGTCACATATGCGTTCTGTATTACCTGTCCATTTTCAGCTAGTTCGAAGGCCCTATACTAAGAAAAAAGAGTATAGCATGTAATAATTTATTCTCTAAAAATTGATATAAATTCAAAATAAATTTTTATTTGTTCATTCTTTCTTTTTCAATTATATTGGATATATTCATTTTAGCTTTTTTGGAGGTAAAGATGGTTCATAGATTTTCTTCACTCGATTATGTTTTATTTGACTACATTAATCAAAATGCTAACAAATATGTATTACTCGATCATGTTATGGTTGGATTATCAAAGTATTCTCCGCTTGCCTTTGTTTTAATTTTAGGTTTCTTTTTATTTTTGGGTTCTAAAAACAAAAAAATTGTTTTTCAAGCCTTGTTAGCATCTGGTTTAACTGTCGTAATCAGTAAAAGTATTCAGTTCTTTTTTTATCGAGATCGTCCCTTTATTTCTTACGATGTAAATCAACTGTTAGAATACACAGCTAATAGTTCATTCCCTAGTGATCATACAGCGTGTGCTCTGGTAATTGCTGTTACCATTTGGTTCTATCGAAAACAGTTTGGATTCTTGTGCATTATTGCAGCTAGTGGGGTTGCTGTATCAAGAATTTGGATTGGTGTACACTTTCCGTTTGATGTGCTAGCAGGAATTATGTTAGGTGGAATAATAGCATTCTTCGTACATTATTATGTAATGCAGACGAGACTTATTCAAAGCATATTACATCGTTTGGTACACTAAGTAATTGAATATGGAAGTTTAATCTCAAACGAGGTAGTGGATACTACCTCGTTTTTATTTTAAGTGTAAAAAGAGAGGATGTGTCAACTTTTTGAACAGAATTAAATTTTTTGAAAAATAAAAACTATAACGTTTGACTGTACGGTTTTCTGTATGCTATTATTTAGCTAATTTAAGTGAAGGGGTGACGGATCATTGGGAACCGATATCGAATCGGAGAGGTGGCAGAGCTGGCTCAGGTTTCGAAAAGAACCATTGATTATTATACGAATTTAGGCTTATTAGAAGCAAAACGTTCCAATAAAAATTATCGTTACTACGATGAATCAGCAGTGGATCGTTTGAAATTCATTGAAAAATGCAAACAATTAAATATGCAACTCAGTGAGATTAGAAAAGTATTAGATAATCAACAAAATCAAACAGTATTAAACCATAAACTTGCAGGACAAGTGAATGATGTGTCGGGACATCTTCAACAATTAGAACATGAACTAATGCATTTGAAGCCTTTACTGGATAATCTGACAGAAGAGCAAAAGAAACTTTATATGAAGGGACTATCCGGTCAAGCAACGACACTGATTCAAACGCTTGTTTTATTTTTAAGTTAAAGGAGAAATGAAGCGATGTTCTTTCACCCGATGGATTTTCTGATTTTAATTGCATTTGGCTTATCCATATGGGCACAATTTAAAGTAAAAGGAAATTTTAATAAGTGGTCTGAAGTAAATGCTTCTTCAGGACTCAGTGGTGCTGAGGTAGCACGAAAAATTTTAGATAATAATGGACTGTATCATGTGCCGATTGAAGTTGTTCCAGGAAGACTTTCAGATCATTATGACCCTACGGTTCGTGTGGTACGATTATCAGAGGATGTATACTATGGAAACTCCATTGCCTCTGTATCAGTTGCGGCACATGAAGTAGGGCATGCCATTCAGCATGATCAATCGTATGGCTTCTTAAGCCTTCGGCATAAAATGTTTCCTGTTGCAAATATTGCATCCGGCATTGCACCATTTTTATTACTGGGTGGCTTCTTATTTCAGGCCTTCTCATTAATAGGGATTGGTATTATTTTCTTCTCCGCAGCGGTGGCATTTCAATTAATTACGTTGCCAGTAGAATTTAATGCGAGTGCTCGTGCAAAACAATTAATGCTTGCAGAAGGAATGATTTCTGATCAAGATACAAAAGGTGTGAATAAAGTACTAGGAGCCGCTGCATTAACATATGTAGCCGCTACATTAATTTCAGTTCTGGAATTAGTAAAATATGTAATGATTTTCTTCCAAGGAAATGAAGAAAACTAAAAGTATATAAATAAGAATGTTTTTATAGGAGGTGGATCCTTTAGTTTCTAAGAAACTAAGGGTATTAGTTGGAAATATTGAATTTAGTGATGGTAGCAGTTTTAATTGGTTTTACAGGCTTTTTCGTAGCAGCCGAATTTGCGATTGTAAAAATTAGAAGTTCAAAAGTTGATCAATTTGTATTAGAAGGTAAAAAAGGTGCCTTAGCAGCTAAAAAAGTAACATCAAATTTAGATGAATACTTGTCAGCGTGTCAATTAGGGATTACAGTCACGGCGATGGGATTAGGTTGGTTAGGTGAACCAACGATTGAGAGATTGTTACATCCTTTATTTGAAAGATGGGATATCAATTCTTCTCTTGCAGGCATTTTATCTCTAGCAATTGCATTTACTTTAATGACCTATCTACATGTTGTAGTAGGTGAATTGGCACCAAAAACATTCGCGATTCAAAAAGCTGAAAAAGCGACATTATTACTCTCTACCCCACTTATTTGGTTCTATAAAATTATGTATCCATTCATTCGATTATTGAATGGATCAGCAAGGATGTTAACTGGATTATTTGGTTTAAAGCCAGCATCTGAACATGAAGTAGCTCACTCAGAAGAAGAGTTGCGTCTCATTCTTTCAGAAAGTTATGAGCGTGGAGAAATTAATCAAGCAGAGTATAAATATGTGAATAACATTTTTGAATTTGATAATCGTATTGCAAAAGAAATTATGGTACCCCGCACAGAAATTATTGGTTTACACGTAGATAATTCTCTAGAGGAACATATTAATACAATACAAAGTGAAAAATATACGCGTTATCCTGTATTTGGAGAAGATAAAGACGAGATTATCGGTATGGTGAATGTAAAAGACTTCTTTATTCGTTATATAAACAAGAGTACAGAACCATTTGATACGATTCGTCCGTATACACGTCCAGTTATTCAAGTAATTGAGACAATTCCAATTCATGATTTAATGTTAGAAATGCAGAAGAAACGTATTCCATTAGCTGTATTATATGATGAATATGGTGGAACTGCAGGTATTGTTACAATTGAGGATATTCTTGAAGAAATTGTTGGGGAAATTCGAGATGAATATGATGAAGATGAACATGCTCCGATCCAACATGTCAGTGAAACTCATAAGATTGTAGATGGAAAAGTATTAATAAGCGAATTAAATGACTTACTAGATTTACATTTAGATGATAAAGATGTAGACACCATTGGTGGTTGGGTCATGATGCAGAATTATCATATACAAGAAGGACAGTCTGTTGAATCCGAAGGATATGAATTTAAAATTATTTCGAAAGACTCACATCATATTAAACGAATAGAGATTCAAAAAGCAAAAGAGCATGAACAAGAAGAGGAAAGTAAGCAAACAGTAACAGAGTAGTTACCGTTTGTATTCTCTAATGAATAAAATAAATACATTATAAGAAAAAAGGGAGAGACAAAATGTTTAAAAAGATTTTGGCTAAATTCGGTAAAGGTGCAGCAACAGTAGATTTGCGTTTTAAAAATCCATCTTATTCTGCTGGAGAAACACTGCATGGAGAAGCTTGGATTGAAGGCGGTCAAGTTGAACAAAAAATGAATAGCCTTACAGCGGACTTCATGATGAGTGTTGTCACAAAACAAGGATCTGTCACACGTAAGGTAGCAACTATTCCATTGAACGGATCCTATAACATTCTTCCAGAGGAGTCCAAGGTAATCTCATTTTCTTATGATATCCCAAGAGATCTTCCTGTATCTAGAGGGGGCGTTTCTTACTATTTCGATACGCACTTAGACATTGAAGGTGGCGTAGATCGAAAAGACTTTGATCGTCTTGTTATTGAAGCACCGGAAGAAGTACAAAATGTTTTTTTTGCATTGAATCGATTAGGGTTCCAAGAAAAATCTACATCGGGTAAATTAGATACATGGGGCCAAGAGTTTTCCTTTTTCCCAAGGGAATTATTTGTAAACGAAGTTGATGAAATAGAGATTCGTTTTGCTTATGAAGAGTCAGGGATTCGCATTTGGATGGAAGTAGATTGCAGAACCAGACATGGGGAAATGGGAGCAAGACGTGAGTTTTTCATTGAACAAGATGTATTGAAAGAAAGTAGACAAATAGCTAATATTTTAAAAGATTATATAAATGAAATGGTAAATGATCCGCATGCTTATGCACAACCATTCTCATATCAAACACAACAAAACTATAATCATGCTCATCAGGGTAGTAACGGAGGCAGTCCAATTGCGGGTATGATTGGTGGTCTAGCTGTCGGCATATTAGGTGGCATGCTATTGAATGAACTAATGGATGGATTAGGTGTAGATGAAATGGTAGAAGAAGCAACCCAAGAACTAGGAGTGAATGAGGAAGAATCATTTCTAGGTGATTTCTTTGGAGATAGTGATGAAGAGTAAGATTATCTCTATAAAAGATTAATATTTTTATTAACCCCTGACTTATGTATAAATTCAGGGGTATTTTAGTTTCGTATAGAATAATGATATTCTTATATTTTTTGATAGTCCAAAATACTATAATCGCATGATTGGTTAAGCCAATGTATATTCTTTTTATGTGAATTTTAAATTGAAGATTTGACATAATTTAAAGTTCATATGTTTATACAGAATCATTCTTAAATAATAAGCCTTGTGCGCAATATTGAATAACATCTCTTCTTTTAACAATACCTATAAAAATCCCATCGTCATCTACCACAGGAACAAAATTTTGTTCCATAGCTCTTGATAAAAGGTCTTCAATTTCCGCATTGATGGAAACTGGTTCATTTGTACGGTGTAAAGAAACTTCACTCAGAACAACTTGATGAGTGTTGTTAAAGCTTAAAGATGCCGTATTTTTGAGTGTCCATAATAAATCTCCTTCAGTAAGTGTACCTGCATATTCTCCCTCAGTATTGACTAAGGGGATAGCTGTATATCGGTGATGTTCCAACTTTTCTAAAGCCTGACGCATTGTTGAATTTATATTTATATAAACCAATTCACTTTTAGGAGTAAGAAAAAATGCAATGTTCATGCTATTGAATCTCCTTTTTATAGCTTATTTACTTATTATTCTTTATATTTTATTTGTAGATTATTTGAACGATTGGTTACTGCTTTAATGATTGAGTTTCCAACTATCAAAATCAGTATACTTTTGATATACACTCTTTATAACATTATCGTGCCAAATATTTTTATATTCAGGTCTCCCAATCTTAACATTATACTCACTTATGTCACCATTTCTATTCAGCCACTCAGGATTTTCACAAGCATACTTGTAATTAAATATACGTGCCCTTTTTAATGTTTTAAATGTAATAGGGAAATGCTTTTCTTTACCATCTTTGCAACCAATTACTCGATATGCCTTACTTTGTTCTCCAACAGTTTTAAAATAGGGTTCTGTAAAATCTTGTATGATTTTTATATAAACCTCTCCCTTTCTAAGCGCTTTAGAAATATTATATAGCATAAAAAAGAATTTTATGGAAGTACTTTATTAAATATATAGTTTAATAATAAATAGCTAGTGTGGCTTTAAACTAAAGGATAAGCAAAAACATTGAATAGCCCCTTGTTGTTCTACAAGGGGCTATATCTTTTTTTATAAATAGAGGTGTGACTTTATACATCTTCTTAAAGCTCAAATACGTGGATCCTGCCAGAAATTTAAAGGGAAGTGATTGCTTTCATGATATGCCTCAAATTCATACCCTTTTTCTTTTAACCCTTTTATGATGGCTGGTACGGCTGCAACTGCTTGAGGGTGAATATCATGCATTAATATAACTTCTTGGGACTTCGTTGCATTAGTAAGTACATTTTGAGCAATATTCATGGAAGCAGACCCTATAGGTACGTTATTATACTTCCAATCTAGGGAGTCAATTGTCCAATCCCATACTTTAAATCTACTATCTACTACCTTATTACGAAGTTCTTCATTTAATCCAGGCATAGAACCATAAGGAGGTCGGGTTAATTGTGGTTTTTCTCTAATAATGTTCGCTATTAAATTTTGGTTTGTTGTCATCTCATTAACATAGTTGCCATTTATATATAATTTTTTGAAATCATGAGTCATGCTGTGCATACCCACATAATGACCTTCTGTTTTTTCTCGTTTTACTAAATCAGGATAGGCCTTTACATTCTTACCAGTTAAGAAAAAAGTTACTTTTACATCCTGTTGTTTTAGTATATCTAAAAGCTCAGCTGTATACTTTCCTGGTCCATCATCAAATGTAAGATATGCAATTTTCCGTATTTGACCGTTAAATTGGTTAGGTACTGATTTGTTTATCTCTACGTTAGGCTGCTCGCTTACAAACTAAATTGAGTTCTCTTGGTTTGTTATCCCTCTTGCGGGTGATGCAATTGATTGAATCACAAAATAAGTAATGACCACTAGGACTACCGTTAGAATTGATAGTACGAATTTTTTAGCCTGAAATCTTATTTTCACTCTCTATATTCCTTCCTCTACCTATTAGCAATAATTTGTTTAAATACAATTATACCAAATCACATCTGGTACCAAACAAATAGTATAATTTACCTTATTTTCGAGTATTTCACTAATTAATAAGAAATGTATTTTTCTTAAGCGTTTAAACAGGTATACCTATATACATGATAGTTCATATGTAAAAAGTAAAAGTAAGTTTACATCTTTTTATAATTTGTTAAATACGTCAATACATATCCAATTAAAAACCCATTGAAATCAGCATATGTGTATGATATCAATGGGTTTTTATGAGTTTAACATTTTGTATGTTTTGTAAAACTAATTTTTCTTTATAATTTTTAAATATGTTCCAAAAG
>NZ_JADAXG010000013.1:0-80772 GCF_019837545.1 Bacillus sp. 17RED48
TTCCTATGTTGCGGATCAAGAGCGTAAAAAAATTCATCAGCGACAAGCGGAAGGGATTGCTGTCGCTAAATCTCAAGGGAAGCATTTAGGACGTCCTCAACTTACCCTTGCAACATTAAATCCAAAGCAACTACGTATAATAGAAGAAACTTATCTAAAGTGGAAAAATAGAGAAATAACAGGTGTCCAATTTATGGAGTTACTTGAACTGAAGAAAAATACTTTCTATAAAATAATGAAAGAATATGATTTAAATACCGTACAAAATAATTTATAGAATAGAAGCCAATTTTTCTGAGAGCATAAAATTCAGATTCTTTTGTGTCAAAATTTGTTTAGCATATATTTCCGTTAAAATTTTGGTAATATGGTAGTTGGGTAAGAATCCAGATACACTTTATTAAAATTACAGTGGGTTTCTATTCGAAGGAGGGCACTTGAAAGTGCCTTTTCCCTTAAAAAAACTTTAAACCTATAACAAATAAGATTTACGTATTACTGCATTCTAAGGAATATTTCTTTATCCTTAATTAATGTATAAAATTAATTTTCTACCAAAAGAGATTTGAACATTAATAACTTAGCGTGCTAAAATTTCGTATATGACCTTTTTATGGTAGGTATACATCATTTCATTTAATACAGGTTTCTATGTATCCTACATTTAGGTTCCTGAACAAAAAATATGTTAAAAGGAGAAAGTATGTTTAAAAGTAAAAAACAAAATTGTAAGTCTTGCGGAAAAGAAATAAATGTTTATGAAAAGGCGTGGATATTAATACCTTTTCCAGCAAAAGGGTTAGTTAATCCACAAAAATTGATAGAATTTGAAGGCCAACTATATTGTAAAGATTGTGTGGCAATTAAGGAATCGAATATATAACCTTAAAGAAGAGAAACCCTATGGATTTCTCTTCTTTTTGTTAAATTTACCATCAATAATCAAAATATGCATTATTACATATTTTTGGTTGAGAAATACGTGTTACAATGAATTGGAATTAATTATTACTATATTAATATAATTTAATTGGAGGTTTTTTTATGAAAAAGTTATTACCAGTTGCACTATCTGTAGGAGCAGTCGCTCTTCTAGGATCAATGTTTGAAGTTGGGGATGTTATGTACGTCCTACAAAAAAACGGATATAACATTCCATCATGGGCAGCTGAATCGTTAGCTACTATTACATCTGTTTATGGTGCACAGCATTATCTAATTGGACTTTTAGGTGTAACAGTTCCTGCTTGGTTAGCTGGTGCAGTTGTTGCTGCTGGTACTGCTGGTCTATAAGAGATAGTAATGAAAAAAGAGCTTCTATAAAAAATTATAGAAGCTCTTTTTAAAATTATACAGTTAGAGGAGATTTTATGGCACGCTATTACAATATTTTTTACTACTATATTTTAATTTTCCGAGGAATTCATACCCCTCATAATATAATAAATACTATTAAAGAACATAAGATGAAAAATATCTTTATTTTATTTCAGGTTTGTATTTTTAGTGGCATAATTGCTTTAGCCAGCGCTTTATTAAATAATAATATAATGAATAAATTAGGAAACGTAGATCCTGAAAAGGTTCAAAAATTATTTTATGGGGTAGCATTTATTAGTGGGTTAACGGCTCCATTGGCAATTATTTTTGTTTTCTATATCTTTTTCATACTTACAGCCAAGCTACAAGTAATTATGAGTGAGCATCTACGTAAAGAGATTTTTTCTATAGCTACTATTGCATATTTGCCAATCCTATTTGGAACCTTAATTAATTTTATATTGAGCTTAACTTTTGGATTTACTGACTTTGGTTACATTACTGCTTATGGTATTTTTGAACCTGAAAATAAAATCTTAGTGCATTTAACACAAGAATTAAATCCTTTTAAAATTATTGCTATTGCAATCGCGTGTTATTTGTATGTGAGTACATATAACAAAAGCAAAAAAACATTCTGGATTTTATTTATTACATGGTATTTCATTAATTTATTACTTGTTGCTCTATTGGGGTGAGGAAACTGAATCATTTATATTTAAAAGCTGTTTCAAATGTTTTACTAATTTATTTTTCTGCATTTGTTTTAGGATTCTTAGTTATGTATTTTTCAGGTATAGAATTTGTAAAAGATATAAATCAAATTCATCATAATTATATTTCCTTTGAAACATTTGGAAAAATATTCTTTAATAATTTTAAAATTTATCTTCTTTTGTTAACGGGTATTTTTTTACTTAAAATTCCTACGATTATTAATTTAATCATTAATGGAGGGGTATTTGGCTTCTATCTAGGTGGACTACACCAAGATTTTGAACATGTTCTACTCCCTCTACTTATTCATGGTATACCTGAAATACTAGGTTTTTTTATTGCTGCTTATATAGCATTTTTAGGTAAAGAAAAATTTTGCATACGTAAAAAGTTCAATATATGTTTATTATTTTTTGGTGCATTTTTAATTTTTATAGCAGCGGTTATAGAGACTCTTATAAGTCCATTATTTATATAAGTGAGGTGTAATTGTGGGTTTATTGAGAATTATATCCACATGTTTATTAATCTTTACATTACTTCTAAAATTCAATGTAATACCATATAATTTTGATTCTGGTACAGTACAATATTTACTGAATGGTTCATTACTATTATTTTCATTTGGTGTTATTGTTCCTATTATTTCTTTGCTTAAATTTAAAAAAATGAATCCACAAAAAGATGTGGAATATCTGAAAAACATTCTTTTAGAAATTGATAAAGAATCTACAATAGACATTTTTCTTACTAAAAGTAGCTTGGTTAAAGGGGCGGTTGTATTATATATAAAATCTAAACCAACCATCATTGTCCATCATTCTTTAATAAATAAGCTAAGCAAAGAACAATTAAAATTTGTCATTGCGCATGAATACTGTCATGTTTTAAATAATCATTTAATAAAGAACGTGATGTCTTTAGCATTTGCTTTAGCAGGGGTACCACTATTACTTTTGATTGTATCTCCACTGTTGTTTAAAATAAATGTATTATGGATAGCTTTAAGTATTATCATTGTTATATATGTTGGATTAATTATTATCCATTTCATGTTTTCTCAAAGAAGAGAATATATAGCTGATCAATATGCTACGAATATAGTAGGGAATGAAATATCTTTAAGTACTTTGAAGTGTCTAAAAGACAATTATTTAGTTTCTGAGAAATCATATAATATGTTTGAAACTCACCCTAGTTTAAAGAGTAGGATGGAGAAAGTAAGCGAAAAAAAATAAGAAAAAATCAATTGTAAAATTGATTTTTTCTTATTTTTTTAATGAGTTTAATAAAAGGAGTGTAAAAATGTTACCTAATAAAGTAGTGACACAAAATAGAAAGAAAAAATGGATTCTCATCGGAGTTATTGCACTAATTGTTATTGTGGCAGCAGTTAATATTTTTGTTATGCAAGGTAAGAAGAAGGGTGCATCAACAAGTGCTGATGCTGTAACTTTTGAGAAAGTGACAGAGCGTAAGCTGAATAATACGAAGTTAATTTCTGGTCAGGTGAAGCCTGGTAATATTGAAAGTTTCTATGCAGATCCGGCCAAAGGGAAAGTGAAAGATATTGAGGTAAAAGAAGGGCAAGAGGTAGAAAAAGGTACGAAGTTATTCTCTTATGACAATGAAGAGATTAATCTTCAAATGAAGCAAGCTGAGCTTGATCAGAAGATGGCGGATATGCGTTACGATCAAGGAAAAAAGAAGATTGATTCGTTGAAGAAAGAAATTAAGAAGGCGAAAGATAGCGGAGCTGGGAAAGAAGTAACAGATCCAATGGACGAGCAAGTAAGTGAGTTAGAGATAGGACAAAAGACAATTGACCTTGAGAAAGAAAAAGGGAAGTTACAAAAAGAAGAGTTAAGTAAAAAGCAAAAAGAACTTACGATTTATAGTAATTTTGCTGGTGTTGTTCAAAAGTTAGATAAAGATGCGGCGCAAAGTTCATCTCAAGCGGTAGGTGGTCAAGGGAAAGCATTCTTACAAATTGCTTCTAAAGATCCGTTCCAAATTCAAGGAACGTTAACTGAGCTTCAGAAGTCACAAATTCAAAACGATCAAACATTCACTGTCACTGCGAAAGCGAATAATAAGAAGAAGTGGACAGGTAAGATTACAGAGGTAAGTGAGTTCCCAACGAGCGCAGAGATGGCGCAAGCTGGCGGCATGGGTGAGGCAACTCAAAATATGTCTCAATATACATATAAAGCAAGTCTTGATAGCCAAAACGGTTTATCTCCAGGTTACCACGTTTCTCTGCAAGTAAACTTAGAGAATAAGACGATGATTGCTGTTCCAAGTAAAAGCATTGTAGAAAAAGGCGATGATGCATTTGTTTATGTTGAGGAAAAAGGGAAGCTTCGTAAACAAAATGTGAAAAAAGGTTCTACTGATGGAGACTGGACAGAGGTTGTAGAAGGCGTAACAGTGGGGCAAAAGGTGGTTAAAAATCCTTCCGACGATGTGTATGACGGAATGGAAGTGAAAGAGAAATGATTACGTTAAATAATATTGCTAAAACGTATTATCAAGGAAAATTGGCGGTGCCGATTTTGCATGGTATTAGTTTAACGATTCAGAGCGGTGAGTTCGTTTCGATTATGGGACCGTCTGGTTCTGGTAAGTCGACGCTTATGAATATTATCGGTTGTTTAGATCGTCCAACAGAAGGCGAATATATGCTGAATGACGTGAATATCTTAACAGCAGACGAGTCAAAGCTTGCTTTAATTCGCAATGAGTATATCGGCTTTGTGTTCCAGCACTTCAACTTGCTTCCGCGTCTTTCTGCGGTGGAAAATGTTGAGCTTCCGCTCGTATATGGTGGAATTAAGAAAGCAGAGCGCCGCAAGCGTGCTTTAGAGGCGTTAGGTAAAGTCGGGTTAGCGGACCGCGTGCATCATTTACCGAATGAGTTATCAGGTGGACAGAAGCAGCGTGTGGCAATTGCTAGAGCAATTGCGAATAATCCAACGTTCATTATGGCCGATGAGCCGACTGGTGCACTTGATACGAAGTCTGGTGAGCAAGTTATGGATATTTTCACGAAGTTAAATGCAGAAGGTACGACAATTGTTATGGTTACGCATGAAGAGGAAGTAGCAGCGTATTCTTCCCGCCGCATCGTATTGCGAGACGGGAAAATTACAGAAGATAGAAGGTGTGCAGTATGAGTTTACTAGATAGTATAAAGATTGCCTTATCTTCTATTCTAGCTCATAAACTACGCTCAGCCCTGACAATGCTTGGGATTATTATTGGCGTGGGCTCTATTATTACCGTTGTTGCGATTGGACAGGGTGGGGAAGCTACATTGAAATCACAATTTGTTGGAGCTGGTAGTGGTGTAGTTTCCATTCACTATACTGCTGACATGAATGATCCATTTGGTATGGAATCGATGGGACAACCTAAATTGATGGAAGAAGATATTTTTGAAATCAAAAAAATTCCAGAGATTACACATGTGATTAAGACGAATTCAAGTATGGAAACACTTGATGTCAATGATAAAAAAGATATGGTGAATATTAAGGGACTGGATAGTGAATATTTCACTGCAAATAAAATTAAATTATTAAAAGGCCGTTCTTTAAATGATACAGATGTTGAGCAAGGAAATAATGTTATTATGATTAGTTCAGGTGTGGAAGATAAGGTATTTTCAAAAGAAAATCCAGTTGGCAAGATCATTGAAATAAAAGGACAGCCAATGCAAATTATAGGTGTATATAAAGCCGAGGGTGGTTTTTTGGGAACTGGGGATTCTGAAGTTCTAATTCCACTTACATTATGGCCAACATTATATGGAACTGATGAAATTCAAAATATTTCTGTTCAAGCAAAAAATGTCGACGACCTAGATAATGCTGGGAAAAAGGCAGCTGATGTATTAAATAGTCGTAAGCCAAGTGAGTTTACGGGTAAATATGAAGTGATGAATTTAAAAGAAATTCAAGAAGGAATTTCAAAAATGACGAATATCATGACAATGATTATTAGTGGGATTGCTGGTATTTCACTAGTCGTTGGTGGGATAGGTGTTATGAACATCATGCTCGTATCTGTAACAGAGCGTACGCGTGAGATAGGGGTACGTAAAGCACTTGGTGCAACACGTGGTAAAATCTTGTTGCAATTCTTAATTGAAGCAGTTATGTTAACGCTTCTTGGCGGTTTAATTGGTATTGGTCTTGGATATGGCGGAGCATATATCGTTTCGACATTCGCAAAATGGCCACCACTAGTTTCATGGGAAGTTGTTGTTGGGGGCGTATTATTCTCAATGACACTCGGTATTATTTTCGGATTAATTCCAGCGAATAAAGCTGCGAAATTAGATCCAATTGAAGCACTTCGCTATGAATAGTTTACTAGAGTAATAGAGAAAAGTATCTCTATTGCTCATACACATTGTTCAATTGAATTGTTTGAATCATCCTTTAAGAGGGGTATATAAATAAAAGGAGGCACTATAATGGAAACGAATATGAATATACAAGATGTAGGTGTGAAAAAGCCATCATTATTTGGAATGATTACATCTCCTGGATTACAGTTTGAAAGAATGAAAACAAGTAAGAAAGTTTGGGGTGTATTCTTCTTAGTAGCACTGTTACAAGGGATGCTAGGTGGTTTAAGTGCGTATGTTATACATACCTCACCTGAGATGCTTAAAATGAAAAAAGAATTGGGTGAACTTGCTGGACAAAGTTCACTTACATCAGAAATTATTTCTGGAATTGGATCGAGCTTTGCTAGTGCGATGGTTGGAACACTTTTCATAGCAGCTATTTATAAAATATTTATGATGTTCTTTGGGAATGATACGCCTTATAAAACCTTATTGAATATTGTAGTTTATACAAACATTGTCCTTATTATCGGTGGACTTATTAATACAATTTTAAGTTTAATCTTTGGTAGTGGAGTGACTCAATATACGAGTTTAGGGTTATTATTTACGGAAGGTACATTTGCATATGGAATTGGTAATACAATTGAAATATTCTATGTATGGAATTTAGTCTTAATTTGGCTCGGATTACATATTACAGCTGGATTAAGCAAAGTGAAAGCATCGATTCCAATTATTATTCTATTCATTATTAAAGCATTCTTCTTAGCGGCAATTATTGTATTAATAGCGAAGTTTTTACCAGGTATGCCAATGTAAATAAATTACGTTCATTATAAATAGGTTTAATGAAAAATTTGCAACATTAATAACCGGTTCCTTAACGTACAAGGTACCGGTTATTTTGTGTCTAAACGTACAATTTTCTTTTTTTGATATGGTGACCCCATGTAACTCTTCCCCCATATTTTTCATCTTTTTAAAACTCACTTTAATCTAATACATCCATTGTAATCTTAATGTCATTTTTACAATCTACTTCAAACCCATCTTTTCTCCACACAATTTCCTCTAAAAAATATGTCACGCTATGAGTAAAGAAACCCTTAATTTATATACAATATCTCAAGTCTGTCAATTTCTTCGGGTTTAATATTTAATAATTGATCTGAAACATTTTCAACAAAATATTTTTTCATACATTGTTCAATGTACATATCATTGAAAATCTCATGAGGATCATCAACAACATAATTTTTCCCTTGAAGTGCATTACAGTGAATACAAGTATTAGCTGTATATCTAGAATTAGTTGTTTTGCTATATTTTATCTGAATTGATGGGTATTTATTAGTTAAATAATTATCAACTGATTTAAGATTTCCGATACCAGCAAATACTACTGCGCTAGTATTTGCTGAACTTTTTAATTGTTGATGGTGTAAGTAGTATGAATAGACATCTGTATTTTTTCCGCATTTCCAACATTTCTTTTCCCATTTGTAAATATTTATTCCATTTTCTTTTATGAAAGATAGCATAAACTTAGATTTAGATATTTTAGATTTGCATTTTGGAAAATTAGTGCATCCACCAAATTCACCATAATCACTTGAACGTAACATGTAAAAACCGTTGCAATCCTTACATTTCAACTTATTACATCCAATGTCTGTTTCATTTGTTTTAAAAAAATTATTCATAAGTAATTCCTCCATAGTTATCGTTTTATAGCAGCAAGCTGCTATATTCTATGTCTGTTTAACAATAAAAAAGCATTAACGCATCTTATATTGGGCGCGAGAGCGATTACTACTTTTGGATCCCATTTGTTATTTTCATTAATTGAATAGGAATTCTGTTAACTTTTTAGATTATTTTTGAATATGGCCAAATGATGCATGGTTTATATCCATTCTAAAATTGCTCAGTTCATAATCTGTTATTTTAAATCCATTCTTTTTATAAAAGGATAATAATCTATTATGTGAGATCGTATCATCAAGAGGGCGAGCGGTTCCAGTAATAGTTTGTACTTGAAGTTCTTTTGCAAGATGTATTAGATATTGAATTATTGTTGTTCCTATTCCCTTGAATCTATGGGGATTAAATATTTCTATCTCACCAATACATATGTGATTATCCAAACCATCGTAACGAATACTTACTCTTCCTATTTTCGTATCACACATATATATTGAATGTAAAAGATGTAAGTCTATAGCTTGATATATTTTAGAACCAAGTATCACTTTGGCATAGTCTTCATATCGATTAATTTCTTTCTTGGTTGCAACAGATTGAAGAGAATTCCTAAATGAAACAAATCCGTTTATCTTTAATAATTGTTGATAAGATTCTTTACAACATGTTATAAAATAGTGCTGTTTATTTAATTCGAATTTTTTTAAAACTACATGATTCGATACTAGGTTATTTATTGTATATTCTACATTTTGTTGTTCTTGCTGCATTTTTTTATGTAATTCCCATAACTCTATTTCTAACTGTTCACATCGTTGTAAGAGACGTCCTTTTTCTTTATTTTTAAACCACATATAAATCAGCCCCGATTTATGATTTTAGCCATTTGTCTGTTGTTTAGAGATTAATTTTTCAGCATGGCTTGCGGATTCTAGGTAATTCACCTGTTCGACAATAGATCTAATTTCTTGTAACTGTACAGCATTCAATTTAGGTGATTTGACCAATTCTTGCCTGAAAAAATTTTTCAATTTATCGGCGGTATTGAACCTATTTACTTTATTTTCATTGGCTAATTCAATTAACCCATTGTTACCTTGGTTTGGATAACCAAAATATACCACAGGTGTTATATAGGGAACTTTCCAAGATAAGTGGGTATTCAAATACTCATTTAATGTGACAGCGGTTTTAGAAGCTTGGTCAGTCGGTTCTCCATAAGAACGAACTTGAATTGTATTTACTAATTTACCTGTTTCATCAGTCGACTGAGAAGGAATAAATACTAGAGTTTGGGCATCTTTTTTGCTATTTGGAATCATATCAAGTAAAAACGAAAAATCTTTTGCACGTTTTTTTGTTAACCCATGGATAATTTTACCTCGCCAGTACTTTGTTTCTACAACATAAATTCCTACTGGTAATAAAATTAGGTGGTCAATTTGTCGTGTTCTCACTTTTCCATTATACGTAAAAGGAATAAATACATTAGGAATAATATACATATCCGTTTCGGATAGTGCCCCGTTCGAAACCCATGTTCTTTTTAATTCACTTAAAATTTGATGAGTAATGATCTCACCTGAATTCCGAGAATATTTTTGGATATCCTCAATATAATTATTTAGTTCATTTATGCTTTCTTGTATTTCTGCCACTTCAGTTTCGTATTTTTCTTTTTCTTGTATTAGAATATTTTTATACGCTACTTCTAGGTTTTGATTTTCTTGCTTGAGATCATGTTCTATATCGTTTTTTTCCTTTTGATGTTCTTGCAACATCACTTGTTTTTCTGTGTGTAATGCATTTGTTTTTTTATAAAAAAAGTACGCCATACTGCCTGATATTAAAATAAAAACAATACAAATTATATATACCATACATTTTCCTCCCTTATGTATATAAAGTGAATATCTATATTCCTATAAAAAAGACATAATCAATTACTTACAAATTCACAATATTATGTAATTATTCAAATTACAAACATTAAATTTATTTTTTTGTATTTTCTGTATAAATTCACATGTTTCACTCTTGGAGACTATGCTAGTATGAAGATATAATTTAGAAAAGGAGGCAATCACAATGAATCACACACTTTCTAAAAGTGCAGATGGTGATACAGGTTATATGAGCCAACATGGCAATCGTGGCGGTTCTAAATCTGCTCATGGAGATACAGGGCATCATATTAACGAACCTGGTGTAGGTTGGAAATATGCAGATGGGCGTATAGGTCACCATTGTGAACCAGGAGGTAGCTGACGGACTAGAGCACGAATCGTCTTAACTACCCCTTTGGGGATTATTTACACAACACACTCTATACATATAGGCTTTTCTTTTGTATGGTAGAAGCCATTTTGATATGATATATACGTACCAATGCTTGCAAAATCACAAACACAACAAAGACAGTCTGGCATAACTGTCTTTGTTGTGTTTTTTCGTAAAAAAAAAAGCGGTCCAAAGTCCGCCTCTTTTATGCTTGCTCTATGATTTTCTGTACTTCTTCAATCGTTAGTTCACTTGCTTGTGCAATGGTTTCTATTGGGATTTGTAATCGATGCATACCGAGAATCATTTGACGTTTTCCCTGTTGAATCCCTTTATTTAATGCATGTGCAATACCGGCCGCTTCATCCATCAAAGCTTTTTCCCTTGCTTCATACTCTTTACGAAAAGAAGCATCTTGACTCATATGTTCCCATTTATCCATCGCCTTTTGTAAAATTGGATCCTGATTCATCGCAATCGCCTCCAATGTATGTGTTAAATGCTCATCTTCATTGGCTGGTAACAATAATAACCAACGAACAAACGAATCCTCCCATGGGTTTACTTTTTCCTCACGCCACTGCTGTAACAATTTTGGAATTTCAACGATATGAATTTCGATATCGTCACTTAGGAGTTGCTGCTGTTGTATATTCCACAGTTTCCCCGTCGTATGAAAATCTTCATATTCTTTAAACATTGAGAAGTTCAATAAATTAATGGTAATGGTTTATGAAGGGAACTATATGGCTTCCCTTTTTTTAATTGAGATGCATACAATCTACTCCAATAATAAAGGGAACGTTTTAGAATGTCGTGATGATTATTCATTTGAATTTCAATATTAATCCTAGTTCCCGTGTTTAATGTTGCGGAGACATCTAAAATTGATAATTTATCTTCTTCATGTTCCCTATGCAAATGTGGGTCTTCAAATTGAAGCGATTGGATGGGTGATTCTAACGAATTCTTTAACATTGCGTTCAAAAATGTAATGAGAATTTCTTCGCTTCCCGATGTACCAAATAATTGTTTGAATGCAAAATCAATACGTAAATTAACTAATGATTGATTGGACATGGATTTCCTCTCCCTGCCTGATAAAATCTCTTTTTTTCATTGTACCTAAAAGCAGACTGAACATGCAAATAGGCTCTTATGATGAACATAAGAGCCCGACTGCAGATACATACAATAGATTAGATAACGACCATAAATTGACTTGAAAAACACCTAAAAATTTTACAAAAGAAACCATGTTTAGTATACATCTAATTAGAAAAATATACAAGAAATGGTGAAATACATCCCTTTTTCATCATTGATTTGTGATATAATATACTTGCGGATTCTGTTTGCGCAACAAGCTATGTAGGGATAATATACGTTTCTCAATCAGCACATTTTCTGAAAGTGGCATGTCTTACTACTCATACGACATGCTATATTTATAATGATCAAATAAAAAACGTCTTTTATGTGCTGATAAAAGACGTTTTTTATGCCTAAAACTGCATAATATAGTTCTTGCTTGAGCTTCTTTAGTATACAACAAATTAGCCATGAGTGCTCTATTTTTCTACGTATGTATAAAGCTTTTCTAACTCGTACTTTCATTGAACTACTCACCACTCATCAATCCTTACAATTTAATCAAACCTTTTAATTGTGCTTCTGCTGATCTCCGATCCATGATTGTGGTACAAAGTTCAGTAATAAGTTTTCCATGATCAAAGATAATTTGATTCTTGGTATATAGATCAATGTATTTTCCTAAACCTTTACTGAGTGTAACCTCCGCTTCCCCATTATCGTGAATGACACCTGAAAAGATGGTTTTCTCTTTGTTATAGACTTTATAGTATTCAAGTATTGAGCATAAAGATTTCACTAAATCACGGAGCATTTCTTCCAAATCAGGATACATATCTTTTGCTATTTCTTCATTTAGAATAAAATCCATTCCCCTGTCTGTCACATCAAATCGAAATAAAAAAATCATTACTTTCACCTCGCTGATTCATTGCTTTTTCTATCATAACAGAAAATCTACTCCCTTCCCAAGACACTTTCAATCACTTGAAAATTATCCACTTCATCATATAATCTAGCCTTTTCAATCAGCAGAAGCACTCTTTTCTTATGTTTTGTATCCAAAATAGATTTTTGATGCTCCATAACTCCGAAAATTTCTCCATCTGTCACATAATGATATTCACATAGACTTAAGTACATATATCTGGATTATAAAAAAACACTGTCATTTCAGCATTTCTTAGCGATTTCTCCCTCAAAAAAACAAAAGATTTTACGCCTCTCAAAACCGCAACTTAATACCCTTTTACAATAGGAATTTCCATGTAAAAACAGCCCCATAAAATAACAAAAAGTCTTGCTGCAGAAACAAGACTTTTCGATTTATTACTTTCAATAAGGAAGAGGGCTTACTTCTTCATTTTCATGTCGATGATCGCATTTCCTGCAAAAAAGAATCAAATTTGGATGTTCGTCATACATTGGGATCATTTCAACTTCCCTTTCTTCTCTTTGGATACATACTGGACATAACATATTTATTACCTCCTTTCTATGCATGACATTGATTTTCACTTTTGTAAGACTGTATATTGAACTTCCTCTGAAACAAATAAACTTGCCGAATTCACTTTTATACTACATTTTCCTAATCGCCGCTTTACTTCTGATTGTAATTTTTCATTTGCTTCCTCTAAAGAACTTGCTGGAATAATTGTAGATTGTGAGTCTGTTACCTTGCCACTATACATCACTGAAAAGTTCAATTCATATTGATGTATCAAGTTTTC
Organism: Bacillus sp. 17RED48; assembly: GCF_019837545.1. Taxonomy (NCBI): domain Bacteria; kingdom Bacillati; phylum Bacillota; class Bacilli; order Caryophanales; family Bacillaceae; genus Bacillus; species Bacillus sp. 17RED48. The sequence continues at coordinate 13,207 of NZ_JADAXG010000013.1, forward strand.
TCCACTCCTTTTTTCTGGATTTCCTCACAGATTGTTCTTACTTGTCGCTTCTTCTTGTAGTTTTTGTAGAGTACGCATTTGTGGTACATACCAGCTTTTTCTTAATCGGATGATCGTAATTCCTACAATTAGAATCAAAAAGGCTTGTAGAAAAATATCTTGTGTTTCCCATAACGTGCACAAATACAGAAGACTTCCCGAACAAAAATAATACATGGCCAATAATAGATTTATATTTGCGATTATCATTTGTTTCTTTACAATCGCCGCTATCCCTGCTAAAACAAGTGTACAAACTCCTATACTTAGCAAAATATATGCAATAACCTTAAAAAAAATCATCCTCACACCCCTTTTTCTCTAAAAATCTATTTAAACCACTTAAAACACCGAATAAAAGACGAAACCTCATTCAATACCAAATGTATTAATAACTAATTTAAAATTAATTACAGACGAATTTGAAGCGTCATTTTTTCTGAAAGGGAAACTTTTTATGTTGAAAATCATATATACTTTGTTTTCCAACACATCCAATTGAAAACCCTGTAAAAAAAGTTGCACCTATGATTTTTAATCCCCATTGCCATGTGTTTTCCTGTAAAAAATGATGCGAAACATAGAGACATACCCCTGTACAAATAATGATCCAGATTCCATATTCATCATATTTTCTCTGTTCTAACTTTTGTTCCTGGAACGGATATACCTGGATAAATAAAAAGGCTATCAGCAAAACTGACAGCCCAATTCCCAATACGATCATTTTTTATCGCCCCATTTCCACTCGATTACACCTCTTTATAGCGCTTCTGTAACAATTGCTGTACACGTGCCGCATACATTTTAAAATAGGGAATGTTTTGCGCGGCAACCTTTCCAAAGTCCATTTGCATTAATGTTTCTTCTAACAGTTTGAACTCAAATTCTAGGAATTTATCATGTTGTTTCTGAATTGAATGCGGAATATTATGCAAGGCATCCGCAATTTCTCGCACATATGTCACACTGGATTCATCTTGGTTTGAATAGGAAAATACATTTCGAATCAATACAAACGTTTCTTGCAATATTTCATACCCGATATGATGCAATATATTTTGATTCACCAACTCCCCTCATTCCTTTCCCTATGGTCCTTCAATTCCTGTATTGATTTGGAACTCATAATTTTCTACAAACCATTTCTCACCTTCTAATAATAAATTTAATTTCATGGTGTGTTTTTCTTGTTGTTCTGTTCCATCAACCGTTACAAGATAATCATATTTAACCGTTACATCCGCTTTATTATCAGCGGTTTTGATGTAGTAAATATCTGTTATCTTTGCTTTCGTTTGGATATGCATAGAGCCATCATCTTCTATATGGTTATGTGCATCATCTGGCGCGTTTAACAATTTGTTTCGTGCTTCTCCTGTTATCATTTCTTTGATCTTCTCAAATCCTGGCTTTTCTTTTTGCTTGTTATCATTCTGTATTAACAGCTCTACAAACTGTTTCGCTACTTCTTGCCCTTTATCTTGCGTATTTTCTGTTAAAACTGTTACGCGCTTTTCCAATGCTCGATTCTCTGTTTTTAGCTCTTTTACTTGTTCCGTCCATTTCTTTTCCGTTTGTTCAACTTTATGCTGTAAAGTGCGATTTTGATTCCATAACCATATACTAATACCCACCAGTACAAGTATGACTAAACCAACGATTCCTTGTTTCATCCCTAATCCTCCCTTTCTTTCCGCTTATTTCGGCAAATATGGTGCTGGGTCGACTTGCCCAAATTTAAAGGCTGTTTTAATTTCAAAATGCAAATGTGGCCCTGTTACTTGCCCTGTTCTTCCGCAAACACCTACCTGTTGACCGACTCCAATGTTTTGCCCTTTCTGTACGGTAATGGATGACATATGACCGTATAGACTCCAATATCCATTTCCATGATTGATTACAACTACGTTTCCGTTTGGATAGGGAGCGGTCGCCTTGACTAATTGCTTAGCTAGGTTTACCGTCACCCCTCCTCCAGAACCGTACTTACAAGTCTCCCTGTATACGGCTCACTATCATTCTTTTAATGAAGAGTTCCCTTGTGTAATCTTTTGTGACAGTCATTTCCTTGACCTGGTCCACAAAGTGCTATTGTCCGTCTGTTTCTTGATATCATTCTTTCTTCCCATTTCTCGAGTTGTTTCTTGCGTTTGATATCTTTTAGTTTTCGGACGTGGTGAATCTCGAGTTTCACACCAGTAGCGCCACAATATTCACATTTCTCTGCTTGTAACCTTTCAATCAAACTGGTTCTTCCTGAATATTTCAGCGTATTAGGGATTGTATCTATTTCTTTTGAATCGGATAATTTCGTGACTTTTTTGAACGATTTAATCAAACGTTTTTCTTTCATACCTGATTTCGTTTGGTATTCAACAGTGAATTCGCCGTTTTTGCTGTACTTTGCGATGATTTTCTTCATGGATTTTCTATATTTACTTGCAAATGTTTTGTACATGCTATATTCCACAAAGTAAGCCATTTTGTTTAGTACACTCACATTATTTGCTATTTTGTAATATTCATAAAAACCCCTTAATTCACTGTCGTACACATTTATAATCTCCAAATCGTCTATCGAAATAAGCTCTGTTCTACATTGTGATATCCATTCTTTCCCATCCATCTTTATCATCTTTTTCTCAACAAGCTTTTGTACCCATTTTTCGTACGGAACGTACAGTAGGATGTTTCCTTGAAAACGTTGGTAATGTCCCCTACTGGTTTTGCGCTTGTAAGAATTCTGTGTTGTAATGTCATACCCGAGGAAGCGTGCTTTTTCCTTATTAGCATTTGTGATGTAAGTTTTTGATTCTGATAGCTCTATCTTGAGATTTATATCAAGAAATTCTTTGATTTCTTTTTTTATCTCTTCAGCATCATTCTTACTACCTATAACACCAACAATAAAATCGTCTGCATAACGGACGTATTTCATCCGCTTAAAGGTATTATCCATTGGATTTAAGGCTGGGACGTTTTCACGTTCTTTATATATTCCAGCCCTCTCACGTATGTTGGATTCCCTCTCTTCATCGGTCATTTTTTCCCATTCACTCTCTGTTTTCTTTAGACGACTTAACCTGTTTTCGAATTCCCTGTATTCTTTTGTTCGTCGTCTGCTTTTCCCTTGGTTGAATGTATATATAAATTTCTCCATAAATACATCAAGTTCGTGTAGGTAAATATTAGAGAGAATAGGGCTAATAATCCCGCCTTGTGGTGTTCCACTATATGTGCGATGATATTGCCAGTTTTCTAGGTAACCCGCTTTAAGAAATTTCCATATAAGCTGAATAAACTTTTCGTCTTTGATTCGTTTGCGAAGTAATTTTATTAGAATGTGATGGTCAATGTTATCAAAGAATCCTTTGATGTCACCTTCTATGAACCATTTAGCACCAGTGAAATTCTTTTTTAGTTGAATTAGCGCAGTGTGACAACTTTTGTTTGGTCTAAAACCATGAGATGTCTCTTTAAAAACAGGTTCATAAATCGCTTCTAATATCCTTCTTACGACCTCTTGTACTAACTTGTCATCGACAGATGGTAAACCTAATGGTCTTTTTTTATCACTATTTTTCTTCTCAATGTAGATTCTTTTAGATGGATTTGGTTTATAGCTTTGATTTTTCAATTGTTCAATTAATCGTTCTATCCGTTGTAAACTCATTCCGTCTATTGTTTTCTGATCTGATCCTTTTGTCATGTTTCCCGGATTTTTACTTAGCTTTCCATACGCTTTTAGGAAAAATTGTTGATTATATAGATTCCTATATAGCCTTTGAAATGTATATTGTTGATTACTTTGAGATTTCTTCATTAAATTGTCTATTACGACCTCTGGAATTTGCATGAAGCATTCCGCTCCTTTCCGATTTATAATAAGACTGAATGATTTGGTCCCTTCGCCATGTACAAGGCTTTCCCTTGCTCAGACTACTACGGACTCTCCGTTGCCTTATCAGATATTCAAACATCTACATGTCATAGCTCTTTTAAGCATTCTGACTTAGGCAATCCCCATTTAGACATATAAGAACATAGGCTTGAATTGATGTCGGATGCGACTTTCACCATTTCATGTTAATTACAAGTGGATAGTCACTAAGGTTAAAGTTGTCTATTGGATACGGTGATAGACAACATGTGACTACTAGACGTTTTATAGTTACCTTCCGTCTAGCGCTTCGCTAGGCGTCCTCTGGTTATCGTTCACGCAATCCAGCATTCATCCTCATTCAATTCTTTTCATCTAGCGTTTCAGTTGTGCTTGGGTAACTTAGCAACTTAACGCGTTGCAAACATGCTGTACTCCCCCTTGAGTTTCCTCTTAGGATAAGTTTGCTGATGATAAGGAGTTACATTAACCTCTAGTTCCTTACGGGTTGCCCAGTTCCCGTATTCTTATATGCCCTTATGGGCGCACGTACCCGCCGAAGCCGCTCCCGCCTGCGCCAAATTCCGCCAACTCTACAACGCCACCTTTCGACGCGGCAATTGCGGTGACACCGTCCTGGCAAGAATAATCGATACCTTTATGAATTGTGCCCCAACGTGGGCCAAATGGGCTTGTAATCGTCGTTTGAGCGATAGGACGAATAAATCCTTGTGAGCTTGCTGATCCAGTATCTACAACGCCGCCTGGTTTTCCCGCTTCACAATTGAAAGTAAGGCCGCCCATTTGCGCCACAAATTTTTTTACTAATACGGGCCATAAACCATTTGTACCATGTGGATCATTTGCGGCTCCTGGTGGTGCGTATTTCGCTCCAATTGCTTCTATTGTTGTAATCCCCATACCGATATAGTTTTTATATAAGTTTCGCGCCATAGCGTTGATTCCTTCATCCAAAGTGGCAAACTTCATAAACCCTTTCATTTGTGAACTGCTAGGGTCCATGAGGCCCCCAGGGTTGTTATAGTTCTTTACTGCATTAGAAGTACCATTACCCGTTTCCAATCTTGCAATGGCCGCTAGTAAAACGGGATCAATTTGGTTTTGTGTTCCTGCATTTAAAAAGGCTTGTGCATTCCCTGTAAAAACGCCGCCCAGGTGGGGTTGCAATTCTTCTGGTGCCACTGTTTTTCCACCTGGACGACAAACCGTCATTCCATTACTTGGGATGGTTGCTGGCGCTTCCTCTTCTTTTTTGCCAATGCCTTGCGCCAAAACGATAAATAAAATAAATCCAATACAGACGAACAATCCTATTGTGAAAGTAGAACTTCCAAAAAGAAGTGTCAGTAACCAGGATTTCTTTTTCTTCTTCTTTTTTTGTTCTTGTGCAATATCTTCTTGTATCGTTTTGTCTACAACTTCTTTTATTTCTGGTCTCATATCATCCATCCCCCTTACGCAACGAATCATAATTGATTTGAATGCTTTTTAACGATTAGCCCATAAACAAGGGCAAAAAGAATCGGTATGATCGCAAAAGTATGAAATAGAAACGTTAAAATAGTAGATTGCTGGTTTTGTATAAAGTCTAATAATCCAAAATGACCGATTCCTACAAACCAAATGAAAAAGGCTAGTTTGGGCCTATCATCAATACGACAATGTGTCTCCCGATGGATGATTTGAAGAGTAAGAAGAATGAGCGTATACCAAATAAGTAACCCTAAACCAATCCATCCTAATAAATCTGTCGGCCATTCTCTCTGTATGAAAAGAATGATTATGTTCATCCATCCCAAACACCCGATGCAAAGAAAAATACTGATACTCACCATTTTCATGCATGTTAATCCCCAGTGTTTCATAGCTATATCGCTCCCTTTTTCGTAAAAAAATAGTAAAGTCCTAAAAGTCTAGGACTCTACTCATCTTTTTTTGGTGGCTCCAAATCATCTAAGTTATCTAAGTTTTGTGGATCAGTAGAAGGCATCCAGTTTTCACTTCCCGCGGCTACAGCTCCATATTGTATATCTGGCGTATCGATCGTTACCGCTTTTTCTTGAATCGGCTCATTTTTGCTTACTTCTTTCTCATTTACTTGTGCCAAATCAGAAGTGGGAACGGATTCCGTTGGAATAAATGAGTCAGAGGAGTTTGATACTTGTACAGTTGACTCGACATCTATATCAGATTTTTTGGCGACAATTTGCCCCGCTTCATTCACTTCTGCAGGAATAGCATCTGGAATATCTGCACTTGTTGTTTCTGGTGTATGAGGGACAATGACACCTTCTTCATTTACATCTGCACGAATTGTATCTGGTATTAAAGGTTCATTTGCCTCTGTTTCAATTGGCGTTGAAATTTCTTGTTGTGGAATATGTGTTGAAATGTCCTGTTCTGGTTGTATTTCTTCTCTTGAAATATCCATCGGAATTTCTCCTGTTGGAATGTCTTGTTGTGGGATATCGGATGGGATTTCTTCAAATGTTTCATGATCTGGTGACATTTCCTCTAATGGAAGTTCTTGTGTTGGTACTTCTGTTTGAATCTCTTCATATGCCTCCATATCACTTGAAACTTCTTCTAGTGGTATTTCTTGTTCCGGTACCTCTGTTTGGATTTCTTCATATGCTTCCATATCAGTTGAAACCTCTTCTAATGGTACCTCTTGTTCTGGTACTTCTTGTTGTACATCTTCATGTACTTCTATATTAGTCGGAATTTCTTCTAATGGTACTTCTTGTTCTGGTACTTCTTGTTCTGGTACTTCTGTTTGAATTTCTTCATAAGCCTCCATACCAGCTTGTGTTTCTTCCCCTGCTGGGATTTCCTCATCTTCTAAAGATACAAGCTCTGGTTGAACCTCCATTTCTGATTCTTCTACCTCTGTTCCTTCTTGTTGTCCTTCCATTTCTTGTTCTAATGCTTCTTTATCTAAGCTGATAAGGTCTTGTTGCACTGGCGCCTCTTCCTCACCTGGTAAAGTTTGTTCTTTTCCTTCCTCTCCTTGCTGTGGTAAATTCCCATCTTTATCACGATCCTGTAAGGAAATAAGGTTTCCTTTCTTTTGGTTCTCTTCTTTTTCTTGTTCCGCTTGATTATTTGGTAAATCATTCGGTATATTTGCTTGCGCTAACGGGTTAGCTTTTGCCTTTTCGTCGTCTGTCCCTGCATTTTCTAGCTGGCCGCCTGCCGCCGCTAATTCAGCCGCGCTGTTAAAATGTGCTCCCATTTTGTCTCCAATATAAGACATTGTATTTCCAGCGTACTCTTTTCCTTTATCTACAAAGTTTTCAGTCATAAGAGATATATTTGTGACTGTCTCATACACGCCACGTGCTCGACTAAAGGCCGCAACAATATTTCCTCTAAACAGGTAGCAAAGAACAAAAACAAGAATTTGAAAAATCATTGTAGATACATACCCTGCAACGCCCGCTTCTGGTAATACGTATAGTAGTTCTGCTATTGTAAAGATGATGACCAGCATAACAGACATAAAGATTTTTAATGCCAATGGGCGAATCCATTGTGAAGCCCAGCTTTCAATTACGCGTCGATGTCCTGGCAATAGGGCAACCGCCATAACAATCGGTGAAATAATACTCATGACAAGGAACCATAATTGGAATGCTACAATTAGTAAGCAAAACGCGATTACTGGAACACCTGCGAATGTATTCACAACATAGTACATAACTGTAAATACAAGGCGCTCTCCTACAGAGGAAATAACCATCATTTGATTTCCTTTTTTCACTTCTTTTTGTACCAAGTCGTCACGATCTTTTCCTAGAGGTTTCGCTAACAACTCATCTACTCGTTGAGCACCTAATTTTTCTTTTGAATCTTCCCCATACTGTAAAAATAAATATGGTCGTTCGACTAACAAATCCCAAATTTGCTTTTTCACTGAAAAGATCGCGTCCGCTTTGGAACGTCCTGGATCACCCGCAACCGTTCCCGTTGCTTTCGCTAATACCGTCACACTAATTTCAGAACTAATCGTATTCGCACTCTTTAAAATCGTACTTGCGTTTCCAATGTACGTAACAATAAAGGCAATAACAAGTACCGTTTTCACTAACTCACTTAAACCTTTTGATGGTTGGCGCTTAATAAAGAAGATATAGCCTGCGTAACAAGCTGATAACACACATGCAATGCCGATAATTGCTGGGAATAGCCCAGAAGATAAAAAGCCGCCTTTTTCAATACCCGCAATATTTTGCATAGCCGCTCCTAATTTATCCGCTACCGCATCTACAATATCCAGGTTCAACGCTTGATCGACTAAAAAGATTGTTAATTGGCCGAGAATCACATTTAACTGAAAGGCCATATTTCCAAACCATTGACAGGTTGTATATAACATTCTTTGCAAGTCTTTTCCTACACTATCATCGCCAAACAAGTACCCGCCAACCTTTTGAAATACATTTTTTTCATCTTCTTTTGGTTGGTACGTATCAATTTCATAATACTTATCTTTGTAAATACCATCTGTATACCCACTAAATAGATTTTCAGAGATTCGTGCTCCTTTTTGTTCCTGTTTTTCTTCTGTTTTTGTATCTTCCGCTAGGGCCACATGAGGCCCTAACGGTAGTAAAAAGATTACAAGAATCATACAAATAGAGAAAAGTTTTTTCATTCCTTTTGCCCCCATTTATGAACATGAACTGGTTCTATACTTCCCACAATAGAATCTAAACTATTATGGCCATCCCAGTTCCATTCGTAATTTTTCCATTTTCCGTCCTTTTTGTCTTTTATCATTTTTAACTTTATTCCCATTTGGGCGTTTTCTACAGGATCAAAATACTTTACACGATAGTAATACTCATTTTCACTTTCTTTCAAATCATATCGATATAAGTCGTATCGTTCTTTCATTCCTTTGCTAGCACCAGGATGCATAACTTCATCTTTACCTAAATCATATTTCTTATATGACAAATCATTAATCTTATTTGAATCCATTTCAATATAAGCTCTTACATATTCCATCGCGGCTTTATCCGCTTCTTTCATGTCACGTTCTTTCTGACTCTCTTGTTGATTCGCATTGCTTTTCGTTTCATTTGAGCAACCCGCAACACCTGTTACCATCAACATTCCTGCTACACATAATCCCGATAACATACGTAATTTTTTCATCGTTCCATCCTCCATATACAGATAATTTAGAATACTCTTATCTGTATTGTAATACGAATTACGCCAATTGTTGCGCTCGTTCTTCGTCAGTTTTTGTAGAGGAATCAAATGCAGTCTTTAATTCTTGGAAAACAGGATCGATTTCTACAACCGCTGTTCGGCCGAAAATATCCTGGAATAAGGCTTCGCCGCGTCGTAATTGACGTAACATCAAGATATTTTCTTCTGTGACCGGTAGGTTATAGTAACGTAACATTTCTTCCGCTTCCTTATCGTATTTCAATGCAAAACAGAATTTCATACCCACATTTGCAACCTCTTTATTTTCAGATTGATAATCGGATGCGTTTTGTGTTCCTAAATACAAGCCGATATTGTGATAACGTCCTTCTCGAATGATTTTGTCAGAAGACGCCGCACCCTCTTTATTTTTCAAAATACTTGATGCCTCATCTTGTAGGTATACTTTGAAAATACTACGATCGGAATGCATTAAGGATTTACCAAATGCCGCTAATGCAATTAAGATACTACGAGATAATTTGTCTGTAACACTTTCATTCTTTTCCTCTGATTTCGGAATGCGTAAATGTTGAATTTGTAATACTTGTAACGGACGTTCTAGACTTAATACGCGGTAATCTTGACCTTGTTTACCAAACAATAAATCTCCTAGCTGAATGCCTTCTAAAGTCGCTAAACGATTTGTAAGGGCATTTAACCGTTCTAATTCAGTTGGCAATAAGTTAGGTTCTTTCTTCATTTCCACTAGCTCTTTACGAACCAAAGTTAAACATGCATCTTCTTTTTCCGCCACTCGTTCAATAGCTTTATATAAATAGTCATATCGGATATCCTCTAAACCTACATCCGATAGGAACGTCAAAATTTCAAGTGCTAAACTCTTCGCATCTTCTATCGTTGCGCTGATTCGGAATGGGTCTAAACAGCCCGCATCTTCTTTATTTTTCCCAAGCGTCCATACTTGCAAGGTATCCTCATTGAACCCTGGCAATAATTCGGGCCATCTTGTGCGATCACCCTTAGGATCGATGATAAATGCCCTTCCGCCACTCATCACAATCCAGAAAGCGAGTAAGTTCATTAGGAACGATTTCCCTTTCCCTGTTTGCCCCGCGAACATAACCGATAAACTTTCAAATGCTGTCACAATGTTATCTAATGCTTTCGCCGCTAGTTCGGGACGAATAAAAACAGGACGATTTAATTTCTTTGTCTTTCCAATGTAAAACCCTTGATTGTCGCCAATTTGTGTCGTTGCCCCAAACATGCCCTGTGCAAGCACACCTGGCTCTACAAATAACTTAAAGTCCGTATTATAACGCTTCGAGCCTGGTAAGAACTCATAGAAGTATGCTAATTGTTCTCCATATGGATTGACCAATTCAATTTTCATTTTGCGATATTCTGTAATGAGCGTATTGACACGTGATTTTAATGTTTTCTCATCTTCAGCATACACGCAAAACAGTACACTTAATTCATATCCAGGTGCTCCCGTTGTTTCAAATCGATCTTTTACAATTTTGACGCCTCTTGCTTTACGATCAATTGTTAAATCTGTTGTGCGACCACCTACCATCGCTTGTTGACGTTGATCGTTTAATTCCAGTTCACTGTTCGAAAGTTTTTGGGTAACCATCTGGTTTTCTAAATGATACGCTCGAATACTCATTTCAACAGGAAACTTTAATGAATGAGATTGAATGCGATAAATCCACTCTCCACCTGGAAAAGCCGATATTTCGGGCATATCTTTCGCCGCAAGAAAAGCAACATGAGAGGTTTCGATTTCTCCTTCTTCATTTTGTCTTTCGAGTATAAGAGAACGCCCTGGGCTTTCATCAATCACCGTATCCGTTAAGTGCACCATTTCTTGTAAATCTGGCCGACGTACTTTTACCGCCTTTCCTTCTTCATTTTTCAAGGTAACCGTAGAACCTACTTTCCAGTTTTGATCCCGATTCAGTTCTTTCATGCCACGTTTGAAGTTATGATGGAATAAAAAGCGCGTTGTTGACGGTTTCGCACGTCTTGTATTATGAAAGGCCCCTCTAACCTGGCTAAATAATACGTCTTCTACTTCTAAATAATTTTCGATTTCCTCTTCTAAAATATCTGTCACATTCATACCCGATATGTTTTGGGCTGTCTCTGCAAAGCCTTCTCTTATCTTCTTCATAAACTTCCATGTTTCTACGACGGGGTTACGAATTTGTCTTTCTTTCTGTTCCATGTTCAGTTGTACTAAAACGAAAAAGCGATATTCCATATTCTCTTTCGCAATGGCCGCATTTCGTAAATATTCTTTTACCTTTTTGAAAAGAAAGCGTCCTGTTGGTGCCATTGGCCCTTTTAAAGTGGAAATATGTTCATCCAGAATTTCATCTGAATTTGTTGTACGAGGAATCACAAGCAAGTGGATATCATATTCTTGATGGGTAAAAAGAGCGAGTTGATTGCGATAATATACTTTTTTCGTGCTTTCGTCTTGATGATCGTATTCGAATCCGTCTACTTCATATACTGCGGATACTTTTCCATCTGTACTAAACGCTAAATTCTTTTCAACGTGCTTTAATGGTGATCTGTTCATCGTTTTCAACATCTTTCATTTCCTCCTTTTGGGGTAAAAATGTTAGGTTATAAGCGTGTATGTCGTTCTCTTCTTCTTCACTTGATACATGTACGATTGGTATATCTTTGACATCATATTGCACACACACATGACCACGAATCACATGTTTTTTAAATTTTGGCAAGGTCACTAATCGGCTACTTTGATGCTTACGTAAACGAAATGTGATCCAGGACCGAACAAAAGAGAAAAGTGATTTTCCATCTGTTTTATATTTATCTGCGCCCCATACGAGGAAAAGAGGAATCACACCATAATACATGAGCCAAACTTGATCGATCATATCCCCAAATATCCATTTAAAGGGAGGAAGGAAGCGGAAGGCTACAAGCCCCGCTTCTACCGCCGCAAAATAACCAAGTGCCCTCCATGTGACCGCACGCGGAAGACGATACCCCATAATTTCGTACTGTCTTCGCATATAGTTCATATAGCTTCCGAAACAATAGACAATAATAGAATTTGATCCTTTTTCTTTCATGTAGCTCCCTTCCTTTCCATCCCTTACTTAGACGCCAAACAATCCGCCTAACCACGTTCCAATTGTTTTTAATGCATCTGGTTTGTTAATGAAGAATACAACAATCCCGCCGCCAACAATTAACGTGATCGCTTTTCCCCATGCACGCTTTGCCGCTACGATCAAGATAACAATGATAAACGCACAATATAATGCGTATGTTCCTTGTGTCTTCATCATTTCGAAAAATCCTTCCAACCCGATCCCTAACACAAAATGATTTATATTGAACATATACATGCCCCTCTCCTATTTTGTTTTTAAGTCTTTTACAACCCATTGCTTTCCATCTTGTTTTACAAACAACGTGTAACCTGTTTTCATTTTCGTTTCAGAATGCGGATCAATCATTGATACCTCTGTTTGTACCTCATACGTGCCTTTTGTTTTTCCTGGATAAATCTTAGAGGAAAGTACATTTTCAAATTTCATGGCTCCTTCTAACCCTTTAATATCCGTATTGGCCAAAACATACGCGAGTTCTTTTTGTGTTGCGGTTGTATAGGATTTAAAGAAAGTTGGTAGAAATTCTCGAATGTCTTCTTTTACAGCGAGTTCATGGACTTCCTCTCGGTCTTTCTCTTCTTTCCCTTCTGGTACTTCTGCTTTTTCATGTACCTTTACAATTTGAGGGAATCCACTAATGACAAAAGCCTTTCCATCTGACTGAACAGGAACCGACACTTGTTGGATCACCTCCTTATCCTCTGGCCCGCTATTATCTGCTTTCATGCGGCTTAATTTGTATTTCACTTTAAAAATAACGTTAGCTTCCTTTCCTGTGACTTCATCTACCTTTAATACAGTTGCGTATAGAAAATTGGAATCCCATTGCATACTTGCAAAATCTAAACCAACTTGTGGATCAAGTGTTTTCGGTATATAGAACTGTAAGCGCTCTGAACGCTTCTTCTTGCCTTCATCCCCTCTTTGCCACGTAAAGTATTCCTTTACAAACCCGCGCGCAAATTCAATCGCTTCTGGACGCGAGGCAAGGTTTTGTTTTTGTGTGACTTCTTTTGGAATGGTGCTGGCCTTTGCTTGTGTATCTCCCTTTCCTTTTACTACGGTTGTGATGGATACAATCAACATCCAACAGAACAGGAGCCAAAAGGCCCATTTTCCAATTAAACGGCCTTTATAGGAAGGAATCTTTGTAGCTTTCCTTGCCTTCCCTTGTTTACTTTCAAATGTTTTTGCAAACCACTGTTTCACCTTTTGAAACATATTCATCCCCCCTTCAATTTCGGTACTGGCGTAAAGATCGTTCGTAGCAATCATAAGCAAATGACGCCATGCCAACCGCTGTTGATTCATCTTTTATTTCATCTCTTGCATAATTGATAAAATTGTTGAGTTTCGTTTGACTGCCTGTGATATAGGGAAATCTAGCATGAACTACATACCGTTTTTCTTCATCTCTCCCTACTTCAAAGGACGCTCCATCTGTAGCTCGAAACGCCCTTACAAACTCCAAACCTTCCAATTCGTCCATCACGCACTCTCCCTTTCTCTTAAAGCTGTAAGAAACTTGCGTGCTTTTTCTTTGAACATCCAACCTTTGTCTATCCTCGCTTGTTCGAACATGTCATAACAGCTGATTTCACGCTCGATTTCTAATATTGCTTTTTCTTTTGTAAGCTCTACCCCATCACACTTCCATTCCAATTCATCTGTATCTAATCCAATTTCTATTTCGATAATTTTTCCGTTTTCCATCAGATAAAACTTTTGCATATATACATCTGTTTGAGATAAGCAAATCTCATATACTTCCTCACAACCCATTCCCTCATAGATTTCCACTAGAAATTGAGCTTCAACTTCTCCCACATTTCCTCTTTCATAAGTGTTTTTATGTGTAAACATCGTTTATCTCCCCCTTATGATCGACTATCGGCCATCTTCCATATTCCCACTACCACCAGGAAGAGAAGTAACACGCCTTCCCATCCTTGCGTATAGTAAATTTCCACCACCTTACTTTTTACCACTTCCCAGGCTTCTCTTGATCCTGGTACTCTTTCAAATAACCAATCCGAAAAGACAATTAACAGAAAAACACTAGCGCTTATCGATAAAATAAACCGAAACACATTCTTAGAACCTCACTTTCTCTTTTGGATTTTGAATATTCCGATAAATATTCCCGAATGGGTCTTGTAATATATCTTGAAACAGTGTGATATACACTGGAATTTCTGGACTACTTACACCTTTTAGGTAGCGAATCAATTCTTTTTCCCTACTTTCACTACCTGCGACAAATACCAGGCGCCATATCGGTATTTCATATCCCATACCAGCATGTATCCGATAGTCTGCCTTTTTTCCTTCTTGCGTCATGAAGTCGTTATAACGGATAATCTTTTTTTCTAATACTTCTTTTGATCCATAAGATCGTTCCATTTCCATGAATACACCGATGTTTTTATCGATTGCTTCTTTTAATCCAATTACCGCAACCCCATCTGGGCGTATAACACGATTTTTTCCTTTTGCATATTGAAACGTTGCCCGCGGTTCATTGATCCATTCCTTTAGTTCCAACTTTCCTTCTCGTTTAGATATTAATGTCATGGCACATTCAATTTTCGCTAACATTAAACTGTGATACACAAAGGATGCTGAACGTTTGGACCAACTATTTTTCCAATGTACTTCCCCTCGAAACCCACGAACCATCTCGACTCCTTCAGGAGTTAACGTATAAATTCGTTGTGGTTTCGCAAATTTTCGTTTCTGGTTTCGTGGTGAGGTAACAGGTAAATACTCGTAACGGATATAGCCCGCTTGCTCTAGCTTATATAAACGATTTGTTACAGATTTTTTTGTATAATCCACATACACCTTTTGATGAATGTACTCAATATCCAAGTAGATGTGTGTATGCAAACTCATGAATAGTTGTTCATCTGGAATTTGAAATAAAATGTTTCCCATGCCTCTTACTCCTTTTCCCACATATCGAAAATGCTCACTTCTTCTTGTGATGTATCTTCTTTTATTTCTACATTTTCCGTTTCGATTGATACTGTTTGTTCTTTTTCGATTGTTATAACAGGCTCTTTTACTGGCTTATCTTCTTTCTTTACTTCTATTGTTGTCGTAGCTTGTTTTCGGAATGGGATAATTTGCGCTTGATGTGTGAGTTCGACTGGTTGTGTTTCTGAAACAGGTTCTTTCACTTCTTCCTGGGAAGAAATTTTTTCTTCTAATTCATCTAGACCCGATGTCACAACAGGTTCTTCTTTGGTTAAATTGACTTTTTCGGCTTGTTGATACTTGCCTTTTCCATATAGGAACTCATCAATTTCCTTGTCGATTTCTAATCCTGCTTTCCCATTTTGTTTCTCTAAAGAATGAATCTTTGCTCTGGTCCATTCATTTGATGCGTGAATTTCTTTTTCATTTTTATAATTCGCCGCTTTTCCATTTGGTAGATAGCGGTCTAATGGTGGAACACGTATTGTGCACCACACATTTTTTGCCTCACCTCTGATATAATCTTGCGTTTGAATCGCTACAACTAAGTTAGGAAGGTTCTGTAAATACTCTGTACGGAATTGCTTTTGCATAATGCCCTCTAACGTTTTCGCGGAATTATGACCTTGCCTACATACAAAGTAGTTTCCGCCCGCCTCGGTTAACATGTCTGTAAGCTCTCTGTCTAACTGTCCCGAAACTTGCTGTGTAATCACCCATAGTCCGAATCCATGCTTCCGATCCTTCGCAATAATTTTAGGAAGAACGGGTACTGGAACGTCATGCGCTTCATCTATCACTCCTAAATGTAGTTTGGAACCATGCGGCCGCTGTTGGGCGATACGGTGATATTGGTTACAAATGTAACCGACTGTCAGTAATGTATCTTCTTTTCCCATGCCCGCTAAATCATAAAAGATAAGATGTCCTTCATCCATCCATTTGCGAATCTCTAAGGAAAAGCCCGTTTGCCCATACATACGCTTTAAATACAGCGTATTGCGAAAGATATCTAATCGGTTTAAAATCGCCTGTGTGCTGTCTTCTAATGCGCTTCCTACTTCATATTTCCAAAAGTGCGAGTAATATTTTTGTTCTGGCCCTTGTAAATTGGCAATTACTTTTGTTCGAAACAGTTCGTCACTAATGAATAGTGGGATACTTAAAATGGTATGAATTTGACTCTTATCACAAAGTAACGTCCCAATAATCGCTCTTAGTAATCGTTCTGTTTGTTGTGCTTGCCCTTGAATCATTAACTTAATCATTTCCATAATGGATTCAACCACTGTTTGGATATCTTCATTTGGAAAACGATGAAATAAATTCAAGGCTGGCGGATGATCTGTATTTCGAAAGCGAATAAAATGAACTTTACTCCAATCAACCTGTTTCCCATCCTTTTCCGCTTTCAATAGTCGATTCATTGCGACATATGCCAAATCTTCTGTCGGATCAAATAAAGATAATCCACCCGCTTCATTCGGATTTTCTAGCCATTTATCAATAACACTTTGCATCAATCTCATAGCAATGGTACTTTTACCAGACCCAACTTTCCCCGTAATGTAGCCATGATTCTTGAAAAAGTCTTCTCGGATTTTTACTAATCGATCTTTGATATAGGGATGCATCACATGGCCAATTGAAATGCCTTCGGCCAATAAATCATTTGGTATCATGTTTTCACCTTTATCTAGATACAAAATGTTTCGCTCTGTCTTGCTGTTTTTATCACCCGTTACATTCGGAAGATGGAATAAGTTTAATAGCTCTGATCCAGTCCAAATCATTTTCCCGTATACGGGATGTGGTACAGCTGGCATACTGCGTCTAAAACGTCTGTACCTAAGCTCATTAACGTCTGCCATAACACTTGCTACCATATGTCCTAAATGCTTAATAACAGGTACACCAGGATAATAATCACTTGCAAATGAAACAGATACTTGAAATGCCACTTCATTTTTTGCAAACCGTTTATTTAATGCACGAATTTCTTCTTTTTCAAAAGCATCTAGCCCATGCTTTTTCTTCTTTCGAATTGCCTTTTCTGCTTTTCGAATCCCTTTTGTCAGCTGATACCCGTTATCTGGTGTAAAAGCAACATCAA
This sequence comes from Bacillus sp. 17RED48, assembly GCF_019837545.1. NCBI lineage: Bacteria > Bacillati > Bacillota > Bacilli > Caryophanales > Bacillaceae > Bacillus > Bacillus sp. 17RED48. Next base: position 30,590 of record NZ_JADAXG010000013.1, read on the forward strand.
TCCATGTCTTTTCTTCCATTGCACTTCCTAACATCGGTAATACATCACGTGTATATCGTGCTAGTGATAATGTGGCATCTAGCCGCTTTCTCTTTAATACCATCCGTCCTCCTACCGCTTTTCTTGTTGGAAATGGCATTTCTTCCTTTTGGACGGTATAAATTTCACTGTGGGTATAGGCGCTTTGTATGGCTTGCACAACCTGTTTGATTTTATCTTCTGGACCACCTACATAAAAGCGAACACGCTCATTTTCTCCCTCTGGACGATACATCGTCATGCGGTACCAATCGCGACCTTTTAACAGACGTTCTAAAGGCTTTCGACCCGAACCATGTACATGCCGAATCATTTGCCCTAGTTTATCTGGTGTGACCTCATCATCTATGTGCGGAATGAATAATACGTATCGATACCGCTTCTTTTCTAGATATAAATAGATGCCATGTAAGACAATCCGTATAACAATTCCTAACAGGATCAGTAAGGCAATCCCGCGAAACACACCGACTACGGTTGGCACCAGCTTCATCAATTCTGTAAGGATTTTTTCTTTAGAAAACCAGACAAATGCAACAGCTCCTATACCTAAGAGCATTTTCCAGTTCTTTTCTATGAAGTTTTCAATTTCTTTGTCGATCTTGCTGTGCGCCACTTCTTCACTTCCTTTCTATCCTTGAAATGGCCTTATGCAAGGGCGAATAGCTTTTCACGATGCTTTTCTGTGCGTTCTTCTGCGGCTAATTGAATCAAGATTTGAGGTTGCATGATCCCGTTTTGAGGTTGATTAATTTGATCTAAGAGTGTTTTATAGTTGAAGAGTTCTTGCTTCACTTGTTCGATATCTAATTCACCATCTACCGTTACTTGTTCTTTCCAGAACGTTTCCCAGCATTCTTGACGATTTTGATACGCTTGTTTTCCCATCTTGCTTCCTCCCATGAATATTATGATTTGTGCGCTTTTTTATAGGGGTCTAATGTGACTAAGAGGGAAGAGAAAATCATGCTCTTTCCCATTCTTCCCGTCCATTCTTTTGTACGATTATTTGTTGAAGGTGTATGTGTTGTATGTGGAACTCTACCAATATAAAAACCGCGTTTACTTCGCATGTGCTTAATTGGTTTCATAAGAAAACCTCCTGTATTGTTTTATCATTCTATATCGTTAAATAGAAATGTTGTATAGTTTTAAGCGATGAGTGGGTCTAATTCTAAATACACATCAAATTTTTGTAATAACTCTTCTGGTATCGCTTGAAAACTCACAAAAACTCTTACATTCAGTTCCTCTAGTTCTTCTAAAAGGTTTGTGAATCCCTCTGGATTGTTGGAATATAACCTTAATCCTTCATCTATGATAACGACATCCGATTGTTTGCATGTTTCTATTTCGGTTGTGCTTGGAAAAGAATCCTTTGATGTAAAAGTGATAATTTGAGCACCCATTTTTTCGTATTCTTTATACTCTCCATCCCCATCTAAGACAGTCGCTTGTTGATTATCCGCCATGACAAGGGTAAGAAGTTGCTTCATCAAACCTGTTTTTCCTTTTCCTGTACCACCTCGTACCAGGATATTTCTATTTTCTTCTCCAAATACAAATTGAGGATTCATTTTGTTCCCTTCATTCTCTATGAAAATGGAATTTGACTTACTCATGTCATACCATTTTGGTTTTATAAATGCTGGGATTTGTGCACTTCTTCCAATAAACGTTCCACACATAGCAATCTCACCTTTCCATTCGTATCAGTTTTTTATAAAGCTACTAAATCTAATTCCTCTAAATCTGTAGAAAGAATCTTAATTTCTTGTTGGTGCTCTTGAAACAGAACATGTTGGATTTTTTTTCGCAACTGAAACCCATCTTCCACCAATGCAAGTAAATATGATTTCGTATATTTCCTATCATTGATTTGATAATGTACATCAAATATGCACATGATCCCGCCCTCCCTTATCAGTTGAGAGTGTTTTATACTTCTTGATTCTTACGTTTTCTAAATGCGTAAATAGTTAGGATGCTACCAAGAACGACAAATGTAATACCAATCCATTTCCAATATGGATTTTCAGTTTTGCCGCCTGTTGTTGGTAAATGACTTTCTACTTTCTTAGGTTGTTCTTTCATCGGTTGTGGTTGTTTTACAATATGTTGTGGTTTCTCTGGTGTTGGTACAGGTTTTTCAATGACCTGTGGTGTTTGTGGCTTCTCTGATTGTGGTTTCTCTGGCTGTGGTTGTGGTTGTTCCGGTTGCTCTGGTTGTGGCGTTTCTGGTGTTGGTGGAACTTCTTTTTTCTGATCTGCTACAACATGTTTGATAATCTCACCATCTGTTTTAATTTCAAAGGAGAATGTTTCTTCATTGATTAAATATCCCTCTGGTGCGAATGTCTCTTTATATGTGTATTTACCAGCTGGGAATTTCTCAAACTTTGCAATGCCTTGTTCGTTTGTTTTTCCTTTTACAACTTCCTGGCCTTGCTCGTTATAGATCGTAAATTCTGCACCTGGTAGCTTGTTGTTTCCATCGGCTACGTCTACTTTTGTAATTTCTAAGCTACCCTCAATCTTTTTATTTTTTACGATGTGCTTAATAATTTCACCATCCGTTTTAATTTCAAAGGAGAATGTTTCTTCATGTGACACATAACCTTGTGGTGCAAGTGTTTCTTTGTATGTGTACTTTCCTGCTGGGAGTTTCTCGAACTTCGCAATGCCTTGTTCGTTTGTTTTTCCTTTCACGACTTCCTGGCCTTGCTCGTTATAGATCGTAAACTCTGCACCTGGTAGCTTGTTATTTCCATCGGCTACGTCTACTTTTGTAATTTCAATTGATCCTCTAATCTTCGTATTCTTTGCAATTAGCTCAATTGTTTTCCCGTTTTCAGTGATGCTAAACGGAATCGGCTCTTTTACCAGCACATAGCCCGCTGGTGATGTCTTTTCAATGAATTGGTACTTTCCAAATGGGATATTATCAATTTTGATTAACCCGTTTTTGTCTGTCTTATGCTCACTGATCTTCTTTCCTTTTTCATCAGCTAGAATAAAAACAGCACCTTCTAATTTCGTTTTTCCATCTTCATCTACTTTTACGAGCTGTACATTTCCTTTTACTTGATCGTTTTTCACTTCAAACGAAAGTGTTTGATTATGTTCTTTTAATTCAAAAGGATACTTTGTTTGATTTAATAAGTAACCTTCTAATCCTTTCGTTTCCTGGAAGTAATACTTTCCAAATGGAAGAGAATTTACTTTCGCAATCCCTTCTTGATTTGTTGTTACTTTTGTGACTGCCTTTCCTTCTGGCGTAAATACTGTAAATTCAACGCCTGGGAGAATCTTGCCTGTGTCACTTACCTTTTTAATTTCAATATTGCCTTTGATTTGTACATTTTTCATTTCAACAACAGCAACTTCACCTGTTTTCACTTCAAAAGGCTTTGGTGTAGCATCTAGCACATATCCAACAGGTGCTTTTACTTCTTTTACAGTATATGTGCCAAGTTCTAAGTTACCCATTTCAGCGATGCCGTTTTTATCAGCTGTAATCGTTCCCATAACTTGTTGATTGCTGTTTGCGATTTCAAATGCTGCGCCTGGTAGTGGCTTTTTGTTTTCATCCACTTTCATCACTTTTAAAGCGCCATTCGCTTTCCAAAATACTTGTAAGTCTGTGCTTACTTGTTCTGTACTGCGCTCTAATAATACAGTAGCATCTTGAATTGTACTTGTTCCTTTATATACAACTGCATGAACATTTGTTAGATTTGAAACGACTTTTAGAGATAGTTCACTACTCTTAGAGGATTTTGGTACTTGGATACGGAACTTTTCTCCTAGTTGAAACGTTTCTTTCCCTTCACCTTGTTCTGTGACAACACGTGTTCCTTGTGGTGCATTGTTCATTTGTACTTGGAATGTACCTTTTTTTGCATTTGTTTGAACGGTGTATGTTGTTGTTTCGAAATATTCACCGTTTAATTGCGCTTCTTGTTTGTCCGTTGGAATGACATTCATCCAGACATCTTGTGTGTCCTAGCTTTGATTTGCCGCATGAATAATGTTTTTAGCCGCTTTTTGAACAGCCGCATTTTTGAATTGTAATTCATCAACGGAAATCTGGCCAAGTGCATTCCAAAGAGCTAATTGCGTTGCATAGTGAGCTTCTTGCCAAGTGGAAACCCCTAAATTTTCTGGTGTTTTCTGTGGGTACCCATTCATTAAGACGCGATAGGATACATCATCTGTTTTGCCCGCTTCAGGTAAATCCTCTCCATTCGGGGATTTTAAACCGTATACCAGACAATACGCGATTTGACCACTAGCGTTCTTTAGAATCTCTGTACGAACATCTTTCCCATACTGCGGACTATAGGCCCAATCCATCTGATATCTTTCTCGATCGATTACCTCCGCACTGGCTTGATTCAGTGGAATCAAGAAGCTCATCACAAATAAAAGTACACTCGTAAAGAGTAGTAGTGTTTGATACGATCGTTTCAAAACCATTTTTTACAGCTCCTTTAGGATTATTCAGTTTTCAAAGGACGGAATATTTAGAATTTTACCTTTCTAAATATAGAACAATATACTTTAGTCATAATTATTTCGTCTTTTAGCCGAATTTCATTTACAATACACTTAGTAGGAATTGAACAAAATAGATGTAATCAATAACATGAGGTTTATTCATTCTGTGATGGGTATTGCACGATAATATGTTGGTCTGAAAAGATTTTCAATCGGAACTTCAAGGAAATCCGCTATTTTTTTAGCTTTGTTATCTTTGAGACTCCTTCTCCCAATTTCAACATCATATAATGTGCCAATTGGAATTTTAGCGCCTTTAGAAACTTCCTTAATACTTAAACCTTTGGATTCCCTATATTCTCGTACAATGGTTTTTTGTTCTGACGCTAGCATTTTTTACCCTCCCTTCCCTTAATTACATTGTATTCGGCTTAAAGCCGAAAATCAACACTAAACGTGTTAATTTTTATATTTTTTAACATCAAACAAGTTAAAAAGGAGTTGGAACCATGTTTGGACAAAGATTGAGAGAGTTACGAAATAAGAAAAACATTAGTGCTACCGCGCTTGGAAAAGTACTTGGAATTGCACAAACAACTATATCGAATTGGGAAAACTCTGGATATGAACCCAGTTATGAAATGTTAGTAAAAATTTCACGCTATTTTGGTGTATCTGTAGATTATTTAGTAGGAAACGATAATGACGTCAATAAAAATGAAATAAGTCGTTTAGCAAAAGAGTTATATGAGGACTTAGACGATCTTCCAGAAGATGAACGCAATGATATTGAAAAAGGACTATTAGAATATCTGGAATTTCTAGGTTATAAATTAAAAAAAACAAAGAAATAAATTCTTTGCTTTTTTAATTAGCTTTTTGTCTAATATTAGATTTAAAGTTTCTATTTTCTTTAATATAAGTCTGTAATTTACTATGCAAATCAACATAATTACCTGTTTGTGACAATACTTTCACCAAAAAGTCATAATCAACTTGTTTACATAAATCCTTCTTTTTCATAAATTAATTACCCCTTTTACGAAATTTTTTATGTACAAGTGGAACGGAACTTTATGTCACACTAACAAGTGTTCCACTCCTTAAACGACAAATGACACTACTTTTGTAGTGTCATTTTTAACATCAATCACCCAGCTCCCCCGCCAGGGTCTACCATATATTGTAAAATTTTAGTGATACTTCCTTGCATCGGAAGTGCTGTTAAAGCCGCTATCGTGGCAAATAAATATAGTCGTTTTGCCCATCCCTTCATATTTAACCACCTCTGAATTTATTTTAACACATTTTTTGGAAGTTCCGCATAGAACAAATCATTATTTCGCTCAAAGGCCAATAAAGCTTCTCTCATTAAGCTCATATCTTCTCTTGCTAGAGCTTGAACAAAAAGTTGAAGTGGTGTAAGAAAACCATTTTGTTTTTTAGTTTCTTCCATAAGAGAATCTGCTTTTTGTTTCATATTTTGTTTTATGTATAAATACCCCCTTTCTGTCGGATTTATAGGATTTATATGATCTAAATTCTTTTCAAAATGAATGTTTAGAAAATCAAGTGTTGTTTGTAACATTTGTTGTTTTTTACGCATTTTTTGGTTACTTGGTGAAACCACCAAACTTAACCCTTTGTCTAAATAATACTTAGACAATTCGTAGTCCGTTAATATATATGTCTCACCCATAATACAATAGGCTGTAGCCTTTGGAAGTAAAGATACTCTTCCATCTCTGGAAATCATATCATCACATAATTCTCTTGCTCTCTCCAATTCATTATTCCTATGAAAACATGTGGCCAATAACTCCATAGTTCTTAATTCATATGAAGATTTTAAAAATGGATTTTTCACTTTTTCAATTTCAACCTTTAACTCATCAATATTTGCACTTACTAAATTGTAACTTCTTGAATCAAAGAAAGCGTAAATCAGAGCAAACTCCATAGGAATTTTACTTATATCCTCTGCATTTTTTTGCTTTCCCATTTCTCCCTTTACCAATTTCAAAAAATCGCGCGGGTTAAATTCATCTGCGTTTCGTAAATAAAGTAATTCATAAGCACTCGCAAATTTACGATTCAACAAATTATTTGATTGTTTTTCTTGATCAATTAAATGATTTAATAATTCTAATTCACCGCACATGTCTATATATTCAAACGCTACTCTTAAATTAACTTTCCGTTTAGCTTGGTTACAATAGTTAAACACTTCTGTCTTTCGAAAAGAATAATCATGGGGATATAACATGTTTAGTATTTCTGCATAAACAGAAAAGTCAAATTCTCTTTTACCTGAAATAGATTGATTCACTTTAGAATGGCTAATATCTAACAAATCAGCAAGCTGCCTATTTGTAATACCTCTATTAGTTAAATCCTTTTGAATTTTTTCTAAAATCATACCCCTTGTCACACCCTCTCTCATCTTTTAATATATAAATATGCAAAAGGGTTTATATATTAAAAGAATTTTCTGTAAATATATTCTAACAGAAATTAGAAAAAGTTTCGTTCCAGTATGAATTTTTGTGTATTTCTACATTATTTTCTTAATATTCAGAAAATTTTATTCGTATTTGCTGGTAACTTCTAACTTATTACTAGTTGATATTTAAAAAAAGTATGTGTAAAATAGTTCTTAAAGATATGAATTTTAAACAAGATAATTTTAACAAAAGCCTAGTCATTAGTTTTTAACATTAATTATAAAAAAATAAAACCCCACCGCAACGTTTTTAATTGGATCAGGTCGCCAAACTCAAACCAATTAAAAACTCCAAGAGATAGGGGCTTTAAATTCACACTATAGTTATATGTGTTTTTCTTTAGTATCAAACTTGATACTAAAATTATACCATAACGTATATCTATTGTGAATATAAAACCTCTGTTTTTCCTGTTTATTTGTGGTGGAAAAATAGGAGGTTTTTTTATGCTACTAAATAATTTTTTACTAAGTACAGCAAAACGAGAATTAAGTCCAAACCTTGTTCATGTTCGTACAGGTGCTATCAATAAATCTGTTAAAAAAGTAATTAAAGCTATTGATATTATTCTGTTCGAGTATGAAGGTAAAACCACTAAAGAATACTTCGAACAAACACCACGCCGCTATAAGGCATTAGAAGTTGTTTTATCTTACCTAGTACAAGAAGGCTACTCTCAAATGAGACAAAATCAAATCAGTGAAAAGTCGGGTATTTCTGTGCCGATCATCAACTTTATTCTGAAGTGGTTAGAGGACCTCGAGGTATGCCATCAAATCAAAACAAGACGTCATGGTAAGAAGGCACCATCTATTTACATATTAAGCCTCAATACCAATTATTTAAAAATCATTGAATACTTTAAGCAAAAATGGGCGTTTTCAATTGATATGTTTTCTACATTTACAAAGTTTCTATCTAAAAAACTAAGTAAAAAACAGGAGAAACCTACAGATCAAACCGAAAAGCCAACTGTACCTACATGCCAGGGAGTAAATATATTGGAGTCTGTTGCTCCTACAAATGAAGAAGTAGAAGTAAAAGAACAGCCAATGAATGCCCCTAAATCGGGTGAAAAGCTAGAACTACGATTCCGCGAAATGGATGAGTTTATGAGCGAAGATCAAAAGAAACTTTATATGTATATCATAAGTAAAGATACAAATATTACTGAAAAAGATGCTTATACAATCGCATTGCGTATGCCGCCAGACGTAGATTGGGAAGCAAGAAAGACTTTTGAGGATTGTGTACAGTTTTTTGAGATAAACAAATCACAAGAAAGTACGCCCGCTCATTTCATGAAAATCTATACAAAACAGTTAACTGCAAATAGGAAGCGTAGACAGCAACAAGCGCAAGAAAACATAAGAAATATAGGATTGAGAAAATCAAATAAGAGTACAATCCCGTTAGATTTATTCAAAAAGATGCTTGATCCAAACGCGTAAATCTCGTTTTTTACAAAAAAATAATTGTTTTATAGCCTTGTTCAAAAAATTCATACCTAACAAGGCTTTTTGTCATGCCCTTCTTTATTTTAATAGATTAAACATATTATCAAACTATTATACTTTTATAAATTAAGGGCGTTTTTCACAACAAATCCACTATAAATTTAAACTCGAATTGAACCTGCTTTTAAATCAGTAATTAAATAAGAAAAATTTTCTAATCCCTTGTGAGAGTAAGGCTCATTGAGCAAAAATAAATCCTAATGTATTTAATGGTTTTAATTTTTTAAAACAAGATTTAATTATAGGAGTTTCCTATATCGGCAGTTTTTTTTTATAAACTTCTACATAACATCCCAAAATTGATTAAAATATGAAAATAAAAATCTTCTTTTCACTTAATATATAAATATACAGTATTTCAGTTATTCATCCTATTTCCGAACAAACACATTACTAATTAGTAGCTTTATTCGTTTCTATTCCTACATATCATTATAATCGTATATCTATTATCAATCTTAATTTTAACTAAGCATACAGCCAAAATACTGATGTCTATGTTATCCCAAAGTGATGTAAATATGATGTCTATGTAATGTATACATGATGAAACGCAGCATCATTTCGGCATAAGTGCAAATTAAGGTTACTGTACATAAACACTAGCTTTATTCTACAAGCATAAAGAAAAAGAAAAACGAAGCTCTCCTGTTAAGGGTATCTTGATTCAGCTATGAATCAGATTCCGTTGACAGGCAGATTTTCAAAAAACTACGTAGGCGGGCGGCGGCCATTCCCATTCCTCGCATATCCTCCTCCCTCAACATCGGCCCATCATTCGCCTTCCGCTCATTCCAACACATCTATATCCCCCTATATCATAATCTCGCGTCCTGTCTAGCCAGGCCCACATGTCTCCGCATAGCCCCGCAATGTCCTGGCCCTAGAATCCCCTATTGCTTGTTTGTATGGTTCTCGTATATAATTGAGGTACACAATTTTTAGGGCAAAGGAGTATATAAACATGACTTGGGAACTTTCTGTTGATGTTTTCCTTTCTGATTTGTTAAAACATGGACGTAAATCCTCCACAGTTAAACAATACCGCTACGATCTCACACTTTTTACATCTTGGATTCAGAAACACGCCAAATTGCCTCCAGAATCGTTTTTTTGCTCTTTTAATGTAAATATATTAGATAGGTACTTAAAGGCGCTTAAAAAAGAACGTGGAGCGTCGGTTTCTAATGTGAAACGTGTACGAGGCATTCTGATTAACTTTTTACAATTTCATGGTGCGGCCCAGGATTTAAAAAGCGACGTCTCCCCTCCTGGACTGACTTCTAAACACTTTGCATCAGACAAAGAAATTACTAAGCTATTCCGCGTCATGCGTAGTTATAACGGGTTAACCGACTACCAGGCGTCAGGAAGAAAGTTTATTCTAGAACGTAACCTTTTATTGATCCACTTCATGTTAGACTATGGGCTATCTATCCAGGACATTTTAACGTTATCCATGCATGATATACACTTTGGAACGAATACCATTACCCCAGGAGGACTACACGCCTACAAGCGATCTATTACTCTTTCAAAAGAGCATGTAAAACTTGCCTTATCCTATTACAATAAGATTCCTAATCTTGTAAGGCCACGCCAACAAACAGGCGATCCCTTCTTTGTAGCATTTGATTTCGGCCCGCAGACATTCCGCTGGGACTATGAAAACGATCAGCCCGCCGCTTTAACTCGAATCGCTGTACAACGCATGCTACAGAAAGAAGCGAAACGCGCTGAAATTCATGTCACGCCTACTATGCTACGGAACCGTTTTATATTAAATGCGCTACAGAATGGCATGAAAACTATTGAAATTAAAGCATATTTGGGATTAAAAAGCGTTGAGGCCCTGCATAGATACGTTCAATTTTGGAATAAACGGCAATAAAATACCATAAAAAGTGCAAAACTTCTCAAAAGATTTCGCACCAAAAACATATAAAAATTACAACTTATAAGATTGAGTTAAAAAAGTATTCCATCTACAAAAAGCCGGAGATTTTGCCGGTGTAGAATCCATTGGGACTCACACCATGCGTAAAACCTTCGGCTATTGGTTCTATAAAGGTTAACATTCCCCGAAGGATGGGCAATGTTAACTTAAATTTATACTATTTTTCCTTCTTATTCTCAAAAAACATAGCATCAAATTCATTTTCAGGAACAAGAACTACTTTACCGTTGTTAGCAGATAAGCCCACATATCCCTCAGGTATTTGATCAATTTCAATGTACAAATATTTTAATTTTACAATCAAACTATCGATGTCATATCGACCTCTTCCATAATTAAAAACATAGGTTGTAACTTCGTCATCATCTTCATATCTTGAACCAAAAAATTCAACAACTTCTTTAACAGCAGACTCATAAAAATCATTCGACATAGTTTCAAATTCATCTACTAAATTACCACTGTATTTCCTAATTTTTTCATTTATTGTCTCATTCTTTACTTTATGCAGTTTACACAAATCTCTAGATAGCTTATCTAAACCACCGATAGACCTAATGCCAGCAAGTAATAACTTCATATGTTCATCTGTCTTTAATTGATCTATAAGCTCCAAACGTTTTTGAAGTTCCATAAACTCACTCCTATGTATATTCTTTTAATCAATTATATAACAAAAAGTGGAGGTGTAACGTTATGACGCTAGAACATGATAAAGTTTATTCTCCTACTGATGTTCAAGAGTTACTTAAAATTGACAGCAGTCCATTAAGGAATGCGCCATTCTATTGGGGCCCCGCCAACAAACGGGTGATCCCTTCTTTGTGGCTTTTGATTACGGCCCGCAAACATTCCGCTGGGACTATGAAAACGATCAACACGCCGCTTTAACTCGGATCGCTGTACAACGCATGTTACAAAAAGAAGCGAAACAAGCTGAAATCCATATAACACCAACTATGCTACGGAACCGTTTTATACTAAATGCCTACAGAATGGCATGAAGCCCATTGAAATTAAAGCGTTTTTGGGATTAAAAAGCGTTGAGGCCCTGCATAGATACATTCAATTCTGGAATAAACAGCAGTAAAAAGAAGACCAAACTAGAATTTTTCTAGTTTGGTCTTCTTTTTATTTTAAATTCAGTAATAATTGCCTTTTTTACATCACTATAAAAAACCATTATCAGCATTCCCAATATAGTTATAAATAAAGAAATTCCTTCAATGCCTATAAATATAAGAACAATACCTATAAAAAAGCCAAAATCATTTTCATCCTCATCATCTTCACACTCATCCTTATCTTTTTTATTTAACTCCTCTCTAGCATCCTCTGATCCCTTTATTAACTCATCAATTGTTACTTCATATAATTCACTAAGTAAAATCAAATTATCAATATCAGGATAACTTTTATTGCTCTCCCATTTATAAACAGCTTGTCTAGTCACTCCAACCTTTCGAGCCACCTCTTCTTGTGAAAAGCTTTTTGATTCACGAAACCTTTTCAATTGCGAACCTAGATTCATATTATTCACCTCTAAGAAATCATTACATATAAACCCCTAATCAATAAAGAAACCATTAATATAATACATGTAAACTAATGGTTCACATATTCAAACTCTTACTAAATCACCTTCCATATTCAATTAACACAATATTATCAGGAACAAAAAAAGAATCCCATAAATATAAGAATATTTTTTATCTTTAATTTAATGTAAAATTAGTATGATATTTGTTTTATGAAAATAGTGATGATAAAACAGAGTTAGAAGTGATTGATTTGAAAAAAATAATTTTATTGTTTTTATTAATTATATTGAGTTTAAATATTACAGGGTGTTTCAATAATATGGCTATACTAGATAAACCTAAATCTTCAGCATCTGCTAAGGTTAAATGTATTAATAAAGCATGGTATAAAAAAACATAAATTATGTAATAGTTTCTAAGGAAAAACTCTTATTTGTTAATCATAATATACATGTGTTATAATTACGTTTTCTAAAACTACCTAAAAAAGGCTATCAGCAATGATGGTCTTTTTTAGGTTGGTGAAATTGAACTAGTATGATAGGTGTTAACTAGTGTAAAGAAGTGCCATAATCCGCTTTGTCTAACTGCTACGAAAGCTCATGTCATTGCTAACGTTTGCAGTTAATCATCCACAGCTAGGGTAGACTCCCTAGATCGCGAGTAAATGCCACACCCCTTAACAATTTGTTAGGGACTTTTTTATACATCCGACAAAATATGACAAAAATGATGTAACTTAATCTGTTATTATGTTCTAGAAATCATACATTTATATATTTTAGAGATGAAGTGGATTTATCTAAGAATTAATTACGAGAGCACTCGAAAGGGTACTTTTGGTTTGCCTAAATCAACAAGTATTCTCAGGAGAAAAAACGCATGAAAAAACCAATGTTTAAACTTTGGTTTTTTTGGGTGATTACTTCTCTAATTGTCATAGTAGGGGACACATTCTAGGGATACCGCCAGCATTTCGGAAAAAAACTACGCTAAAAGTAGACAAAGTTTTATGCAAAAAATAGGGAGACATAGGGAAGCCAAAAGGCGCTTTAGAATAGGAATGTATAAAATCATGCATAACGTTATAGAAAAGAACAAAGGCGAATCCCTACTCTCAGAAGGGATTCGCCTTTGTTCTTGCTACCGATAATAGGACGTTATGTTAACTTTACATGCATGTTTATTAATTACCTGATTAGAGATATGTGATCTAAACTTAGCTTATTCGAGGTACTAAGTTTTTTAATAAGAATAGTGATTTATTGTTATGATTAAATTTATAATATTTTTTAGGGAGGAACTCAATTTGAAGAAAACATTAATTGTTGGAGGATTATGCTTATCGATCGCTGCTTTAACTGCATGTAGTAATGGCGGTGAAGAGGCATCCACTGAAGCTAACAAAAATGAGATTATTATACATATACCTAAAGAAAAATCTAGAAACCTAGAACGATTTGAAACATTTTCTCAAAATGTAAAAGATAAGAAAAATGATGAAATACAAATTAAAAATTATTTAACTGACGAGGAAGCAAAAGTACCAACTTTACAAACTGTAACTTATCAAAATGAAAAATTCACTTTTACTTACAAGTACAAAAACGACTATAGAAAGGATATATGTAATAAGTTTGTTACTCCTCAAGAAACACATGATATAGCATATATGCTAAGAGATTGTGAACAGTCAGAAGATGGTATTATACTTCATAATACAGCGAAGGACGGTGAAGGAGTACACTCCATAAAAGATAAGTCTATTGAATATATTAAAGTTGAGGGGGATAAAACCTACATATTCGTAAAACAATTAGATGTTGGAGCATTCGTGAACGCTATCACCCATATCGGGCATACACATTCAAATATATCCAGTACACACAAGCCAAATTTCAAATTAAATGTTCACTTTTTAAGTGGAACAACTCAAACATACTATTTGTGGATTGATAAAGAGAAATCACAAGGAATAATTATGGATTCAGAACAAACGAACCAAGGACATGAAATCGATAAAATATTTGTAGATGAAATCATAAAAGCGTTAAATTAAAACGTCATATTTTAATGCGCCTTGTTAAGATGCACTTTTAAGATGATTACATTTAACTCCATTACTATTTTAAAAATAGACTACCATCATAGGTGATTTTCTTATACTTCCGCTAACGATAATTATGTAAACACAAAAGTCCTCCAGTTAAACAATCCGGAGGACTTTTAATAGTTTTTTAAGTTATCTTCCAAATACACTCAATCCTAAATAAATCAAACTATAACTAATTAAAGCACTTGCAAGCATCAAACCTATTTTTAATAATTTGTCTTTTATATTCGGCTTTACTTCACTTATAGGTTTTCCCTCTATAAAATCAACTATTTGACGATAAGTTTTTAAATTGTGCTCTTTTTTTATGTTTTCAACTTGCTGTAATGAAAACATAAGCAAAATCGTAAGTACCAAAGGTATTATAAGACCATAATAACCAAAAAAGTAAAATACAGGTGCAATAGAAATAGGAAGTATAATCATTGATGCTAACATGATGTAACTCCACTTAAAGAAAGTTGATTTTTGAAGTTCTTCTTTCATGATCTTTACATCTCCTTTAACTAGATTATCCAGGGAGACATTAAAGAGAATACTCATCATTAGTAAATTATGAATATCTGGATAGTTTCTTTCATTTTCCCAATTAGAAATAGATTGTCTGGAAACATGAATCTTCTCTGCTAACTTCTCTTGGGACATATTATCCCGTTTACGAAAATATTGTATTTGTCTACCAATGTTCATCTATACATCTCCCTTAAGTTTGAGGTTAAGTTAAAGGCTAATTAAAGACTACCAAATTTCTTTATAATAACGTGATTCTAAGGTGTAAAAATGTTTTATCATGCTATTTTCCCTTTATTTTTAGGTATAAGTGCTGAATCAACTAATACAATTGCTGATCAAAGCAACTGTTTAAAGAATAAACCTCTTTTGGATAGGAAAGGTTTGCTTTTACTTCCTACAGGTACAAACATATATCTTGTGAAGAATACATATACATTAAAACAAAAGTTAACAATGTTTTTTATAGTTAACATAAATGCAATATAGCAAAAATAAATCATGATAAACCCTTAAAAATATAAGGCTAATAATACTTTACTTTTGTTAACTAATACCGAAAAATACCTTCCAACAAA
This sequence comes from Bacillus sp. 17RED48, assembly GCF_019837545.1. Lineage (NCBI taxonomy): Bacteria > Bacillati > Bacillota > Bacilli > Caryophanales > Bacillaceae > Bacillus > Bacillus sp. 17RED48. The sequence continues at coordinate 45,849 of NZ_JADAXG010000013.1, forward strand.
GACGAAAAAATGTTATATTGTTAACAAGATAACTAAAGGAGTGAATAGTTAATGAAAATTACTATGATGAATAAGGATTCTGGAAACTCACTTGATATGAACTTAATTGATGGTTTCTATATCGAAACTCCTACAAACGTTGTAGAAATCAGTAAAGACGAAGCTGATTCTCATTTTGTAGCAACCATTACTAATCCTAAAGAATTATTATCTCGCCTACTTATTTCAACAACAATCCCAGGAGAAGACACTGAACGATTCTTCTTAGTTGGCGACGAAGCTGCAAAACATGCATTAGCTAACAATCATGTAAATAAACTTCATGATAAAATTACAAGTCCTATCCCTTACGTAATGTTTTTATCAGCTGTTTCTTTCTATCATGCTATTAATGAAGCTCGCGAATCGGATGACAATACAGTTGAAATTGAATATTTCCAAACAATGTTACCTATATGGCTACTGAAACGAACAGCCAAATTTAGTGAAGCCCAAAATGCAATGGCAGAACGATTTGCTGGAGAGCATGAAGTTACAATACATACACCAGGAATGGAAAAAACATTAAAAATAACTATAGAAAAGGCAACTTGTCGTATTGAAGGAGAAATTGCACGTTTAGCAATTAAAAAGAATTTTGAATTAGAAAATCGTGAAGAAGCAAGACAATTCGATAACAACGATACAGTACTTGTTGATATTGGTGGCGGAACGATTGATCTAGTATTATCACCAGCCGGTTTAAAATCACCTAAAAATCGTGATTCAATGCAACCGATAGACAAATTATCTTATCTATCTCATATTGAAAAATTAAGAAAAGAAAAGTTCTTAGAAAAATTCTCTGATTTACGTTCATTTGAAACATTTATAGTGAGCAATTTCCAAAAACCAAAAATGGAATTAGTTGACGGAAACACTGGCCAGCGTGTAGATTTAACGGACAAAATTCGCTCTTCTTTAAAAGAGTTTGCTAAGTTTCTAATTTTAAAAATTCAAGATGTAATGCCTGCACCAGCTGATAAAGTTTATAAATATGTTTATTTCGGTGGTGTTGCCCCAATACTAGAAACTAGCATTCATGAAGTCATTGAAGAAATGTACGGAGCTGAAATTGCTCAAGCAAATCATATTTTCTTACCAGATTCACGTAAATTAAATTTATATGGTCTTGAAGTAAAAAGTCGTGGTGAAATGCTACAAAAAACAGAGAAATAAGTATAGCCAGAAAGGAGGAGCCGCATTATGGGGCGTACTAAAAAGACCGAGAAACAAACAGTCTTTGGACTTCGAACAGATCATATGAGCGAAGAAGTTTATAATCACCTTGAACAAAAGGCCCGCTCAAAAAAGCTTGCAACTTATATTATTCAATTAGTTGCACAAGACTTAGCACAAAAAGAGCCCTTTGATGCAAAAAAAGAACTTCTAAAAGTCTCAAAAAATCAAGAACACATGATGAACGCTATAAAACAAATTACACAAACCATTTCAGATCTCCAGGTGGCTCCTGTATCTGCTATTCTTATGCAAAGCGATGATAATACCCATAATTCCCTGGCAGACGATTTATTAAAAGACGTAGGTCAAATGGGACAATTAATAACTAATACTAACATTACAGGATCATTAGATGAAGACGATTTAGAAGATCCAGATTTCTAAAACAAAAAGAGTTGCTCTCATACGAGCAACTCTTTTTGTTTTGTATAAACTTAAAATATCCCAAATAGTTTCTTCCTTTTGGGTTCTTGGTTAGAAATATCAGCTTTAGCATTAAGTTTTTCTAATTCCGTCATAATAAGATCCAGCTTCTTTTCTAATTCTTGATTTTTTTTACGCTCTGCTTCAAGCTCTTGTTTAAATAAATCATTGCCTTGACGTTCAATTTCAAGTTCCTTTCGAAAACTTATAAACTCAGTCTTGATATCCTCTAAGAAATTTCGAATTTCGCTCGATATAGAGTGTAGCGCGTATTGCTCCTCTTCACTCTGAGACCTTGTAACAGCAACTTCTGAACGCGCTACACCCTGTGTCGTACGAGATTGCTGTGTCATCAACACACTAACAGCGTGATTCAATGAAACCTTAGTTTTTTCTCTAATCTCTTTTAGAGTATTAAAAACCGTTACATCATCGGTATGATACAATCTTGTATCGCCATCTTTATTAAACTCATAGCCTTGTTTTTCGAGTTCTAAGCTATATTTTCTGATTGTACTTTCTGCTAGATTGGTGATACGGGAGACATCAATTGTTTTTAAGTACACTTCACTTACAACATCATCTTTTCTCTCCATTCAACCACCTCCATTATAGTATCGCTACACTCTTACCACATTATCATTTTACTAATCCTTAATACCCATTGTACACTTTTTATTATGCTTGCAAGCAAGATTTTTTCATCTCTCAATTTCTGCTTAATACTTACAAGGGAATCCCATGAAGCTCCACATTCTTTTCTATTAGTCTTCGCTTTAATGATTCATCGTACCTGTATCGATACTATATCACATATTAATTTTGATCTTTGTTACAGGGATCCCTAATTCCATTTAATTACTCTGTTAATTCTTAAAGTATCTTTTTCTGTCTCCCCATTACTTTAGTTTATTCTTTAATAACCACGCATTCACCTTGTGCTATAGCACTGATATACCTTTAAAACGAGCTTTTGATAAAATGCGTGAATCATCACAAAGACTTATAGCATCCACTCAAGAACAAAAACAAGGATTCTGGTCTAGGCTCTTTTCAAAAAATAAAGACGTGTGATGTAACTTTCATCATACGTCTTTATTCCTGTTCTAACATTACAAAATCGGTTTCCTTAGAAGGTTCTATCCCTATTTCATTTAATGTTGCCACTAACAAAAGTATTTGTTTTTCAAACCCATTATTTAATGCAATGTCAGTAATACGAATTACTTTCCATCCGTTTGTTTTCATGTATTTATCCCGTCTACTGTCTCGTTTGACTCCTTCTGGCGTTCGATGAAAAGGTCCATCAATTTCTACGTCTATTTTTAAACCATTTGGAGAAAAAAAAGCAAAATCTAACTTAAAACGTTTATTCGGTACTTTATATTGCACAATTGGATAATAACCTTTGAAGCGCAATGCATCATATACTCTCTTCTCTAATTTGTTAGAGCATTTCGCCCGTTGTGAATCAGTATTGGGATCATAAGTAGATGAAGGAGTGAGAATTTGTGCTAAAAGAAAAAATATAATTGTGCAACCTAATACAACCAATAAACCTATCATTTTTTCCACTCCAATAACAATTTTGAGTCAATGCCCAAAACGTAATATGCCCAAAGTCTTTCTATTTATTCCTTTTCCATTTACTTATCTTATACGAATAAAACAAAACAGTCCTTTTTCATATTCTCTAGACACAGATTAAGTTAAATTTCTTTGGAAAGTGCTTTGCAAAGATTTGTTGTATGATGCGTAAGTCAAATCTTTGCATTGTATGTATACCTCATTCCAAGTGAAATTATCAATAAATCGTTCGTGTGAATGATGTATAAATCGAACCTTTTTACATTCTAATTTACCTTAGGGTAAATTGGGATGTATGTAAGTTCTCATTCCTGTCCATAATTGTAAATAAAAAATTATAGCTATGGGAGTGAGAAGAATGTTTTTCCGCAAAAATAGGACCAAACTAAAAAAGTGGTTAGATCGGCAAGGAATTGAACAACAAGAGCTAGCAAAGAAATCTAAAGTGTCTACAAAAACAATTAGTAAAGCATGTAGAGACACAGATTATATCCCCAAACCTGAAATCATGAAAAAACTATTACATACTATTAGAAAAATTGATCCTCACGCTAGAATTAATGATTTTTGGGATATGTAAAAAGCACAAGAAACAGTATCTTGTGCTTTCATAATTTTGCTTTGACTGAACCTATTTGAACCGAAATGTCTTTAGGTTGCTGTACTTGTGTAAGAAAATGCTGAATAGAGGGTGCTTGAAAAATACGGAAATTAGAACTAGAGATTGGATATTTGAGGTCAGTAAGGATTAAAAGTGAGGGGAATACCATATTATGTTTCGGTTGCCAGGATTCTTTTTTCCATTCCATACTACGAAAATACGATTCATAACGTTTTATTTTCGTTTGGATCGTAGCCTTATTATAAATGGAGTTCTGGACTTCTATAAAAAATGGGCTTTTACGCCAAATGGTAAATATATCGGGTTCCATATATCCTTTCTTATACTTAGGTTCTACTTGAAATATCTTCGGTCTTTCGGTTCGTAATAACTGCTTATATACATCTACAATCGCTAAAAAATGACGTATCTTTTGGCTTCCTTTACGAATCGTATTTGGATAAGGAAAATACACGTATGGACGTTGTGATGTATCTACATCAATATACCCTTCGCGGCTTAACCGCTTTGTAACAGTATTACAGCATGTTACTGCATTTTTCACATTTCTAAAATGAAGATCAATAATATCATCACGTGACATACATCTAAATTGCTGTAAATGGCCTATAATTTGCTTGTCTCTACTCGTTAGCATCATCTAACACCCCAAAGATTTTATCTTCTCGATGCTCCTGTTCTTCCTTTTGTACACTTTGCCCTTTAGATAAACGATACGGTTCTATGATTTCTTTTGCCTGGTCCAATGCCAAAAAAGGAGCCTGCACCTTTTTTAAACCATCTAATTTTAAAATCATTTGGCCCGATTGACTTAAATTTTCTGATCCAGGCGTCCCCACAATGTTACTGTTAATTAAGTCTGCACATTTAAAGCCCATTCTTACCGTCAAATTGAGCTTTAACTTACCATCAAGTATTTTTGCATCGGGACGTTGCATACTTAGCATGAGGAAAATACCAAGCGATCTGCCGACAGCTGATATTTTTTCTATTATGGTGACACATTCCTTTTCGTCCTTTAGCATTGCTACTTCATCAATAGCAATAAAAATATAGGGTAAAGGTTTATCTTTTGTGCTTTGATTGTATTCATCAATATGACTCAGCTCATATTCTTCCATTATCTTTCTTCTATGCAATACCTCTTTCCATAATTTTGATAACATACTTATCATTTCGTGTTCTTCCATGCAAACATACTTCACATGCTTCACTCTTCTAAAAAAATGAAACTCTGAATTTTTTAAGTCCCCCAGGTACAAATGTAAATGCTCTGGTGACATATGTTGAATTAATGTGGCTAAAATCACACGCACCATACTACTTTTTCCACTTCCTGTTTCTCCCGCAATCAGTAAATGAGGTGTATTTGAATCCACCATATCATACACAATTGCATTTCCGAATTGGTCCCGTCCTACTACCACAGGAAGACGATATTGTCTCAATAATGGTTGCCATTGTTTATAACTGTAACCGTAAGGCTGTAAACTTGCATTAGAATGAAATACATGGAGTACGAACTTCTTTATATCCCCCTCAATCATGAGATTTTCACCTAGTACCTGCTGAAAACAGAACCATTTCTTATGAATTTGGGCTGGATCAACGCCATTAGGTAGCGTAAAAGTGTACCGTACACTTTCCTTTCCTTCGTAAACATCATGAATCGTAGGATAAATGGGGACCTTTCCACCTCGTGTAATGTGCTCATCATATAGCTTCGCTTTCTTAAATACTTCTTCTAACTGATATTTATATTTTTTCTTTTTTAACCATTTTTTCATTGGTAACCCTCCTTATAACATGAGTAAAATGCGAATAAATACATAACCAATGAACCCAATTCCTCCAATTCTTACACCGTAATACAGACCATTAGAAAGGAGGTTGGATGCAAAAACATAATCATTTCGTACTAAGTATTTTTCCAACAAAACACCTCCAATTGTAAGACCGCCTACTATTCCCAGGGCTACATACGTATGAATAAGCGGTGATGACATATGAAAAAATGCGAACGGACTAATAGGGCCAATACTATATATTTTTGTTTGCTTTTTCTTCTTATAAGATTGATCCATAAAGGCTTGAAAAGAAATTGTTTCTTTTCGCTTTAGCATGTTTCCCCTCCTAAAAAAAGAATATCGTTAACAAATTTGGTATCCAGTCCAATACAAAGCATATACAATCTAACACCATATGAGAGGTATTCTTAATGAGTTCAAATGTATCAACAGGTACATGTGTTATGAAACTCGCAAGTTCATCTGGTAACTTTCGTATTTCTTGTGCTGTACTATTTAAGGGTTCTGTCACATACCAACTAATCCACCTATATAAGAAATCTGTTGTATCCGTTACGCTCATTGCATTTTGATTGAGCGCATCCCACTCACACATAATTTCGTTTGTTGAACTTCCACACCATTCTGTAATTTCTTTCACACTTCGAAATTGCGGACTAGGTATGTTGTTCCATTCTCTCGTTGGATCATCCCTCAAATAATATTTAATTTGATTACCGATAATTTCATAAGAATTATTCATTGTTCCCCCTCCTTTTTCTCATTCCATTCCTCCTACTATAAACAAAACTCAAAATCCCCTAAAAACATGTGATAATCGAAGATTTCTTTTGATAGTGCTATCATGATAGATTCTTTGGTTATAAGGTTGATATCCACTTTGGTAATTACTTTGGTAAATAATATTCATCACTGATTGTCTGATATACGTTGTCATCTGTTGTCTACAAAAAAATAAAAGAAACCCTTTGAAAAAAACATGCTCTTTATATCCTATAAAAAAACTTGTATAAGAAAGTACCAAGACACCATTAAGTGGTAAAATAAAATAGAAAATTATAAAAATATAAGGGGGCAATACGATGGAAATTTTACTAGATGGAAAAAGAATATTTGAAGTAGAAAATCCTAATTATGACTATGTGGTATTTCCTGCTGAAAAGATTCAAACATATATACAATTAAATGGCTATCTTATTAAAAAAGGTGACTTACAACACCCTAAAAAATGGATTAACATGGAAGATGCATCAGACATGGATCGTTTGGTACTTGAAAGTTCTTTTAATCCAGATGAGTATGAATGCTTGTTTTTTGATGATTTAGGATTAAAAGAAGCAATCCAAAAAATTCTATCGCCTTATAATATTCAAATTGATAATGACATCAAAAAGTTATTATCAATAAATGAGCTACCATTAAAAGCGGCCCTAGAATTAAAAGAATTATTCACTTCAGAAAAATACGCCAACGACTATTCTAATCCTTTAGATTTCGCACGTTATGAAGGATATGAATTTGAGTGTAACGGTAAAATAGCAAAGTGGTTTATAGGGGAAGAAGAACTTCCTTGTACATCAATTACATATGATACTACAAGACGCTTTGTAAACATGTGTATTGTAGAAACATACTACAAAGAAACAAAAAACCATACTGAACACGTATTCAAAACACATACCGGTGAATGGTACCGATATTATGCTGGTGACATTAAAAATAACTTTTGGATTATGGAAGACATCGAAGGAGAAGAATTAGTCTCATTCCCATTCCATTTGTATACACTTCAAGAAACGACTCCAAGACAGATACCTGAGAAAGAAAAAGAAATTAAAATTGATTGGTCCAAATTCATTGAAAAAGAGAAAATATACGATTTCTATTACTCTGAAAAAGAGTTTACGCTTCGAATACTACATAATAAACCCTGGAATGATTTAGTGAACATTGATGGTGAATGGAAGCGATTCACTAAGAAAGTTTCAAGAGGCGAAGAACCTTTTGAATCCTGGGACATCAACTGTGATGATGAAGTATTTCTTGGTTCAGCAACATTTGGAGACATAAAAGAAGAAGAATTTACAGAACAACAATTGGATCAACTTTGCGCTGAAATTAGAGAACGCTCTTATGTTAAGGCTTCCAAATAATATACTTGAACAATATGTTGGATTTGTTATAACATAAAAAGGAATTGAGTGTACGAGACTCAATTCCTTAGGTGAAGTCATTTGCCAACGAATACCTGGTGAAAGAATCCTTCTTTAATGATTGGATTCTTTTACTTTGTTTTGAGCATAAAATGTAATACTGTATATGCCATTTTTCTAGTTGAACATCCTCGTTTGAGCGCCAATTGTTGTAAGAGTTTTTGCTGAAATGGTGATAATTCAATTTCTACAAAATGCTGAAAAGCATGAGATTGCCTTACAGGTATATCCTCCATATAGATATAGTCTAAACCTTCTGTTACTAACTCCGATGCAATTTGATCTAAATTTTCGTTATACAATGCGAACTCTTCCAGTCTTTCATGCAAATGTGGTTCTAATGAAATTAATAACTTCTTATTATTTTTTCGGAATTTCTGTTTCTGGCCTTTCCAGTAATTTTGCTCTTGCATAACTGCATGTAACATTTTGATTCCCCCTATTTATAATTTGAATTTGTATTTCTTCCTTAAAATCAAATCCCTACTTATTGTTTCTTACGGTATCAATTGCGGCTAAACAAGCGGCTATCCCAAGACGCTTTTCACTATATATTTTCTTGTTCACTGTTAGGTACCAGCACCCATTTTCTTTTATACTCAATAGATCGTCATATTGCCTCCCTAATTTTTCTAGAATAAAAGTGGATTCCTCAACAGGATTGAAATATTCAATCGGCATTCTAATAAATGGCGTACGATTCTTACCCCAATATGTACCGCATGTTTCTAGACCCAAAAACTCTTTTGCAATGACATAATCTAGCCTTTCTGTTGCAACAGATAAATCATGATACGGTATCCACCAATTAGAATCACTCATGGCCACAAACTCTTTTGCAATACTGTTGTATAGGATTTGACAGATACTAATACCTTCAAAATCATCTTGTGTGACAACAAAGTCAGACTGTCTTAATTTGTGCCCATTTTTATCTGTTGTACCAATTTCAAATTCCTCACTTTTCAACAATTGGACTGTTTTCATCACATTCAATTCCCCCTTTATTTCTTAAACGAACATGCTAAAATATTTTTGAAGGCATCTTATTTCTTGTGCCCTTCACCAATACGATCACTCATCACACTTCCCCTTTCTGTTGCTTTATAGCAATGGAAAGGGATTGTTTTGTAAAGCGGCTTTTACTCTCTTGCATAGCATTTTGAAGTAATTTCAACTTTGTTTCTTTGCAAAGAACTCTCCATACAGATACACCAATTTTCATTTTCTTGCCTCCCTTTTATAATTCTTCTCCACACTCATGACAAACCGTTATAGATTCATCTGTTCCTTTAATTTCGATTGTTTGATTATCTACATGCGTACAAGAAATTTCTTTTTCTTCTATCTGTTTTTTCATGTGAATTACAACTTCTTCAATGCAGTAATAACATAGTCTTCCTAACGCAAATCCTTCGGCGGCAATCTCTCCACACGCCCTACATTTGTAATCTTCCATGTGATTGCTCCTTTCTCTCTTAAAGGACTAATTCACTAAGCTGACAGCAATCAACGCACTAATTAAGATCAAACCAATAAATTGCATGGTACTTTTTAATGATTGGATCAATGCTTTCTCTCCTTTCTAGAGGGATGATTTTAAAAATAGGCGTTCTTCCATATGCCTTCCTTCTAAAATCCAAATAGGATACCCGAAAATAAGTAAGTGAAAAGCATCATAAAAATTGAGGTTGCAAAGAAACCATAAAACCAAATCTGATCCGAAACATTTTCTTCAATACCAAAATAACGGTTTATTTTTTTGCAATATTCTGAAATAGGTGAGTAAAATTTTTTGAAGGATTTAAATTTGTGGCGAGGTTGTGTTAAAATTAACTCACCACTTTTGATTTTTAAAAAGGGTTTTGTCAACACAATTCATCCTTTCTTGAATCAAAGTTTATAGGTTTTGGAAAAGTCCTTACTAAGTTGGCAGACCTGGGAAGGGCTTTTTCTTATACACTTTTACTTTTTTAATTCTTTTAGCGTTACATCCCTGAAAAACTGTGAATAGGATTTTTCGCTATCTTCAATACGTTTCCAGGATTCTTCTGGTAAAGTAATGGAAACTTTTTTTGTAATTCCAAGAGATGGACGACCAGCGCCTTCTCTTTTCCCTCCATGTTTTTGCATTGTAGCTCCTTTCTTGATTTAAGTTACTTTTATTTTAAAGTTTTAAGTTACTTAAATCAAGTGTTTTTATTTATTTTTGTTCGTTTATTTTCGACAAATAACAGAGGCCTGGTGCTATTAAACTAAACTTTTTTTATTTTCCATATTGATTTGGTATCTTTGACTGTCCCCCGAACAGGGATATTAATACAAATTATGCTAAATAGGTGGTGATTACCGTTTTGGATTAACCTTACTAATCGATTCGGTAACATTAACATTCGTTCGTTCTTGGAAGTTGTTTTTTGGCATAGTTTTTAGAGATTAAAACAAAAAAATAAAGGTGTTTTCACACCTTCTTTCAATTTCTAATAAACATTAGTTTTTTAGAAATTATTTATCACCCGATAAATCGTTAATATCAAATTTATTAATATCAAATTCTACTTTTTTACTATTTACGTTATCATAAACATCTAAAAGAACTATCTCTTCATCTGTTGGCTTTTCAAGTTCTCTTATTTTCTCCCCTTGCTCTAAAATCATTTCTTTTATAAACAAACGAATGCGACTTAAAAAATCTCTATGCATACTGTCGTTCCCTGCAACATTGAACAATGGAAGTAACTCATTAATTAGTTCGTGTTCATATGATTCTCTTTCATTTTCATCTTCTATAAGATACACCTTTACCCTATGGAAATAATCATTTAAAAGTTCCGTCCCCTCATTTTTCCCTTGTAAATGTTGAAGAATACGCCCTCTCAAATTTGAAGACATCCCCACATACAAACTAACTCCACTGACTGCATAGAACACATATACACCGCTGACATTTAAATGAAATCCGTCTTCAATGTCCTTGCATTCTAAAGTTACAGAGGGGTATTTTGTAATTGGCTCTCCATAAAAACTATTTTGCTTTTGTTTCATAAAAAATTCATCCCTCCTTTAGATAATTAACGAACATCTATAGGTTGTAATGAAGCAACTTTTTTATTTCACAACAATTTTCACTTTTGCACCATCTGGTAATTTCTCCACTTTATTCCCAATGTACGAACCAGCACCACGATTATCAGCTGGTTTTATATGTCTAATATCAGCACCTTTCCCGCCTTCTCTATAGTGATAGGTAAACCTTTGAAGTAATCTCTGGTTTTTCCCCCACTCCACACCGTACGTGAGACTTTCACCTCATACGGCGTTCCATCTATGGATTATTTATAGAACTATGGGATTCAAATTACACTTTTTGCGTAATAGGTTAATTTTTGAAATTTGCCCTTTTGTAAGATTAAATTGAGATACCAATTTATCTATTGTGTTTGATTTAGTTGCATGAATAAGCCTATGGATATCATGATGTACAATCGAGAGATTGTTGTATGAGTCGCATCCCCCGTTGGACCTCGGGATGACGTGGTGACAGTGCACCTCATGTGCTTGTAGAAAAATTCTTGTGACCTCACATTTGCCTCTGTTCATAGAATATCTGGATAGTCTATTATCGAGGTATTCTGCTGTTCCATTGGGTATCCTTGATTGCATAAGTTTATGAATTTCGGATTTAACATGGTCTTTTAAGTTCTTGTGCAATAAAGACCTCCCGCTGGGAGTGTATGGATATATTCCTTGTTTAAAACACATGTTTATGGTCAAACTCACATCACATATTGGAAATATCCAAGTGTCCATAACTTTGAAAGTACGGTAACCTAAAGAATAGTTCTCTTTATAGGACTTGTATATTTTTCCATAGGGCTTTTTGTATATTGAGCATTTATTTAACCTTCGTTTCATTCTTCGGGCAAGACGGTAGTATATGTCTGCGAAATCTTTAGACACATTAGTTGCGTATCTAAAGTAGTTATGAACTCCTAGTATAGTTGCATTTAGTCGATGTGCCGTAAGATTGTTGGGACGTTTTCTTACAGTTTCGATTTGCTCTTTTATAGAGTTGGAAATTCGTTGTTTCGACTTTTTGCTGACAAACGTTCGGGCGACTATCTTCTTTCCTTTAGTGATAGCTTTTATCTCGAATCCAAGAAACTCTGACCGCCTTCTTCTTAGGTTGATAACTTTAGATTTTTCAGGCGATATACGCAGTTTCAGACGATTCGATAGGTAGTCACGAACCGCATGATACCATCTCCAGGCTTCCTTGTAAGTTTTGGCCATTATTTTAAAATCATCTGCGTATCTGATAATAAATCCTTGTTTAAGTTTTGTTTTACGGAGGGCAGGATACCTGGCTTTCTCTGCGTACTCATGTCTAGGTTTGAAGTTTTCCCACTGACCTGCAACCCAATGATCGAGGTCATTCAATACAACATTAGCAAGTAAAGGTGAAAGGATTCCTCCTTGCGGAGTCCCTTTAGTGGGAATACCAATTCCTAAGATAGGAGCTTTAAGCATCTTTTTAATGATAGCCAGAACCTGTAAATCTCGTATACCTAAGTTCCATAGTTGTTTCATTAGCAATTTATGGTTCACATTATCGAAGAACCCTTCTATATCAACATCTACAACATAGTGAAAGTGTGCGGTGTTGACTAGGTGTTGTACTCTAGCCATAGCATGTCGAGTGCTTCGAAATGGTCTAAATCCATAACTATGTTTAAAGAATTTGGCTTCCAGTATAGGTTCAAGAATTTGTTTGAAACACTGTTGAATGAGTCTGTCTTTAATAGTAGGTATGCCCAGCGGTCGTTGTTTACCGTTCGGTTTAGGTATGAGAACCCTTTTGACATAACCAGGCTTATATTTACTGAGACAGTTTCGTATTTCATTAACCAAATTCTCTTCTGTGAGACCTTTTAAATCGTTAATGTTTTCCCTATCCGCTCCAGCAGTTTTTGACCCTTTATTGGATTTAATTGTTCGATAAGCAAGGAGAATATTCTCCTTAGATATCACTAGATTATATAGCTTGTGGAACGTCTTATTATTTTTACTGTCAGCATATAGTTTATCGAATTGTTCCGTCATACCGTAGTATTCTGCGTTACGTAAGAAAGTGTTCAAGGTGGCATACTCCTTTTTGAAGTAATCCCCATTTCTTACCCGAAGCCTTGATACGTTTGAATCCTGTTTTTAGTAATAATCATAGACTCGGGGCCATCCCTCCACGTTGATTAGACGTTTCATCGGTACTGTGCCCCTACTCTCACAGAGGTAAATCGTGTTACCACGAAACTCCAAGCTGGTAGGCAATTTTGTAAGAAGTCCTCTGCTTTCCACGTTCCAAAGTGTCTAGCTATATGGCATTCCCTTAGGTGGTGATTATGAACCTGTAAGATTATAACGTCATTGTCCGTTATCCCGTCTTTCTTAATGTGCCGTCATACTCAACGGTATCCTACCCTGCATTTATACAGTCGAACCCTTTCGAGTCCGTTGGCGTATAGATTCTTTCATTCATCACTTTGTCAGTCCCCGTTGGGACATACTCACCATAGGAAGCTTATCAGCCCTCCGGCTTATAGGTTACGTCCAGTTACGAATTTTCCTCAGCTTGACCTGTTAGGGTAACTCTCAGCCGACTTCACCTGGCTTCACACACTATTTAACTACCATTAATTAATGCATGCAGGATATTAAGGGAGAAGTTTCAACTCAACATGACGGTTTTCATTCCTTCTCTCGACACTTTAGTTCTCCTTCTGTATTCAGAAGTGCTCGTTTTCACGTTGTTAAACGCTTATACGAGAACGCGTCGCACACACATTGCCATAGGGTATTCATCACGATCATATCCTTTTTTCGTTGGAACATTTGCTAAAGATTGTTTTCTTCTTTCAGCGGCTCCATCCCGATCAATTGTACAAATATCTGTTTTGCCATTTGCAATCGCATCTTTAATATGTGCCGCTGTTTCTGGATACTTATGTGATGGAAACTCTATAACTTGTGCAATTTCTTGTGTTCCACTTGTTTGTTTTGCAGGATTTGAATTTTGAATTGCTGAACATCCCGAAAATAGTAATCCCATTACTAAAAAACTACTTATCGTCCTTTTAAAATTCATTATGCTCCCCCTTATGAAAATCTTAATCGAATTGGCTAAACACGTAATCATAAAATGCATCTGCAACATTCTCTAGAAGATGATAAGAAACATACTTCTCCAATGCTTTCATTAACATAGGCTTTTCATCTATAAAATTGATCGTGTAATCCATTAAGAAACTCCAATTCCAGGATGGAATTGCAATCAAACAACTATGTTTCATTTCATGTTCACAAAAATAAACCATTGGTGATCCACATTGCTTTAATACTTCAAACTCAACACACTCCATTTGTTATCCCCCTTACTCTATAGTGTGAAATTCTCCATCGTTTTACGAATTTCATCAGCTTCTACACCAATGTATTGTAGTGTTTGTCTTTGCGTCGCGTGACCAAATAACTTCATTAAATAGTAAACATCTTTCATTTTTTTATAATACTGATAGCCAAACGTTTTCCGCATACTATGGGTTCCCCAATGTTCTGAATCAATCCCACAAGCCTGTGCCGCTTTATGCAAAAAGGTATGAGCCATTTGTCTTGTGATTGGTTTATCTCCTTGCCGACTTGGAAACAGCCAATCGGAATCTGCCATGTTACTTGTATATTTCGCAATCTCTTGTTGTAAAACCGTATTGAAATATACTTCTACCGTTGTATCTGTTTTTTCCATTTTAATTTTTATAACATGTTTTCCTCGAACATCTTTTACACGCAATCGTAAAATATCACTAATGCGTAAACCTGTGTTAATTCCAAAATAAAATAAAAAGTAATTTCGATATGAGGAATTTTGCAATAGCCAATCTTTCATTTCTTCAATTTTTTCTATTGAACGAATTGGCTCTTTTGCCCCAGGTTTTCGTCCCCCTTTCGTCATAAAACATGACCTCCTAAAACTCTGTTGTAAGCTATAATATGTAAAACTTAGTTTAACTATAACTATAATTTGTTAAACTGACAATCTTTTTCTTTTCATTTTATAGCGAAAAAAACCAGTAATACCATAGAAAAACGCATGATATCACTGGTTTTAATGAGTTTAACATTTTGTATCTTTTGTAAAACTCTTTTTGATTTACGTACACTAAACATGTTTGAAAAGTTTTACTTAATACACATTGGACAGTTGGTACCAAAAATGTTAAATATTAGGTACAGACTATTATTTCACAGTTAATACCCTTGTCAGTCGAATTGAATGTATTATTTTTAAACCATTAGGTAAATTTATAAAATCATTTTGTTGAATTTAGAAAGTGTAATAGTTTGAATATTTAGCTGTTCCGCTTTTTCTAAAAGTACATAGTCACCTTCATCAGCATAAATAAGTAAATCAACTTTGTATCCATTCGAACCTTTATTTATTTCCCTAACCCCCATATAATTCAGAAGAAATCCCTCTACTTGAGATTGAATTCTAGTCGGCATACATGCAATATTAACAATTTTATCTTTAAATTCTTCTCGCTTTTGAAGTGACGTATTTGAACCTTCAGTGGAACTATTTTGAAATGAAATTCGATTTCTTTCAAGCGAAACATTATTTAAGTTAATGTCCTCTGAGACAGCATCAAGGAACCATACATCCGTCCGAACCTCAATATCTAACTCTCTTGCTTTATCTAATTTATTTCCAGGGTTTTCACCACAAATCACATAATCCGTTTTTGAAGATACGCTTCCTGTCACCTTTGCCCCACACTTTGATGCAATCTCCTTCATAAGTGTTCTAGGAAATGGACTCGCTCCTGTGAAAACAATTGTCTTTCCTTGAAAAACAGTACTTTCTCCTTCAATTCTTGCAATGGATTCAACAAAATGATTTAATTGTTTCGGTTTCACTTTATACAGAGGTATCCAAATAGTAGGGGCTGCCCGTTTAATAACTTCAAAAAGTGCTTTTACATCATCTAAGGCAATATGATTTAGTGGTTGATCTAATTCATAAAATGATACTAAGTATCCTAAAGAATAAGAGAATAAATTAGGATTAGCGTATTTAATAGATCGAATTGAATCATAACATTCATATTCGTCATCTAACCATCCGTAATAGATCAGAAATTTTCTATCAAAAGATACATTGTGGGCAACAATTGGGTAATCATATTGAGCCAACACACTTTTGAAGGACTCTTTTTTTGTGTAATCTTCAGAAATATCAGCATACCCTTCCCCCATCCCTAGATGAATAGAAGACGGGTCATTTACATCTGCTAGATGCACTTCCTTAACAATTTCACCATTCTCCACAACAAGTAAAGCAACTTCCAGAATTCCTGACTCTACATCAAATCCTCCTGTTTCGATATCAACTAAAATCATATTTTTCATGATTCAACCCCCAGTTAAAAATCTATACTTGCTCCAAACTCTTCTCTTAAATAGGTTGTAATAAATTCTCTCCTTTCAAAGACGTGAGACATTTTTTCGCTTAAAAAGTGATAATGTTTGCTATATATACTTTTTCTGATAGTAAATGTCATAGAAGTGTTTTTTCCATCTTTTTTATCATATTTAATCGTATGCTTTAACACCGGAATATATTGATATCTCCCTATTTCTTTTCCATCCTCCATAACAATAATTAGAGCATTACTTTTAATATTATTAAAATTCATTTTATGAGAATCATATATTCCTATAAAACTCCAATTTTTTTTGTTAGCATTTAAAAAAGACATTAACATCTTTTCGTTTTTAAAACCCCTTACATGAACTTTATCCCTATCAATAGTTAAAATGCCACTTTCCAATTCATTAATTCTTTCCTGTAACATAATGTCCCCCCTTGCTTTCTCATTAACAGCAACAATATTTATATTAAACTATTCTTTATTGTACAACTCTTCATATAATTTTTGAATTCGATTCTTTAATTGGGTTCCGGCACAGGAAATGCAACAAGAAATAAAATAGGAACATACTGACACTGTTGTTCTAAAAAAGGTGTATGATCCATCTGGTAGAGAACAATTTATTTACTGAACAGTTCAGTCAAAAACCAGTAAGAATTTATTCATAAATGATTTAGCTCCATGAGATAAAAATAAATAGAAAGGACTTCGGAGGAAGTTTTTTCTTTATTTCATGATATATAAAATCTAAATATATTATAATTTTTATGTTATACTTCAATAGGCATCTAATATTTATACTATACAACGACATCTAAAACAGTAGCTGAAAAATCCATACCTATTTTATATAGATGTGGATTTTTCTACTTCTCAGTTATAAAATACAAAACATAAAACCCAACATGAATCGGAGAGAATGGTACTATGTATCCTAATTTTTTTGATAAAATGGCATTTTCAAAAGAACATAAAGATTTATTAATTCAATTGTATAATAAAGAAATTACAAGAAACGAGTATAATCACGTATTAAACAATTTATATGAGACAAAGCCTAATGTAAATGAAAATAAGAACCAAGATAACATGGAGGGTTCTGTTGCAAAGCTTTCTAATAGATAAAGCATTGGTGTGATTGCAGATAGATTTATGCGACCATTAATAATTGTTGTACGTCGAAATAACGCAGTTTGGTTGTTACAAATTTTGTCTCCGTATTCCTGAACCCAGCGCATAAAAGTTGGTGGGTGAACTGAGATTCCACGTTCTTTTAAAATTTCAGAGGCATCACGATAACTTAAAGAAAAAAGATAGTAGTAGCCCACTGCGATTAAAATAATATCTTTCTTGAACTTCCTTCAAAGTATCTCTTTTGTGTTTCTCCTTACAATTTTTTCTGAAATGCAGTCTCATTTAGGACACTTTGCAACAACACTTTACTATTCAAGTTTTCATGTCTATTAAATTACGTCTAATAATATTAAGGTTTATTTATATATCCTTTGAATGAACCTTTTATATACTTATTTGGATATAAATCATTAATCATTGCGTATGGGCTTCCATTCCAGTATCTTGCTACTGGTGTCCATAGTCTATGCCTTTTTAACCACTTCATTGTGTATTGTTGTAATAATTGATTATCTGTCAGTTTTTCTTTTTCTTCAATTGTCCAACGTAATGCAACTAGCGCTTTCTCTCTCGTCCAAAAACCGCTCGGTGTCATCTTAAATTCCCATTCTTTAAATTGATTCGGATATAAATCATTAATCATTGCATATGGACTATCATTCCAATATAATTGACAGGCTCCTCTCAATCCTGATTGAGTTAACCATTTATTTTCGTATATATTCTTCAACTGATCTGGATTTAATTTTTCTTTTTCTTCAATTGTCCATTTCAGTGCTTGTAACGCTTTTTCTTTCGTCCAAAATTTATTAGGAGCCTTAGTAAATTCCCATTCTTTGAATCGATTTGGATATAAATCATTAATCATCGCATATGGGCTTCCATCCCAGAGCACCCTTAAAGGTGCACTTAGTCTCCGTTCATTCAACCATTTTTGTCCATAAATTTGCAAGAGTTTTTGGGGTGATAATTGCTCCTCTTCTTCAATTATCCATTTTAATAATTGTAATGCCTTTTCTTTCGTCCAAAAATTTAACGGCGTCATTCTAAATTCCCATTCTTTAAATTGATTCGGATATAAATCATTAATCATCGCATATGGACTATTGTCATATTTATGCTTCAATACGCCACGTAATCGATACTTCGCAATTAATGAGTTATTCCAATTCTGTTTTATCTCTTCTTCGTTCCAATTTAAAATATTTTTTACTAAATACCTTGTTACTCTTTTAGCCATTTCATTGTTTTCATCTGAATTCCAAGTATTTCGTGGGAATCTATTTCTTTTTCCATCTAATATCTCCTGATAGATGTCCTCTATAGTAATTGTGTTCATCTGCATCTCAAAACCTCCACATTATAATGTATTAATATACAGTTTAAATGATTTTTAAGCAATTTTTAATATTGATAATATACTGTAACGCTTTTTGTAATTGTTGAACGTCTAACGCTCCTTTGATTTGAATAGAAATCGGTTCATGATATAGGCCTGATTTTTCATCAATTTGATGTGCTAGCCATAATGTTTTTTGATTTTCTGTAAGAGGGGATTCAACGTCGTTTATCACATGAGAACTTTTTGTTTTTAAAAATTGTTTCATAATTGTTCCTCCCAAAAATATAAAAAATAAGATTGAAAATGTTCTTAGCGTGAGTCTCACACAGTGTAGAATAGATATTTAAATATAATTCGGAATACTTAATGAAGATTTAATATTAAAAACATTACACATTCAGTATATTAAAATACAATTAACATGAAACCCTCCAATTGGCTGTTATTTAACTCAGCCAATGTATTAACTTCTTTCAGAAAGAAGAATAAGGGTTGTTTCTATCCATCCCCTTGAAATGGGGGAATAAACAAAAGTCGAGCATATTTTAATAATTTCATAACTAAATCGATGATAACAACTCGCATTTTGAGGGGAGTTTCCCTATTTATGAGTATGAATAGTCTCTATCAATACTTATTACGTGTCTATTAACTGCTTAACAAAAAATCGCATGAAGAATCCACTATAGCAACACTTTTTGGTACATAGAACCAAAAAGTGTTGCTATAGTGCTTAATTATGATTAAATAAACCTATTTTCTAAATCAAAAGAAAGTATCGGAAAATAAATAACGGTTAATATTGATAATGATATTTCAGAACTAAAAGATGTCCCTTCTGAACTTTCTCAAGTTACTTGCATTGATGCTACAAATTATGGAGGGGATATATAGGAGTGACCATATCAAAAAAAGAAATAACAGAGAAACAATACCATCAAATTCTTAAAGAAACATTCAATGTTTTTTAAACAAGGAACATGAAGATAGTTAATTATAAACTTTTATATAAGCTCGTTGCTCCCTCATTTGTAGGAAAAATCAGGGAGTTTTTTATTTTGGGTTATTTGTGTTTAAAAAAAGAATAGCAATGATGACAAAAAAATATAAAATACTTAGAATATTTTCTGAAACATAAAAAAATTGTGTCGATTCCATTCCTTTATTCTATTTTTTACTCACAATCACAGTATTCTTTCGATGATCTCACAATGTTTAAAGTCAATGTATAAGAATCTTACGTAATAAATTAGTGCATATAATCAATTACTAGTTGTTTAATCTGAAAATTGAGAAATAATGTGAAGGAAGCTATCATAATACATGTATATAACATAATTGAAAAGGAGGATGAAAGTAATGAAGAAAAAACAAAGAATGATAGTAACGGCAGCAATGGTGGCCACATTAGCTACAGGCGCATTACCTACTACATCGGCGTTTGCTGCAGAAACAAAAGATCCTATCCAACAACAAGAATCGCAAGTGAGTATTCAACCACTGTCACAGAGTAATTTGCAAACAGCTGTGAATGCTGCTTTACATGGTCCCGAAGTCAAAAAAATTAAAGTATTTGAGCATGAATTTAATGTAAAACCAATCGAAGTAGTCGATTTAGGTGGCGGGAAAAAATATGTGAAGGGACAAATCTCTCATCATTTAAGTTTTCGCCCAGATGATCAAGTTTACTATGAATTTACAGTACAAGACGGGGAAGTAATTGGTACGCCTCAATTTCATATTGATAGAGGTGGTTTTACACCATTTGCAGCACCACTTTTATCAATTATTGCTGCATATAATGGAATTCCAGTTAATCCAAATGATCTAAACTCAATTGGTCAGCAAATTGGAAAAGTGATCGATGGTAGCTGGGAACATGCAGCACAATCTATTGCCACTGTAGTTAGTTTAAGTTTTAATGAGAAGTAAGCCTCTAAATTAAGAGCTTACTGGATGTGAAAACAGGCTTTATTTGGTCTTATAAAGGAGCATTGCTCATAAGCCACTTTGTTATGAAAAATTCAGAAATAAGTTTATCTCAATTTTAGCGTATAAAAGTACTATTTCTCAATTCATTCAACAATATTTCATAGATTATATATACCAAAATGGAAGTCTTATTTAAGACTTCTGTTTTGTTTGGAAAAAGGAGTACTTTGACGCAGTGAAGGATACAATTAAACCTATTATTCCTTCAAAACCTCAAAGCATGTAACCCTTATTAAAACTATTCGAATATTCCTGTTCTTCTTATAATTTTAATAAATCTGTATAGTATCATATTCGTTACATGAGATTATCAAATTTAAAATAAAGGAGAGATAGAATGGATAATGGACTTAATATGAGAAAAATCCTAAAACATAGCATTCTGACTTGTTTAACATTAGTAGGTTTATGCACAACTTCTACGGCATTTGCTGATAGGCACCCAGGTTATTCCTACGAATCTGATATAGGCTATCTCAATCCATCATGGATGTCAAAATTAGATGACACAAAAAAATTAAGTGAGATATCTATTCCAGGAACTCACGGCTCAATGGCTATACAAGGAACTGATTTGACAATAAATCAAACAATGTCTTTACCTCAGCAATTACATTCTGGTATTCGTTATGTAGACATGCGTGTGAAACGTGTACAAAACTCTTTTGACATGTATCATGGCATTATCTATCAAAATGCCAATTTTGAGGATGTAGTAAAACAAACCATTCAGTTTTTAAAAGAAAATCCGAAAGAAACGGTTTTAATGCGATTAAAAGAAGAAACGAATCCCGCTGTGGGATCCCTATCATTTGAGGAAATATTAGAGAATTATATAAAAAGATATCAAGATTATTTTTGGGACCCCAATACTGTGCCAACTACAGAAAAAAGCAACCCAAAACTAGGAGATATCCGAGGGAAAATCGTATTATTACAAAACTTTACAGCCTCTAAGAATTATGGTATCCAATATGAGTCTTTGGATATTCAAGATCAATATCAAGTTAGTGGCGGACCAGATGGAATGTATGCGAAATGGGATGCAGTGAAAAATCATCTTTTTCATGCGAGTGATGAACAAAGCAAGGGGGAAATTTACCTCAATCATTTTAGTGGTACTGGTGGTTTAGCAATTTGGAATGGGTTTTATCCTTGGTTTGTTGCTAGTGGAAAAGAAAACAAAAATACTGGTAGTAATCAATGGTTAATTCAAACAAATACAGCAAGTAAATGGAAAGACTTCCCGAGAGATTTGGATGGACAAGTTTTTTATGGGGGGACGAATATACTTGGAACTGAAATTATGCAAAAAGGTGATATTAAACACGCTGGTATCATCGCAGCAGATTTTCCAGGCCCAGGTTTAATTGATAGTATCATTCGATTAAATGGGATATATTCTAGTGAAAAAGAAGTACTGATTTCCCAAATTTCTTCTGAATCCAATCCATTATCTGGCGAGAAAAATCGATCCAGTCCAAACTTTAGTATCAATAATTTACCCAAAGGGACAATGGGATTAAAATGGATTATCGAGCCCACAGAAAAAGATAATTCTTCTAACATTTCTTTCAATGTTATGATAGATGTTCCCCTAGGGCTAGATCGTGTTAGTTGGAGCAATATTTCAAATGATTCCAGGACTGCAGCAACTCCAAATTCGAAATACTATATCGCAAGCCCAAGTGGTGCAAAAGATAAATTTACAGTAAAGATATATGCTATTACTAATTAAGGGTGTATTACAAAGTTTATCAATATAGATATTACGGGTGTGCGTCATATTTTAAGAAATTAAAATACACGGTATACGTTGTTTACATATTAGTTCGGTTGGACCATCTGTCCCTAAAAAACTAATTTCTGATTAAAAGGACGTGCATTTCATTCTATTTAATTTTATTGCCAACAGACTATGCCAATAAAACTGTTCGTTTTATTATTTTTATTATTATTCATATTGTTTTGTTCTGGCACAAAGGTATTGAAATACCAAAAGAGGAAGGCGGATTCCTAGACACATTCTAAGAATTAAAGATGCATTCAATTAGAAGGGTTCTCTATTTATAGCGAATCCTTCTGTTTTTTTGTAAATAATGACGAATCAAACGTTTGTTTGAAAATTACGGTATGGATTTATGAGTATAGCTAGGGAACAAAAAAAAGCTGCATAATTTTTAAAATAAAACTCGTTAGAGTTTATTTAGCATGCGTATTTTTAAGAATAACCAATATGTTGAACAGTTTTTAGCTGTTTTGAAGGGAACCCCATTTTATTTTCGTTCTTAAGTTGATGGGCATGTATGGTGCCCATCAACTTAAGAAAAGGCGAAGTCTTCAAAGAGACTCCGCCTTTTCAAAGTACAATGAACTTCAACAATTACTAGCTATTTCCTGAACATTGCTCCTCATTTACCAACCTGTTTATGCTTTTTTCAAACTTTGCAACAGAACCGGTTTATTATACAGTCAATGACGAAAAAGTTATCGGGGTTATGAAAGTAATTGAATTGTCGTGTTATTGGGTTCTGGTGCAAAAAACAAAGAAACTTGAAAATGATTTTTTGGCACCAGAAACATATTTTTTCGTAGCATTAAATATGTAATGAGAGTGTAGAGCTTAACGCTAATGTCGTATTGTTCCAGTATCTTTTATTGTAATATGTGTATTCACATGTACTTTTGCCTTTGATAAAGCATATACCCAATTAGCTTTCACCTTCTTCCATTCATTATATTGAAAGGCTCTCGCGTATAAAGATAACCCAATTGGATCAATTTTGTTTTTTTGCATATCCTGCAACATGCCTTGCAATTTTTTGTCGAGTTCTTGCTTAATTTCACGCTCCAGTCTACTTATATGTGTATTACCCTGTAAACGATTTTTAGTTACGCCCTTGTTGGTTTTTTCAATTAAAGCTATATTCAAATTCACATCTATAGTAAATACAAATTTACCTTTTTGAAAATCTACATTTATTTTTCTCTTTGCATTTTGCACCAAAACAGATGTATTTGACTTTTTATCAGACTTTTTTGGAGAAAGAACAAGGTGTAGTATCATTCGACCTGCACTCTTCGGCTTATATATTAGATTGAAAAATTTAACATCTTTTTTAGGGATTTTAGCTATATATTTTCCTTGTTGGTCTAAAAATACGATTCCTACGGTATCAATTTCATTTTTAATTTTTTTAATAATTGGGACTGTCTGTGTCATGCCCTGTTCATTCTTTTCTCTCATTAATTGTTGAATAGTAGAAGGAACAGACTGATTATTTTGAATAGCGGATTCGATTACGCCGCTTATATAAGATGAAAGTGCCGGTTTATCAGGTCTATTAATTTTAAAAATTTCTTCTGCTGATCCATCAACAAGCACCACTTTAGCATTAATAGTAGCGTAAGGATCACGATAAGAAGAATCGAGTGCTTGTATCCAATTTTTTTCTTGCGTAAATTTTTTCCCAATTAATATCACTTCAGCCTTTGATGAGGTTACATAACCTGTTAATTTTGTATCCATTTTGCTAAATCCATCATATATAGTTGATGCTTGAACCCAATGCTCAGCAGTACTTTTTTGCTTCTCATGATGAAAAAGAGGTATACTTGTTCCCACTTTCATTTCTCCGTTAGAAGTTCTATCTAAGGCGATTAACAGAATTAAAGAAGCTTGTTCTAATGGAATTCTCTGACTACATCCAGTTAAATATATAAAACAGATTACGCCCAATAGCCATTTTCGAATCATTATTGTTTCCTCCTAGTAGCCCAATTAAAAAGAATACTGTAAACAAAGAGAAAAACGGGGAATACAATAAAGAAAATGATATTTAAAATATCCATAAAAGAATAAATAAATACAATACTATTCACATTGGGATTAAAATACATGAATACCCCGCTAAGTAATATGGCAGAAATAACAATAATCCAATAACGTGAACTTCTTCTACGTATACTGGTTATAGAATATATAGCGAAAAATAAATATGGATAGATTGTGGTAGAAAACACAATTAAATAGTAAGCAATATAGATGATTTCTAATCTTTCTAAAAACGAAAAACTAATACCCTTTAATAGGTGAAATACCGGCCAAATCACTTCTTTTATACCTTCCGGACTAAAGTATATATAAGTAAGAATAGTAGCATATAGGTAGAAAAACATGGTTCCTGTATTCGCTATAAGTATGCCTTTTATCGCTTTATGTTTTTTTTGTAAAAACGGGTAAATAAAATATGCAATTTCTAAGCCAGCATAAGGGGTAATTGTTTGTTTCATTGCTTTCACAACAGGATATACACCTTCTTTTAAAATGGGTAACAAGTGTAAGGGATTGTAATTACTTTTTAATGAAAAAAGGAGAAATATTGGCATCCAAGCGGTAAAAAAGAAAACAAGCATAGAATAACTAATGATGGCTCGTATTCCACTCCATGCTAAAATAATAAAAGGAACAAGTAATAATATGACGATTTGATAGGAGGCAGTAGAAGGGAAAATCCATACTTTTACAATATCAGTTGCTTTTAATAAAGTATTAAATCCAGCAAAGAATAAATACAAGGCATATATAATAATAAGTGTTGTTCCTAAGTATTTACCAAAATATTGTGTTAGAATGTGAAAGAAATTTTGATTTGGATTTTTTTGTAGCACCAATACTATGAGCATCCCAATTATAGAGGTTACCATCCATCCCAAAACGATAGAAATCCATCCATCTGTGCCAGCAGTATTGGCAAGTGGACTTGGCATAATTAACATACCTGATGCAAGTTGTAGAGAATGAATGAAAACAATATACTCAAATAAAGTTATGTTCCGAAAACTAAGATTTCCCATGTGAACCACCTTTTTTTAATTTTCCTTCTTTTTTTGTTTCGGTTGTCCTGTACTAGAGCGGGTAGTAATCTTAGAAATAGGAAACCTTATAAAAGAATCTTTTAATTCCTGTAAACGAAAAGGGGTGATTGGTAGCCCGTAAGGTGTACCGTAAGAGGTTAGTGTAACAAAATGAGCAAATAAGAGCATCATCCCACTAACAATACCCACAATTCCATAAAAGTAGGCAAATAGCATCATGGGAAAACGAATAAGACGAATGCAACTTGATAAATCATAGTTAGAAACAATAAACGATGCAATGGCAGTAATAGACACAATTATAACCATAACATTACTCACAAGCCCAGCTTGAACGGCTGCCTGTCCAATTACAATTCCCCCAACTATGCCAATTGTTTGTCCAATCGGTTGAGGGAGACGAATCCCAGCTTCACGAAGCATTTCTAATGTAATTTCCATAATAAAAGCTTCTACTAAAGGGGAGAAGGGAACTTTGATTCTTGACGTTGCAATAGAAGTATATAGATCTAAAGGAATAATTTCAAAATGGAATGAAACCATTGCAATATATATCGCGGGTAAAAAAATAGCTATAATAAATCCTAAAAAGCGTAATAAGCGAAAAAATGATGCAATGAGCCAATGCACATTATAATCATCGGGAGTCTGAAAAAAACCAATTAAGTTCATCGGAACAATCATTGCACTAGGAGATCTATCAATTAAAATTGCTACTTTTCCATCAAGAATATGATGGGAAATGGCATCTGGACGTTCACTTAAATAATCCTGTGGAAAGGGAGTCCAGTTTTGATCTTTTGTAAAATTGGATAATTCTCCTATGCTCAATACTGTATCAGTTTTGATTTTACATATTCTTGTTTCTACTTCCTGTACCA
This sequence comes from Bacillus sp. 17RED48, assembly GCF_019837545.1. Taxonomy (NCBI): domain Bacteria; kingdom Bacillati; phylum Bacillota; class Bacilli; order Caryophanales; family Bacillaceae; genus Bacillus; species Bacillus sp. 17RED48. The sequence goes on from NZ_JADAXG010000013.1 coordinate 72,496, forward strand.
CATCCTCGTTTGCCACATCGCCTAAGTAAAGTAAATATACAGAAGTGGTAGCCCGTTCTCCGATTGTCAATTTCTTAATTTTCAACTCAGTAGATGGAATATACCTTCGTATTAGACCTATGTTTTTAGAGGCATTCTCAATAAATCCATCATGAGAGCCTTTAATAGTAACTTCTGAAACAGGTTCCTGAATTGCCCTTTCTGCCCACCCTTTTGTATTTATGAGAAGAGCTTTCTTTTCTCCTTCCATAAATAGTACACATTGCCCCTCAAGCAGCCCTTCTTTAATTTCGTCCCATGTATATACTGTTTTAGTATAAGTAGCAATAATATTAGAATTGAATACTTGTATGTCTTCATTTACTTCTTGTAGTAATGGTGTAACGACATTTCCTTTTAATGCCACACCGTCTGTAAGGCCCTCAAAATAATATAGTAAAATATTCGTTTTTGTTTTTAATTGCAAAGGCTGCTCAACCAAATCGGCACAGATATCAAAGATTTTTTCTATTTTATTTTTAAGTCCTTGTAAATTATGAGTGTGGATAGTCTGGGTTTCTATGGTCTCTTCACTTAAAGGCATGATATACACTTCCTTTATTTATAGCAGTTTAGTCTTTATATTATTTTTTATATTATTAAATTTTATTCATTAGTCCTAATCGATGTAAGAGGAACATTAAAGGCAAATGAGTTAATTCTACTAAAAATAAAGTACACCTATAAATTGATAAACTAATTACATAGTCAACAATAATATTAGTACTTTACTTTGTTTACTTATGGAAGGGGGACAATCAAAATTGTTCAAGATGTATCTGTTCAGGAAAGCGCTTTAGATTTATGCACTGAAGAGTTTATGGTGATGGGTATGTATGGTGAGCCCTTATATAGAATAATTTATCACCTCAAGCTTGAATAGAAACATAAATTCAGAAGTAAATTAATAATCAATTATTTAGTAGTAATATCGTACAAACTTATTGTAAAATCTTTTTAAGAGTAGATTAATTTATATAGTAACACTTAAGGAACAATGGAGGTATTAAATGAGAGATTTTTTTGAAGATAAATACTTAGATATAGAGCTACAAAGAGAACTTTTAAAATTAATAAGTGAAATTAGTGAATACAAAGGGAAAATATCCGCTTATCAAGAGAGAAATCCTGATATATTCAATAATTTGGAGAAAACTATCCCCCTGCATTACTTAAAAAACTTTAATAGTGTTTTTCTGGATATAAAAGTTCCAAATAAAAGGTTAAAAGAACTCATTTTGAACGGCATGTTACCCAAAACAACAGAAGAAGATGCCGTATTTTGTTATTATCAAACACTATCTCTTGTACAAAAGAAGTTCTATGATCTCCCCACTAATCCAGAAACCATACAAGAATTACATTTTCAATTAATCCATTATATTACTTCTGATAGTGCAATGTGGCGTGAAAAAGAATTTATTGTCCCAGTCGTTCCAGAATATGGGATGTATTCTAGTAGCTATCGACCTCTTTCACGGAAGCTTATTCCCAAATCTCTGGAACAATTATGTGAGCAATATAATATATTAGAGGCGAATAAAGAGTTCCATTCACTGATACTAATAGCTCGATTTTTGTTGAATTTCTATTGTATTCTCCCTTTTAATCAGGGAAATCGAAGACTCGCATTCATATTGATGCAATTATTATTAATGAAAAATGAACATACATTTATAAAATATATATGTTTAGATAAATATATAACGAAGCATGAATCAAAATACTATGAATCAATCTTTAAATCTTCAGTTAATTGGTATTGTAGCGGGCATAATATCAGCTTTTGGTTGAAAATATTCTTAACAATTATATTAGATGCATATCGAGATTTGCATCTAATTGTTCAAGGTTCTATATGCAGGCATACTAAAATTGAGCGAATCAAAAATTATATATTAAAACAAAAAAAATCTTTTACTAAAGAAGATATTCGTGGTGTTTACCCAGACATAGCCGAAAGTACAATCAGTAAGGCATTAGCTTCTTTCCAGTCCCTTGGTCATATAAAGCTAGTTTCAAGAGGAAGAAATGCTCAATGGATACGGATTTAATGGTTCTGGTGCAAAGATATTGAAATATCAAAAGAGGACGGCGGATTCCTAGACACATTCTAATAATTAAAGATGCATTCAATTAGAAGGATCCGCTATTTATAGCGAATCCTTCTGTTTTTGTACAAATAATGACGAATCAAACGTTTGTTTAAAGATTAAGGCATGGATGTACCCTGTTTGATATGTGTAATAGCAATCCCGACCTGTCAAGGGAATACCCTTAACAGGTATTACGTCTTCGCCAAATTTTGCAAGACACGGCCTATGGACGTTAAAGTACCAAATGTGCTTCTTATATAAATAGGAAGAAACTCAATTTTATCCTTTCTCAAAACTATTCACTTTTCGCAATATGCTTTGTTTTTTCGTGCGCTTCGTACTCTTTTACTAACTTATAAAAAGAAGAACGCTTTATATCATATTTTCTCATCGCTCCGACCGCCGTAATCTTTCCAGATTGCCATGCCTCATATGCCTCAATGAATTGTTCCGTAATTTGTACAGGTGGTCTTCCTAAATGTTTTCCTTGCTTCTTTGCTAATGCAATCCCTTCTGCTTGTCGTTGTTTGATATCATTCCTTTCTTTTTCTGCAAAGGCAGAAAGAATGGTAAGGGTTGCTTTTTGTACAGCCTGTTGAATGACATCATTTGTACTTTCACCATTATAATTCACATTAATAAATGGTTCTTTAATAAATTGTAAGTTAATTCGCTGTTGTTCGTAATATCTAAATTCTTCTAGCACATCATTCATACTACGCCCTAGCCTCGTTAAAGAATCAAAAACAATTGTATCCCCTGTTCTAGCTAATCGTTTTAACATTTGATAATTTTCTCTTTTCATATTTTTACCGGATTGTTTATCAATAAAAATATCTCGATCTTCTATTCCTAGATGCTTCATATTCTCAATCTGACGTTCTTCGTTTTGGTCTTTACTGGAAACTCTGACATATCCAAACTTTTTATTTTGCAATTCTTTCACCTCGAACACAATTATAGCCTATTTACATCTGTAAAGGTGTATAAAAATTAAAGACATCTGTAAAATAAAAATACAACTTTTATGGACATGGTTTTCCCTATGTTTCTATATGTCTGTAAAAGTGTACCTTTACGAACTGCTAGATTTGTTCTTTGCTTAAAAGAAACATGACCGTAAAAAGAAAATTGTACGCTAAGGAAGCTTTTTACATGAAAAAGATGATTCTTTTTATAGTGGGTTTCTTTATCCTAACTAGAAATTATTTATCAATATCTATTTAGGAAGAAATTTGGAGGTATTTGTAAAAAGAAAAAGAATGTTTATAATTGCTAGATAAAAAAATTAAAAAATGTAGGAGGATGTTAAAATGGAAAAAACAATGATGGTAGGTACAACAAATATGATGATGTCTATGGAAAAAATGATGTGTGAAATGAAGTGTATGAAGATGATGATGAACAACATGATGCAAATGAATGTAAACATGGATAAAGCTATGCATAATACAATGCATGAATGTGATGAAATGATGACTTCTACTATGTCTATGATGAAAGCTATGAAAGAGAAATGCTGTTAAAACATATTGGTATTTCATTCCGTATGGCACATGGTCTTCTATATGGTTTTTAGCTGTCATATATGAATAGAAGACGGGTTCGATATTGACCCGTCTTTTTCGTTTGTAGACCTCACCTGAGGTAAGGTAACATCGCCATCAAGCTAAGGGGAACAAAATATAAAAATGTGTAAATTCCCTTTTATAGTACTTCAATAAAAAGAGCTGTACGAAAAAAATGGAACAACCAAATAGAAGCAAAGAAGTCGGTGAAAAAAAACAAAAACAAGTTCGAGTACAGAAGAAAAATGAGATTGGAAATATCCAGCTAAAATGAAATAATAAATTGAAAAGTTGATTCATACAGTTATATAATAAAAATACACCTTTTTGAAATTCAGTCGAGGAAGTTGGGGAATTAAGTATAATCATGTCCCCAACTATCTATTATCTACTACTATATTGCACATGAAATGCAAAAGGAAGTGCTATGTACATGATTTTCTTATATCGATTTGATTTAAAGGAGAATGGAATTGATTTTGTTTTAAATGAACAAATAGCTGCGGATATGATTCCAGTATATGAAGAAAAGTTACGACCATTGGTAGCATTTTTAGCTGAAACGCTATGTTTATATCGTTCACTGAGTAAATATCCGACCATTTTAACGGGCGAAATACTGGAGAATGGTGAAATAGAAGTGATGTTAAGTGAAGGATTAGGGCAATGTATAGATGCATATACAAAGAATCAAATTATCTTTGAAAGCGGAAAATGTATTGCAGATATCCTAATACAAGTCATGGATTATCATACGAGTAAATCATTGAAAAGAACTCATTGATGAAATAGAATAATATAAAAGAAGCCTATCTTTTGAAAATATTTACTTATATTTCCATATAAAAAAACAAAGTGATATATACTTACTCCCTTCTTTTGCTAGCAAGTAACTTTATTTTTAGGCAATCAGTTCTTGTATAGGGCTCTACTGATAAAAAGACCGTGGAACATGAAACATACGAAAAGCTCCCTGATTTGTTATACAAATTAGGGAGCAAAAGGTAGTACAGTATATCGGTTACGCTAATTATAACATAACTGGATTTATTCGGTCTATTTTTTTCTGAATATTTAATTTATTTTTCGGTATTAGTTCTTCAGGTTCAGATGGCCCTGAAGAATCATCTAACCTTTTGAAAAAGTGTATCGTACACTTTACTTGTCTAGAATATGGCGTATTTCCGATATATCCATATTCGTAAACTTTGCAATATCTTCTATATCCATGCCATTTTTATGCATGCCCTGGATTAGTTGGATTTTCCCTTCTTGAATGCCTACTTCTTTTCCTTTTTCCATACCTTCTTCTATACCAACCTCACGAGCATGTGCTAATTTAGCTTGTTCATCAAATAACACTTTTTCACGTGCTTCATATGCGAGACGGAAAGAACTACTCTGACTCATATTTTCCCATTTGTGGATTGCCTTCTGTAACATTGGATCTTGTTTCATGGCGATATCCTCCAGCGTGTGGGTCAAATGTTCATCTTCATGCGCTGGTAACAAAAGTAACCAACGAGCGAATTCATTTTCCCACGGATTAATTTTTTCTTCTCTCCATTGCTGTAGCAATTTCGGAATTTCAATGAAATGGATTTCCAAATCTTCGAGTAACACTTCCTTGTGTTGTTGACTCCAAAATTGTCCGACTGTATGCATGTCATCATATTGAGGAAAGAGATCAAAATCTAATAAATTAATCGCAATCGTTTTCCGTAAAGAACGATAGGGCATCCCTTGCTCTAATTGAGATGTATACAGTTTACTCCAATAATACAGGGAACGTTTTACTATCTCTTGTGTATTTCGCAACTGGATTTCCACATTTACCTTGGTCTCATCTTGAAGTGTAGCTAATATATCTAGTATGGATAATTTATCTTCTTCATATTCTTTATGTAAATGTGGGTCTTCAATTTTTAAGGATACAATCGGTGTAGATAAGGATTCATGCAAGATTGCATTTAAAAAAGAAATCAGTAATTCCTCTTGTCCTTGTACACCAAATAATTGCTTGAAAGCAAAATCGACTCTCAAATTGACTAAAGGTTGATTCATAGAGTGAGTCACCTTTCTTTGTGTGTATTCTATCTCTATTGTAGCGGATACGGAAGAGAGGGCGCAACCCTTGATGATTGTTTAATGGTGATTATTATTTATTAAACAGTGTGGTACGTGAAATTATGTGTATTTTCAACTAAATATGCATATAACCCTGCATACTCAGCTTATTTGTTCTTAATTACGTTAAACACTTTTATTAGCTGATATGTAGCGTTTAACGTTTTTTACATGGAAATGGATTCTCTCGGTTGTTTTCTTTCGTTAAAAATCAATCTGAGCGGTCGTTTTTAAAATTCTTCACAAAAAAATAGGCGTTTTATCTGTTTTTTAGAACATAATGTATACGTAGTGACCCATCTGGATTAGAGATGAATCGTCAAATAAGAGGAATAATCATATACTGCTCGATGTTTCAATTCTTCATACGTGCATAATTTTTGCTTATCAAATAATTTCGGATGCTGCTGTCTATAGTATCCGAACAATTCTTCTCCATTTTTCCGTATACGATACCGACGCGTTTGTCTGATTGTACCTGGTATTTCTTCAGGAGCAAACTGTTTAAGTATTTGTATTGCTTGTGAAGATGGGATTTCCTTCCCTGTTACATAGAAATGAATAAAGATGAGTTCTTTTATTGTTATATAATTGTAATGTGAATTCTCGCCCATAGAAGAATCCCTTCCTCGCTCATTATTTTCATCCGTACATGACTAGGCATGTAAACGAATCTATCTGTTTAGCCTAGAAGTATCTTCAGTGTTTGTTTCACTTTTTCATCGTCCACTCGATAAAATACTTCTAATCCTTTTCGCTCATATGCTACAACTCTATGTGATTTTAACTTGCCAAGATGTTGTGAAACAGTGGATTGTGGCATGGCGAGATACCGTTGTAATTCAGAAACATTTAATGAAGTTTTCTTTATTAATTGATGTACAATTTGGAGACGGACAGGGTGTGCTAATACCCTTAATACTTCTGCAATACGTTCTAATTTATTTGGCTCCGTGTAAAAGGCATTTTTCATCTTTTTTTCCTCCCCCATTCCTTTTATACAGAGTATTCCCTCTGTATAATACAATTTTCTGTTATAAAATTTACATCTCACAAACTATCTTGCACCATTACATTTACAACTTTATAATAAAACAAGTATACATTACAATAAGAGGTGCCTTATGAATAAATCAGAATTAATCAAACAAGTCGCAATACAATCTGAACTAACAAAACCACAAGCAAGTCTTGCTGTAGATGCAGTATTAGAATCTATTCAACATGCTCTACAAAATGGGGAACATGTACAGCTACTTGGCTTCGGCACATTCGAAGTAAGGGAACGTGCTGCCCGTGAAGGACGCAATCCACATACTGGTGAAGCTCTTACAATCCCTGCGGGAAAAACACCTGCCTTTAAAGCGGGGAAATCATTAAAAGAAGCTGTAAAATCTAAATAATATTTCTTTAACAGTAGCATGAATTCTAAGGATTTCATGCTACTTTTTTATTTTATAAACGAATGGTAAAAATCGCATGTTCCTCACTTTTTAATTTCACAAAAATTATAGTTTTAATCGAATATGCTATTTAGGAAACTTTGTTCTACAGAACTATACGAAGCCGTTTTTTCATCCCATTCTAACTCGATTTCTACCATTTCTTCTCTATTCAGTACTGTATTCTCAGGATTACGATGCTCAATCCATTTTATTTTTTCTGGAACATCTGGTATAAATAATGCTGTAAAGTAAGCTCTCCTTAATATCGTTGCCAATTGAGAGCAACGATCTCCTACTGGTCGAATATCATTCCCATATATCACAAATCTTGCAAAGATTCCATTTGCTAAATCTTTATCCGTACGAACATAAGCTTCTACAGGAAAGTGCTGTACTTCGCGTCCCTCTGATTCCAAGGATATAGGTTGTCCTGTAAAATAAGGAAGTTCAAACTTATATTTTCCTGAATAGACATGCTGGGTCATTGGTACTTCTACAATTTTCTTAAACATCAGAAATCCCCCTTAGTTTTTAGTTTCCTTAACACAATTCCCTTTTAAATAAATGGAATTTTCATACTATATAATGAGTGTTCCAGTTCTTTCATTCGTTACATGAACCAATTTCATCCGAAAACTCCCCACAGTATCAATATCAAATCATAGTAAACATGTAACCAATATGCCATGTGTGCATTCCTATATTTAGCAAACAATAAAAGATGGGTTGTAGATGGTATTCCAATCATTAAAATACACTGTAATGTGTTGAATTGATATGCCGTAAGGTGCATCATCCCAAAAGTAATTCCTGCTAACAGCATAGATACAATAACTATTACTTTATTGCTTGTTTTAATGTATTTCATGCACTTATACCAAAATAACAAGAATGAAATGAACATAATATTTTCACCCAATAATTGAATGAACACTCCAGGAATACCCAAAAGTATTTCTTGCTCACTCTTTTTATTCATCACATTTGTGACTGGGTTAATTG
>NZ_JADAXG010000014.1:0-67784 GCF_019837545.1 Bacillus sp. 17RED48
CATTTTCGCGGAAGTAGTTCAGTGGTAGAATACAACCTTGCCAAGGTTGGGGTCGCGGGTTCGAATCCCGTCTTCCGCTTCATTACTAAGGGGCCTTAGCTCAGCTGGGAGAGCGCCTGCCTTGCACGCAGGAGGTCAGCGGTTCGATCCCGCTAGGCTCCATCTAATAGAAAAGCTTACATCATATGATGTAAGCTTTTTTTGTGTGTTTAAAAAGACAACTTTCATATTTGTCATTTAAAATGGAGAAAACGCGAAAATAAAGGATGGGGATAATTGTGAAAGTTGTTATTGCATCTGATTCATATAAAGAAAGCTTAAAAGCTATAAAAGTATGTGAAGCTATTGAAAGAGGATTTGAAGCAATTTTTCCTAAAGCAGAGTACGTAAAAATACCAATTGGAGATGGAGGTGAAGGAACGGTTGATTCACTTGTGGATGCTACTGATGGAAGAATGATACCTCTTCATGTGACAGGGCCGCTTAGAGAACGTATACAATCCTTTTACGGTATGTCTAAAGATAAAAAGACAGCGTTTATTGAAATGGCAGCAGCATCAGGATTACAACATGTTCCGGTTAAAAAGCGAAACCCACTTATTACAACGACTAAAGGAACCGGAGAGCTTATACTACATGCGCTAGACGAAGGAGCTGAGCACATTATTTTAGGACTTGGCGGAAGTGCTACAAATGATGGTGGAGCAGGTATGCTGTCAGCTTTAGGGGTCAGGTTTATAAATGGAAAAGGGGAAGTAATAGAGCCATCTGGAGGAACATTACATTCGATTGTCGCTATTGATTTTTCATGCATGGATTCACGCTTACTGCATATAAAGATAGAAGCAGCATGTGATGTAGATAATCCGTTAGTTGGAATAAGGGGAGCATCTTTCGTATTTGGGAGGCAAAAGGGTGCGAATGCAGAGATGATGAAAGAGCTGGATGAGAATTTAAAGCATTATGCGAATATCCTTAAACAATACTTATCTTGCGACGTATCTAAAATACCTGGCGCAGGAGCCGCAGGAGGAATGGGAGCAGCTGTTATTGCAGTGTTAAAGGGAAACTTGCGGAGAGGAATTGAAATTGTATTAGACTATACAAATTTTGATAAGCATATAGAAGGTGCAGATTTAATTATAACTGGCGAAGGGAGAATAGATGAACAAACAGCATATGGAAAGGCCCCTGTAGGTGTTGCGGAGCGTGCAAAGCATTTTCGTATTCCTGTCATTGCTATTGGAGGATCTGTATCTCCGAATTATCCAGCTGTTCATGAAAAAGGAATCGATGCAGTATTTAGTATTACAGCGAGTCCTATGACATTAGAAGAGGCATATAAAGTAGCGGAAGAGAATATCGAAATGACAGCAAAGAATATTGCCGCAGTATGGAAAATAGCATCAGAAAAACACTTCTAAATGTAGGAGTGTTTTTTATTATTATTTAATAATAATGATGGTAGTTGTTTCATTAAGTTAACTTTATACATAGAATAGTCTTGAAATTGGGTTTTTAAGGCGAATACAAGTGAATAATTTGTATATCCATACAGAAAAATGTCGAGTTGAGTCAGACTATATAAAAGATTTAAAATATTTAGTGAAGGCATAAAAGGGGGATACTATCTATGAAAAAAGAAATCTCAGTTATTGGAGTTCCAATGGATTTAGGACAGATGCGTCGTGGGGTAGATATGGGGCCGAGTGCAATCCGTTATGCAGGCGTAATTGAAAGAATTGAAGAAATTGGATATGACGTTAAAGATATAGGAGATATACGTATAGAGAGAGAAAAAGAAGTAGATGTAAATACAAACTTAAGAAACCTTACACAGGTTGCAACTGTATGTAACGAATTAGCAAGTAAGGTGGATCATATTATAGAAGAGGGACGTTTTCCACTTGTATTAGGTGGTGACCATAGTATCGCAATTGGTACATTAGCTGGTGTTGCGAAACATTATAAAAATTTAGGTGTTATTTGGTACGATGCACATGGTGACTTAAATACAGAAGAAACTTCACCATCTGGAAATATTCATGGCATGTCACTTGCAGCAAGTCTAGGGTATGGACATCAAACGCTTGTAGATTTATACGGGGCATATCCAAAGGTGAAAAAAGAGAATGTTGTAATTATCGGTGCACGTGCATTAGATGAAGGAGAAAAAGACTTTATTCGCAATGAAGGTATTAAAGTATTCTCGATGCACGAGATTGATCGTATGGGTATGACGGCTGTTATGGAAGAAACAATCGCTTATTTATCTCATACTGATGGTGTACATTTATCATTAGATTTAGATGGTCTTGATCCTCATGATGCACCAGGAGTTGGCACGCCTGTAATTGGTGGCCTATCTTATCGTGAAAGCCATTTAGCAATGGAAATGTTAGCGGAAGCTGATATTGTTACATCTGCTGAGTTTGTTGAAGTAAACACAATTTTAGATGAGCGAAACAGAACGGCAACAACAGCAGTTGCTTTAATGGGTTCTTTATTCGGTGAAAAACTAAAATAAATGTAAGAAAAGCAACTGAGAAGTTGCTTTTTTTATTTGAAAATAAGCGTATAATAATGATTTATATTATACTGTACGATAATAATGTTTGACATCTTACCAATTTAGACTAAAGGAGGGTTGTTTGTAATTGTCGTTTGTTTCATGTATGGTATAATTAACTAGTTGTTGGAAATACATACAGATAGAGCATAAAACAATATTTCAATATATGGATAGAATTGCTCGTAAGTAGGAGGAAGGGTTAGCATGCCTTTTGAAGATACGACCATTTTGAAATATCTTAGTACGGTATTAGATATTGCCGTTGTATGGTTTATTATATATAAGCTAATTCTCATAATTCGAGGGACGAAAGCTGTTCAACTTTTAAAAGGGATTACAGTTATTATTGTCGTTCGGATGATCAGTATTTTCCTTGAATTGCATACGCTTTATTGGCTAACTGAGCAAGTATTAACGTGGGGATTTTTAGCCGTTATTATTATTTTCCAGCCAGAATTGCGAAGAGCACTTGAGCAGCTAGGACGCGGGAGTTTATTTTCGCGTGTTGGAACTCATGAGGATGATGAACCTGAAATCGTTGCAACAGCGATAGCGAAAGCAACGGAATATATGGGGAAACGTAGAATTGGTGCATTAATTACTTTGTCAAAAGAGACCGGTATGGGTGATTATGTGGAAACGGGTATTCCGCTAAATGCACACGTATCATCGGAATTACTTATTAATATTTTCATTCCTAATACACCTCTTCACGATGGAGCGGTTATTATGCAAGGAAGTACCATTAAAGCAGCAGCGTGTTATCTTCCGTTATCGGAAAGTCCGTTTATTTCTAAGGAGTTAGGAACTAGGCATCGCGCTGCAATGGGAGTTAGTGAAGTCACTGATAGTATTACAGTAGTTGTGTCGGAAGAAACTGGCCAAATTTCTTTAACGAAAAATGGTAAGTTGCATCGTGATTTGAAGACAGAACAACTGAAAGATATGTTGTTAGCTGAATTTAGTGCGAACGAAAAAACGACTTCTTCGTCTTTATGGAATTGGAGGAGAAAGCGTCATGGATAAGTTAATGGAGAATCATTGGTTTCTAAAAGGGATCTCATTACTATTGGCGTGTATGCTTTTTATGTCAGCGACTTTAACTGAAAAAAATACGACATCGGGGATAATACCTTTCGCAAATGATGCGAAAGAAACCTTAACTAATTATGCCATTAACCTTAAGTATGATGAAGAAAAATATATTGTAAGTGGTATTCCGTCAGAGGGCGTTAAGGTGAAGTTAGAGGGCCCAAAAGCAGCAGTTGCTACAGCAAAAGCAAAAAAACAATTTGATATACCAGTTGATTTGAGAGATAGCGAAAAAGGAACTTATGAAGTTTCTTTGAAAACGAACGGGCTTCCAGATGATGTGAAAGGAACAGTTCAGCCATCAACAATTAAAATTACTCTACATGAAAAAGCGAGAAAATACGTTCATGTAGACTTAAAATTATCAAATGAGGATCAAATGCCAGCGGGTTCTACTCTCGAAAAATCAAACATTAAACCTGATACTGTTGAGGTAGTTGGGACGAAAGAAGAAATTGAAAGTATTTCATCTGCTAAGGCGTATATTGATTTAAAAGGTGTTAATAAAACTGTTACAAAAACAGTCGAAGTTACATTATACAATAAAGAAGGAAAACGTTTAAATGTAAGAACGAGTCCATCTAAAATTAGTGTAACATTGAATGTGGCGACGCAAGCTACGGCCAATAATACTGAAAAAACTGTTCCTGTAACGTATACGAAAAAGGGGAGTTTACCAGAAGGATTGGCCGTTACAAATATTAGCATTGAGCCGAGAGAAGTAACGATAGCAGGTCCAAAGGATATCTTGGATAATATACAATCGATAGAGGGGGTCGAAGTAGATCTTAGTCAATTGACAGAGTCTACAACATTCGATACCTCTGTTTTATTGCCAAAGGGTGTAACAAGTGCAAAACCGAATCAAGTGAAGGTTTCGGTAGGAGTACAAAAAACAAAACAAACGAAAACAAGAACGATTGATGGTATATCAATTCAAAAAAATGGACTTTCTAAAGATGTTACGGCCCAGCTACTTTCGCCGCAAGATGGGAAGATAAGCGTTGATATTTCAGGAGAAACAAGTATAGTAGATAAAATAACAGCTGCTCAAATAACAGCAGCCATTAATTTGCAAAATGTATCTCCGGGGACGAAGGATGTTTCTATTCAAGTGAGCGGTCCTGGTAATATTTCAATAGAGCCAAAGCAAAAAAGTGCTAAAGTCACAATTGTGAAGAAAGAAAATCCAGATAAAGAAGTACAGGGGAACGGTGAAAAACCGGATTCAAATAATAACCAAGATAATCAAACTGAAAAACCAAAAAATCCTGAACCTGAACCTAAGCCTGACACGGAACAGGAACAAAATAAAGAAAAAGAAACTAGTCAAGAGCCAACAAAAGAAACTAGTCAAGAGCCAACAGTAGATAATCAAAAAGAGCCAGAAAAAGGAGCGAATCATAATGGGTAAATATTTTGGTACAGATGGAGTACGCGGGGTTGCGAACCAGGAGTTAACACCTGAATTAGCGTTCAAAATTGGACGTTTTGGTGGTTATGTATTAACAAAAGATACAGATCGTCCAAAAGTAATTATTGGCCGTGATACACGTATATCAGGACATATGTTAGAAGGAGCTTTAGTAGCGGGTCTATTATCAACTGGAGCAGAAGTAATGCGCCTTGGCGTTATTTCTACACCAGGCGTTGCTTATTTAACAAAAGCGTTAGATGCACAAGCAGGTGTTATGATTTCTGCATCTCATAATCCAGTACAGGATAACGGAATCAAATTCTTCGGTTCAGACGGTTTTAAATTAACAGATGAGCAAGAAGCAGAAATTGAAGCTTTATTAGACAAAGAAGTTGATGAACTACCACGTCCAACAGGTACGAATCTTGGACAAGTGAGTGATTATTTTGAAGGCGGACAAAAATATTTACAATATATTAAACAAACTGTAGAGGAAGATTTCTCTGGTTTACATATCGCTTTAGATTGTGCGCATGGTGCTACGTCTTCTTTAGCTCCATACTTATTTGCGGATTTAGAGGCTGATATTTCAACAATGGGAACTTCACCAAACGGTATGAACATTAACGATGGAGTAGGTTCTACGCATCCAGAAGTATTAGCAAAATTAGTAAAAGACAAAGGCGCTGATATCGGTCTTGCCTTTGATGGTGATGGTGACCGTTTAATCGCTGTAGATGAAAAAGGAAACATCGTTGATGGCGATCAAATTATGTTTATTTGTGCGAAGTACATGAAAGAAACTGGTCAACTAAAGCATAATACAGTCGTTTCAACTGTTATGAGTAACTTAGGTTTCTACAAAGCACTTGAAGCTAACAATATCACAAGTGATAAAACAGCAGTTGGTGACCGTTACGTAATGGAAGAGATGAAGCGTGGTGGTTACAACTTAGGTGGAGAACAATCGGGTCATATTATCTTACTTGATTACATTACAACTGGTGATGGAATGTTAAGTGCACTTCAACTGGTAAACATCATGAAAATGACGAAAAAACCATTATCTGAGCTTGCAGGTGAGATGACAAAATTCCCACAATTACTAGTAAACGTTCGTGTAACAGATAAAAAACTAGCATTAGAAAATGAAAAAATTAAAGAAATTATTCGTGTTGTAGAGGAAGAAATGAACGGTGATGGCCGTATTCTTGTTCGTCCATCTGGAACAGAGCCACTTATTCGTGTAATGGCAGAAGCACCAACACAAGAAGTGTGTGACGCATATGTACATCGTATTGTAGAAGTTGTGAAAGCTGAAGTTGGCGCTGAATAATTTGATGAATTTATTGAAAAGGAGCACAAGAAGTGCTCCTTTTTCATATGTTTTATAGACGATGAAAAAAATTTCATTGACGGTTTATCCATGTTTGTTATAAGATGGTCTTGTTCTTTTTCTCAAAGGAAATATTGTAAATTATAAAAGCGCCAGAACTACAAGTAGTGTAGTTGACGAGGTGGAGTTTATCGAGATTTCGGCGGATGACTCCCGGTTGTTCATCATAACCGCAAGCTTTTACTTAAATCATTAAGGTGACTTAGTGGACAAAGGTGAAAGTGTGATGAGAGAAAGGGAACGGATGAAAACTAGCTGTATAAGTATATACGGACTTAAACCCAATCGAGAGGAAGGTGAAAGCCGTTACAAGCTTACAGGGCTAGCAATATGTAATCCGTTTTTTAGTATAAATAAAAATGGTATCGGACTATGTCGTTACATGTTCGCAGAGCAATGTAAGCATTTGTAACGGCGACTAAACATGTGTGGAATCGTAGGATTTATTGGAGAACAAGATGCAAAGGAAATTTTATTAAAAGGTTTAGAAAAGCTAGAATATCGTGGATATGATTCAGCAGGTATTGCAGTACAAACAGAGAACGGTGTTGTTGTATACAAAGAAAAAGGCCGTATTGCAAAACTTCGCGAAATCGTAGATGAGAACGTAGCGGCAAGCGTGGGAATCGGTCACACACGCTGGGCTACACATGGTGTTCCAAGCAAAGTAAACGCGCATCCGCATCAAAGTACATCAAAACGTTTTACACTAGTTCATAACGGTGTAATTGAAAACTATGAATTAGTGAAAAAAGAATATTTACAAGATGTAACGTTCGTAAGTGAAACTGATACAGAGATTATCGTACAGCTTATGGAACAACAAGTGAGCACAGGATTAAGTGTAGAAGAAGCGTTCCGTAATACGCTATCTCTTTTACATGGCTCTTATGCGATCGGATTACTTGATGCTGAAAATCCAAACATGATTTATGTTGCTAAAAACAAAAGCCCGCTATTAGTAGGTGTTGGTGACAACTTTAATGTTGTGGCGAGCGACGCTATGGCGATGTTACAAGTTACAGATCAATTTATTGAGTTAATGGATAAAGAAATCGTAATCGTAACGAAAGAAAGTATTACAATTAAAAACTTACAAGGTGAAACGATTGAACGTGCACCGTTTACAGCGGAATTAGACGCAAGTGATATTGAAAAAGGAACATACCCTCATTTCATGCTTAAAGAAATCGATGAGCAACCACTTGTAATCCGTAATATAATTCAAAAGTATCAAGATGAAAATGGCGAGATTGAATTAGATCAAGACATCCGCAATGCGATTTTAGATAGCGATCGTGTTTACATCATTGCATGTGGAACGAGTTATCATGCAGGTCTTGTTGGAAAACAATTTATCGAGAAGTTTGCAAAAATGCCAGTTGAAGTGCATGTAGCAAGTGAATTCTCTTATAACATGCCATTATTAACAGAGAGACCATTCTTCATTTACATTTCACAAAGTGGTGAAACAGCTGATAGCCGTGCAGTACTTGTACAAACGAATGAAATGGGTCATAAAGCATTAACGATTACAAACGTACCTGGTTCTACGCTTTCTCGTGAAGCTGATTATACACTTCCGTTATACGCGGGACCAGAAATCGCAGTTGCATCAACGAAAGCTTACACAGCACAGCTTGCAGTACTTTCAATTTTAGCTGCGGACATTGCTAAAGCGAAAGGCGAAGTTCTTGATTTCGATTTAACACACGAATTAGGACTTGTAGCAAATGCAATGATAGAACTTTGTGATCAAAAAGAAGAAATGGATGCATTAGCAAAACAATTTTTAGCAACAACTCGTAACTGTTTCTTCATCGGACGTAGCGTAGACTTCTACGTAGGATTAGAAGGTGCGTTAAAGCTAAAAGAAATCTCTTACATCCAAGCAGAAGGATTTGCTGGAGGAGAATTAAAACATGGTACAATCGCTTTAATTGAAAATGGTACACCAGTTATCGCACTTGCTACACAAGAGCACGTAAACCTTGGAATTCGTGGTAACGTGAAAGAAGTAGTAGCACGCGGAGCTAACCCATGTATCATCTCAATGAAAGGCTTAGAAATGGAAGGTGACAGCTTCGTATTACCAGCTGTACACGAAGCACTAGCACCGCTAGTAGCAGTTATTCCATTCCAACTTATCTCATACTATGCAGCACTTCACCGCGAGTGTGACGTTGATAAGCCACGTAACTTAGCTAAGTCTGTTACTGTTGAGTAGGAGATTGGTAGGTTAATAAATATATGAATCGGTACCCCTTTAGATATGTTATCTAAAGGGGTATTTTTGTGTTGAAAAAGAACATCTGAAATTGGTAAGTAGACAGAACCCCAAAAATTAAAGTTTTACTT
The DNA here is from genome assembly GCF_019837545.1 of Bacillus sp. 17RED48. Lineage (NCBI taxonomy): Bacteria > Bacillati > Bacillota > Bacilli > Caryophanales > Bacillaceae > Bacillus > Bacillus sp. 17RED48. The sequence goes on from NZ_JADAXG010000014.1 coordinate 8,836, forward strand.
TATCGGATTTATTTTTATTTATCTGAATTTTTAGTTATCATTTTAAGTATGTGTGAACAATTTTCTTTATTATGAAGAGAAGAGACGATAGATGCATGGACATTACAAGGGGGACCTTATTATATGAAAGTGAAAGCAAAAACATATTTAAGTATAGAAGAGATTATTTCATTACCGGCCTTATTAAGTGCAAACATAAGTGATGATGGAAAAAACGTAGCATTTGTAAAAAAGACAGCTAACTGGGACGACAATACGTATAGAAATCATGTATGGATATATGAGAAAGATAAAGGGCAGAGTTATCCACTAACAAATGGGGATATAGATAGTACACATCCATTATGGTCTCCAGATTCTAAGACTATTGCATACCTTAGCCCAGGCCGTGACGGGGCTAATACAAATCAGATCTTTGTTAAGTCAATAGACGGTGGTAGTGAGGTTCAAATGACGGATGAGAAGGAAGGAGTTAATACATTCAAATGGGAGCCTACTGGTAAAGGTTTTTATTATATTGCACAGTCAAAAGAATGTGAGGAAATCAAGAAACGTAAGGAACGATATGGAGATTTCCACCATGTAGGTAAGGAACATCGGAATAATTGTTTATACTACATTGAGATAGAAAAAGCGATACAAAGTGATAAAGAGGAACGCGAGATTAAAAATGTTTATCAATTAACGGATGGTAAGGATTTTTATATACATAACTTTGATATTTCAAATGATGGGAAAAAGGTTGTATGTATGGCTACACCAAGCCTAAACGATTATATGAATGGTGAGCTCTACATATTAGATGTTGAAGCTGGAGAACTACAAAAGATGAATATGGATAAGTTGTTAGGAGCAAGCGTCTGCTTTTCTCCCGAGGGCGATAAAATATGTTACGCAGCAAGCATAAGAGAGAAGGATTACTATAGGAATCATATACAAGATAGTACATTAGAGATATATGATATGAATACGGGAGAGGTAATTCAACCTTTAACAAATTTTGATAGTACGGTTATGCCATTACAGTGGACGGCTAAAGGGATTTTAATTAGGTGGCAGGATAAAACGAATTACCGTATTGGATTGCTATGTGAGGATGGCACTGTGGAAATGTTAAGCGAAACAGTAGAAGGATTTATAATGGATGCCTCTATAACAAGGGATGGAAATCATATAACATATACTAAGGCTATAACAAATGAAACCTTTGAAATCTATTTGGATGATAAAAAAATAACGAATGAAAATAGCTTTTTCGAAGGCAGGCTTAAAAGTAACAGGGAAATCATCTCATGGAGAAGTAGTGATGGTCTTGAAATAGAAGGTGTTTTATCAACCCCAGTAGAGTTTGAGGCAAATAAAAAATATCCCTTATTAGTAGTAATCCATGGTGGTCCGAATTGGGCGTCCTTTCCGATATTTTCAGACTGCTTCAATGAGAAATATCCGATTGAACAGTTTGTTGAAAAAGGCTTTATCGTTTTAGAACCAAACTATAGAGGAAGTTCTGGTTATGGTAATGAATTTTTAAAAGCAAACTATAGAAAACAAGGATTTGCTGATTATGATGATATTATATCTGGAGTGGATGCACTAGTTGAAAAAGGGATTGTAGATAAAGATAGAGTAGGAGTTATGGGATGGAGTAACGGAGGATATATATCAGCTTTTTGTTCTACATGCAGCAGTAGATTTAAAGCTATTTCAGTTGGGGGCGGAATTACGAACTGGGGTACCCATTATGTAAATACAGATATCCCTTACTTTATTAGCATGTATTTAGGAAATACTCCATGGAATGATCCAGAGATATATAAGAAAACATCACCAATGACATATATTAAATCAGCCTGTACGCCTACGTTAATTCAACATGGGGAAATGGATGCAAGAATTCCAATTACAAATGCATATGAGCTATATGAAGGATTAAGAGATATGGAAGTTGATACAGAACTAATTATATTTAAAGGAATGGCATATAGCTCGGATCAGCCAGGAATGAGAGTAGCTATTATGAGGCAGAACTTGATGTGGTTTTCACACTATATTCTTGGAGAAAGCATGAAAGGTTTTCGTACTATATAATGGATATCCGCACAGGGATTTTTCGTTGTGCAATTGTATCAGAGTGTTGTAAACTGTATGCAAACCATTATTGAAAAGATTTAAATGATTATAAGGAAACGTAATTCGGAGGACTAATATGACAGAGAATACAAATGCATTATCTGTAGAACAACGTGAAGAACTACTAAAAGTATTACAAGCACGTTTTGAGAAAAACATGAACCGCCATGAAGGTCTTGAATGGGCTAAAGTTGAAGCAAAGCTAGCTACTAATAATGAAAAATTATGGTCAATTCATGAAATGGAAGTAACTGGCGGTGAGCCGGATGTTGTTGGTTATGATGAAGAGAAGGATGAGTATACTTTCTATGATTGTTCAAAGGAGAGTCCTAAAGGTCGCAGAAGTTTTTGTTATGATCTGGAAGCGTTAGAGGCAAGAAAAAAACATAAACCAGAAAATAACGTTATTGACGTGGCAGCTGCTATGGGCATTGAATTATTAACAGAAGAACAATATCGAGAGTTGCAACAGCTTGGGGATTTCGATATGAAATCATCAAGCTGGGTACAAACGCCTTCAGATATTCGAGAACTCGGTGGTGCTCTATTTTGCGATTATCGTTTTGGACACGTTTTTGTGTACCACAATGGAGCAGATTCATACTATGCTGCTAGAGGATTTCGCGGTTCGTTAAAAGTTTAAATTTGAAGTAAGTAAGAAAAGAGCCTATACGTAGGCTCTTTTTCTTACTTATATTTTAAAAGTAAACTGTTACTACGCAGTTTTACTTAATTTATATGTTTCATGGTTGTTTTTACGGAAAAGTTTAGGGAAAACATAGCCATCTAATCCAATGCGTCCAGCGTTATGACCTGCAACTAAAATGAACATAGTCAGAATAAGTAGATTTGGGTTTACACTAACAGTTCCACTTAGTAAAAAGGAAAGATTCATTATAACTCCAAAGAATGCAGCAGTTTTTGTTAATCCGCCTAAAATTAAACCTAGACCTACTAAAATTTCTCCCCATTGAACTAAAAAGCTAAATAGGTCTGCGTTTGGAAGAACAAAGTGTTGAAGGAAATCTGCCCACCAACTTTGTACGGCAGGGTGATCACCTGACGCTTGAGCGATAGCTCCCTTTAGAAAACCACTTGCATCAAAAGATTGTCCAAAAACTTTACCTATCCCAGCAGCGAGCCATGCATATCCTATGTAAAAACGTAAAAATAATAATATGAAAGCAGCACGTTTATCAGTTCTTAAAAAATTGATAACCATTGAAATCCCTCCAATATTTTATTTACATGTTTATTATATATCCAATGTGAAAAGATTCACAATGGATAAAGTGTGAACAAAAATGGTGTTTTTATAAAATAAAGAAGGCATATAACAATCATATGTTATATGCCTTTTCTAATATATACTTAGTAATTTATTTAGGTAATGTAAATTTAGCTTTTTTACCTTGTGAAATATCTTTTGCTTCTTTATTTCTCATAGGTCCTAACTCAATCTCAAAGCTTTTGTCTTTCCAAATCTTTTCATACTGCTCTTGATCTAAAATATACACTTGCAGTAACTCTCCAGATGTTCCTGTTTTGACTGAAGCGTTATAGTCGTAATTTAGTAGCATACCTTCATTAATCGTATATTGTGTACCATCATTCACTCTCAATGTAGAGCTTATAGGAGATAGTGAAACGTCTTGAGCATCTTTGTTATCAAGCTTGAATTTCACTGTTAATAGAACAAGACCGTTTTTAAAATTTGCAAAGCGTGGAGCTTCGACGGAATTTGGTGTGAATTGAGTGAATTGGTATCCGTCTAATGTAACATTAACAGCGCCTAATTCTTGGCTGTTATTAATACTTGATTTCTCTTTTAACATTTTTTTATCGCCCATGTTATTAGCTGTAGCTTTATCTTGGTAGAAAGTATTATCTGTTGCAACTTTTTCAGCGCCTTGCTTGTTTAAACTTAATGAAAAGTTTCCAGGGCTTCCGATTGGAGCATCAAATTTTCCTTTATTAGCTTGTGCAGTTGGGACTGTGACGGAGACTGTTGAGAGACTTGAAATTTTCGCTAGATCATCTTTTCCGAATGGATAAGCGATATAACCAGAAATAGTTTCTCCTGCTTTTACTAAGTAATCATTCGTTGGAGCAAGCTTAGTTGGGAGCTGGTCTTCTTTTGGAATTAAGTCTTTATAGTTACTATATGTTTTCTGTGCACCAGTAAATGATATGTCCAATGCTGGCATATAGTAAATATCTTTAGCTGAACTATTTTTTACGCTGTAGTTCACAAGAATAACTCCGCCCTCTGTTTGACGATTAAACGGAATGTCGAAATTTGTATGGAATCCATTTAATTCAACTAATGTATAACTGTTCATTGATACTGAAACATCCTCAGCTTTATACATTTGTGGTTCCTTATTTTCAAAAAGAACTTTTGTTTTACCACCTGTTTCTTTTTCCATATAGGAAATCAGCTTAGAGTAATCGCTTGAGCTAGTAGCTGTATTTTCAGGCTTTTTATCTTCGGATTTTTTTTCTTCAGGTTTATTTTCTTTCGTTGTATCCGTTTTTTCTGTTTTGCTTTCTTTTGTTACATTCTCTTTTTGTTCTTTATTTGTCGTATCGCTTTGACCACAGCCAGTTATTACAAACGCTGCTACGATTACTGTAGAAAATAAAGAAAGTAATTTTTTTGACATGTTTCTTCCCCCTATTTGTGTAAAACTAGACTCTCACATTAGCCCCACGTTTTATTATAAAAAATAAAGACATTATTTACCAGTGTTTTTCTGATTGTTTTAATTATTTAATTATTTTAATATACTAAAATTAGCAGAAGGTCGGCATGGAATATTGATTTTTATTTTTTTATCATTTGAAATATTACATCATATTGGTATGATAGAAATAGAGATATATGGAAAGGGGACAAGGACTTAATATGTGGATGAGCTTGTAATGATTAGAAACTAGATAGATAAATTTTTCTCTCATAAGTGAGGGTTTATTTAGTTATCTGTAAATCATTCAAGGACTGCATATTTGGCTTGTATATCCCTTTTGTAAGGATAATGTGTAGGGAAATTCATATCTCTTATATAAAGTATGCGTCCTTTAAAATTGGAGGAGTATATGATGAATCAATTAAAAAATAAAATAGCAGTTGTTACAGGTGTAAGTCGTCTAGATGGTATAGGCGCAGCAGTTTGTAAAGAATTAGCTGGAGCAGGATACGATATATTTTTTACGTATTGGACAGCGTACGATCAAGAGATGCCTTGGGGCGTTGATCAAAGTGAACAAACACAATTAAAAGAAGAGTTACTAGAAAGCGGTGTTAAAGTATTGAGTATGGAGTTAGATTTAACTCAGAATGATGCACCGAAAGAGCTTATAAATAAAGTTACTAAACAACTAGGCTACCCTCATATATTAATTAATAATGCAGCGTATTCTACAAATAATGACTTCTCTAATTTGACTGCTGAAGAACTAGATAAGCACTACATGGTAAATGTCCGTGCGACTACATTGTTAAGTAGTCAATTTGCCCAAGGGTTTGATAAGAAATCTGGTGGTAGAATTGTTAATATGACATCGGGACAATTTAAAGGACCTATGGCAGGAGAACTAGCGTATGCAACAACGAAGGGAGCTATTGATGCTCTTACTAGTACGTTGTCAGCTGAGGTAGCTCATTTAGGAATAACAGTGAATGCAATTAACCCAGGTCCAACTAGTACAGGATGGATGACTGAAGAGATAAAGCAAGGATTAAAGCCGATGTTTCCTTTTGGTAGAATTGGTGAGCCAAGGGATGCAGCAAGACTCATTACATTTTTAGTAAGTGAAGAAGCAGAATGGATTACTGGACAAGTCATTCATTCTGAAGGTGGATTTAAAAGATAAAAATAAGGTATCTCACCCTGGTGAGATACCTTATTTTTTAATCTTTCTTCAATCTTCGTGCAACACCATTTCCTAAAGACTGTAGTCCTTGAACGAGGATAATTAAAATAAAGACGGTTGCATACATTACTTCAGGTTCGTAGCGTAAATGTCCGAATCGATATGCTAAATCACCAAGACCGCCAGCACCTACAAGTCCAGCCATTGCTGTTGCACCAATTAAGCCGATTGTTGCGATTGTTAATCCAAGTATAAGGGAGGGACGAGCTTCTTTCACCATAACGTGCCAAATGATTTTTATAGTAGAGATGCCCATCGCTTGGTAAGCTTCAATAACACCACGATCTACTTCTAGTAAAGCTGTCTCCATTAATCGTGCAATATAAGGAGCTGTGAATACGACAAGTGGTACGATAACACCTTGCACACCAATGGATGTTCCCATTAGAAACTTTGTAAAAGGTAAAATGAAGAATAATAGAATGATAAATGGAAGAGAGCGAATGATATTAATAATGGTATTAAGAATAGGATAAATGATTTTATTTTCGTGCTGTCCACCAGGTCTTGTTAAAACAAGTGTGACGCCAAGTGGTAATGCAATAAGGATAGAGATGAATAGTGAAATAGATGTCATTTGAAATGTTTGAATGGTTGCTTCCCATATGACTTTACCCCATTCATCCAAAAAGGACTTGTTTCCCATAGCCTGTTCTACCTCCTTCTACAATGATCCCTTGCTCTTGTAAGAATGCTAAAGCGCGGTCTACTTCATTTTTTTCCCCTTGCATATGAATGACTAGTTTCCCATATGCTTCATGTTTTAACTGTGTAATATTACCGGATAGAATATTTGGATACACTTGAAAACGTTTTGTAGCGATAGCTAACGCTGGTTCGCCAGAAGAAGTTCCTATAAATGAAAGTGTTACGATTTCCCCGGTTCTTTGAAGTTCTTTTTGTACTTCTTCTGGAATTTTAGCTGCAAAGGCGCTGTTTACGAATTTCTTCGTTGTTGCATGTTGTGGGTTTGTGAAGATATCCTTCACAGTCCCGCTTTCGACTACTGTTCCATGTTCCATAACAGCAACTCGGTCACATATACGCTGGATAACATTCATTTCATGTGTAATTAATAAAATTGTGATCCCAATTTCTTCATTAATCTTTAATAACAAATCAAGAATAGATTCAGTTGTTTCTGGGTCTAAAGCACTCGTTGCTTCGTCGCTTAATAACACTTCCGGTTCATGTGATAGTGCACGAGCGATTGCTACACGTTGTTTCTGGCCGCCAGAAAGTTCACTCGGGTAGGCATCTTTTCGATTGAAAAGATCGACAATACGTAAATACTTTTCTACTCTTTTTTCAATTTCTACTTTTGGAATGCCAGCAAGGCGTAAAGGTAATGCGATATTTTCATAAACTGTCACGGTTTTAAGTAAGTTGAACCCTTGAAAAATCATTCCGATTTTTTGTCTCGCTTTTGCGATTTCTTTTGCTGATAAAGTTGTTAAGTCTTTGTCGTTTACAATGATATTTCCTGTCGTTGGTTTTTCTAATAAATTTACACATCGAATTAATGTACTTTTACCAGCACCACTATATCCAATGATTCCAAATACTTCACCCTTTTTTACTTGAAGGGAAGTAGGTTTAAGAGCTTCTACATTCCCTTTTTTTGTTGTAAATATTTTGGATATATTTTTTAATTCAATCATTATCGTCAGCTCCTACCAAGACGGAAAAACAGAACCATCAAATTTTTTCTCGATAAATTCTTTTACTTCTTTAGATTGATAAGCTTTCTTTAATTTATTTACAACAGCATCATCTTTATTTTCAGTACGAACAACGACCCAGTTTACATATGGTGAATCTTTTCCTTCACGGAAAATAGAATCTTTCGCAGGGCTTAATTTTGCACCTAATGCAAAGTTTGTATTAATTGCAGCTGCTTTCACTTCACTTAGTTGTGTCGGTAATTGAGATGCCTCTAATTCAACGATCTTTAATTTCTTTGGGTTTTCAATTACATCTTTCGCAGTCGCTTTTTCTGTAGCCTTTGGATCCACTTTTAAAACTCCTGCTTTTTCAAATAGTTTTAAAGCTCGAAGTTCATTCGTTGGATCATTTGGTACAGCGATTGCGTCGCCCTCTTTTAAATCTTTTACATCTTTTATGTCTTTAGAGTATACGCCCATAGGGAATGTTACTGTTGAAAATACTTCAGTTAATTTCATATTACGTTCAGCTTTAAATACGTCTAAATAAGATTTCGTTTGATAGCTATTTACATCAAGACTTTTTTCATCTAGGGATACGTTTGGTGCTACATAATCATTAAATACTTTTACATCAATTTCGAGACCGTCTTTCGCTGCCACTTCTTTTACCTTTTCAAAAATTTGTTCATGCGGTCCGCCTGTTACGCCGACAGTAATCTTTTTCTCATCTAATGCTTTTACCTCTTTATCAGAATTAGCGCCACATGCACCTAACAATAATACCGCTCCACTTACAATGCTTAATAATATTTTTTTCATCTATAATTCCCCCTTCATATACGTTCCAAAATAAAAAGCACCTCTCAAAAATAAGAGAGGTGCCGAATAGACAAAATAGGTTCCTCTCTTATCTGCCAAAACGAAAACTCGTTTTGCAGGAATTAGCACCTTAGCTTATACGTCATAAGCTCGGTTGCCGGGCATCATCGGGCCAGTCCCTCCGCCACTCTTGATAAGAGTATGTGTATGTAGTTTTTTAATATGGTACTAATAGTAAATCTTACAAAAAGAATTGTCAATGTTATTTTCTGAATATATTTTATTTTAAGGCAATCGAAACATTCCCTTTTTTATGTCCCTTTTCCACATACATATGAGCTTCAGCAATTTCTTCTAATCGATAAGTTCTATCAATAACGGGTTTTAGTTTTTCCGTTTCGACTAGTTTTTTTAATAGAATCATATCGTCTTTACTTACCTTTGCCATCATTCCATTAACAGATACATATTTTCCATTGGGTGTTAATGTATTTGTACAAAGGGATTTTTTATATTTCCCAACTGCATCAAATATAATATCGTAGCGCTCGCCCCGCTTAGTAAAATCTTCTTTCGTATAATCAATTACTTTATCAGCTCCTAAAGATTGGACGAGTTCAAAATTTGAATTACTACAAACAGCCGTAACGGTCGCGCCGAAATATTTAGCAAGTTGTACAGCAGCTGTTCCTACTGATCCGGAGGCACCATATATGAGCACTTGTTGCCCTTTTTTTATACGGCCCTTTCTCAGGAAATGTAATGCTGAAGTTCCACCAAAAGGAATAACGGCCGCTTCTTCATACGTCACATTGGTAGGTTTTAATGTTATTAATGCACTTTCATGTACGCATGTGTACTCGGCATAACCACCAAGGTTTAGTTCTGTTAATGCAAAAATTGGATCTCCTATTTTAAATTGAGTTACATCTGTTCCTATTTCTTCGATTTCACCGGATAACTCTACGCCGAGTATAGGTTTTCTTGGTTTTCTGAAACCTAATATGATCCGCATAGGAATCCAAAATAAGAGGGGGCTATTAAATCCACGTATTCTACAATCTCCAGTCGTTACACTTGTTGCGTGAATTTTAATTAATACTTCGTTCTTTTTAGGTGTAGGTTTCTCTATATTTTGAAGCTGAAGAACGTTAGGTGGTCCATACCGTGTGCAAATGATTGCCTTCATAATAACCTCCTGAAATGAGTTGTTGTTATTTACATCATATTTAAAATCTTCATTAAACATGTCGCTATATAGCGAATAAAGATTAAAAATTATATAGATTTCATAGGAAAAGAGGTGATATCATTTTTGGAAAGGGGGCGACATTATGAAAAAAACTATTTTTATTTCAAGTTTAGTGCTTGCAATCAGTCTAGGGGTAGGGTGTAGTAATGAGAAAACAACAAAGACTGATGAACCGAAAAAAGAAGCCATGCAAAAAGAAAAAGAATTAGCAGCGAAGGATGTTTTCAAGAAAACAAATGACGCTTTTAAAAATGAAGAACATGTAACGATGACATATGATGTAGCGATAAAGGCTGAAGGAACAGAGATGGATATATTAAAGGCTAAGATGCAATTAGAGCCAAAGACAAAGAATTCTCGTTCTGAAATGAATATTTCTGGTACAGATGTTGTAGTGTATACTGTGGACGGCAAAGTTGCTGGTGAGGTGAAAAACCCTAATACAGGAGAAGTTATAACCGTACCAGAGGAGCAGTTAAACGCTGGTGGAATGAAGGCGACTCAAGATATTATAGATAATTTAGAAGTACCAGCAGTAGTTTTAGATAAAATGAAGATGGAGAAAAGCGGAGATAAATATAAACTGAAATTTACATTAAAAGGGCAAGAAACAGAAAGTATGTTAACTAGCATGGATGAAACGCAGAAGAAAATGTTACAAGCACAAAATGCGAAGATAGAAGAAGTGGATGCAGAATATATCATTACAAAAGATTTTAAATATGAATCAGCAAAGATAGACATGATTATGAGTAGTAACGGCAAGGATAAAGCACACATTATTACGAACGCAAAATATACGTCGTACGAAAAGTTTGACCCAATACAATTGCCGGCAGCAAAGTAACAGTTTTGATGAGGGGGGACCTAAAATAAGGTGCCCTCTCTTTTTTATACTTTCTTCTTAGGAAAATAGGTACAATATGAAGAGGAAGAATTATAGAAGAGGAGAGTGCCATTTGAAAAAAAGAAAGATAGTAGTTGTCGTTGTAGCATATACGGTATTACTTGCGACTTCTATATATACATACAAGGAGCAACTAAATCACCCCATTATGAGCGATGTAGGAAAGTTGCTTCCAACGAAAATTAAACGTGTTGAAAATGCTGAGGATGAACGTTCATTAAAACAGATAGTGAAAGATGCAAATACTTCTGGAGAGAAAATTTCCATTGCAGGTATGCAACATAGCCAAGGAGGACAGACGTATTATCCGAACGGCACGATGCTTGATATGAAGGGGTATAATAAAATATTAGAATTTGATCCGGAGAAGAAGAGGATTAGGGTGCAAAGTGGCGTCACATGGAATGACATTCAAAAGAAAATCAATCCATATGGCCTTGCGGTTCAAGTAATGCAATCTCAAAACATTTTTACTGTTGGTGGTTCATTAAGTGTAAATGTACATGGGCGTGATATTCGTCATGAAGCATTGATTGATACAGTAGAGTCGTTTAGATTGTTAATGGTAGATGGTACGGTGCGTAATGTAAGTAGAGAAGAAAATGCAGAGTTATTTCCATATGTCATAGGTGGTTACGGGTTATTCGGTGTCATTTTAGATGTGACATTAAAGTTAACTGATGATGAATTATATGAAATGCATACGAGAATGATAGATTATAAAGAATACACATCTTATTTCAAAGATAAAGTGAAAAGAGATGAAAATGTTCGTATGCACTTAGCCCGTATTTCTGTTGCCCCCAATTCATTTTTAAAAGAAATGTATGTGACAGATTATACATTGGCGAAAAATCAAAATATGAGGGAAGAGTACAGTGAATTAAAAGAGGAAACTATTATAGCTGCACCGAAATTTTTACTCGGATTATCTCGTTATAGCGATTGGGGAAAGAATACATTTTGGGATATACAAAGAAGTTATTTTGAACGTACAGATGGAACGTATGAGACGCGAAATAATGTTATGAGGTCAGATAGTGCCTTTATGGAATATGAAAATCCGAATCGAACAGAAGTGTTACAAGAATACTTTGTGCCTATAGATTTCTTCACGGAATACATAGATGATTTACGTAACGTATTAAATGAAGAAGAGTTTAATTTGCTCAATATTACGATTCGTTATGTGGAAAAGAATGAAAATGCAGTTTTATCCTATGCGAAAGATGATATGTTTGCGCTGGTTCTTTTAATTAACCAGGGACGCTCAGAGGGTGAAATAAAGAAAACAGAAGATGTCATTCAGAAAATGATTGATGTTACTTTAAAACATAATGGTAGTTATTATTTACCTTACTATTCGTATCCAACGAAGGCGCAGTTAAAGAGGGCATATCCTCGTATCGAAGAATTTCTTCAGAAGAAAAAAGAAGCGGATCCAAAAGAGAGATTTGTGAATTTATTTTATAGGGAGTATACGAAATGACATATAGAAGATTTGTAGCGTCACAAAGCATAATTATGATGGCGGGAAGTATGGTATTTCCCTTTTACATTCTATTGCTTCGGAATGTTGGGAATAGCTTCTCGCAGTTTGGCTGGGCGTATGGCTTATTTGCTTTAACTTCAGCACTTGTATATCCATTAGTAGGAAAGATGTCTGATCGAGTAGGCGATCAAAAATTATTAATTATATATGCTTGGTCCATGGCAATATTAATGCTTTGTTTCCCGATTGCCACGGAAGTCTGGCATGTTTATATTCTTCAAATTGTAATGGGAGTTTTAGGTGCTGTGCAGCGTAATACTGAGAAGACGTCGTTAGCACGAAAGGTTGTGCAAGAAAATGCTGGTTATGAGATTGGAAAATATCATGTGTGGACATCGATTGGAGGAGCAGTAGCAATTATTGCAACGGGATATTTAGTAGATTTCTTTACGATTGGTACCATTTTTTATATTGCATCTATCTTATATGTAGTGAGTGGGATTGTATTAAGTAGTAAAAAAATATAATCATCCCCATTTTTACCTGAATACCCTTTATTTGTTATACTAAAAGGGAAAATAAAAGAAAAGGGGACATTGCCTTTGATGAAATTTTTAATTTTAGCTATTCTCACTTTGTTTTTGATTCCATGGACAAGAAGCGGTAGTAAACTTCGAGCAGTGGATAAGAAGGGGGATGAGAAGGTTGTAAAGGGTAAGAAATCATCCATTTTAGTTATTCCTGTATTATTTTGGATAGGTATTGCAATCTACGAATATCTTTGGCTAATCGATGATCGAGCAGATTCGATTCTTACTCATTATGCCGTTGCGGTAGCAGTTTTAATTGGGCTTGTTTTATTTTCACAAAATCAAATAGGGAAATTAGAAGGTACGTTAAAGGGACTTCTAATGTTTGTTTTACTCGCAAGTTACGGCTATTTTGGTTATTTGCACGATCTAGTAATCACGCAAAAAAAATATGATTCTGTTGTGAAGATCGAGAAAGATATTTCAGAGCCGTTTACTGAAAATGATCAACCATTTACAGTGCCGCCAAAGACAGCGGAGAATAAAATGAAAAAAGTATTTGGGGATATTCCGAAAGTAGCTTATTTTGAGCTAGGGGAATTAACGCCACAAATGGTAAATGGTGAGGCTTTATATGTAGCACCGATTGAAGTTTCAGGCTTTTTTAAAGCACGTAAAGCTGAGACAATTCCAGGGTACGTAACGATGTCAGGTACGAATCCTGATGCGGAAGCGAAACTGCATCTTGGTTATAAAATGAAATATGTGCCGAGCATGTTTTTTGGTAATAAATTAGAACGTGTCGTTCGAAAAGCAGAACCGGATTTGATTTTTAAAGGGAAACCTAAATTCGAAGTTGATGATAAAGGGAAACCGTATTATACAATGACATATGGTGAATTTATTTCAGGAAGATCTGGATTTGAGGTAGAGGGCGTTGTAGTAGTAGATGCACAAACAGGTGAAGTGAAAAGATATGATAAAGGTAAAGCGCCTAAATTTGTTGATGGTGTATTAAATCACGAGACCGCATCTACATTAAATACGTACTTCGGTAAATATATTCACGGATTTTGGAATACGAAATTCTCGCAAACGGATATGAAGATTCCGACTGAGTGGGGAACGAAAGAAGGAGTTACACCAATCTTCGGTAAGGATGGAACGTTATATTACTTTACTGATTTCACCTCTCCGAAAGAGGGAGTAGATTCTGCGTTAGGTTACTCGCTTATCGATGCGCGTACAGGTAAGTTGTATTACTATAACGGAAAAGAAGTGAAGGGGATTATGGATGGTTCAGCTGCTTCGGAAGTAGTGGATAATTCCTTTAAGAGAGAGAAATGGCATGGAACGATGCCGGTTATTTATAACGTATACGGTAAACCTTCTTGGATTGTACCTGTTATTGATGACGGGGGATTGGTACGTGCTCATACAGTTATCTATGCTTCTAATGCGAAAATATTTGCAACAGGTTCGACGCAAAAAGAAGCGCTTGAGAATTATAAAAATGCACTGAGTGGAAGTGGAGATTCATTTAGACCGACTTCAAATGGTAAAGAAGCACAAAAAGAAGGCGTTGTACAACGTGTATATAAAGAAAAATCAGGTGAAAATACAATTGTGTATGTACTGTTAGAGAATGAACAAAAAGTATTTATGATACCGGTGAAGAAATTCCCATATGCTATGTTTACAGAAGTGGGAGATCCAATTCAAATCACATATTTAGATACAGGAGAGGCAATGTCTTCCGTATCTAAATTTACAAATAGCAATTTAAAAAAGTAAAGCGATAGAAATTCTATCGCTTTTTTTTACGGTATGAAACAGGAAAAGGCACTATACTTGACGTATGTTTATGTTGTAACTATAATTGTTACGATTTAGTATTTATCGGAAAGGGTGAACGGAAGAAGTGAATGGAGTTAATCACGAAATATATAAACCTGTAAAGACAAATAGGTTATGGATGATTCTTGTATTAGGGACACTTACGGCGATTGGGCCATTATCTATTGATATGTATTTGCCTTCTTTACCAAAATTAACGGATGATTTACAAACAGGCGCATCTCTTGCACAGCTTACATTGACAGCTTGTTTGCTTGGGCTTTCAGTAGGACAATTATTTGTTGGTTCGATTAGTGACATTTACGGAAGGCGCAAACCTCTTATTATCGCTCTTTTTATTTATGTTGCTTCTTCTTTACTTTGTGCTATTGCACCATCTATTTGGAGTTTAGTGTTATTGCGCTTCTTACAAGGGGCTTCAGGATCGGCCGGGATTGTTATATCACGTGCAATGGTACGTGACATGTATTCAGGTTCTGAAATGACAAAGTTTTTCTCATTGCTCATGTTAGTAAACGGAGCAGCGCCTATTTTGGCACCGATTATTGGGGGACAATTACTACAGTTCACAACATGGCGCGGTGTCTTCATCGTTCTTGGAGCAATTAGTGTATTCATGTTAATATCAGCTACTTTCGTATTACGTGAAACATTACCTCCTGAAGAGAGAGAAACAGGTGGATTGTCAGGGACGTTGGCGACGTACGGAAAACTGTTAAAGGATCGTCTGTTTATGGGATATGCATTGTCACAAGGGCTAGTAACGGCGGCAATGTTTGCTTACATTTCGGGCTCACCATTTGTGTTGCAGAACATATACGGAGCATCACCACAGCAATTTAGTTTATTCTTTGCGATTAACGGTATCGGTATTATTATTGCTAGTCAGGTAACGGGTCGTTTAGCAGGGAAAGTGAATGAGAAGACACTATTTGTTGCTGGTATTATTATCGCAGCTGTTGGTGGCCTATCTTTATTACTGACAATCGTACTAGGAATAGGTTTAATTGGTGTTTTATGTTCATTATTCCTTGTTGTATCAAGTGTTGGGGTTGTCTCAACAACTGGGTTCTCGTTAGCGATGAGAAATCAGAAACAAGCTGCAGGAACGGCATCGGCTTTATTAGGTTTATTACAGTTCATTTCAGGAGCACTTGTTGCACCATTAGTAGGTATTGGCGGAAGCAATACCGCATTACCGATGGGGGTTGTGATAGCTCTTTGTGAAATTGGTGCTGTATTATGTTATCTATTTATGGCCAGAAGAAGTGAAAAGCAGTTTGAATTGCAACAAAGACAAAATTTAGAAGCTTAAATTATAAAAAAGAGCTGATTCAAAAATATTTGAATCAGCTCTTTTTTCATTTCTTTGAAATAACTCATACAGCTTTGTAAGGTGATGCAAAAGTTATTTGCATAAAGTGACGATACTGTGACAAAAATGTAGGCATGTATATTAAGGTAGCGTCTTAAGTGTAAAAAGTAGGATGTTCTCGGTATAATAACAAGTGGAGATAAAAGAAACTATAATGAGTAGTAGCTGTAGATAAAAGGAGAAGAAGAGATGAAGAAGGTTTTGGGTATTGCTGTAATGGGAAGTATGCTCCTTCTAGCAGGATGTAATGGGAATAAAGAAGCGAAAGAACCGAAAGAAAAGGTAGAGCAATCTACTGGGCAAACAGAAGAGATGAAAACATATCGCGAAGTACATGAAAAGTACGATGTGAAGATGAACAAAGAAATTAATAAAGCGTTACAGTTGTTTGAAGTGGCAAAAGAAAAGGGCGGTAAGGAAATAACGAATGCTAAATATAAGGAAGACGTACAAACGGTAACAACAGGCATGTTAGAAGATATTGATCATATGCGTAAAGAAATTCGTGTACCGAAGTCGAAAGAGC
Source organism: Bacillus sp. 17RED48 (assembly GCF_019837545.1). Lineage (NCBI taxonomy): Bacteria > Bacillati > Bacillota > Bacilli > Caryophanales > Bacillaceae > Bacillus > Bacillus sp. 17RED48. The sequence goes on from NZ_JADAXG010000014.1 coordinate 25,327, forward strand.
AAGAGCATGAGGTATATGTTGGTTTCTTGAATGAATCGGAACAAGCAATGAAAAAATTACAGAAGTTAGCTAAAGAAGAAGACTCATCATTGATTCGTGATATAGAAATTAACTTTGCAACAGCATCAACATACTATAAACGTTTTCAAGCAGAAACGAAAAAATAACCTTGCGTACGCGCAAGGTTATTTTTTTCTTACCATCTCCGTCTTCATCCTCGCATACTAATACCTTCTGTTCTTCGTGAAATTCAGAGATTGTTTGTCCGGTAATATTATCGAATGGAGTATAAAAAGAAGTGATACGTTTCTTTTTAATAAAGAGATTATAGAAGCCGATGATGACAAGTATTACGATTTTTAATGGTAATCCTATAGTAGCAAGAAGTAAGGGATCCATTTTATAACTCCTTTAATACACTTTTTTTATTATAAGCGAAAGATTGTAATTTCAATAACTAATATCGTAGAAAACTGATTTTTCTAAATATATCCAATTTGATTGACTTTTCATTTTTTCAGAATTATAATTCAAAATATACAATTTGAACCAAATAATAATATAGCAATTTACTTATCCAGAGAGGTAGAGGGACTGGCCCTATGACACCTCAGCAGCGGGTTCTGTAACAGGAACACCGTGCTAATTCCAGCAAGCAAGTCTTGAAAGATAAGTGATGGGCCTTCGTTTATTAAGCCTTGATCTTATTTTTTAAGATCAAGGCTTTTTGTGTTTTAAGAAGAAGTAATGGGAAAGATACGTTAATAAAACAAAGTAAATTTATGAGTTTAGGGGGTTATTGGAGTGTATGTTGTTAAAAAACTATCAGTTATGGTGTTTACACTATGGATTATTACAACCGTAACATTTTTGATTATGCACATTATTCCGGGGGATCCATTTTCATCGGATGCAAAGATCTTTCCGGCGGAAGTTGTGCAGAACATGAGAGCAAAGTATCACCTTGATGAACCGCTATGGAATCAATATGTTGCTTATTTAGACGGTGTAGTTCATTTTGATTTTGGTGAATCTGTTCAATCGACGGGGCAAGGCGTATCAGAAATTATTACAACAGGATTTGGTCCATCGGCGATTATTGGTTTACAAGCACTTGTTATTTCACTATTAGTCGGAATTGCAGCAGGTACATTTGCTGCTCTCTATCACGGGAGAGTAATTGATTATGGTGTGAGTTTACTTGCGATTCTTGGCATATCTATTCCAAGTTTTATTTTAGCACCATTATTTATACAAGTATTTGCTATACAATTTGAACTTTTACCAGTAGCGTCTTGGGGCACATTTGAACATACGGTATTACCGTCATTCGCATTAGCATTAGGGCCAATCGCGGTTATTACAAGATTTATTCGCTCTAATATGATTGAAGTTTTGCAGAGTGATTATATTAAGCTAGCGAGAGCGAAAGGTATACCAATTAAGAAGATTATTATTAGGCATGCCCTTCGAAATACGATTGTTCCAGTATTAACGTTTGTTGGACCGTTAATGGCTGGGCTTTTAACGGGAACTTTCATTATTGAAAAGATCTTTGCGATTCCCGGTCTCGGAAAATATTTTGTAGATAGTATTTTTAACCGAGATTATCCAGTAATTATGGGAACAACAATTTTCTATAGTGCATTATTAATTTCTTGTATTTTCATTACAGATATTATTCACCGTATTGTTGATCCGCGTATTCGTTCTATTACGTAAGGAGGGGGGCATTTAAATGGGAGCTTATGAAATCAATAAACAGTTATTAACGAATGAAGAGAAAAAAGAATTAACGATAAATAAAGAGCAGCAAACGATTAGTCGAAAAAAAGAAGTGTTTCGTAAGTTTGTATCAAATCCGATCGCAGTTCTAGGAGCGGTGACATTATTACTCATTATTATTTTCTCTCTTATCGGTGAAAGTTTAACCCCTTTTACCGCGAGTGAACAAGTAAAAGAGGCGACAAATTTACCTCCTAGTAGTGAGCATTGGTTCGGAACAGATGATTTAGGTCGGGATATTTGGGCACGTACTTGGGCTGGTGGGAAAATTTCATTAGTAGTTGGATTAATAGCAGCCGTTCTTGATATAGGACTTGGTGTACTGATTGGGGGATTTAGTGGATATGTGAGAGGGCGTAATCGCCTTGGAACGTTAATTGATGAGTGGATTGTACGAGGGATTGAAGTATTATACGGTATTCCATATTTATTAATTGTTATTTTACTATTAATCATTATGAAACCAGGACTTTTTACAATTATCATTGCTCTTGCATTAACAGGGTGGATTGGTATGGCACGTCTCGTTAGGGCACAAGTCTTATCTTTAAAGCAAAGAGAATTTGTTATTGCAGCAGAGCGATTAGGTACATCGCATATGAAGATTATATACGGACATATCATTCCGAACTTAACAGGCATTATTATCGTAAATTTATCATTTACAATTCCCGCAGCTATTTTCTCAGAATCATTTTTAAGTTTTATCGGACTCGGGGTACAATCACCAGCAGCAAGCTGGGGGACGATGACGAACGATGCGCTCGGGACACTATTAAGTGGGGAATGGTGGCAACTTTTCTTCCCATCGCTGATGATTGCGCTCATCATGTTCGCATTTAATGCAATTGGTGATGGTTTGCAAGATGCAATTGATCCAAAAATCGTAAAAAGGAATCGAAAGGAGAAAAAACATGGGACAGCTCTTATCTTTAGAAAACGTAACATTGGCCGTTGAAAAAGAGAATAGTAAGCAAGCAATTGTGAAGCATGTTTCCTTTTCTATTAACGAAGGTGAAATCGTTGCACTTGTAGGAGAAAGTGGTTCAGGAAAAAGTGTTACAGCACAATCCATTGTCGGACTAAATCAAGAATCTATTCACATCGATGATGGAAGCATTTCTTTCCAATCTCAAGGATTAACGAATTTACAACAATCAGAATGGAATCAAATTCGAGGGAAAGATATTTCGTTTATCTTTCAAGACCCTCTGTCCTCTTTAAATCCGACGATGAAAGTAGGAAGGCAAATTACAGAGGTGATCTTGCAACATGAGAAAAAATCGAAAAGAGAAGCAAAAGAAATTGCGATTAACTTATTAAATGATTTAGGGATACATGAAGCAGAGAAACGTTTTGAACAGTACCCACATCAATTAAGCGGAGGTATGAGGCAACGTATTTGTTTAGCAATTGCGTTTGCGTGTCACCCAAAGCTCGTTATTGCAGATGAGCCTACAACTGCATTAGATGTAACGATTCAAAAGCAAATTATGGGGTTATTAAAAGAGCGAAAAGAAAAACAAAATACGAGTATTTTATTAATTACCCACGATTTGGCACTTGTACGTGAAGTAGCAGATCGAGTAGTTGTGATGTACGGGGGACGTGTTGTTGAAAAAGGGACGATACAAGAAGTGATAGGTTCACCTAAGCACCCATATACGAAAAGTTTATTGCAAGCTATTCCAAATATGGATGATTCCGAAAAGGTACTTAGGTCCATTGAGGGAACAACACCATCAATTGAAACGCTAAATAGCTTTGGGTGCCCATTTGTAAATAGATGCCCAGTAGCAATACAAGAATGCATTCATCGTTTCCCTGATAGAACATCATATTCTGAGGAACACAGTTCACATTGTTGGCAACATGTTTTAGAGCATGGCCAAGCGAAATCAAAAGAGAAGGTGAATGCCTCATGACGACAGATTTAATTACTGTAAAGCAAGTAACGAAAACGTATGGAAGTAAGAAGAAAGAAATAGCGGCGTTAAAAGATATATCACTTTCTATCCCGAAAGGAACAACGCTTGGCATTATTGGAGAAAGTGGTTCAGGGAAAACAACACTTGGTAAGCTCATAGCTGGGATCGAGAGCCCAACGTCTGGTGAAATTGATTATAACGATCAAGTTGTTCACAAGTTGAAGTCAGCTCATAAGCGAGATTTCTTGCAGAAAGTACAATTCATTTTTCAAGATTCAACAGCTGCATTAAATCCGCGCTGGAAAGTACGCGATAGCGTAACAGAAGGATATATTTCATTCGGTTTAGGTGATAAAGGATTGAAAGATGAGGTAGCAGGTGATGCGCTAGAACGTGTTGGATTAGATAGACGATATATTGATCGATACCCACACGAATTTAGCGGGGGACAACGTCAACGGATCGCTATTGCAAGGGCGTTATTATGTGATCCAGAAGTATTAATCCTGGATGAACCAATTTCAGCATTAGATGTTTCACTTCAAATCCAAATTGTGCACTTGTTGCAAAAGATTCAAAAGGAACAAGGCTATACATATTTATTTATCGCACATGATTTACCGATGGTTCACTACTTATGTGAAAAAGTGGCTGTCTTATATAAAGGAGAACTTGTTGAATTTGGAAATACGGATGAAGTGTTCCGTAATCCACAACATTCTTATACAAAAACATTATTAGCATCAACACCAAAAATTTCAGGTTAAAGGAGAATGTAAGATGAAGAAGTTTTTATTATTTGTCATTATGACCGTATTAGCAATTACTTCTGTCGCTTGTGGCAAGAAAGATACTTCAAAAGCAAGTGCTAGTAAAGGAGACCGTTTTGTAACGAATCTTGGTAGTGACCCTTACACGCTAGATTCAGCGATTTCAACAGATAATAACTCTAATTATGTAATTGAGCACTTATTTGCAACTTTGTATAGACAGACAACTGACGGGAAGTTTGAAAAGGATTTAGTAGAGAAAGAGGAAGCTGGAGCGGATGGAAAAGAGTATACATTCTATTTGAAAAAAGGATTAAAATGGTCTGATGGCTCCCCGTTAACAGCAAAAGATTTTGAATTTGCTTGGAAGAGAATATTAAATCCTAAAACGGGTTCTATGAATGCAACAGAACTATATTTCATTAAGGGTGGAGAAGCATTTAATACAGGGAAAGGTGCAGAAGATGCAGTAGGAATTCAAGCTGTAGATGATGTAACTCTAAAGCTACAATTTGAACATCCAGTGACATCTATTAAACGGACATTATCCCAGTCGTTATATATTCCACTTAATAAAAAATCTATTGATGAAAAAGGTAAACTAAAAGTAGATCCAAAAGAATTAATTACAAATGGTCCTTTCACATTGAAAGAATGGAAGCATAATCAAACGATTATTTTAGAAAAAAATAAAGAGTTTCATGATAAAAAAGTAGCATCAAAAGAGATTGAATTCCGTATTATCCCTGAAGGTAAAACAGCGTATCAATTATATAAATCTGGAGAATTAGATTTACTATCTCACATACCAACAGATTTAGTTGAAAAGGAACAGAATAATAAAGAGTTTAAAAAAATGCAAGACTACTCAACTCATATTTACTCATTTAATTCAGAAAAGCCGCCATTTACAAATGCGAAAATTCGTAAAGCTTTTGCAATAGCTGTAGATCGCAAGTTTATCGTAGAGAAAATATTAAAGAATAATGCAAAAGAAGCATATGGCTTTGTGCCAGAGGGAGCAAAAACAGAAAGTGATCGCGACTTCCGTAAAGAGAAAGGTGACTATTTTAAATATGATCCTGCAGTAGCTAAGACTCTATTAGAAGAAGGAATGAAGGAAGAAGGATGGACTACACTTCCAGAAGTAACAGTGAAATATTCAGATAAGAAGAAAATAGCTGAAACACTTCAAGAAATGTTTAAGAAAAATCTTGGTGTAGATGTAAAAATAGAAGGTAAAGAGTGGAAAAGTTATATTGATATGTACAAACAAAGTGACTTCCAAATTGCATATATGGGATGGGGAGGATCTACATTAGATCCAGCTGCACAATTAGAAATTTATGCAGGTGATGGTCCAAATAACTATGCAAAATGGTTTAATAAAGACTTCGATAATTTAATTAATCAAGCAAAATTAGAACAAGATGAAAATAAACGCTTTGACTTATTACATCAAGCAGAGGATATTATGTTTACAGAATATCCTTTAATCCCACTTGTATTCCCAACAGATTCTTATTTACAAAAATCATCTGTATCTGGATTAGAATACTATGTAGGATCTCAACCGAGCTTACGATATGCTAAAAAATAAAATAAAGAAGTAGGCAACCGCCTACTTCTTTATTTTATTTCTCTTTTATATTCTTTTTTCGTTCCATCAGAGAAGACAACTTCTAAATCAAACTTTTGATAGTCTTTATCAAGTTTGAACACATTTACTACTTGATCGATTACTTCTTGGTCAGGAGTATCTTTATCAAATTTTAATTCTTGTAGAAGTGGGCTTAATTTTGTAATAGCCTCGTCACCTGTAAACTTTGCATTTGATTTGTGGTCTTCAAGTTTTGCTTCCATTTTTTTATCTGCTGCTGCATTTTTATAATCAGCCTCGTAGTCTTTCTTCGTATCTTGATAGTCTGCATCTAAACTAAATTCATTGAAGTTAAGTTTTAAATCAGCAGGAGCTTCATTTTTTGCTTCTTCAGTAGTTTTCTTATTAGAAGTTGTATCTTCTTTCGCAGGAGCTTTACATCCTGTTAATACAGGTACTAGCATAAGCGCTAATAAAACTGATAGTAAAATTCTCATTATAATTTCCTCCTTATGTAAATTCGTTCTATACAAGTTTTTCCCAAAATCATGTAATTATGTATGTGTTGAAAATAAATTATTAACTTGTAGCCACAAAGTTTAATTCGCAATTTAAATCAAAAATGATTTGTATGTATATGGTAAATTAAGGTTGTGAGGGGGTACTAAAATGCATGGAGAATATAAAGAGATGATAAAACAAGCAATTGAATATATAGAGGATCACTTACATGAGGAGCTTACAACAGAAAGAGTGGCGTCTCACAGTGCAGTATCGATGTACCATTTTCATCGCATCTTTCAAAGATATGTTGGGATGAGTGTAACGGATTATATTCGAAAGAGAAGGTTAACTCATGCTGCGCAAGTTTTAGTGTCAACGGAGAGAGCTGTTATTGATATTGCAGTGCAATACGGTTTTTCCTCACAAGAGGCATTTACAAGAGCTTTTAAAAGAATGTTTCAATTGCCACCAAAGAAATATCGAAAGTACTTTCAGTCATTTTATATAGAAAGAGAGGGTGTTTCAATGCAAAAAGGTATACCGAAAGGATGGATCTTAAGTGGAAGTCATCCTGCTGAATATGAGATGGGTTTAGATTATGAAGTTGCCCATCAAGGAAAAGTATCTGCATACATAAAAGCAAAAGAGAATGTTACGCACGGAGGATTTTCAACATTAATGCAAATGTTCCGAGCCGATAGATATGTAGGTAAAAGATTACGTTTAACAGCATTTGTTAAGAGTGAGAACGTAAGAGATTGGGCAGGATTGTGGATGCGAGTAGACGGAAAAGATACAGAACCACTCGCTATGGATAACATGCAAAATCGCCCAATTAAAAATACGAATAACTGGCAATCGTATTCGGTTGTATTAGATATAAAAGAAGGAGCGCTTGGTATTGCATTTGGTGTCTTATTAGCAGGAGAAGGTTGTGTGTGGCTAGATAGTATTCGATTTGATGAAGTGGCTGAAAAAATTCCTTCAACAGATTTGGCTGAAAACTTTTATGAAACACTCCTAGAAGAGCCGGTAAATCTGCAATTTGAAGAGATAGAAAAGTAAGGAGAAAAGATATGCTCAAATATGTAAAACTAATAAGTATTAGTTTAGTAGTATCGTCTTGTATTATGGGAATTAACTATTTCATTAGCTATCTTTGGTCAGGGCATATACCCTCTTTGACGTGGAGAACATATTTGATGTTTGTGTTTATATTTATGATGAGTTTTGGTTCAATGCAAAAAGAAGGGGAAGAGGATTATTAAAAATAGTCTTCTTCGCCTTTCTTTCATTAACACAAATGTTCATAATTGTTTTCGGAAATGCAGGTATGATCTTTAATATAATTTCACTATCGTTACAACTTGTAAGTTCGGGTGTAATTGTACCACACGAGATGCTTTCTAAAACATATGAAACAATCGGCGAATTATTTCCCGCAACATATGCAGCGAATGGCTATTATACAATAATATTTGGGGGAGTTAGTTTAGAAAAAAATATTATTTCATTATTAGTCATTATATTAGTTACACAATTGGTAGCAGTAATTACTGTATCTATAAAAGGAATAGTAAAGAGAAGAAGTCATGTAGTTAAAGAAGTATAAAATAAAAAAGGTATCCTGCGATTGGATACCTTTTTTATTTTAATATTTTGCAACTTCTGTCCACTTGTAGTTAAATTCACCGCCGAAGTCAGTTGTTACAAGCCCTTTAATAAATCCGCGTTGTAGGTAAGAACGACCTTGTTGGTATAAAGGAGCGACAGCACCGTCTTGTAATAGGATTTTTTCAGCTTGCTTCATTGCTTCAAAGCGAGCCTTTTCATCGCCAGCTAAATCTGTTTTCACTTTATGAATGAGCGCATCGTACTCTTTGTTAGAGTATTTATCGAAGTTATAAGCGCTATCTGTTGTAAATAAATCTAAGAATGTAATTGGATCAGCGAAGTCAGGGCCCCAGCCATCAATACCGATTTCATAGTCACCACTTAATAGTAGTTTCAGCTGTTGTTTACGTGGTTGTGGTTTTAACGTCACTGTTAATCCATCTAGATTCTTTTCTAGTTCACCTTTTAAATATTCACCAGTCTTTTTAGCTAAAGCATTATCACTTGTTAATAGTTCGATTGTTACTTTGTCAGTACCAAGTTCTTGTTTCGCTTTTTTCCAGTTTTCTTTTGCTGTTTTCACATCATCTTTGACTAGGTTTCCATTTTCTTTACGGAAGTCAGTGCCTTCTGGACTTTTCGCGAATTTCGCAGGAACCATTCCTTCAGCTGGAACAGCACCATTATTTAAAATTGTTTCTACGTATGCTTTTTTATTCATTGCTCCGTTAATAGCAAGCCGTGCATGTTGATTTTTTAATGTTTCATTTTTTTGATTGAGTCGTAAGAATTGAATACCAACTTCAGCGCGGTCCTTGAAGTTTGGATCGCCCTTATATTTATCAACAAACTCTGCAGTTAAAGCAACACGATCGATTTGTCCTGAATCGTATAAGTTAACTTCTGTAGACTTATCTTTAACGACATTGAAGTTGATTTCTTCTAATTTTACAGTTTTGGCATCCCAATAGTTAGGGTTCTTCTTCAATTGGAAGCTTTGCTCGTGTTTCCAGTTATCTAATGTGAAAGCACCGTTGTAAATTAAATGATTTGTTTCTAAACCATATTTATCGCCCTGAGATTTTAAGTAATCTTCATTAATTGGTAAGAATGTTGAGAATGTCGTTAAGCTTAAGAAGTAGGGAACAGGACGGTCTAGTTGTACTTCTAACGTTTTATCATCAAGAGCTTTGACCCCTAGTTGATCAATTGGTAATTGTTTCTGGCTTATTTGTTTCGCATTCTGTATATCGAAGAATAAGAATGCATATTCAGCTGCTGTATCAGGATTTACGGCACGTTGCCAAGCGAAGACAAAGTCCTTTGCTGTAACTGGAGTACCGTTTGACCATTTTGAATCACGCAGGTGGAATGTATATTTTGTTTTATCAGGACTAAGGTCAACCGACTCAGCAACACCAGGAATTGGTTTGTTATCTTCTCCCATTGCATATAAACCTTCAAAAACATTGCGCATTACGCTCATGGATTCCCCATCCGTTGCTTTTGCAACATCCATTGTTGGAATTTCTGAAGCGAATGATAAGTTAATTGCCTGCTTATCAGGTGCTTTATCATTTGCTTTCGCTCCGCTTGCATGATCTTTATTTCCCCCGCAAGCAGTTAGTAATAGACTTGCCCCTAAAACAGATGCAACAACAGGTACAACTTTTTTCTTCATTGTTCGTTCCTCCCTAAAAGTGTTGTTCGTAACGTCGTAATTTCCAAGTTTTGAAGTGTAGCTATAGAAGAAGAGAAAACCTATTATAGATATGTGTATGTAGGTAATCAGGTGTTCTATATGTATATACATGTTGAACTATAATCTATCGTTATATGTTTCAACGTAGTAGACGTTATATTTTGATGGTGAAATATTTCGTTTCTTTGATTATTTAGAATATTAACACTGAAAATAACTATATGTCAATAATAAAAATAGATTGTTAATTTCTTAGAATAATATATTAAAAAAGCAGATTTCCTCGTATTAGGGAATCTGCTTTTCATATGTTTTGCTAAAAAAATAATTGGTGTGGACTAATAATCAGTGGAGGATGAAGAAAAACCCACTGATTAAAGTTGCGCTTTATTTTTCAATTTTTGCCCATTTGAAGTTTAATTGACCTGCAAAGTCTACTTGCACAATTCCTTTCACATAAGAACGTTCTAAATAAGATTCGCCTTTTTGGTAAAGAGGAGCGATAACAGAGTCTTTAAATAATATTTTCTCGGATGCTAGTAATGCTTCCCAGCGAGCTTTTTCATCACCGGCTAAAGTCGTTTTCACTTTTGCTATTGTTTCATCAAACTCCTTATTAGAGTAATGATCTAAGTTGTAAGGGTTATTCGTTGTAAATAGCTCAAGGAATGTAATTGGATCCGCAAAGTCAGGGCTCCAGCCGTCAATTCCAATTTCGTAGTCACCTTTTAATAAAAGTGAAACTTGTTGTTTACGTGGTTGCGGCTTTATATTTACTGTTAATCCATCTAAATTCTTTTCTAGTTGTCCTTTTAAGAATTCACCAGTTTTCTTTTCAAGGTCACCGTCACTTGTTAATAGTTCTAACGTTATTTTTTCAGACCCAAGTTCTTGTTTTGCTTTTTTCCATAATTCTTGAGCAGATTTTGTATCAACCTTTGTTAAATCGCCGTTTGCAGCACGGAAGTCTGTTCCGTCAGGTCCTTTTGCAAAGTTTTTCGGCACGAGACTAGAGGTTGGGGTAGAGCCGTCATTTAATAACGTATTTACAAAGGATTTTCGATCAATTGTTTGATCGATTGCTTGGCGTGCAGAAACGTTTTGAAGTACTTTGTTTTGTTGATTCATACGTAGAAACTGTACCCCTACGTTTGGCCGTTCTTTAAAGTTAGCATCCTTTTTATATTTATCAACGAAGTCAGATGTTAGTTTGATACGATCTAATTGTTTTGACTCGAATAAATTTACTTCTGTAGATTTTTCTTTTACGACGTTAAAATTGATTTCTTCCAGTTTGACAGTATCTTTATCCCAATAGGTAGGGTTTTTCTTAAATTTAAAGCTTTGCTCATGCTTCCAATCGCTTAGTGTAAAAGCTCCGTTGTACAAGATTGTATTGTCTTCTAAAGCGTACTTATCACCTTGTGATTTAAAGAATTCCTCGTTAATTGGTAGAAATGTTGGGAACGCTGTTAAGCTAATAAAGTACGGAACAGGACGTTCTAATTCTACCTCAAACGTATGGTCATCAATTGCTTTTACACCAAGTTGATCGGCTGGAAGTTCTTTGTTGTTAATTTTTGTTGCGTTTTTAATATCAAAGAATAGAAATGCATATTCAGAGGCTGTTGCTGGATCGACAGCTCTTTGCCAAGCAAAGACAAAATCTTTCGCTGTGACAGGAGTGCCGTTTGACCATTTTGAATCTCGTAAATGGAATGTGTATTTCGTTTTATCGCCACTTACTTCATGAGATTTTGCAACGCCAGGGACAGGTTTGTTGCCTTCACCAAGATTATACAAACCTTCAAATACGTTTCTCATTACTTGACCAGAATCAGTATCTGTAGCACGGGCTGTATCCATTGTTCGTATTTCAGTAGGTGAAGATAAGTTTAAAACCTGTTTACTAGGTGCCTCGTCTTTTGCATTTGCTTCGCTTGCTTCGTTTTTATAACTACCGCAACCAGTTAATAAAATACTTACTCCTACAACTGATGCAATACCGGGTACAAACTTCTTTTTCATTTGATTTTCCTCCTAAATAATTAAGTTTGGATGATGATGAGGGAAATGAAAAATAAAAAATCCCTCTTTTCATATTGAGAAAGAGGGATTTTTACGTACAAGTTATGCACCCGTATATAAACGAAGTCCCTCATTCTATCTTTCAAGCACAAAGCTTGCAGGAAGTGGCACAGTGTTCAAAATGAACCTGTTGCCGAGGTTTCAAAGGGCCAGTCCCTCCACCTCTCTTGATACAATGAGTAAACGAATAAATTTTATTAATTTTTGTGTTTCTTTGATAATTCAAAATCTTACACCTTGGATAATGAAGTGTCAACCAATTGAAATATAGTTTAAATTTTCAGTTTTCTTAAGTAGGAAAAACCACTGCATATGGCAGTGGTTTTTCTACTAGAAGTTAAAGTTATCTGGATCTGGACCAACGCGACGCTCTTCATTTAGAGCTTGAATTGCTTTCATGTCATCAGCACTTAATTCAAAATCGAATATATTTGCATTTTCAATAATGCGATGTTCTTTAATAGATTTAGGGATTGTTACAACTTCATTTTGTAAATCCCAGCGTAAAATAATTTGTGCAGTTGATTTATTATATTTTGTCGCAATGTCTTTTAATGTTGAGTTATCCAGTAGTTGTCCCTGCATTAATGGTGACCAAGCTTCAAGCTGGATGTTATGTTCTTTACAGAAAGCGTGTAGCTCTTCTTGTGCTAAACGTGGGTGGTATTCCACTTGGTTGACCATTGGCTTAATCTCAGCGATTTCAAATACGTCTTGTAAGTGGTGAATGTGGAAATTACTCACACCGATAGCACGAACACGGCCATCTTTATAAAGTTTTTCTAACGCTTTCCATGATTCAGTATATTTCCCTTTTACAGGCCAATGTACTAAATATAAATCTAAATATTCTAGACCTAATTTCTCTAATGTAGTTTCAAATGCTTGAAGTGTTGTTTCATATCCTTGATCGCTATTCCATACTTTTGATGTAACAAATAATTCTTCACGTGAAACACCTGATTCACGAATCGCTTGTCCAACGCCTTCTTCGTTTTGATAAATTGCTGCAGTATCAATGCTGCGATAGCCATTTTTAATTGCTGCTTTTACAGATTCAATTACTTCTGAACCATCTTCTACTTTAAAAACACCTAAACCGAACCAAGGCATTTTTACACCGTTATGTAATGTTGTATAGTCTTTTAAACTTGTTAAATTCATATTATTTCCCCCTAGCTTTTTTGTTTGTTGCTTCTACTGCTTTTTGAATTGCCTCTGAAAAATTATATTCATATAAAGCTTTGAGACCCTCAGCTGTGGAACCACCTGGTGTTGTCACTTGTTCGCGGAGGTTAGCTGGATCTTGCGTTTGTTCAAGCATAGAAGCAGAGCCGGAAATCATTTGAATGACAAGGTGTTTTGCGGTTGCTTCATCGACTCCATAACTTTTTGTTGCTTCAATTAAGCTTTCAGCAAAGTAATAAAGGAAAGCTGGTGCACTTCCAGTAACTGCAGTAAGCTGATGAACTTCTTCTTCAGTGCAAAGTTGCGAAGTGCCAATGCCTCTTAAAAGCAGTTGCAGGGTTTCTTGATGCATCTCGTTTACTGATCGTCCCATTGTATATAAGGAGATAGACTTTCCAATTTCAGCAGCTGTATTTGGCATAATCCAAGCGACAGGTGTTTCCCCGGGAAGTTTTTCTTCTAAATAAGATGGGCCAATGCCAGCAGCTACCGTTACGACAAGTTGATTCGATAGTAACGGAGATAATTCTGCTAATAATTCTTCATGTGCAGAAGGTGGCATTGCTAAAACAATCGTATCAACAGATGTAACATGCTGCTTCCAATCTGTTGTGATAGACACATTATATCGCGCTCGTAATTGTTCTAGCTTTTCTACGTTGCTGCGGTTAGAAACGATAATTTCTTCGATGTATTCTTTGCTTGTTTTAAGTAATCCGGAAAATATAGCTTCTGCCATACGACCAGCACCAATAAATAGAATTCGATGTTTAGTTAGCATATCCTTTATTCCTTTCTAGTGAAGATATGTTATAAAAAACGATACCATTTTTAAGAGGATTTTGTAAAAAGAAAAGAATTATCGTGAAAAGGATGAAAATGGAGGGAGGAGGGTTAATACAAATAAGGTTATAAAAATTATTATACTTAAAAAATAGTTGTAATAAAAAATCCCTGAAGCATAATTGCTTCAGGGATTAATAGATTATAAGTTTATGCTTTTGTCATACCTAACAATACAGCGCCGCCGATAATTAAAACACTACCTAGTGCAATAAAGATCAATTGACGTTTTGTTTTCTTTTCACCTAAGAAGACAATCGCACCGAATGTTGAGATAACGATTCCAGTTTGAGATAATGGGAAGCTTGTTGCTACTCCGACACGTGGTAATGAAAGAAGTAAGAATAAGTTTCCAGTTCCCCATAGTAAACCAGATAAAGCATTACGGATTGCATATTTGTTAAATGGTTTATGTTTAGATGTCAATACAACCGCACCGACAAACATACCAACTGCTTGTGGTAAAATAGCAGACCAACCATCGATATTATACCAACGAATAATAATTACATATACAAGGTAACCGAAAGTAGAAACAATTAAAGTAAGAAGTCCTTTTTTCAATTGTCCTGGTGGCTGTGCATTTTCTTTGTCATCTAGTGATGTGAATACAACACCAACTACGATTAATAGGATTGCAATCGTTCCCAGAACAATCGTTGTTGTAGTAGTCCACTCACGGAAAGCGATAACTCCAAAGATAGAAGTTGCAACAAGTTGCATACCAGTAGAAATTGTTACGGTAGTTGAAACACCTAGTTTTTCAACTGTTTTTAATTGGTTTACTTGTCCTAAAGCCCAGAATAAACCTGAAATAAAACCAACAATCAAGACTGTCATTGTTAAAGCTGGTTGAGTAAATACATACATAATTGTTGCGAAGAATAGAGCACCGATTGTCATACCTACCGTTTGGCTATATGCACCACCACCCATTTTTACGCTTACTAATAAGATGTTTCCCCATGCAATTGCAGGAAGAAGCGCTAATAAAATGTCCATTACAAGACTCCCTTCGATTTCCTATACCAATATAATTACATATCGTTCTAACGATCGGTAATGCCCCACTAATAGAGTAGAAGATTACCGATCGCTAAAACAGGATGAAGAATTCACGATATAAATGCGTTTTCATTTCTTCATTTTTTGAAACACCTCCATATAATAACAGGAAATTGCCTATTTTAGAAAGTGAATTCAAATAAAATGTATATTTTAATAAAATATAAAATTCAGTTATTTCCCATTGGTATATTTTATTTCCTAAGAAATAATGAAGCAGCTTCGACAAAAGCTGCTTTAAGGGTTAGTAATTCTTTTATTAATAAGCTGAATACATAGCAGAAATAGGAGTGACATACTAATAGTGATAACTACTAGTGTCCAAGCGAGTTGCATATTACTTGCATCAATCGCCATATAAATTGCAGTTGGGATTGTCTGTGTTTTACCAGGAATATTTCCAGCAAACATGAGCGTAGCACCAAATTCCCCTAGTGCACGAACAAAGCTTAAAATCATTCCGCTTAGTAAGGCCGGAAATGCAAGCGGAAGTGTGACGTGTAGAAAAACTTGATATTCACTTGCACCAAGGTCACGAGCACTTTCTTCAATTTGTACATTCGCGATAGAAAATCCTGTTTTTGCTGATTGGTACATAAGCGGAAATGCAACAACTGTAGAAGCAATGATCGCAGCAGTAGATGTGAACATAATAGACTGCTGAAATATTGATTCTACCCACGTTCCAATGGGACTATTATTTCCAAAAATGATAATGAGAAAAAAGCCGATTACGGTTGGCGGAAGTACCATTGGTAATAAGAAAATAGTTTCTAATATTACTTTATATCTCCATGAGGAGCGTGCTAGCGCTCGTCCGATTATCGTTCCTAAAATTGTAACGATAATGGTGGCGCATGCAGCTACTCGTAAAGATAGAAAGATCGGTGACAAAATGGCATCAAAGCTCATGGCAATTATGATAGGACTGTAAATCCATATTTCTTAAAGATAGATTGTGCATCTTTTGACTGCAAATACTCATAAAATGAAGTCGCCTCTTTCTTATGCTTAGATTCCTTTATAACACCTAAAGGATAGTGGATTGGCTCATGCGAAGTCGCTGCTGCTGTCTCGCCAATCTTTACTTTGTTTGAAATAAGAGCATCGGTTTTGTATACAATACCAGCATCGACATTACCTGTTTCTACATATGTTAACACTTGGCGAACATCTTTTGTAAATACGATTTTATTTTGAATGTCATTCCATAGATTTTCATGTGTGAGAGAAGCCTTTGCGTATTTTCCCGCAGGTACTGATTCAGGTGTACCAAGTGCGATTTTCTTAATTTTTTCATCTTTTAAATCTTGAATTTTTGCAAGAGAACTATCTTTTGGGACAACTAGAACGAGTTCATTTCCAAGAAGATTTTTCCCTTCTTTTTCATTAATAAATCCTTTTTTAACAAGGGTTTGGAATTTATCTTCGGCTGCTGAGAAGAATAAATCAGCAGGCGCGCCTTGTTCAATTTGTTGTTGAAGTGCACCAGAAGCACCGAAGTTAAAAGAAAGTTTAATATTAGGTTCTTTTTCTTTATATTTTGTTTCAATTTCTTTTAGTGCATCTTGTAAGCTTGCAGCAGCTGATATAGTAAGTTCTACTGCTTTTTCTTCTTTAGCAGTTGATTTTTCTTTCTTTTCGCCGCTTGTACATGCAGCACTAAATATAAGAAGAAAAGAAAGTATAAGTGCTCCGATGGATCGTAATGTAAACTTGTTCATAAAAAAATCCCCTTTCGTTTTGACATATTTAATTATAACTAATTATAACTAGATATAACTAGTTATAATTGAATATAATTTGAACGATATAGTTGTTTTTTAATATAGGAGAAATATTCTTTTCTTTGTTACAATGAAGAAAGAAAGTGAGGAATCGTCTATGGATCATCATTCCTACACAACGGAAGAAGTAGCGAAGCGATTAAAAGTATCAAAATTAACTGTATACGATCTAATTAAAAAAGGGGAACTGCCTTCTTATAGAATCGGTAGACAGATGCGCATTGATGCAACGGATTTAGAACAATATATAAAGCAAATGAAAACAGGGAAAATAAAGGGAACTCCTGTAAAGAGTGAAGATAGTAGGGGCTTGGATACATGTATTATTAGCGGACAAGAACTAACGTTAGATATGTTGGCAAAACGTATAGAAAATCGCTTGCCAAGTTCAAATGTATTAAGGGCATATCAAGGTAGTTTAACGAGTTTAGTAAAGATGTATCAAGGAGAAGGAAGTATCGTTAGTCTGCATTTGTTTGATGGCGAAACGGGTACATATAATGTTCCGTATGTAAAACGTATTTTAGTTGGACAACCATGTACGATGATTAATTTATTAGCAAGGAACGTTGGGTTTTATGTGCAAAAGGGAAATCCAAAAAATATAAAAACATGGGCTGATTTATCTCAATCATCTATACGATTTGTAAATCGAGAAAAAGGTTCTGGCATTAGGGTGTTAGTGGATGAACAATTGCACATTCAAAAATTAAATAAAGAGCGTATTAGTGGATATGAATGGGAAGAGTCGAATCATCTTGGTGTTGCCACGCAAGTCGCAAATGGAAAAGCTGACGTAGGAGTAGGGTCAGAAAAGTTTTCACAGATTGTAAACGTAGACTTTATTCCAATCATGAAAGAACAGTATGATTTAGTGATTTTGAAGAATAAAGAAAATGAAGAGCTGATCGAAGTTGTGAAAGATATTCTGCAATCGGAAGAATTTCGTAATGAATTAAAAGCGATTGGCGGATACGATATGACGAAAACAGGTCAAATTATATATGAAATAAACTAAAAAGCTGCTTGTCTATAAGACAAGCAGCTTTTTCTATATATAAAGGGGTTTGGGGAAACAAAGTATTAAACAAGACTTTGAGCAAGTGTATAAATGAAGGCCGTAAGAAGAGTAGCTCCACTTGCAAGTCCGATAAAGTCTGATTTGTTGAAAGTAATGTTGTTCATTATAATCTCTCCTTATTTGTTTAATGTAGTTGCAACGGCTTTTGCATCGACAAGTGCGGATAGCACCATGCCCATTGTATTTAAAAATTTGTTTAATTTCATTTTGTTCATCATGCGTATCCGCTCCTTTTCGAATTGTTGTTGCCCTGCTTTATGTCTTAATTATAGGAAATATGATTGCCTGCAACTATCGAATTAGCTTACGGGAGACTTACATTTTTGTAAGAAAAAAAGACATTCATGTAAGAATGTCCGTTAAAGCATATTGATATGATGATGCTCTTCAATTGTTTTTAAAAAGCTGCGCATTGAATTTGTCATGTAGCTATCTTTACGGCGTATGAAAACCGTTGAAATACTACCGTATTTTTCAGGAATTGCATGACAATGTACCTTACCTGCTTTAGAAAGATGATGGACAGCAGACTGTGGTACGAGTGTAATTCCAAGGCCGAGTGCAACACTGTTTAATATTGTCTCTAATATATTAAATTCCATAATTCTTTTTGGGAGCAAACCTTCATCTTTAAGCCATCGTTCTAGTTTGGAACGGTATCCACATCCGTGGTTAAAAACGAGTAGGGGCGTTGTTGTAAATTCTTCTATATGAAAAGCTTTATTTTGTGTTACAAGCATTAATTTTTCTGTACTAACATCGTATTGTTCAATTAGTGGATGTTTAATAGGCCCTGATATAAAGGCGCCATCTAATTGATGATCAAGTACTTCTCTAATCAATGCTTCTGTTAGACCCGCTTGTAATGATAAATCGACATTCGGATAGCGTTTATAGTAAGAAGATAAAATGGTAGGTAATGTACTTACTGTTTCGACTGTACCGATTTTTAATATGCCAGAGGGAGTTTCACTATCTAAAAATACTTGTTTTAGCTCGTCAACATCTTGCAAAATTTTATTAACATAAACGAGCATTTTTCTTCCTTCAGCTGTTAAAGTCATGCCTCGTTTATGACGATAAAAGAGCGGTGTTTTTAGCTCGTTTTCCAGTTGTTTAATACGAGCAGTTACATTTGATTGTACGTAGTTTAATTCCTTTGCTGCACCGCTTACACTACCGCGGTCGGCAACGCTTTGGAAGATTTGTAAGTCTCTTAATTCCATAGTATGATCCTCCTTGATGTTAACTATCATTATAAATGATAGTTAACATCATTTTGAATCATTTTACGTGATATATTTTTTCTTTTACAATTCTCTTTGTGCAAATAGAAAGAAGTGGGGGAATTGTGTTGAGAAAAGGTCAAATGATAGTAGGGGCTTTAGCATGTTTAATTGCAAGTATGTCATGGGGGGCGATGTTTCCGGTTGCTGATCATGCGCTAGAATACATAGATCCATTTTATTTTTCGCTTATTCGCTATGGAGCGGTGGCGATCGTACTGATTGTATTGTTGTTAATGAAAGAAGGAAAGCAGGCATTTCGTTTAGAGGGAAGAGGAAAGTTACTCGTCTTTTTCGGAACGATGGCGTTTACTGTATATAATGTACTTATATTTTTAGGTCAAATGTTAATGGGGAAATCAGGCGTGATGGTTGCTTCTATTATGGAAGCACTGATGCCGATGATTTCTATTTGTATTCTATGGGGATATAAGCATGTAAAACCGAAAAAGTATATGATAACGAGCATGATGATTGCTTTTGTAGGAGCTGTATTCGTTATTACGAAAGGTGATATGAGTTTCTTTTTAACATTGAAAGATAACATGTTTTCGCTGGCCTTTATATTTGTTGGTGTTGTAGGTTGGGTTATTTATACGATGGGTGGTCAAACATGTAGCGATTGGTCAACATTACGTTATTCTACGTTGACGTGTGTATTTGGTACGACTGTCACAGCGATTATAACTGTCATCATTACATCGTTTGGATACGTATCGGTTCCGAGTATGGGAACGATTTCTATCGTGAAATATGATTTATTGTTTATGATGACATTACCAGGTATCGTAGCGTTACTTGCTTGGAACTATGGTGTGAAAATTTTATCGTCCATTAATGGGATTTTATTTATTAATTTTGTACCAATCACGACTTTAGTTATTATGATGATGCAAGGATATCGAATAACAATGTTTGATATTATAGGGACTTTACTTGTTATTGCATCACTTATTCGCAATAACGTTTGTCAGAGAAAAGAAGAAAATATAAACAAGCGAATTTTACAAGAAGAGCAATTACGTCAAGCTGTTTAATAGGCAATTGGAGGATTTCACATGTTAGAAAGTTTATTGTTTTTCTTCGCCGTCGGAGTTGCCTGCGAGCTTGCAGCAATTAACCGAAATGGTCGTAAAAAGATAAAACAACAAGCTGAGCTGATACAGCTTTTAAAAGAATTAAAAGAAAGAAAAATGTAAAAAGACGACCGGGCATAGACGGTCGTCTTTTTCTATATAAAGGGGAAAGGGGACACAAAGTTATACAAGCGTAGCAGCGTAAATAAAAGCAGTAAGAAGAAGAGAGCCGCTAGCTAATCCTAAAAAATCTAATTTGTTAAAAGTGATGTTATTCATGATGCATTCTCCTTACTTGTTTAATGTAGAAGCAACAGCTTTTGCGTCGATTAGAGCGGAAAATACCATGCCCATTGTATTTAAGAAATTGTTCGTTTTCATTTTGTTCATCATATTGATCCGCTCCTTTTCGAATAGTTGTTGTTTCTTTCTGACTTAATTGTATGAAATATTTTGGGAAGTAACTATCGAATTAGCTTACAAGAAAATTACACTTTTGTAAGAATTGAAATGTAACAATTAATACTTAAATTTATTACCAACTCCTAAAACTTAGTGTTATAATCGTTGTAAGAGAATGATTATAATTCGGATGTTCAGAAAGGAACGAAACAAATGTATAAACCAATTACATTTTTGTTGAAATATATATTTAAAACAGCTGGGAAAGTAGAAGTGCAAGGAAGAGAAAAGTTACCAGAAGGCGGCCCGTATGTTGTTGCGTGTACACATACAAGTTTTATGGATGTATTAATGTTAGCTACAGGGATGTATCCGACCCAAATTCATTACATGGCCAAAAAAGAATTATTTGAAGGGAAATTCAAAAATTGGTTCTTTAAAAATGTAAATGCATTCCCTGTAGATCGTGCGAATCCAGGACCGAGTACACTTAAAATTCCGTCACGCCTATTAAAAGAAGGGAAAGTAGTAGGGATCTTCCCGAGTGGTACGAGATCAACAGAAGACGTGTCATTAAAAGCTGGGGCTGTTACGATTGCACTGCGTTCTAATGTCCCGTTAGTACCGGCAGCTTATGTTGGTCCATCAAGTGTAAAAGAATTAATAAAAGGGAAAAAGGCACAATTAATTTTTGGCGACCCAATTCAAATTGATGCTGAAGAACAAATCGATCGAAAAACAGCTATGAAAATGATGACAGATCAATTAAATGAGAAGTTTGAGGAGCTAAAGGAAACTTTGCAATCAAATCAAAAATAAGAAAAGACGACCGGGCATAGACGGTCGTCTTTTCTATTACTATTTATAATAAAGGGGAAAGGGGACACAAAAGTTATACAAGCGTAGCGGCGTAAATAAAAGCAGTAAGAAGAACTGATCCGCTAGCTAGTCCTAAAAAATCTAATTTGTTAAAAGTGATATTGTTCATAATGAATTCTCCTTACTTGTTTAATGTGGAAGCAACAGCTTTAGCATCGATTAGAACGGAAAATACCATGCCCATTGTATTTGAAAAATTGTTTGATTTTATTTTGTTCATCATATGAATCCGCTCCTTTTCGAATAATTGTTGCCCTGTTTCTGACTTAATTGTATGAAAAAAAGCGGAGAGTAACTATCGAATTAGCTTACAGGAAAATTACACTTTTGTAAGAAAAACGAATGGAGATGTAATAATGAGAAGGTTTGACATATGTTCATGGAATTCATTAAGTTAAAAGTAGAGGTGAGTGTATGGCTAATATTAAAGATATTGCAAAAATGGCGGGAGTTTCAGTTACGACTGTTTCGAGAGTATTGAATGATCATCCGTATGTAAGTGAAGAAAAAAGGAAAGCGGTTATGGAGATAGTTGAGAAGTTGAATTACTCACAAAACGCAAATGCCGTTCATTTATCAAAAGGGAAAACGAATATTGTTGGTGTAATTTTACCGTATATTAATCATCCATGTTTTGATGCGATGGTGGGCGGGATGATGGAGGTGGCGTTAGCCCATAATTACAGAGTGCTACTTTGCCAAACGAATTATAATAAAAAAGAAGAAATGAAAAGTTTACATATGTTAAAAACAAAACAATTGGATGGCCTTATTATTTGTTCTCGTGCGAATGATTGGGAAACGATAGAGCCGTATGCTTCCTATGGGACAATCGTTGCTTGTGAAGATAATGATATTTCAAATATCTCAAGTGTATATACGAATCATTCGGCAGCTTTTCAATTAGGAATGGATTATTTGATTGAGAAAAGTTATAAAAAAATTGGTTATTGTACGGGAAGGAAATTAGGTCCGAGTAGTCAAAAACGTTTTGATGTTTATAAACAGCAATTGCAATCTATAGATGAAGAAGTGAAGGAAGAATGGATTTTCACAGAATGTTTTACATTAGAAGATGGTGTGAAAGTGGCTCATAAATTAAAGGGGATGCAGCATCTTCCTGAAGCATTAATAGTAGCAGGAGATGAAGTAGCGATTGGGGTTATGACAGAAGCTGAAAAATTAGGTATTCAAGTTCCTGAGGATTTAGCGATTATTGGCTTTGATAATCAACCTATTTCGCAAGTGTTACAACTTACAACCATTGATCAAAATTTAAAGGAAATAGGTAAAAAGGCCTTTGAAATGTTTTACAGGCAAATACGTGATGAAAGTTCTAAACAAGAAAAGGTGGAAATTCCATATGAACTTGTGGAACGCTCTACCGTTTAGCTTCAATCCGTTATGTGTAAATCACATAACGGATTGTTTTTTTTGAAATATCTTTGACAGGAAACGCGTTTCATACTTTATAAAGGAGTTACACCGGTCTGTAATAATCCATGGATTCTTTTCAAAATAGTATTTGGAGGGATATGCATGAATGAACTTTTATTGAGTATGAAAAAGTATATAGAAGATGATGAAAAGGTTTTGGCTTTTGTCGTAGGGATATTTGAGAAGGATAATTTTACGCTATCGTATCAACATGGGATTTTTGCTGCTACTACTAGACGTCTTCTCTTTTATGGGAAATTTCCATACTATCCTGCAACATTTAAAGATTATTCATATTTGCATATAGATAGCATAGATTTTCGTCCGCATTTCGAATGTACTTGTAGTCATGAAACCATTCGAGCTAAGTATATTCAGAAGGGGAATGTGGAGCGATTTGTCCGTACAGTTAGAGCGAATATGAATAATTAATCACCCCTTTGTTTAAACATAATATCCCGATCTTTAAGAGTAAAAATGCGCAATAAAAACAACTTCTAAACCTCTAGGAGATAGTGATACAATGTCAAATGGGGGGAGGTATGAACTATGGTTAATCAACGTATAAAGGAAATAACACTAATTACAATTGGTTCATTATTATTCGCAATTGGTATTAATTACTTTGCAATTCCAAACCGTTTATCAGAGGGTGGAATTATTGGTGTAACGGTTGTTACGTACTATTTATTTGATTGGTCGCCGGGGATTGTGAACTTTGCTATAAATGCAATTTTACTAGTTATTGGTTATAAATTTTTTGATAAAAAAACGATGGTTTATACAATTTTAGGGATTGTAGAAACATCCTTGTTTTTATATGTTACGGAACATATTGAGTATCATGTAAATAGTGATACGTTATTAGCGGCTCTATTCGCTGGCTTATTTGTCGGTGTCGGATTAGGCTGTATGTTCAAAGCTGGAGGTACATCAGGAGGATCAGCAATTTTAGCTCAGTTAGCAAATCAATATTTAGGGTGGAGCGTTGGTAAAGGCGTACTTATTATTGATATTGTTGTAATTGCTGGTTCAGTATTTATCATAGGACAAGAAAAAGCAATGTACACACTTGTTGCAGTATTTATCGGAGCGAAAGTGATTGATTTCATTGTAGAAGGAATGGATACAAAAACAGCTGTTACAATCATCTCAAATCAACCAGATTTAATACGTGAAACTATTACGAAAAACATGACACGCGGTGTCACTGTATTAGAAGGACGCGGCGGATATACTGGTAAAAATAAAGAAGTGTTATATGTTGTTATAAATAAACAAGAGCTTGTTAAGTTAAAGCAAGTTATTAGTCGAGTAGATGAAGATGCTTTCGTTGTTATTCATGATGTACGTGATGTACTTGGCGGTGGCTTTAAAGCGAGCTAAAAGGTGAACGAGTAAATTCGTTCACCTTTTTTAATTCTTACAAAAATGTAAGTGTAATGTAATGAGATTCAATAGTAGATTTTATTCCTTCTTTTTAAAATGGATGTATATATATCCTGCAGAGGAGGAAGATTGATTATGAAGAAAAAAATGATCACTACTATAATAGCGATGATAGTGATAGTAGTAATGTTACTGCCTACGAAACTTGGACCAGTTATCGATAAATATAATCCACTTTATAAGACGAAAGAATACTATACGGTCGTGAATACAATTGGTCAGCATATTGGTGATGAGTGGTATGAATATGAATTTATTGCATTTGACGAACGTGGAAGAGAACAAAAAATAAAGAAGACTGTTAAGCATATGTTAAAGAGAGATGAAGCGTTAAAGGTGTATGCAAAAGGACGCTACGGAGAGGCGATTGAAGAAATTGAAGCTGTAAATATTCCTATTAATGCGAAGAGTAAACTTTTAACGATGAGATAGCGGGTTATACCCCCGCCTATTTTTTGTCGAAAATAAAAATACTAGGTAGGGGTATTTTAGAGTTCATGAAAAAGCCTTAGTCCGTATGGACTAAGGCTCTTTTTATTATATAAAGGGGAAGGGGGTACATTGTAGTAGCATGAGTGAAAGGTATAAGAAGAGTAGCTACTAGCAATGTAATTTGGTTATGTGAGTGTTCTTCTTATTTGGCTTGCTTTCTAACTTTATTGTACGAGATATAGGTAAGAGAAACTATCGAATTACATTACACATAGCTTACAAACATGTAAGTCTTCTGTAATGTAATTCGATGGTTAAAAGATAGTGAATTTCATATAGTGTAATTAGAAAGTCTCACTGTATTACTTTCTGTTTGTAATATTAATGAAGAATGAAAAACCAACTACTTTTTAATAGCCCTCATCTTTATTTGGATGAGGCTCTTTTTATAAACCTTACAACATTGTAAGGTTTACGTAAGTTAATTCGATAGTAAATTTGTCATATTTTTTGCATAATAGATACAAATAGATAAAATAATTAGGGATATAGTAAGAAGGGAGAAAATTGGGATGCGTAAAGAAGAAGTAGTGAAGTTTCCAATTAAAGATTTCAGTAGCTACTTTACTGTTGCCGTAGTATGTATTGGATTATTTGATATCATAACAAACTTAATTGTTAAATAATATAGATGATAAAACAAGAAGGGGGATCCTTTCTTGTTTTTTTTTATGGGGGAATAAAGATGAAATGGATTGATAGTCATATACATGTTGATCAATATAAGGATGAAGAAAAAAGCAGGTTACTTAAAGATGTGGAAAATAGTGAAGAGATAAAGGGGCTTATTGCGGTATCTATGAATTATCAATCATGTAAAGAAACTTTATCTTTAGCAAAGCGATATCCTTTTGTACATCCAGCAATAGGTTTTCATCCGGAGCAACCGATTCATAAAGAAGAATGTGAGCAAATTTATAAATTAATTGAAGAGCATGTAGAAGACATAGTTGCGATTGGTGAAGTAGGCTTACCGTATTATTTAAGAAAAGAAGATGAGCGCATTACTATCGATTCATATATACCAGTGTTACAACGATTTGTTGAACTAGCTAGTAAATATGATTTACCCATTATATTGCATGCAGTGTATGAAGATGCTGATATTGTATGTGATTTACTGGAGAAATATAAAGTTTCACGTGCACACTTTCATTGGTTTAAAGGAAGTGAAACAACAATGAAACGGATGATGAGGAACGGTTATTATATTTCTATTACGCCAGATGTTTTACATAAGGAGAAAATTAGAAAAATTGTTTCGTATTATCCACTTGAATATATGATGGTAGAAACAGATGGACCGTGGAAATTTCAAGAGGATGTTATGACGCATCCGATAATGATTCGAGAGGTATTAAAGGAAATTAGTGTTATAAAAAACATATCTGTTGATAAGGTTGCGAAAACGATATATGAAAATACGATTCAATTTTACCCCGCATTAACGGGCAGTAAGACTCCCACCTCAAAATTCGACGAATGCGGAGGAGTTAGGTGGGAAATCAACTGCCCGTAAAAACCCGATTGGTGAGGGCTGATAATCAGTGGGGGATGGACAAAACCACCACTGATTAAAGTTTCACTTTATTTGAAAGGATAGGAGCGTTACTCTTGTCCTTTTTATTATGAATAATTTTTCTAATATTTTCTATAATTTATGAAAATAATCAATGGGTTATTAATAACATGCCACGTTTTGGTTTTATATTAGGATTCTAATTTTTTTGCACGTCTTAATAATAAAAGAAAGACAATGATGAAGAAACCAAGTATAAGGAAGAACCCATATTGTTTTACATAATCCATTACGTCACTTACGCTTGTTGGTTTTTCAACGTGAATGCCGTCTTTATTAGTAGTAATATGAATATCTTGCATTTTCACTTCATTTGCTTCTTTTTGTAAATCAATCCATTCTATATTTGGAATGCTTTCTAGATCCTTTAATACTTCTTTTAATGGTTTCACACCTAAGTAAGGATGATAGAATGCACCAATAACTCCATCGGATAATTTAGCAACAGATACAGCATTAGCTTTCATCTTTGCAATAGCTTGTGGCTTATCTTCTTCAATAAAGCCAACTGTTTCAGGCATTAATTTCATTCCATGTAAGAAGGATGGTGTGCTTCTGTATGCTGGAGAGTGCATGGATTTCCAAGTTGTATCACTTAACTGTAGTTGTCCTACATAAGTTGAAAAGTACTTTGATAATATTTCATATCCTTTTTGAGACATCGTGTAATGGGGTGCTTCAAAAGCGACAGGATACAGTTTGGCATCTACAAGTTCTTGAATGCCTTTTTCAATATGCTCAGTCGTATATTTTTCTTCAAACTCTTCCCCTTTTTTTACATATGCATTATATGCTTCGATATTAGGAAAGTCATCTTTTGTTTTTGGTTTTTCATGCTTCGGTTGACGAATTGGTTGATCTGTTTTTACGTCCCAAAATTCAAAACCTTCCCCAGTTTCACTGTCATAAAATTGGTGCGTATAACCATGCATAATAATTGCTGCACCATCATCTTGCATAGAGCGTAAAAGATCGACTAGTTCGGGTTTATCTTTTAAATGCAGTGTTTTACCTGTATTTGGATCTGTATATACAGGAATAACAGTAATCATGTAGGGAATCTTTTTCTCTTTTAGTAATTCAGCAATTTCTTTTAATTGATTTGTATCTGCGGCTGGATGAACATCCTCAAGGCGTAAATAAGTCTCTACTTTATTTGTCGTTGGCTTTTGACCAAAGTAAGAAAATAACATTTCGCCGACATAATGAGACATCCAGTTAAAGAGATTTGACGTTGCAACGTAATAAGATGTTTCGTGCCGAACGATTAGTGGGCTTTTGCTATTTGAGCTTAAAGCGTTAGCAAGAACAGTTCCGTTTGTATCAAAAGATTGAACCAATCGTTCCTCTTCTAAAGTGTTTTTTAGTTTATTACTTGGATATTCGATTTTATTAACTCGTATATCATCAGCCTTTAGGGTAATGAAAGAAAAGCGATTAGATAATTGTTCAACATTTTGTCCTAAAACTAATACTGGACCTGAGAAATTTTCTAGAAGTTGCTTTGTTTCAATAGGAAACTCCTCTTTTTGTTCACCGATATAAACAATATGTGTATAAGAAGATGAATTAGTAATTTCATTAACCCTTTTTAAACTTTTCGTAGTTATATCGTTTGTAAAATGTCCTAATTGGGTATTAAGGATTTGAATATTATTTGTAATTTTATCGTCTTGTGTACTGTATAAAACAAGTACTTTTGGTTTTGACGGTGTTTGTGCAGAGGTGTGGATAGGGATAAGTAGTAAAACGCTGAACAAGAGTATTATGCACTTTTTCATTTGGTCTGCTCCTATTCTATATGTAGAGTTCAATTTACAATTATATACAAAAAATACGTTGTAGTCTATGAAAGTTACATTTTTGTACGTATTTACCAGCTGTTTTTTCACAAAATCGGTCTAAAGCATGATGATAATATATATAGTTATTTGCTATGATAAAAGAGTAAGAGAATGATAGAATGTGGGTAATTGTAAAGGGAAGAAGGCTGAAAGGGGACAAATTTCAGCGGAGAAAGAGGTAGTGGTAGTGAAGAAATTCTTTGTAGGATTTTTAGTTGTTCTTGGGGTGTATTTATATTTCCAAGGAAAGTCTGAAGGAATGGGCAAGTTAGTGAATGAGACAAGCTATGTTGACTCAGAAGAAGCAAAACAGATGAAACAAATTATTATAGAGGAAGCAAAGAAAGTCAATCTTCCAGAATGGATACCTCTTACAATTGCCGAACATGAAAGCCGGTTAAATCCAAGAAGTGTTGGAGATAACGGAACTTCATTCGGATTGTTTCAATTGCACCGTGGCGGTGGCCTTGCACCAGATCATTTAACTGATGAAGAGTTGAAAGATCCGCGCATAAATGCGCAAATTGCAATGCCGCATTTAATGAAAGGATATAAGCGTGGGGTGCAAAAAGGTTTGACTGATTTTGCATTACTAAAATATGTAGCAAATACATCTGGATGGCCAGGGAATTTAGGGCCGGAGTGGACGGATAATAATATGAAGTATAACGTCGGGTTAGAAGATGTGTACTATCGAAATAAAGGTGTAATTAAAGAGTAGGTTTTTGAGACCTACTCTATTTTTTTGTGGATAATCGCGTCGTTTTGTTTTGTGAAATACTCCGCTAGTTGTATTTTCACTTCTTCTAGTTTTGTGGAAACTTGTGGTATTTTATATCCTACATATAACGGTGAAACGACAAATCTAGGAACAACTTTACAAATGATTTTTCCGTTTGTGTGATAGAAGAATAAGTTATAACTACTACATCCTTTATGGAAATCTGTCAGTATGTAACGTACAGTTTGCTGAATATAATTTGCCAGTTCATCTATGCATTCAACATCTTCAATGATGATATTAAATTCAGTAAAACCGATAATAGGGCGATCTGAAATATTGAGTTCAATGCGTTCGTTTTTTTGTACAATGACTCCTCGGAAGTTTTCCTGTTCTACGTTACCGAGATAGTCTACATATTTCATTCCGATAATCTGCATGTGTGCATGATGCAAACTTCCGCCGGAGAATGGACCATGATTTTTATATAAAATCACAGATGTGAATTCTTCATTCTTCTGCAAATCTAACCAATGTTTAATGGAAAAACGAATTAGCGATTTCATATGTTCTTCTGTATATGTCGCAATATGTTCTTCACAATTATCTGTTTCGATTAGCACCGTTTGAAATGTATCTTTTAATGTAGGAAATTTGTTTTTTAGCCAAATAATTGATCCTTCAGTTGCTAAAATATCCGTTAAATTTTCTCTGTCACAAAAAGGACATGCCGCGCTTCTATTCCGGATGCTTTCTGGTTTTTGTTTGCCGATATCGTTTAAAAAGTATAGTTGTTGTGTATCCATTTGTATATATGCCCCTTTAAAATATGTGTAAAAATCCCGCTTAATACATTCGGGAAAAGGAGAAGGAAATCCTTTAAAAGGAATGGGAAAAATAAAAGACAAGATATCCTCATTAAGATAGGGTACCTTGTCTTTTATTTTTTCTTTAATAATGTGTATGGATAATATAGATCATTTTTATTGTGCTTCTTTTTTCTATTTTTTATTGTGTATAAGGCAATTGCTGAACTTGCGATTACAATAATGGCTTTCTTCATATTCATTTACCCCTTTTTTATTGTTGGTTTAATTCTTGGCTAACTGCTTTTGCATCAACTAGAGCGTGTAAAATCATTTTTACCATGTTCATCATATTCCTTCACTCCTTTTTATAGTTCGTTTAGTTCTTTTACAACTGCTTGTCCGTTCACTAATACTTCAAAGATTGCTTTCACAATTTCTTTCATCATGATTGTTTCCTCCTTTTGTTGTCTCTCTTGTTTACATCTTTATTGTATAGGGAGGCATCTTTCCGTACTATCGCTTTCCATTACGTGAACATAACAGTTTTGTAAGATTTGATGTCACTTATTGAAATGTTTAGTCTATCTTCATTATTTTCAGAAAAATGACTATTCAAACATGAAATGGGAAAGTATAATAAAGAAGTAAGTATTAAATTCCGTACGAAAGAGGTGAATGAGATGAAACGTTCTTTAGCTGCACGTGCCAAATTTTTAGATTATATCTATTTTTGTCGTGCGATTTTTCATGATGTAGTTGTTAACGGGATACGTCTGTCCTTTTTTAACAACTGCATAGTAGCTATTGAACGATAGAAATCTCTTCACCCATTTTTAATAAACGTGTGAAAAGGGAGCTATTTGGCTTCCTTTTTCTATGTCGAAAACCATGGGGAATGTTTCTTTCCCATGGTTTTTTATATTGAAAGGAGTACGGAAAATGACAATTTGTAGTGTAAATAATGTAACGAAATCTTTTGGTGGAAACATCATATTTGAAAATATATCGCTTGAAATAAAGAATGGTGAACGTGTTGGATTAGTTGGTCGTAACGGTAGTGGGAAGACAACAATCTTTCAGCTTCTAACTGGAATGGAAAGTTTAGATGCAGGAGCCATTCATATGAAGAAAGGTACACGTATTGGTCATGTGGCACAAATTCCGAAATTTGATGAGGGTATGACTGTATATGATGTATTGAGTTCGGCTTTTAAAGCTGAAAAGGAATTAGAAAGAGAAATGCGTACTTTAGAAAAAAATATGGCGGAAGAACAGGAAACGTTTGCTTTACAAAAATTAATGGAGAGATACGGAGTAATCCAAGAAAAATTTGCGTTTCTCGGTGGTTATGAAATAGAAGCGAATATGATGAAGGTAGCAAATGGTCTACAGGTGATAGAACTATTTCCTCGATCATTTCTGGAGTTAAGTGGTGGGGAACAAACAAAAGTAAGCCTTGCGTACATGCTATTGCAGAAACCAGATTTACTTCTATTAGATGAACCAACTAATCATTTAGATTTATTCGCCGTAGAATGGCTAGAGCAATTTTTAAAAGAATACAATGGAACGGTTATGGTCATTTCACATGATCGCTATTTTCTTGATGAAGTTGTAACGAAGATTTTTGATTTAGAAGATGGAGAGATTCACGTGTATCATACGAACTATTCTCAGTTTGTTGAGGAAAAGGAAGAACGGTTGCTTCAGGAGTTTCAGGCTTATCAAGAACAGCAAAAGAAAATAAAGAAAATGAAAGAAGCAATTAAGCGACTACGTGAATGGGCAAATCAGGCGAATCCTCCGAATGAAGGATTGCATAAGAGAGCGAGAAGTATGGAACGTGCACTGGAACGTATAGAGAAACTAAAGAAACCTATTTTAGAACGAAAACAAATGGGACTTCAGTTTGAAGGGCAAGAGAGAAGTGGGAAAGATGTTGTTGTAATGAAAGAAGTGAGTAAAGGGTTTGCTGACCACCCTTTATTTAACGAAGCGAATTTACATGTTCGTTTTCAAGAGCGTGCGGCGATCGTTGGTCGTAATGGTACAGGAAAGACAACGCTACTAAAGTTATTATTAGAAGAAATAGAGCCAGACGTTGGAGAAATCCGAATTGGTAGTAGTGTGAAAATCGGTTATTTATCACAACATGCGTACGGAAATATGAAGAGTAGTGTATTAGAGGCTTTCAGGGAATATGTAGCTGTAACAGAGGGAGAAGCGAGACATATATTAGCTAAGTTTTTATTTTATGGTCCAGCGGTGTTTAAGAAAGTAACGCAACTGAGCGGTGGAGAAAAAATGAGGTTAAGACTTGCGCAACTTATGTATCAAGATATCAATTTTTTAATTTTAGATGAGCCGACAAACCATCTCGACATTGAATCAAGGGAAGTTTTAGAGGAAGCTCTTGAGCAATATAATGGAACGATTTTAGCTGTTTCACATGATCGTTATTTTTTAAATAAGTTATTTGAAAAGACGTATTGGATTGATGAGCATAAATTATTTGAGTTTGCAGGGAACTACGCATGGGCTCGTCAAAAGTGGGAAGAAAAGCTCGAGAAACAAGTAATAAAGCAGCAACGCCAAGGAAGAAAAAGTATGGAAACAGCTCCTGTAAAAAAGAAAGAAGTTAGGAATGTTGAGGATATTGAAACGGAGTTAATGCATGTAGAAGAGGATATATATATGCTTGAGTGTAAGATGGAACATGTAGTTGATGTTGAAATGCTTGAACAATTGTATGAAGAAAAAACGAAGAAAGAGTTGTTACGAGCGGAGTTATATAATGAGTTAGAGAATATTGTGGAGTAAAAAGTAGAAAGCGAATCCTTTCAGCTTTGCTGAAAGGATTCGCTTTTTTTATACTGATATTTTACTTTAAGAGAAAAATAAAAATTGTGTTTCACGTGAAACAGTAAATTTGATACATCTTTGTTCCGTAATTTACATAGATTGTAAAACATAAATGATATTAGGGATTTTTTGGATCGGTTACTTATTTCCCGAGACATAAGTATGTGAAACGGCGGATCAGGATTGAAAATAAAAAAGCAGAGTTACAGCTTTACGCGCTGAACTCTGCTTTCTTTTTGTGTCGTATCTTCCCTTGTTGAAATGATAATGGCGATCCCGAGCATAATAAAAAAAGCTAAAAAGAGGACGAACTTTGGGAAGAATGGGAATAGTAATAGAGCCCCGACTATCATAATTGTTAATAATACGTAGTGCAGGACGTATTGGAATAGGTTGTCCATGTTTTCGCCCCCTTTTTGGTAATTGGTTATTAGTATTCTATGTTTCATACTGAACGAATAGAATTGAATTTTTAATTTTTTAATACGAAATAAAAGAGAACGATTGACATGTTTAAAGGAAAGGAATAATCTTGAAATTAATTCATACTATTTTTATAGGAAAAATAAAGATAGTTACAGGGAGGAGGCCTATGTTCCTGCATCGATAAAAATTAGGAAGGTAAAGGTGAGAGGGCAATGAAAAATGCTTTTAAAGGAGCACTTGCTACATTTCTTAGTGTGTCAGTATTACTAGCCGGATGTGGTCAAGAGGAAGCAAGTACAAATGAAGCCGGGAACGTACTAAAAGTAAAAGATGAATTTATTAAGGCGAGCGACAAATCAAAAAGTCCTACAAAAGTAAATGAAAGAAAAGATATTTTTGTAGTTGGAATGCCGATCCCTGGAGGGATATTCCTTCCGCACTTTATGGAGAATGGATGGGATGGTAATATAACGCAAGCTATCTTTGCGCCTCTCGTTGGACTGGATAAGGAAGGGAAACCAATTCCCATTTTGGCGAAGAAGTGGGATATTTCGGAGGATCAGCTTACATATACATTCCATTTGAAAGATGATTTGAAGTTTAGTGATGGTACACCGTTAACTGCGGAGGATGTAGCATTTACATTAACGTTATTACATGATCCAACTTATAGTGGTGCGACTGATATAAGCCAAACAGCAATAAAAGGTGGGCAAGCATATAAAGAAGGAAAAGCGAATTCTATTGAGGGGATTCAAGTCATTGATCCGAAAACAATTACGATTACGACTGAAAAGGTAAATGCTCAAACGCTATCATTAATCGGTGGAGAAGTTATATCTAAAGCGTATTACGGGAAAGAGTATAAACAAGGACACTTGGAGTATTTAAAAGAGTTGTATGGGAAGCCGGTGGGAGCAGGAGCTTATAAGTTAGATAAATATATTCCTGGTCAAGAGGTTCGATTTGTAGCAAATGAAAATTATTTTGAAGGAAAACCGAAGATTGAGCACTTTATTTATAAAATTACAAAGGGTGATACGAAGTTACAACAATTTCAAGCAGGAGAAGTAGATTATGATGGTTTTACGACAAACGTGGAGACCATTGAGCAATTAAAAGATTTAGGTTTTGCTAATATTAATGTGTATACAGGAAGCTCTTATGGCTACATTAAAATGAATTATAAGAAGCCATACTTTAAAGATAAACGTGTCCGCCAAGCATTTATTTACGGATTAGAGCGTCAAAAGGTTATTGATACGTATTTCCAAGGATATGCGTCACTCGTTAATGTACCGATTACGCCAGTTTCATGGGCGTATACAGAAGAGGGCATTAATAAATATGAGTATAATTTAGAGAAGGCGAAGAAATTACTGGATGAGGCTGGATGGAAAGCAGGTTCGGATGGAATTCGTGAAAAAGATGGACAAAAATTGAAAGTAAGTTATTTTGCCTCATCAGCAAGTAAAATAAATGATGTAATGATTCCTGTGATGAAAGAAGATTATAAAAAGTTGGGTGTAGAGTTTAACCCAGAATATATGGACTTTAATACGATGATTTCAAAAGTGATAAAAGGTGATTATGATTTAGCAATGGTATCTACGCCAATGATTGATGATCCGAGCGGAACGATTGAAGAGTTTGTTTCAACAAGTAAACGAAATTATGATGGATATTATAATCCGAAAGTAGATGAATTAGCTAAGCAAGCATTAGAAACGTTGGATATTGAAAAACGAAAAGAAATTTATAAAAAGTTATATCAAGAGTTAAGTGAAGACCCGCCTGTAATCTTCTTGAATAATAGCAAAGTGGTGTCTGCACATCATGCACGAATTCAAGGATTACAAGAAGATAACTATAACGGTATTTTATTAAGTTTACCTAAATTAAAGATAGAATAATAATTTTTAAAAAATTCTCAAAATATTTATTTAGAAAGAATTGACAAAATATAACGGACGATATAAGCTAATAACCATAAAGTCTACCGGAAAGGTCGGAATAGGATTGTTACCCCTCAAAAACATCTATTTTTTACGATTAAAACCGACTTTTCCGATTGGCTATAAATATGCTGTGGGAGGCATACATAAGCTAATAAGTTCGAAGGGTATAACTATTAAACAGTTAGGGGTGGGGACAATGAAGAAAAAGACAAAAAAATGGGCTGGTGTATTTTCGGTATTACTGAGTAGTTCGCTTGTGTTATCTGCTTGTGGGGGGGAAGATACGGCTTCTACAGAACCGGTAAAAAAGCAGGATTTAAAAGACGCTAAGATTGAATCAATTCCAGCTACAGATAAAAAGAAAAGTCCAGAGAAAGCAAATCAGCGAAAAGATACTTTTATTACAGCCATTTCTAAGCCAGGGGGAGTTTTCCTTCCGTATTTTCAAGATAATGGTTGGGATGGAAATGTAACGTCTGTTATTTTTGCGTCACTGGTAACAACAGACAAACAAAGTAAACCTATTCCGGACCTTGCAGAAAAATGGGATATTTCTGCTGACCAGTTAACATATACATTCCATTTACGTAAAAATTTAAAATTTAGTGATGGTTCGTCTTTAACAGCGGATGACGTAGCATTTACATTAACACTACTTCATGATAAAGCGTATGAAGGTGGATTGGATATTGCTCAGTATGCTGTTAAAGGCGGGAAAGAATATAAAGAAGGAAAAGCAACTTCTATTGAAGGAATTCAAGTTGTTGATCCACAGACAATTAAAATTACAACTGAAAAAGTTAATTCACAGGCGCTAACGAATTTAGGTGGCCCAGTGCTATCAAAAGCTTATTATGGAAAAGATTATAAACAAAATACAAGTTTAGACTATTTAAAAGCATTATATGGGCAACCAATTGCAGCGGGTCCATATAAATTTGAAAAATATGTTCCAGGTCAAGAAGTACGCTTTGTTGCTAACGAAAATTATTATGCAGGTAAACCAAAAATCAAAAACTTTATTTATAAAATCACATCAGGTGATACTGGATTCCAATTATTCCAAACAGGTGAACTGGACTATAGTGGATTTAGAGCAAATCCTGAGAATATAGACCAATTAAAAGGATTAGAGTTTGCAAATATTAATCTTGAATCATCAAGTGATATTGCTTATATCTATGTAAATAATAAGAAATCGTATTTGAAAGATAAAAAGGTACGCCAAGCACTTACTTATGGATTAGACCGTAAGAAGTATGTGGATACAGCTTTACAAGGATATGGCTCTGTTGCTAACGTACCAATTGCGCCAGTTTCATGGGCATATACAGAAGAAGGTATTAATAAATATCCACACGACGTAGAAAAGGCTAAAAAATTATTGGATGAGGCTGGTTGGAAAGTAGGTTCTGACGGGGTTCGTGAAAAAGATGGTCAAAAATTAAAATTAACATACTACGCATCAAATACAGGTAAAACAAATGATATCTTTATTCCGATTGCAAAAGAAAGTTACAAAGAAATTGGTGTTGAATTAAATCCAGAATTGATGGACTTTAATACGATGCTTTCAAAAGTAGGAAAAGGTGACTACGATTTAGCAGCAGTTTCAACACCAGGAATTAGTGATCCAAGTGAAGTTGTAAGTGAGTACTTATCAACTAATCCAAAAAGTGATACGGGTTATAATAATCCGAAAGTAGATGATTTGATTGTAAAAGGTATAGGAACGACAGATATTGAAAAACGTAAAGCGATTTATAAAGAGCTGTATAAAGAGTTAAGTGATGATCCACCAGTTATTTTATTAAACTATCGTAAACTACTTTATGCTCATAATGCACGTATAAAAGGAATTGATCCAGAAAAGTACGATAGCATTAGTTCCAATTTACCAGTGTTATCTATTGAACAATAAGGGTTGACCTAAATAATAGAAGACGTTTTTTCACACAGCAATGGAATGGTAGCTGTTTTGAAAAAATGTTCTTCTATTTTTAAGTAAATAGGATTGGGGAGACAAAAGGTGAAAACATATATCATTCGTAGGTTCCTTCAAATGATCCCTACATTGTTTGGTACATCTATTATTATTTTTTTCTTATTTGCACTTTTGCCGGGAGATTATATTGATTCAAATCCAAAGTTAACACCAGAGAGAGCCCAAGAATTAAGGGAATTATACGGCTTAAATAAACCAATTATTGAAAGGTATTTTCATTGGTTAGGGAATGCTTTGCATGGTGATTTTGGATTTTCTTTACAGTATCAAGAACCTGTAACTTCATTACTTAATAAATTTATTTGGAATACATTTATCGTTGCTGTTGCCGCTTTATTTTTCACTTGGATTATCGCTCTTATTATTGGGGTTATTTCTGCAACAAAGCAGCACTCTTGGTTTGATAGATTGGTAACAATCGGTGTCTTTGCAGCAATGTCATTTCCATCATTCTTTATAGGACTATTTTTAATTAAATTATTAGCAGTTGATTTAAAATTACTACCTATTGGTGGCATGATTGATATTGGGAGTAACTCAACAGGGATAGCATACATATTAGAAGTATTACGTCATATGATTCTACCTGTATTTATTTTAACGCTTCTTGGTGTAGGATCATTAACACGATATTTTAGAACCAGCATGTTGGATGTTGTTAGGCAAGATTACATTCGTACTGCTCGTGCAAAAGGCTTAAAAGAAAGAACCGTTATTTATAAACATGCATTGAAAAATGCAATTTTACCAGCAATTACATTACTCGCTTTTGAATTACCAGGTTTATTTTCAGGGGCTATTATTATTGAACAGATTTTTAACTGGCCAGGGATTGGGAGTATTCAATTAGAAGCATTAAACTTCCGTGATTATACGGTATTAATGGCTTTTACGATGTTTCTTTCGTGTTTAACAATTATGGCTAATTTCTTAGCAGATATTGTATATGCGTTTGTTGATCCAAGAATTCGATTGAAGTAAGGGGGGAAAGATATGGAGACTATTACACCACTAATAAAGAAAAAGAAAGAACGGAAAAAGGGTAACGAATCATCACCATGGCGCCAAGCGTATAAAAAAATTAAGAAAAATAAGATGGCATTGTATGGCCTATACGTTTTAATATTTATGTTTTTATTTAGTTTTATCGGTCCGATCTTTTCACCGTATGCTGATGGGAAAGTACAAGTAACACAAATTAATAAACCACCCAGCTTGTCACATTGGCTTGGAACAGACCAGTTGGGACGAGATATTTTAACTAGACTTATGCAAGCAGGACGTATTTCATTAACAATTGGTTTAGCGTCGATGCTACTATCCGTTATACTAGGTGCTCTATTAGGAGCAATTGCTGGTTTTTATCGAGGGGTTGTGGATCATCTAATTATGCGTGTTGCGGATGTGTTAATGTCCATTCCGGGATTACCGCTACTTATTATAATGGGAGCAATTTTATCAGAATGGAAATTACCATCGGAATACCGTTTATATGTTGTAATGATTATTTTAAGTTTAGTAGGATGGCCAGGACTTGCCCGGCTTGTGAGAGGACAAATTTTAACATTGCGGGAGCAAGCTTTTATGCAAGCGGCAGATGTATTAGGATTAAAGGATTCTCGGAAAATTATTCATCATTTAATTCCTAACGTCTTTCCGTTGCTTATTGTTGTAGCAACTTTGGGTGTTGCAGGTTCAATTTTAAGTGAATCCGCACTAAGTTACTTAGGTCTCGGCGTCGTTCCACCTACACCATCATGGGGGAATATGATTAGTGCAGCTAACTCGTTAATTGATTTCCAAAAGCGTCCGTGGTTATGGATTCCGCCTGGTTTTGCAATTTTTATAACAGTTGTATCCATTAATTTACTTGGTGATGCACTTCGTGATGCGTTAGATCCAAAGATGAGACGGTAGGTGAGAAGGTATGAGTAAAGCGGTAGTAGAGCTGAAAGACTTACAAACACACTTTCAGACAGAAGAAGGGACAGTAAAAGCTGTGAATCATGTTAGCTTTACAGTTCGAGAAGGTGAAACTGTTTGTGTTGTAGGCGAATCAGGTTGTGGGAAAAGTGTAACAGCTTTATCTATTATGGGACTTATTGCTGAATCAGGCAGTGTAGTAGGTGGAGATATTTTATATGAAGGAAAAAGTCTTTTAGGAATGAAAGAGAAAGAGCTTCGTAGTTTACGAGGTAATGATATTGCGATGATTTTCCAAGAACCGATGACATCGCTGAATCCAGTCTTCACTGTAGGGGAACAAATCGTAGAGACGTTAAGGGAGCATGAATTACTTAGTAAGAATGAAGCGTATAAGAAGGCAATTGAGTTAATTCGTAAAGTCGGCATAGCTCGTGCGGATGAAATCGTCCATTCATATCCGCACGAACTGAGTGGTGGTATGTTACAACGTATTATGATTGCTGTTGCACTTAGTTGTAATCCGAAGTTATTAATTGCGGATGAACCGACAACGGCTCTTGATGTTACGATTCAAGCTCAAATATTAGACTTATTAAGACAAGTAAAAGAAGAATTTAAAACATCCATTTTATTAATTACACATGATTTAGGCGTTGTAGCAGAAATGGCTGATTACGTTGTCGTTATGTATGGTGGGAAAGTAATTGAAGAAGCACCAGTACTAGAAATATTCCAAAATCCGAAACACCCGTATACGAAAGGCTTGCTGAAATCAAAACCAGTGATGGGGAAACGAATAGATAAACTATATTCTATTCCAGGGCAAGTTCCTAATTTAGTCGGTTTGGATGAATTTTGCTACTTCAGCGGTCGTTGTGAGCATTGTATGGAAATATGTAAAGAAGAAGCGCCAAATCTGAATGTACATGATGAGAATCATAAAGTAGCTTGCTGGTTATATGAGGAGCGTGCGGGACAATGAGTGAACCATTATTAGAAGTAAAAAACTTAAAAACATATTTCCCAATTAAAGGCGGCATATTTAGTAGAACGATTGGACATGTGAAAGCAGTTGATGGAGTAAGTTTTACTATTAATAAAGGTGAAGTTTTCGGTCTCGTTGGTGAATCAGGAAGCGGAAAAACGACGATAGGAAAAACAATTTTACGTCTCGTTCAAAAAACGGAGGGAGAAGTGAAGTTTAAAGGACACGATGTTCATTCTCTATCAAAAGAGGAATTGAGAAAACATCGTCCTAATATGCAGCTTGTGTTTCAAGATCCATTTAGCTCATTGAATCCGAGAATGAGGATTGGAGAAGCACT
Organism: Bacillus sp. 17RED48; assembly: GCF_019837545.1. Taxonomy (NCBI): domain Bacteria; kingdom Bacillati; phylum Bacillota; class Bacilli; order Caryophanales; family Bacillaceae; genus Bacillus; species Bacillus sp. 17RED48. The sequence continues at coordinate 65,758 of NZ_JADAXG010000014.1, forward strand.
TGGCGAGCCGATGTTGGCTCACGGACTAGCGACGAAAGAAAATGTTCGTGAAAAAGTGACAGAAGTATTAGAGTTATGTGGCTTAGCCCCATATCATATTGACCGGTATCCTCATGAGTTTTCTGGTGGACAACGTCAGCGTATCGTTATCGCAAGAGCTATGGTATTAAATCCGGAATTTATAGTAGCTGACGAACCTGTGGCAGCACTAGATGTATCTATTCAAGCACAGATCATTAATTTATTTAGTGAGTTACAGGAGAAAAAGGGACTATCTTATTTGTTCATTTCACATGATTTAAGCGTAGTAGAGCACTTATGTACGAAAATTGGAATTATGTATTTAGGAACGATTGTGGAAACAGCGCCGCGTGATGAGTTATTTGCGAACCCACTGCATCCGTATACAAAAGCATTGTTATCAGCTGTGCCAATACCAGATCCAACAGTGAAGCGAGAGCGGATTATACTAGAGGGTGATATTCCAAGTCCAGCAAATCCACCTTCGGGTTGTCGCTTTCATACACGTTGCCCGTTTGCAACAGATATTTGTAAACAAACGGTACCAGAATTCCGTAATGTTGGTGAAGAGCATTTTGTTGCTTGTCATCATGTATAAAAGAAAAGGACCCTTTCAAATTGAAAGAGTCCTTTTTTTATTTACTAGATGAAGTTTGTTGCAATACAAATTTCTCGATTGCGTGAGCAACACCATGCTCATTATTTGTTAATGTTACGACATCACATAATTTTTTTACATCTTCTTCAGCGTTTCCCATTGCAACTGATAAGCCAGCTACTTGTAACATTGGCACATCATTAAAGTTGTCCCCAATCGCAATAGTATCTTCAATTGGTATATTGAAATAAGCAGCCATTTCTTGTAGACCGTTCCCTTTATGACCATGCTTATCCATAATTTCTAAATTAGTAGGAGCTGATGCCGTAACTGAAATATCAGTGTCTTCTTGTAACATGCTTAATAGCTGTGCACGATGCGCTGCATTAAATGTCAAAATGAAGAATTTAGATATTTCTAATTCTGGATTATTTACAACATCTTCTATTTTTTGGAAATCAGTAATTAAGTTTGATTTCTTTTGTTTTTCTGTAATTCTTTCAAGTTCTTCAAGTGTAACATCTAGTGCATGCTTGTTTTCTTCGAACGCTTGCATGACTTGATCTTGCCATGTATATGGAGAATAAACTCCTTTATTCGTATATAGCTTATAAGGAAAACCTTCAGATTCTAGTAATTTTGCAAGCTTGTATACTTTATCGTTTTGTAAACAACGCGAGTTAATTACTTTTCCATCCACATAAACAATTGCCCCATTGCTCGCTCCAACTGGAAGAGATAGTTTATATTCTTCCAATAATTTCAAAGCATCCTCTTTTGCACGACCAGAACAAATCATGACTATATGACCAGCCTCTTTTGCAGTTTGGATAGCTTGTAAGTTCTCTTTGGAGATTTCAAGATTAGATGATAGTAGCGTACCATCCATATCTAATGCGATTAATTTCAAAATGACCACCTCTTTGCTTTTATTATACATAGTTATATAGAGGAAACATATAAACTTATCTTGGAAAGATCGTATTTTATCTCGCGTGAACCGTCAGTAAAAATTTGATAGGCGCCATCTTATTACTTTGAATATGCACTTTAATTTGTAACAAAAATAGAGGTATGTATGAGGGTGTTTCGTTATATGACTGTAATGTTACAATAACATTACAAATGTCAGTTTAGTAGAAAGTGCATTAAAACGGGGTTTTTAAGGGTGTTTATAAAAAAACGTAAAAAAAGTGTAATAAAATTTACGTAATTATATTGCAACGTAGCAATAGTTATGTTACATTAATGTTACAAACGTTACGTTAATAACTTTAATGTAACGCTAACATAAAAACTATGAAATAAACATTTCTTAGAAATTACATATAGATAACTTATTAAAAAGGAGGATACATAAAATGAAAGAGCAAGTATTACAAGTAACAAAAGGTGACTTCGTAGGATC
>NZ_JADAXG010000015.1:0-58164 GCF_019837545.1 Bacillus sp. 17RED48
CACGAGTCAAATGACTCGTGTTTTTTCGTGTTTTCTTTTATAATCCATAGTAATTAAAAAATGTGTTTAAATAATTATTATTTTGATTAAATACAGGGGAATGTGGCTAGGATAGTGAATAAGCAAAAGAGTTGCAAATTTTATTAATACGTATATAATTAAAGTCAAAGATAGTCAAAGTCAATAAGGGTGGCGGATAAATGAGAAATATATCTGATATCATTGAGCAATATCTAAAGCAAGTTATTGACTTGAGTAATAATAATGTGATTGAAATCAAAAGAAATGAGATTGCGGATCGATTCGAGTGCGTACCATCTCAAATCAATTATGTAATCAATACCCGTTTTACGATAGAAAGAGGATTTGTTGTAGAAAGTAAACGTGGTGGAGGAGGTTACATTCGCATTATAAAAGTCAAACTGCATGACGATATAGACATGATCGATCAAATGCTTCATATGATTGATCATAGCGTTGCGCAAGGGAATGCAGAGAGTATGATTATACGTTTAATAGAAGAGGGCATCATAACAAATCGTGAAGCTAAACTTATGTTAAGTGTACTAGATCGTTCTGTATTATCAATGGATGTTCCTTCTCGAGATGAACTTAGGGCTCGAATATTATGCGCAATGTTAAGAACACTGAAATATAAATAAATATAGCTTTTGTAAAAGAATAATAACTAAGAGATAAGGCAGTTAAATATTGTAGAGGTTTTGAAAAAAGAACACGCACTTTTATTTAAATAAAGGAAAGTGAACAATCTAGTAATGTATGAAAAGTACTATCAGATAGATCGTTCCTATTGTAAAGGTGGGGATAGTGATGACTTGTCAAAACTGTAATATAAGACCAGCAACTTTACATTATACAAAAGTAATCAACGAACAGAAGACGGAAGTTCATCTTTGTGAGCAATGTGCAGAACAAAGTGGCTATACGTCTTTCTTTCAATCACCGCAGTCTAACTTTTCATTCCATGATTTATTTGCTGGGTTATTACACGGTGAATCAACAATGTTTGAAGAAGGACAAAATGGGCTTTCGAATACAAGTATATTAAGGTGTCCAGATTGTAAGATGACATCTGAGCAATTTACAAAGGTGGGACGCTTTGGATGTGCTTCTTGTTACGATACATTTAAGGAACATTTAAAGCCATTATTAAAACGTCTGCATGGCGGACATACAGATCATTGTGGAAAAATTCCGGAACGTATAGAAGGAAATCTTCACTTAAAGAAAGAATTAGATGAACTAAAACTCATTCTGAAACAATACGTACAGAAAGAGGAGTTTGAGAAAGCTGCTGAAGTAAGGGATAAAATTCGAGGTCTTGAAAATCAGCTTAGTGAGCATAGAGAGGGGGAATAGTTCTATGTCACTGGACAAAATTATGAATGAAGCGATTAGTCCATGGATGAAGGGGGATGGCCCTGATTCGGATATTGTTTTAAGTAGTCGAATTCGTTTGGCTCGTAATTTTAAAAAATATCAATTCTCTACTATGCAAAACGAAGAAGAAGCTAAACAGATTCATGAATTATTTAAAAAGGAATTTATAAATAAAACCGTAGAACCTTTTGGAGAGTTTGAACTATTAAAAATGAATGAATTAACGCCTCTTCAAAGGAGAGTATTAGTTGAAAAGCATTTAATTAGTCCTAACCTTGCAGGCACAGAATATGGAGCATGTCTATTATCAGAAAGCGAACATATTAGTGTTATGCTTAATGAAGAAGACCACATTAGGATACAGTGCTTATTTTCAGGGTTGCAGTTATCAGAGGCCCTTCAAAGTGCCAATCAAATAGATAATTGGATAGAGGAAGAGGTTGAGTATGCTTTTGATGAATCACTTGGATATATAACGAGCTGCCCTACTAACGTTGGTACAGGATTGAGGGCTTCCGTAATGCTTCACTTACCGGGACTCGTTTTAACGAAAAGAATTAGCCGCATTATACAAGTAATTCAAAAATTAGGGTTAGTAGTAAGAGGAATATACGGTGAAGGTAGCGAAGCGTTAGGTAATATATTTCAAGTGTCAAATCAAATGACGCTAGGAAAATCTGAAGAAGATATTATTGCAGATTTAAAGAGTGTCATTCAACAAATCATACAGCAAGAAAAAATGGCTAGAGAATTAATTGTACAAAATTCAAGTATTGAGCTTGAAGATAAAGTTTATCGCTCTTATGGCATACTAGCAAACAGTCGGTTAATTCAATCTGCAGAAGCGTCCACTTGCTTATCAGATGTACGACTTGGTATTGATTTAGGATATATAAAAGGTGTATCGAGAAATATTTTGACTGAGCTAATGGTTCTTACACAACCAGGCATTTTACAACAATATGCAGGTGGACCTTTAGGACCAGAAGAAAGAGATTATCGAAGAGCAACCTTAATCCGTGAGCGATTACGTATTGAAAAAAACTAAGCGCAAGTAGGAGGCGATTTCTATGATGTTTGGAAGATTTACAGAAAGAGCACAGAAAGTATTAGCTTTATCTCAAGAGGAAGCAATTCGTATTGGGCATAATAATATTGGAACAGAACACATTTTACTTGGGCTTGTACGCGAAGGGGAAGGAATTGCAGCAAAAGCGTTAATTGCTCTTGGATTAAGTCCAGAGAAGGTTCAAAAAGAGGTAGAAGCGTTAATTGGACGCGGAACAGAAGCTTCTCAAACTGTACATTATACACCGCGTGCTAAAAAGGTTATTGAGTTGTCTATGGATGAAGCTCGTAAATTAGGCCATTCTTACGTTGGAACAGAACATATCTTACTTGGTTTAATCCGTGAAGGTGAAGGTGTAGCAGCACGTGTTTTAAATAACTTAGGTGTTAGCCTAAATAAGGCAAGACAACAAGTATTGCAACTTCTTGGAAGTAATGAAGCAAGTTCAGGTCACCAAGGTGGTTCTTCAACGAATGCCAATACACCGACACTGGATAGCTTAGCACGTGATTTAACAGTTGTTGCACGTGAAAATCGTCTAGATCCTGTTATCGGTCGTGGTAAAGAAATTCAACGTGTAATTGAAGTTTTAAGCCGTAGAACAAAAAACAATCCTGTATTAATTGGAGAACCTGGTGTAGGTAAAACGGCAATTGCAGAAGGATTAGCACAACAAATTGTAAATAATGAAGTTCCTGAAACATTAAGAGATAAGCGTGTTATGACACTAGATATGGGTACAGTTGTAGCTGGAACGAAATATCGTGGTGAATTTGAAGATCGTTTAAAGAAAGTTATGGATGAAATCCGTCAAGCTGGAAACATTATTCTATTTATTGATGAACTTCATACATTAATTGGTGCAGGTGGAGCAGAAGGTGCAATTGATGCATCAAACATTTTAAAACCATCTTTAGCACGCGGAGAGTTACAATGTATCGGGGCGACAACCTTAGATGAATATCGTAAATATATTGAAAAAGACGCGGCTTTAGAAAGACGTTTCCAACCAATTCACGTTGATGAGCCAAGTTTAGACGAATCAACTCAAATCTTGAAAGGTTTACGTGATCGTTACGAAGCGCATCACCGTGTATCTATTACAGATGATGCAATTGATGCAGCTGTAAAGCTTTCAGACCGCTATATTACAGATCGTTTCTTACCAGATAAAGCAATTGATTTAATTGATGAAGCTGCTTCAAAGGTTCGCTTACGCTCTTATACAACACCACCAAATCTAAAAGAGCTTGAAGTAAAGCTTGAGGAAATTAGAAAAGAAAAAGATGCAGCTGTGCAAAGTCAAGAATTTGAAAAAGCTGCTTCCTTACGTGATATGGAACAACGTTTACGTGAGAAGTTAGAAGATACGAAGCGTCAATGGAAAGAGCAACAAGGAAAAGAAAACTCAGAAGTGACAGTAGAAGATATTGCAAATGTCGTTTCTACGTGGACTCGTATACCTGTTTCTAAACTTGCACAAACAGAGACTGATAAATTATTAAACTTAGAATCCATTCTTCACAACCGTGTTATTGGTCAAGATGAAGCGGTAGTAGCTGTAGCAAAAGCTGTTCGTCGTGCTAGAGCAGGATTGAAAGATCCGAAACGTCCGATTGGTTCATTTATTTTCTTGGGACCAACAGGTGTAGGTAAAACGGAACTAGCAAGAGCATTAGCAGAATCTATGTTCGGTGATGAGGATGCAATGATTCGCATCGATATGTCTGAGTACATGGAGAAGCATTCGACTTCTCGTTTAGTTGGATCTCCTCCAGGATATGTTGGATATGAAGAAGGTGGACAATTAACAGAAAAGGTTCGCCGTAAGCCATATTCAGTTGTCCTATTAGATGAAGTAGAGAAAGCTCATCCTGATGTGTTTAACATTTTACTACAAGTATTAGAAGATGGTCGCTTAACGGATTCTAAAGGGCGTACAGTTGATTTCCGTAATACAATTGTTATTATGACATCTAACGTTGGTGCAGATGCGTTAAAACGTAATAAACATCTTGGATTTAACGTACAAGATGAGAGCCGCGATTATTCAGATATGAAAGGTAAAGTAATGGATGAACTGAAAAAGGCATTTCGTCCAGAATTCTTAAACCGTATTGATGAAATTATCGTGTTCCATATGCTTGAGAAAAAACATATTCAAGAGATTGTAACACTTATGGTGAATCAGTTAGTGAAGCGCTTAAAAGAGCAAGAGATTGAATTGCATTTAACAGAAGGAGCGATTTCAGCCATTGCTGATAAAGGATTTGACCGAGAATACGGTGCTCGTCCGCTTCGTAGAGCAATTCAGAAACATGTAGAAGATAGACTATCGGAAGAACTTTTAAAAGGTGCTATTGAGAAAGGACAAAAAGTTATCTTTGATGTTGAAGGGGAATCATTTGTCATTCATAGTGCTGAAAAGGTAAAATAAGTATAGACAAACTAAGAGGGCTACGAGATAGCCCTCTTTCTTGTACGAGAAGGATAAATTGTTTATAGATGAAAGTGAAGTGAAATATAAAACGATATGGCTAAAAAGAAAACAAAATTCACATGTCAAGAGTGTGGTTATCAGTCACCAAAATATATGGGGAAATGCCCTGGTTGTGGTCAATGGAATACGCTTGTTGAAGAGATGGAACCGGTTGTATCATCAAGACGCCTTAATTATGCCAATGCAATTCAATCGGAAGTAACAAAACCAAGACGTCTAACAGAAGTAGAAACAAAATCTGAGGCACGTATTGAAACGAAATTCCAAGAGTTTAACCGTGTACTTGGCGGTGGGATTGTAGATGGATCCTTAGTACTTATTGGTGGAGACCCTGGGATTGGGAAATCAACATTGTTATTACAAATTTCATCGCAATTAGCAGATTCTTCATATGATGTACTATACATATCAGGTGAGGAGTCAGCAAAGCAGATTAAACTTCGTGCAGATCGTTTGCATGTAAAGGGTAGTAATCTATTTGTTGTAGCAGAAACGGATCTACAGCGAATTGCAGCGCACATTGAAGAGATGAATCCAGCTTTTGTTGTTATTGACTCTATTCAAACGATACATTTACCTGAAGTGACGTCAGCCCCAGGAAGTGTAGCGCAAGTACGTGAATGTACAGCGGAATTAATGAAACTTGCAAAAACGAAAGGAATTCCTATTTTTATCGTCGGACATGTAACAAAAGAGGGGGCAATTGCAGGACCTCGTATGTTAGAACATATGGTCGATGCAGTTCTTTACTTTGAAGGAGATCGTCATCATACATATCGTATCTTGCGAGCTGTGAAGAATCGTTTTGGTTCCACGAATGAAATGGGTATTTTTGAAATGAAAGAGCTTGGTCTTGCGGAAGTCTTAAACCCTTCTGAAATTTTTCTTGAGGAAAGACCCGTTGGAGTCGCAGGATCAACAGTAGTTGCCTCAATGGAAGGAACAAGACCGGTTTTAGTAGAAATACAAGCATTAATCTCCCCTACTAGTTTTGGAAACCCTCGAAGAATGGCGACGGGAATTGATCATAACCGTGTATCGCTTATTATGGCAGTGCTAGAAAAAAGAACAGGTTTATTATTGCAAAACCAAGACGCATATTTAAAAGTAGCAGGTGGTTTGAAATTAGATGAACCAGCAATTGATTTAGCTGTGGCTTTAAGTATTGCTTCAAGTTTTAGAGATAAACCCACGACACCAACTGATGCAGTAATAGGAGAAGTGGGATTAACTGGAGAAATAAGAAGAGTATCAAGAATTGAACAACGTGTACAAGAAGCAGCTAAATTAGGATTTCAACGTGCTATTATTCCTAGAAAAAATTTGGGGGGATGGACAATTCCGGATGGGATTGAGGTAGTAGGTGTATCTAATTTAGGGGAAGCGCTTCGTTTGACATTAGGAGGCTAGGCTATGGAAGAAAACAAGCAACGTGTCAAAAGTATGATTAATATTTTACAGCTCGTGGCCCCAGGAACACCACTGCGCGAAGGGATAGATAATGTGCTTCGCGCACAAACAGGGGGACTAATTGTTCTTGGATATAATGAACAAATTAAAAGTATTGTTGATGGGGGATTTCACATTAATTGTGCATTCTCTCCTGCTAGTTTATACGAATTAGCAAAAATGGATGGGGCACTTATTTTAAATGAAACTGGAAGTAAAATTTTAATTGCAAATGCACAGTTAGTTCCAGAGGCATCTATTGATTCTATTGAAACAGGTATGCGCCACCGGACGGCAGAGCGTGTAGCAAAGCAGACAGGTAGTCTCGTTGTGGCTATTTCACAAAGACGTAACGTAATTACACTATATCAAGGGAATTTACGTTATACACTAAAGGATATAGGTGTTATTTTAACAAAGGCAAACCAAGCTATTCAAACGTTAGAAAAATATAAGGCTGTATGGAATGATGGTATTACGAATTTGGGCATTCTAGAATTTGAAGAAGTCGTTACAATGTCCGAGGTGGTTCATGTGTTACATAGTGTTGAAATGGTACTGCGGATTAAAAATGAAATATTGAGCTATATTCATGAGCTAGGAACAGAAGGTAGGTTAATTCGTTTACAACTTACAGAACTACTAGCTGATTTAGAGGCAGAGGCAGCGTTATTAATTAAAGATTATTATCAAGAAAAAACACAAGACCATCATCAAATTTTGAAAAAGTTACAAGATCTTGCGAATACACAACTTCTAGAGGATAGCGATTTAGTTAAATTGCTTGGCTACCCAGGACAAATGAGTTTAGAAGAAAGTGTGACGCCGAGAGGATACCGAATCACAAGCAAAATTTCGCGCGTTCCGCCACTTATCATTGAAAATTTAATTAATCGATTTAAGACCTTGCAAGGTGTTTGTCGAGCAACTATTAATGAATTGGATGATGTGGAAGGAATTGGAGAAGTCAGGGCGAAGAAAATACGAGAAGGCCTAAAAAGAATCCAAGAGCATCTCTATATGAGTAGACACAATTAAGAATATTACATTGATTCTATAATATAACGACACTAGAACATTTTTGGTATATGATATGGTATATTGGTAAATAAAACTATTTATAAAAAAACACGTCCGCTTTTGCATTCGGCGTTTTGATTAGCGAAACAATGGTTAATAATGAGTAGGAGGTGGTTGGATGTTAAAACGAATTGTACAGCTCTTCTTTCTAGTAATTGGCGGAGCGTTAGGGATTTACTTAATCCCAAAAGTTATTAATGTATTAGACATGGGTGCTGTTCCTTTATTGGAAGGATCGTATGTTCGTGCAATTATTGGTGCAATTATTTTATTTTTAACAACATTTTGGCTTGTAGATTATATTGTTCAACTTATTAAGCATATTGAAGAGGCTCTTGTAAAGGCGCCTGTAGCGGATGTTTTATTTGGTACATTAGGATTAATCTCTGGTCTTATTGTTGCATATTTAATTTTAATACCAATTCGTGAATTTACAATTCCAGTTATTAGTACAGTGTTGCAAGTGTTCTTTACTCTTTTACTTGGATATTTAGGATTCCAAGTAGGGTTTAAAAAGAGGAATGAATTGCTAGGATTATTTACATTACCACAACGTGGGAAGAAGAAAAATAATAATAGTGAGAATGAAGAAACTGAGGTAGAAGAATCTACAACTCATTGGAAAATTCTCGATACGAGTGTAATTATCGATGGGCGTATTGCTGATATTTGCCAAACAAAGTTTTTAGAAGGAACAATTGTGATTCCACAATTCGTGTTAGAAGAACTTCAGCACATTGCCGATTCTTCTGATGCTTTAAAGCGTAATCGTGGTCGCAGAGGATTAGATATTTTAAATCGTATTCAAAAAGAGATGCCGATTCCGGTAGAAATTTATGAAGGCGATTTCGATGATATTCAAGAAGTGGATAGCAAACTTGTAAAGTTGGCGAAAATCACTGGTGGAACGGTAGTAACGAATGATTTCAACTTAAACAAAGTTTCTGAATTACAAGGGGTAACGGTGTTAAATATTAACGATTTAGCTAATGCAATTAAACCTGTTGTACTCCCAGGTGAAGAACTGAGTGTTTATGTTGTCAAAGATGGAAAAGAACAAAATCAAGGTGTTGCATATTTAGATGATGGTACGATGATTGTAGTAGAAGATGGTAGAGAATATGTAGGTTCACAACTCAATGTGCTTGTTACTAGTGTGTTACAAACATCGGCTGGGCGCATGATTTTCGCCAAACGTAAATTATTAGAAAAAGCATTATAAGTAGAGGATTATTAATATGTATACATTAATTATTCCAGCAGCTGGTCAAGGTAAGCGGATGGGTGCTGGTAAAAACAAGTTGTTCTTACTTATTAATGAAGTACCGATTATTGTGCATACGTTACGTGCTTTTGAAAAAGATAAAGCATGCAAAAGTATTATTATGGCAATTAACGAAGAAGAACGTCCGTATTTTGAAGAATTAATGCAGAAGTATCCAATTGAAAAGCCAGTACAATTTATTCAGGGCGGAGCCGAAAGACAAGATAGTGTATATAACGCTATTCAGCATACTAGTGATGTTGAGTATGTTCTTGTACATGACGGCGCGCGTCCATTTGTAACGAATAAAGTGATTCAAGATGTATTAACTGCAGCGGAAAAATATGGAGCGTCCATTTGTGCGGTACCAGTGAAAGATACAGTTAAGAAAGTAGAGCTGGGTATCGTTGTCGAAACGGTAGAAAGATCTCAGCTTAAAGCTGTACAAACACCACAAGGGTTCGCTGTTTCTCTTTTGTTAGAAGCTCATAGAAGTGCAAAACAGGGTTGTTTCCTTGGTACAGATGATGCAAGCCTCGTAGAACGTATCGGGAAGCAAGTAGGTGTAGTAGAGGGGAGTTACTATAATATTAAAGTGACGACTCCAGAGGATTTAGTAATTGCTGAAAGTTTCCTTCATGTTCAAAAGAAATGACAGTGATGATTATAGCGAAAAAAAGCTCGGCAACAGCCGGGCTTTTCTTTATAAGGATAGCGATATAATATAGAATCATAAAGCTCTGTAGTTTAGCTTGAGGAGGATGTAAAAAATGTTTCGAATTGGACAAGGTTTTGATGTGCATGAGTTTGCGGAAGGTAGACCGTTAATTATTGGTGGAATTACAATTCCTCATGAGAAAGGATTAATTGGTCATTCAGATGCAGACGTATTGTTACATACGATTGCGGATGCATGTTTAGGTGCGATTGCAGCTGGAGATATTGGAAAGCATTTCCCTGATACAGATCCTGCCTTTAAAGATGCTGATTCAGCTGTATTGCTGCAAAAGGTTTGGGAATTTGTACGTGAACGAGGTTACGAGTTAGGGAATCTAGATTGTACAATTATTGCTCAAAAGCCAAAGATGGCACCACATATTGAAAGTATGCGTAAACGTATTAGTGAACTATTAGAAACGTCTATTGACAATATCAATGTAAAGGCAACAACAACAGAAAAATTAGGATTTACAGGTAGAGAAGAAGGAATTGCTTCTCAAGCAGTTGTTTTATTACAGAAAAAATAATGGTTTTTAATTCGTAAGATGGATAATCACATTTTTTTGGTGTACAATTATAGAATGTGTTGACATTAAGAATGGAAGGTGTACCAATTATGGAAAAGCAAGTGAGAGTGCGCTATGCGCCAAGTCCAACAGGACACTTACATATCGGAAATGCGCGTACGGCATTATTTAATTATTTATTTGCTCGTCATCAAGATGGTAAGTTTATTATTCGTATTGAAGATACTGATGTGAAACGTAATGTTGCTGGTGGAGAAGAAAGCCAATTAAAATACTTGAAATGGCTCGGTATGGACTGGGATGAAGGTGTTGATGTTGGTGGTGAATTTGGACCATATCGTCAAACAGAGCGTTTAGATATTTATAAAAAATTATATGAAGATTTACTAGAGCGTGGTTTAGCTTACAAATGTTATATGACAGAAGAAGAGCTAGAAGCAGAACGTGAAGGACAAATCTCTCGTGGTGAAACACCTCGTTATGCAGGTAACCACCGTGATTTAACTGAAGTACAAGTGAAAGAATTTGAAGCTGAGGGACGTATTCCAAGTATTCGTTTCCGTGTACCAGTTGATCGCGACTACACGTTTAAAGATATCGTAAAAGATGAGGTTGCATTCCATTCAAATGATTTCGGTGATTTCGTTATCGTGAAAAAAGATGGAATACCAACTTATAACTTTGCGGTAGCAGTAGATGATCACTTAATGGAGATTACACATGTACTTCGTGGTGATGATCATATTTCAAATACGCCAAAACAAATGATGATTTACGAAGCTTTCGGTTGGGATATTCCGCAATTTGGTCATATGACTTTAATTGTAAACGAAAGCCGTAAAAAATTAAGTAAGCGTGATGAATCTATTATTCAATTTATTGAGCAATATAAAGAGCTTGGATATCTTCCAGAAGCAATCTTTAACTTTATTGCACTACTAGGTTGGTCGCCAGTAGGAGAAGAAGAAATCTTCTCTCAAGAAGAGTTTATCAAAATGTTCGATGCAGCTCGTTTATCAAAATCACCTGCATTATTTGATTCTCAAAAATTAAAATGGATGAACAACCAATATATGAAAAAGCAAGATTTAGATACGGTGGTAGAATTAAGCTTACCGCATCTAGTGAAAGCTGGACGTATAGGTGAAACTTTAAGTGAACAAGAGCAAGCTTGGATTCGTGATGTAATTGCGTTATATCATGAACAAATGAGTTTTGGAGCTGAAATTGTAGAGCTTTCTGAAATGTTCTTCAAAGATCATGTTGATCATGAAGAAGAAGGACAAGAAGTATTAAAAGGTGAACAAGTACCAGAAGTACTTCGTGCATTTGCGGGTCAAGTAGAAGCGCTAGAAGCGATGGAACCAGCAGCAATTAAGGCGGCTATTAAAGCGGTGCAAAAGGAAACAGGTCATAAAGGTAAAAACTTATTTATGCCAATCCGTGTTGCAACTACTGGTCAAACACATGGTCCAGAACTTCCTAATGCTATTGCACTTCTTGGAAAAGAAAAAGTTTTAAATCGTCTTCAAAAAGTAATTGGTTAACATTTTCTAGGTTTAGAAATATAATAAGTATACTTAAAACCTAATAAGGAAAAGCGACGAGAAGGAGAAGTAGAAAATCAGGCTTTTTACAGAGAGAACCACCTTTAGGCTGGAAGTGGTTTATAAGCGGATTTTTGAAATGCCCCTTCGAGTCTTCTGCTGAACAGCGAATTGTTTTGCGAAACGTTTTAGGGCGTAAAGTAAGCAGAAGCGGTGTACACCGTTATCAGAGATGAGTTTGAGGCTTTTTTTAGCCTAAACAGAGTGGAACCGCGCTTAAAAGGCGTCTCTGTCAATATGACAGAGGCGTCTTTTTTTATACCGTAAAAGTGGATATGAGTATAAGTTTTATCCCTGTGTATAAAGATTTAGGGGGATAAGTAGGGAGTAAAGGGAGTTAGTTCACTCGAAAAAGCAGCCCATAAAGGGGAGGGAACATCGATGTTTAAGAGGCTTCGGGAAGATATTGAAGTCGTTTTTGAACAGGATCCAGCGGCAAGAAGTTATTTCGAAGTCATTTTGACTTACTCTGGATTACATGCAGTTTGGGCCCATCGAATTGCACATGCTTTTTATAAAAAGAATTTCTTCTTTATTGCACGTTGGATCTCGCAAGTTAGTCGTTTCTTTACTGGTATTGAGATTCATCCAGGAGCAACAATTGGTCGTCGTTTTTTCATAGACCATGGAATGGGGGTTGTAATTGGAGAAACGTGCGAAATTGGTGATAATGTAACGATCTATCAAGGTGTTACATTAGGTGGTACGGGTAAAGAAAAGGGGAAGAGGCACCCTACAATTCAGGATAATGTATTAATTGCAACAGGTGCTAAAGTACTAGGTTCTATTACAGTCGGAGAGAATTCTAAAATTGGAGCAGGGTCTGTCGTATTAAAAGAAGTGCCTGCACATTCTACAGTTGTAGGTATACCTGGCCGAGTCGTTGTTCAAAATGGAGTAAAGATCGGTCAAGAATTAAATCATTCTGACCTTCCAGACCCAATTTTTGATAAGTTAAAGATTATGGAAGTAGAACTTGATAAATTGAAAAAACAACTTGAAGTAAAGGTAGAAAGGAAGGATAAAAATGACTATTCACATTTATAATACGTTAACGCGTCAAAAAGAAGAGTTTACTCCATTAGAAGAAAATAAGGTAAAGATGTATGTGTGTGGACCTACAGTTTATAACTATATTCACATTGGGAATGCAAGACCACCTATGGTATTTGATACGGTACGCCGTTATTTAGAATATAAAGGGTATGATGTGCAGTATGTATCTAACTTTACTGACGTAGATGATAAATTAATTAAAGCAGCAAATGAATTAGGTGAAGATGTGCCGACAATTGCTGACCGTTTCGTTGAAGCGTATTTTGAAGATGTAACGGCACTAGGTTGCAAACATGCAACAGTTCATCCGCGTGTAACGGAAAATATGGATATCATTATTGAATTTATTCAAGAACTTGTGAATAAAGGATATGCATATGAATCAGAAGGTGATGTGTACTTTAGAACGAAGGAATTTGAAGGATACGGTAAATTATCGCATCAACCAATCGCCGACTTACGTCACGGTGCACGCATTGAAGTAGGAGAAAAGAAACAAGACCCTCTTGATTTTGCTTTATGGAAAGCTGCAAAAGAAGGAGAAATCTTCTGGGAAAGCCCTTGGGGTAAAGGTCGTCCAGGCTGGCATATTGAATGCTCGGCAATGGCGCGTAAATACTTAGGAGATACAATCGATATTCATGCTGGTGGTCAAGACTTGGCATTTCCTCATCATGAGAATGAAATTGCGCAGTCTGAGGCATTAACAGGAAAAACATTTGCACGTTATTGGATGCACAATGGATATATTAATATTAATAATGAGAAGATGTCTAAGTCACTGGGGAACTTCATTTTAGTTCACGATATCATTAAGCAATATGATCCACAGCTAATTAGA
The DNA here is from genome assembly GCF_019837545.1 of Bacillus sp. 17RED48. NCBI lineage: Bacteria > Bacillati > Bacillota > Bacilli > Caryophanales > Bacillaceae > Bacillus > Bacillus sp. 17RED48. Next base: position 13,515 of record NZ_JADAXG010000015.1, read on the forward strand.
TTCTTTATGCTATCGGTACATTACCGTCACCCAATTAATTTCAGTGAAGATTTACTACAAAGTACAAATAACGGACTGGAAAGAATTAAAACGGCTTACGGTAATTTAAAACACCGTATGGAAAGTAGTACTGATTTAACAGATCATAATGAGAAATGGTTAGCGGAACTGGAAAAATTCCAGACTGCATTTGAAGAAGCAATGAATGATGACTTCAACACTGCTAATGCAATCACTGAGTTATATAATTTAGCAAATCATGCAAATCAATATTTACTGGAAGAACATACGTCTACAGTTGTAATTGAAGCATACGTAAAACAACTTGAAACATTATTTGATATTTTAGGGTTAGAATTAACGCAAGAAGAGTTGCTTGATGAAGAAATTGAGGTACTTATTCAAAAGCGCATTGAAGCTCGTAAAAATCGTGATTTTGCATTATCGGATCAAATTCGCGATGATTTAAAAGACCGTAATATTATTTTAGAAGATACCGCTCAAGGTACAAGATGGAAAAGAGGATAAGAATGATTGATGCAAAGCAATTAAACAGCTTAGCGTTAGCATATATGGGTGATGCGGTATATGAACAATATATCCGCTATCACCTACTTCAAAAAGGGAAAGTTCGTCCTAATCAATTGCATCGATTAGGGACAAGCTTTGTTTCGGCAAAAGCACAGGCGAAAGTTGTTTATCATTTATTAGAGACGGCATTTTTAACAGAGGAAGAAGAGGCGGTACTAAGAAGAGGGCGTAATGCAAATTCAGGTACTGTTCCGAAGAATACTGATGTACAAACATATCGATATAGTACAGCCTTTGAAGCGCTAATTGGCTATCATCACTTATTAAATAATCGTGAAAGATTAGACGAAATTGTATATAAGGCAATTGATGTTTTAGAAGAAAAGGAAGGGGGCACATCATCATGAGTAGTGAATATATTATCGGACGTAACCCTGTAATTGAAGCTTTACGCTCAGGAAGAGATATTAATAAAATTTGGATCGCGGAAGGTGCTGCCAAAGGACAAATACAAATTGTACTAGCACTAGCGAAAGAAAATAAGATTATTTTACAACATGCACCAAAGAAGAAGTTAGATCAATTAGTTGAGGGGAACCATCAAGGTGTAATTGCTCAAGTGGCTGCATATCAATACGCTGAGCTAGAAGATCTATTTAAAGTAGCAGAGAAGCGTAACGAAGATCCGTTCTTCTTAATTTTAGATGAAATTGAAGACCCGCATAACCTAGGTTCTATTATGCGTACTGCGGATGCAACGGGAGCTCATGGAATTATTATTCCGAAAAGAAGAGCTGTGGGACTTACTGCATCAGTTGCGAAAGCATCGACTGGAGCGATTGAATATATTCCTGTTGCACGTGTAACGAATTTATCTCGTACAATCGATGAATTAAAAGAACGTGGACTTTGGATTGCTGGTACAGATGCAAAAGGAAAAACGGATTACCGCAATTTAGATGGTAAAATGCCAATTGGATTAGTAATTGGAAGTGAAGGAAAAGGTATGAGTCGTATTATTGGTGAAAAATGTGATTTCCTAATTACTTTACCGATGGTCGGTAAAGTTACATCCTTAAATGCTTCAGTAGCCGCAAGTTTGTTAATGTATGAGGTATATCGTAAGCGTCACGAAATTGGTAAATAAAAAATGAACGATATTTTAATCGTTGACGGTTACAACATTATCGGAGCTTGGGGAGACTTGAAGAAACTACGGGATGTAGATTTGCAATCATCAAGGGATGCACTGATTGATAAGATGGCGAATTACCAAGGTTACACAGGTACAAAGGTAATGATAGTTTTTGATGCTTATACGGTCCAAGGTATTGAAAAAAAGATGAAACAATCGCGTGTGGAAGTCATATTCACGAGAAAGAATCAGACTGCAGATGAAAAGATAGAGCAACTAGCGATTGAGCTTAGAAATATAAATACGCAAATATATGTTGCGACTTCTGATTATACGGAACAATGGGTTATATTTGCGCAAGGTGCTCTTCGGAAATCTGCACGTGAATTAGAGTTGGAAGTACAAGCGATGGAGCAACAAGTAAGAAGGCGTACACAAGACACAAAAGAAAAGCAACCCGCCATGCGAAAGATATTTAGTAAAGATATTACAGAAAAATTAGAAAAATTAAGAAGAGGAGAGCGTTGAAGCATTGACGCTCTTTATCTTTTTACTGTATAATATTGCTAAATAAATAGCGGTCGGAGGGATCAAGGTGGAAGCAGGCTTCGTAAGTGTAGGCGACGTTACATTTCGTGATTTAGAGGATGAGGCAATCGTTGAGTTAGTTCGAAAAGGTAATACTGACGCTCTAGAATATTTGATTCACAAATATAAGAACTTTGTTCGCGCGAAATCAAGATCTTATTTCTTAGTGGGTGCCGATCGAGAAGATATTGTTCAAGAAGGTATGATTGGATTGTTTAAAGCGATTCGTGATTATAAAGAGGACAAGCTGTCTTCATTCAAAGCATTTGCTGAACTGTGTATCACTCGGCAAATTATTACCGCTATTAAAACAGCAACAAGGCAAAAACATATTCCGTTAAATTCGTATGTGTCTCTAGATAAACCGATTTATGATGAGGAATCTGATCGGACATTATTAGATGTTATTTCGGAAGCAAAGGTAACGGATCCTGAAGAAATGATTATAAGCCAGGAAGAATATACAGACATAGAATCTAAAATATCTGAATTATTAAGCGATTTAGAAAGAAAAGTGCTTTCTTTATATCTAGATGGTCGTTCTTATCAAGAGATTTCGGAACAGTTAAATCGACATGTGAAATCTATTGATAACGCTTTACAGAGGGTGAAGCGGAAATTGGAACGATATATGGAAATGAGAGAGAGTACCACTTTAAATTCATAACAAATGCTACAGGTGTAAAAAATCACCTGTTTTCTTTTTGTAGAGAGTACAAAAGGCATGTCATTGACATTGTCTTTTGTTGTATGATACATTTTTAGGGACATAATGTTACAAGGTTGGTGTAACTAATGAGGAAAAAAGTTGTACTCTCATGTGAAGAGTGTAAAAATCGAAACTACTCTACGATGAAAGATACGAGCTCAGTAGAGCGACTTGAAATAAAGAAGTTTTGTAAAACATGCAATCAGCATACAGTTCACAAGGAAACAAAATAAATAATTGAAATAATACACTGGAGGTTCCGTAGATGCGTTTAACGAACTTTTTCGGCGATGTAGGTCGCGAAATGAAAAAAGTAAGTTGGCCTAAAAAAGATGAATTACTCCGTTCAACAGCGACTGTTATCGCTACAGTTGTCTTCTTTGCGATTTTCTTCGCAGTGGTTGATATGGGCATTTCTTCTTTAATTCGGTTAATTCTTGGTTAATTCTTGAATAAGAAGCACTTATCCATGATATAATGTTATTTATAAGAACTGTGTAAAAGCCCGGTGAACGGGTTTTTTCATTTGCGCAAAAAAATGTACGTCAGGGAGGGAAGGACGCTCGTCCTAAATGAATGGAAAAAAGTTGGTATGTTGTCCATACTTATTCTGGATATGAAAATAAAGTAAAAGCAAACCTAGAGAAGCGTGTAGAATCAATGGGTATGCAAGATAAAATTTTCCGTGTTGTTGTCCCGGAAGAAGTAGAAGTAGAAATGAAAAACGGCAAAGAAAAATTAATGAAAAGAAAAGTGTTCCCAGGTTATGTATTAGTAGAATTAATCATGACTGATGACTCTTGGTATGTTGTACGTAACACGCCAGGTGTAACTGGGTTCGTTGGTTCTTCTGGTTCTGGATCTAAACCATCACCTCTATTAGAAGAGGAAGTTGTTACCATTATGAAGCATATGGGAATGGATAACGAAGTGGTTGATTTCGACTTTGAACTTCATGAGACAGTGCGTGTAAATGAGGGGCCATTCGCAGATTATACAGGTGCTATTGAAGAAATTGATGTGGAGAAGAAAAAGGTTAGCGTGCTTGTGGACATGTTTGGTCGCGAGACTCCAGTTGAGCTTGACTTCCATCAAATTGAAAAATTATAAAATGAAACTTGAAATGAATTGTAAAAAGTGATAATATCTTTTAAGTCAGTACGTCTTCGTTACCGGAGACGTTTTTTGAAAGATTTTATCCTTACAGATAAAATATGACGTGGGAGGGCAAATCACTGTCCAATTGACCACATCACGGACTTAAGGAGGTGTGTCTCGTGGCTAAAAAGGTAATTAAAATGGTAAAGCTTCAAATTCCTGCAGGTAAAGCTAACCCAGCTCCACCAGTTGGTCCAGCATTAGGACAAGCAGGTGTTAACATCATGGGCTTCTGTAAAGAGTTTAACGCTCGTACAGCTGATCAAGCTGGTCTTATCATCCCTGTTGAAATTACGGTATTTGAGGACCGTTCATTCACTTTCATTACTAAAACTCCTCCTGCTGCTGTTCTTCTTAAGAAAGTAGCTGGTATTGAGTCTGGTTCTGGTGAACCAAACCGTAATAAAGTGGCAACTGTTAAGCGTGATAAAGTACGCGAAATCGCTGAAACTAAAATGCCTGACCTAAACGCTGCTAGTGTAGAAGCTGCAATGCGTATGGTTGAAGGTACTGCACGCAGTATGGGCATCGTTATCGAAGACTAATTCGATTTGTTTTTAAAAAAGGTTGCGGGTCTGGAATTCCAATTCGCAACCTTTATTATCGTAAATGATTATCGTTTTTAAATAAATGGATGGCGCGCATCCTCAGGTTATACCTGAAAATAAGCGTAAACGTGGGAGGTTATTCCGCTAAAACCACATTCGAGGAGGAAATAAAAATGGCTAAAAGAGGTAAAAAGTACGTAGAAGCTGCAAAGCTTGTTGATCGTGCAACTGCTTACTCTGCAACAGAAGCAGTAGAATTAGTAAAGAAAACAAACACAGCTAAATTTGATGCGACTGTAGAAGTTGCATTCCGTTTAGGTGTTGACCCTAAGAAAGCTGACCAACAAATCCGTGGTGCAGTTGTTCTTCCACACGGTACTGGTAAAGTACAACGTGTATTAGTATTCGCTAAAGGTGAAAAGGCTAAAGAAGCTGAAGCTGCTGGAGCTGACTTCGTAGGCGATGCTGATTACATCGGTAAAATCCAACAAGGTTGGTTCGATTTCGATGTAGTAGTAGCAACTCCTGACATGATGGGTGAAGTTGGTAAACTTGGTCGCGTATTAGGACCTAAAGGTTTAATGCCAAACCCTAAAACTGGAACAGTTACTTTCGATGTAACTAAAGCTGTTAACGAAATCAAAGCTGGTAAAGTTGAATACCGCGTTGATAAAGCTGGTAACATCCACGTTCCAATCGGTAAAGTATCTTTCGAAGATGCTAAATTAGTAGAAAACTTCGGAACAATTGCTGACACTTTACAAAAAGTTAAGCCAGCTGCTGCAAAAGGTACTTACATGAAGAACGTAACAGTTGCTTCTACAATGGGACCTGGCGTACGTGTAGACGTTTCTACATTAGCGTAAATTTTGGAAGTTGACTTCATAAAGAAGTTTTTATATAATCATTTATGTTGTGAATTTAATTAGTGTACCGTAGACAGTAGGTGTCAATAGACTTAATTTCCTACCTAGGTGTTAATATACGAAACGGAAATTTTTTCTGTGACTATATGCCTCCATGTCTACAAGTTGGGCATGGAGGTTTTTAGTGCACTTTCGGTACATCTTCTATATAATCTACAGGAGGTGTAATAACATGAGCAAAGTAATCGAAACTAAACAACAAGTTGTAACTGAAATCGCGGACAAACTTCGCGAAAGTAAATCTACAATCGTTGTTGACTACCGTGGTTTAACAGTTTCTGAAGTAACAGAATTACGTAAAAACTTACGTGAAGCTGGCGTTGAGTTCAAAGTTTACAAAAACTCTTTAACTCGTCGTGCTGCAGAGTCTGCTGAAATGGCTGAGTTAAACGAATTCTTAACAGGACCAAACGCAATCGCGTTCAGTAACGAGGATGTAGTTGCTCCTGCGAAAGTATTAAACGACTTCGCTACAAAACATGAAGCTTTAGAAATTAAAGCTGGTGTAATCGAAGGTAAACTTGTAACACTTGATGAGGTTAAAGCTATCGCTACTCTTCCATCACGTGAAGGCTTACTTTCTATGCTTCTTAGCGTTCTTCAAGCTCCAATCCGTAACCTTGCACTTGCTACTAAAGCAGTTGCAGAACAAAAGGAAGAGCAAGGCGCTTAATTTTTTAAAAGATAATTACTTGTTATCTATAAAACAATACAAACCTATTTAAGGGAGGATATTTACAATGACTAAAGAACAAATCATTGAAGCAGTTAAATCTATGACTGTATTAGAACTTAACGACTTAGTAAAAGCTATCGAGGAAGAATTCGGCGTAACTGCTGCTGCTCCTGTAGCTGTAGCTGGTGGCGCTGGTGAAGCTGCTGCTGAGAAAACTGAATTTGACGTAGTACTTGCAAGTGCTGGCGCTCAAAAAATCAAAGTTATCAAAGCTGTACGTGAAATCACTGGTCTTGGCTTAAAAGAAGCTAAAGAATTAGTTGACAACACTCCAAAAGCAATCAAAGAAGGCGTTTCTAAAGAGGAAGCTGAAGAAATGAAAGCTAAACTTGAAGAAGTTGGCGCTGCTGTAGAAGTTAAGTAATTAACTTTTGATGCTTTAAAAAAGCTCGCTCTCATGCGAGCTTTTTTTTTAACTGTAAAGAAAAGAGGTGGCCATATGGCAGACCATTATTTTTCTAACGACCCTTCTAGTAAAAGTGATCGTAAGCGATGGGAATTTCCGCTTCGTGGATCTCGATTTACTTTCTTATCTGACCGTGGGGTGTTCTCGAAAAACGAAGTGGATTTTGGTTCTCGTCTTTTAATTGAAGCGTTTCAAGTGCCAGATATTAAAGGTGATATATTAGACGTAGGTTGTGGATATGGACCAATTGGTTTATCGTTGGCGAAAGAGTTTCAAGACCGTAAAGTTCACATGGTGGATGTGAATGAAAGGGCGCTTGAGCTTGCGAAAGAAAATGCCGCTAACAATAGAATTGGAAATGTACACATTTTTCAAAGTAGCGTCTATGAAAATGTAGATGGTATGTATGCTGCTATTCTATCTAATCCTCCAATTCGTGCAGGTAAAGATATCGTGCATGAGATTTTAGAAAAGGCTGTAGAGTATTTAGTTCCAGGTGGAGAGTTGTGGATTGTTATTCAAAAGAAGCAAGGTGCACCATCTGCACTGAAGAAACTAGAAGAAGTATTTTCTGAAGTCGAAGTTGTAGAAAAGAAAAAAGGATATTATATCATAAAATCAAAAAAACGTTGACGGTTATTTTTGGCTATGTTAACATTATACAATGCCAATATATGATTTTCTGCGTTGAGAAAGATGTATATTTTTGTTTCTCTTGGAAAAGATAGTAAAATCAGCAGATTATGAAACAGAATGATGGTTTTCTTATAGAAGCCATTTTTCTTTTTTGAGCAGGTAGAAAGACTCAACGTATTTATCTTTAAGAGAAAAAACTACGCTAATAGCAGTAGTTGTATTTATTTGTGATTTTGCACAAATTTTTTTGTGCATTTATAATACTCATGATTTGAGGGGTGAAGCAGTTGACAGGTCAACTAGTTCAATACGGACGCCACCGCCAACGAAGAAGTTATGCCCGTATTAGTGAAGTATTAGAGTTACCAAATCTTATCGAAATTCAAACCTCTTCTTATCAGTGGTTTCTTGATGAGGGTTTGCGAGAAATGTTCCAGGACATTTCTCCGATCGAAGACTTTACGGGAAATCTATCGCTTGAATTTATCGACTACAGCTTAGGTGAACCTAAATACTCTGTAGACGAATGCAAAGAGCGTGATGTGACGTATGCAGCACCACTTCGTGTAAAAGTGCGTCTAATCAACAAGGAAACTGGTGAAGTAAAAGAACAAGATGTGTTCATGGGAGATTTCCCACTCATGACAGAGACTGGAACATTCGTAATTAACGGTGCAGAACGTGTTATCGTTTCCCAGTTAGTTCGCTCTCCAAGCGTATACTATAGTGGCAAAGTGGATAAAAACGGAAAACGTGGTTTTACTGCTACTGTAATTCCAAACCGCGGAGCTTGGTTAGAGTATGAAACAGATGCTAAGGATGTTGTATATGTGCGTATTGACCGTACGCGTAAACTTCCTGTAACTGTTTTGTTACGCGCATTAGGGTTTGGCTCTGATCAAGAAATCACCGAGCTTTTAGGTGATAACGAATACTTAAGCAACACATTAGAAAAAGACAACACAGATAGCACAGAGAAAGCATTGCTTGAAATTTATGAGCGTCTACGCCCTGGTGAACCACCAACAGTAGAAAATGCAAAGAGCTTACTTGTGTCTCGTTTCTTTGATCCGAAGCGCTATGATTTAGCAAATGTAGGTCGCTATAAGATCAACAAAAAGCTACACATTAAAAACAGATTGTTTAATCAACGTTTAGCTGAAACATTAGTGGATCCAGAAACTGGTGAAATTTTAGCGGCAGAAGGAACAATCTTAGATCGTCGTACACTTGATCGCATTTTACCTTACTTAGAGAAAAACATTGGATTCAAAACAGCGAAACCAATGGGTGGAGTGGTAGAAGGCGATGTTGAGCTGCAATCTATTAAGATTTATGCTCCTGAGTCAGAAGGCGAACGCGTAATTAATGTAATTGGTAATGCAAATATTACTCGCGATGTAAAACACATCACACCAGGTGATATCCTTGCTTCTATCAGTTACTTCTTCAACCTACTATACAAAGTGGGGGATACAGATGATATCGACCATTTAGGAAACCGTCGTCTGCGTTCTGTTGGAGAACTATTACAAAATCAATTCCGTATCGGTCTTTCTCGTATGGAACGTGTTGTTCGTGAGAGAATGTCGATTCAAGATACAAATGCAATTACACCACAAGCGTTAATTAACATTCGCCCGGTTATTGCATCTATTAAAGAGTTCTTCGGAAGTTCTCAGTTATCTCAGTTCATGGATCAAACAAACCCATTAGCAGAGTTAACTCACAAACGAAGACTATCTGCATTAGGACCCGGTGGTTTAACGCGTGAGCGCGCAGGCTTTGAAGTGCGTGACGTTCACTACTCTCACTATGGTCGTATGTGTCCGATTGAAACACCAGAGGGACCAAACATCGGTTTGATTAACTCATTATCATCGTTCGCGAAAGTAAATGAGTTTGGTTTCATTGAAACACCATACCGTCGTGTTGATCCAGAATCTGGTCTTGTAACAGGGCAGGTTGATTACTTAACAGCAGATGAAGAAGATAATTATGTTGTAGCCCAAGCGAATATGAAATTATCTGAAGAAGGAGAATTCCTTAGCGAAGATATCGTAGCTCGTTTCCGTGGTGAAAACATTGTCACAAATAAAGAACGCATCGACTACATGGATGTATCTCCAAAACAAGTAGTGTCGGCAGCGACAGCTTGTATTCCGTTCTTAGAAAACGATGACTCTAACCGCGCACTTATGGGAGCGAACATGCAACGTCAGGCGGTTCCGTTAATGAATCCGGAATCTCCGATTGTAGGTACAGGTATGGAGTACGTATCAGCAAAAGACTCAGGTGCTGCAGTAATCTGTAAACATCCTGGTGTTGTTGAACGCGTAGAAGCACGTGAAGTTTGGGTACGTCGCTATGTAGAAGTTGACGGTCAAACAGTAAAAGGCGATTTAGATCGCTACAAAATGCAAAAATTCATTCGTTCTAACCAAGGAACTTGCTACAACCAACGTCCAATCGTAAGTGTTGGAAATGAAGTTGTAAAAGGTGAGATTCTTGCGGATGGTCCTTCTATGGAATTAGGTGAACTAGCACTTGGACGTAACGTGCTTGTTGGCTTCATGACTTGGGACGGTTATAACTACGAGGATGCGATCATTATGAGTGAGCGCCTTGTAAAAGATGATGTGTACACTTCTATTCATATTGAAGAATATGAGTCAGAAGCTCGTGATACGAAGCTTGGACCAGAAGAAATTACACGTGACATTCCAAACGTTGGGGAAGATGCATTACGCAACCTTGACGAGCGCGGTATCATTCGCGTTGGTGCGGAAGTAAAAGATGGAGATTTACTTGTTGGTAAAGTAACACCTAAAGGTGTAACAGAATTAACAGCTGAAGAACGTCTATTACATGCTATCTTTGGAGAAAAAGCACGTGAAGTACGTGATACATCACTACGTGTACCACACGGTGGTGGCGGTATTATCTTAGACGTAAAAGTATTCAACCGTGAAGATGGCGATGAATTGCCACCAGGCGTGAATCAACTTGTACGTGCATATATCGTTCAAAAACGTAAAATCTCTGAAGGTGACAAGATGGCCGGACGTCACGGTAACAAAGGTGTTATCTCTCGTATTTTACCAGAAGAAGATATGCCTTACTTACCAGACGGTACGCCAATCGATATCATGTTAAACCCATTAGGGGTACCATCTCGTATGAATATCGGTCAGGTATTAGAGCTTCATCTTGGTATGGCAGCAAGATACCTTGGTATTCACATTGCAACACCAGTATTCGATGGTGCTCGTGAGGAAGATGTTTGGGGCACGATTGAAGAAGCTGGTATGGCAAATGACGCGAAAACAATCCTGTATGACGGACGTACTGGTGAACCATTCGATAACCGCGTATCTGTTGGTGTCATGTATATGATCAAACTTGCGCACATGGTTGACGATAAACTTCATGCTCGTTCTACTGGACCATACTCACTTGTAACGCAGCAGCCTCTTGGAGGTAAAGCTCAGTTCGGTGGACAGCGTTTCGGTGAGATGGAGGTTTGGGCACTTGAAGCTTACGGTGCTGCTTATACTCTTCAAGAAATCTTAACAGTGAAGTCTGATGATGTTGTTGGACGTGTTAAGACGTATGAAGCAATTGTTAAAGGCGAAAATGTTCCAGAACCAGGCGTTCCTGAATCATTCAAAGTATTGATTAAAGAGCTGCAAAGTTTAGGTATGGACGTTAAAATGATGTCTAGCGACGATAAAGAAATCGAAATGCGTGATACAGAAGATGACGATGATCATCAATCAGCAGATAAATTGAATGTCGAAGTTGAGGCAACTAAAGAATAATTGGGATAACCTGTAGACTAAAAGGGAGGTAGGCCCCTTGATAGATGTAAATAACTTTGAATATATGAAGATTGGACTTGCTTCACCTGACAAGATTCGTTCTTGGTCATACGGTGAAGTTAAGAAACCAGAAACAATTAACTATCGTACGTTAAAGCCTGAAAAAGATGGCTTGTTCTGTGAGCGTATTTTCGGACCACAAAAGGACTGGGAATGTCATTGCGGAAAATACAAACGTGTACGTTATAAAGGTGTAGTTTGTGATCGATGTGGCGTTGAAGTAACGCGTGCAAAAGTTCGTCGTGAACGTATGGGTCATATCGAATTAGCTGCTCCTGTATCTCATATTTGGTATTTCAAAGGTATCCCGAGCCGCATGGGACTTGTCTTAGACATGTCCCCTCGCGCGCTTGAAGAAGTAATTTATTTCGCTTCTTATGTTGTAACAGAAAGTGGAGATACACCACTTGATAAGAAGCAATTACTTTCTGAAAAAGAATACCGTGCATATCGTGATCGATATGGTAGCACATTCCAAGCTGCTATGGGTGCGGAAGCGATTAAAAAGCTACTACAAGACATCGATTTAGATAAAGAAGTAGACTTCTTAAAAGAAGAATTAAAAACAGCGCAAGGACAACGCCGTACTCGTGCTATTAAACGTCTAGAAGTATTAGAAGCATTCCGTAACTCTGGAAATCACCCATCTTGGATGATCCTAGATGTTCTTCCAGTTATCCCACCAGAACTACGCCCAATGGTACAGTTGGATGGTGGACGTTTTGCTACTTCTGACTTAAACGACTTATACCGTCGTGTAATTAACCGTAATAATCGTTTAAAACGTCTATTGGACTTAGGTGCACCAAGCATCATCGTTCAAAACGAAAAACGTATGTTACAAGAAGCTGTAGACGCATTAATCGATAATGGTCGCCGTGGCCGTCCAGTTACTGGACCAGGTAACCGTCCATTAAAATCACTATCTCACATGCTTAAAGGTAAACAAGGACGTTTCCGTCAAAACTTATTAGGTAAACGTGTTGACTACTCTGGCCGTTCTGTAATCGTTGTAGGACCGAACTTAAAGATGTACCAATGTGGATTACCAAAAGAAATGGCGCTTGAATTGTTTAAGCCTTTCGTTATGAAAGAGTTAGTTGGAAAAGGTTTAGCACACAACATTAAGAGTGCTAAACGTAAAATCGAGCGTGTACAACCTGAAGTTTGGGACGTTTTAGAATCTGTGATCAAAGAGCATCCAGTACTTCTAAACCGCGCACCAACACTTCACCGTCTTGGTATCCAGGCGTTTGAACCTACATTAGTAGAAGGTCGCGCAATTCGTCTTCACCCACTTGTATGTACTGCATACAACGCGGACTTTGACGGTGACCAAATGGCAGTTCACGTACCGTTATCATCAGAGGCACAAGCAGAAGCTCGTATTCTTATGTTAGCGGCACAAAACATCTTGAATCCAAAAGACGGAAAACCAGTTGTTACTCCATCTCAGGATATGGTATTAGGTAACTACTACTTAACACTTGAGCGTGAAGGCGCAATCGGTGAAGGTATGGTCTTCAAAGATGCAAACGAAGCAATACTTGCATACCAAAATGGATATGTACATCTGCACACACGTGTTGCAGTTGCTGCAAGTTCAGTAAATAATGTAACATTTACTGAAGAGCAAAAAGGTAAGCTTCTATTAACAACAGTTGGTAAATTAATATTTAACGAAATCTTACCAGAGTCGTTCCCTTATATTAATGAACCGACAAACTCAAACCTTGAAAAAGAAACACCAGCGGAGTATTTCGTTGAAAAAGGTGCGAACATTAAAGAAATTATTGCTAGTCGCGAAGAAGTGGCGCCATTTAGCAAGAAGATCCTTGGTAACATCATTGCGGAAGTATTCAAACGTTTCCAAATTACGGAAACATCTCGCATGCTTGACCGCATGAAAAACTTAGGATTTAAGTACTCTACAAAAGCTGGTATTACAGTTGGGGTATCTGACATTCTTGTATTAGGCGAAAAAGATGAAATTCTCCATGAAGCACAAGCAAAAGTAGATAATGTAATTAAACAATTCCGTCGCGGTTTAATCACGGAAGAAGAACGTTACGATCGCGTTATCTCTATTTGGAGTAATGCAAAAGATGTTATCCAAGGAAAACTGATGAAATCCTTGAATAAACGCAACCCAATCTTCATGATGAGTGATTCCGGTGCCCGTGGTAACGCATCGAACTTTACTCAGCTTGCTGGTATGCGTGGTCTGATGGCCAATCCATCTGGTCGTATTATCGAACTTCCAATTAAATCAAGTTTCCGTGAAGGTTTAACAGTACTTGAGTACTTCATCTCTACGCATGGTGCGCGTAAAGGTCTTGCCGATACAGCACTTAAAACTGCCGATTCTGGTTACTTAACACGTCGTCTTGTAGACGTTGCACAAGATGTAATTGTCCGTGAAGATGATTGTGGAACAGATCGTGGTCTATTAATTGGTGCGATTAAAGAGGGTAATGAAGTAATTGAGTCATTATATGATCGTCTTGTTGGACGTTTTGCAAGAAAAACTGTAAAACATCCTGAAACAGGTGAAGTATTAGTTAGTGAAAACCAACTAATTACTGAAGATATTGCTCATATCGTTGAAAATTCGGGTGTTGAAACTGTAAACATTCGTTCAGCGTTCACGTGTAACACTCGCCACGGTGTATGTAAGAAGTGTTACGGTCGTAACTTAGCAACTGGTACAGACGTAGAAGTAGGAGAAGCGGTAGGTATTATCGCAGCTCAATCTATCGGTGAGCCAGGTACACAGTTAACGATGCGTACGTTCCATACAGGTGGGGTTGCCGGAGATGATATCACTCAAGGTTTACCTCGTATCCAAGAGATCTTCGAAGCTCGTAACCCGAAAGGTCAGGCAGTTATCAGTGAAATCGATGGTGTTATCGCAGCGATTAACGATGTTAAAGATCGCCAAGAAGTAGTTGTACAGGGTGAAGTTGAAGCTCGTACGTATGCTATTCCTTACGGTGCGCGTCTGAAAGTAACTCTAGGACAGCCAATTAGCCACGGTAAAGAGTTAACAGAAGGTTCTATTGATCCGAAAGAATTACTAAAAGTAACGGACATTACGGCGGTTCAAGAATACTTACTACGTGAAGTTCAAAAAGTATACCGTATGCAAGGGGTAGAAATTGGTGACAAACACGTAGAAGTAATGGTACGTCAAATGTTACGTAAAGTTCGTGTAAGTGATGCGGGTGAAACAGATGTATTACCAGGAACACTACTAGATATCCATCAGTTTACTGATGCAAATGCGAAGGTGTTACTGAAAGGTAAACAACCAGCAACGGCTAGACCTGTTCTACTTGGTATTACAAAAGCTTCACTTGAAACTGATTCATTCTTATCTGCAGCATCGTTCCAAGAAACGACACGTGTCTTAACTGATGCAGCGATTAAGGGTAAACGCGATGAGCTTCTAGGATTGAAAGAAAATGTTATTATCGGTAAACTTGTTCCTGCTGGAACAGGTATGAATCGTTATCGCAAAGTGGATCTTGTAAAAACAACACAAGGTGACATGAATGTAGAAAACGATGAAGTTTATGTGGAACAGTAAAATTTTCCGTCGTAAATTTTGTATAAAAACAGTTAATCCTAGTTGACATTGTATGAGTCAAAATGTTACTATAATCAAGGTTGCTCCTGAACGATGCTTTGGAGGATATTTATATGTCTTATCAAAAAGTGTCAAATGCTGAAAATGTAGTCGTTGGTCATAAACGCACATTGGAGGCAATCAAAAATGGTATAGTTAAAGAAGTTGTTATTGCGGAAGATGCTGATATGCGGTTAACCCATATGATTATTCGTACCGCCTTGCAACATAACATACCCATAACCAAAGTTGAATCAGTTCGTAAGCTTGGAAAAGTTTCGGGGATTCAAGTGGGAGCTTCAGCAATAGGAATAATAAGTTAAAACTGTTTTTGTGAGGAGAGAGCATTTGCTCTCCCTTGCAAAAACTTTGTTTTCAACTAATAATGAACCACCTGGATATGTGGTCATACAAACATGCGAAGGGAGGATAATCAAATGCCTACTATTAACCAATTAGTGAGAAATGGTCGTACTGATAAAGTATGGAAATCTAAATCACCTGCGTTAAACAAAGGGTTCAACTCTTTAAAGAAAAAATCAACTGATATCTCTGCACCTCAAAAACGTGGTGTATGTACTCGTGTTGGTACAATGACTCCAAAGAAACCTAACTCAGCGTTACGTAAATACGCTCGTGTACGTTTAACAAACGGTATCGAGGTTACAGCTTACATCCCAGGTATCGGTCATAACCTACAAGAGCATAGCGTAGTATTAATTCGCGGTGGTCGAGTAAAGGATTTACCAGGGGTACGTTACCACATCGTTCGTGGTGCGCTTGATACAGCTGGTGTTGACAAACGTATGCAAGGACGTTCTAAATATGGTACTAAGCGACCAAAACCTGCTAAAAAATAATAAACTTATAATGAAAGGAGGAACTCAATATGCCTCGTAAAGGACCTGTTGCGAAACGTGACGTGTTACCAGATCCAATGTACAAGTCTAAGCTAGTAACACGCCTTATCAACAAAATGATGGTTGACGGTAAAAAAGGTAAATCTCAAACAATTCTTTATAACGCTTTCGATATCGTTCGTGAACGTTCAGATAAAGACCCTATGGAAGTATTCGAGCAAGCTCTTAAGAACATCATGCCTGTTCTTGAAGTACGTGCTCGTCGTGTTGGTGGTGCTAACTACCAAGTTCCAGTTGAGGTTCGTCCAGAACGCCGTACAACTTTAGGTCTTCGCTGGTTAGTAAACTATGCTCGTCTTCGTGGTGAAAAAACTATGGAAGAGCGTCTAGCTTACGAAATCTTAGATGCAGCTAACAACGCTGGTGCATCTGTTAAGAAACGTGAAGACACTCATAAAATGGCAGAAGCTAACAAAGCATTTGCTCATTACCGTTGGTAGGATTCAACGTAAAATAAATGTAAGCATAAACCGCTTTATTTGTCGCTTATGGAAGTGTGGAGAGGGAGAATGCCTCTCCCTTTCGTTGGGCGCTCGTTTTACATAATGAGGGTACTGGACATACTGACATGTGTAACAATATAAAGTGGCTTTTTTGCTACTTAAAATAAAAAAATCCAATCCATATATGGAAGGAGCAAGACACCAAATGACAAGAGAGTTCTCTTTAGAAAACACTCGTAATATTGGTATCATGGCTCACATCGATGCTGGTAAAACAACAGCAACTGAGCGTATTCTGTATTATACAGGACGTATTCATAAAATCGGTGAAACTCATGAAGGTGCATCTCAGATGGACTGGATGGAGCAAGAGCAAGAGCGTGGTATCACAATTACTTCTGCTGCAACTACAGCTCAATGGAAAGGTCACCGTGTAAACATCATTGACACTCCAGGACACGTAGACTTCACAGTAGAAGTAGAACGTTCTTTACGCGTACTTGATGGTGCGGTAGCAGTACTTGATGCACAATCTGGTGTAGAACCACAAACAGAAACTGTTTGGCGTCAGGCTACTACTTACGGTGTACCTCGTATCGTATTCGTTAACAAAATGGATAAGATTGGTGCGGATTTCTTATACTCTGTAGGAACAATCCACGATCGTTTACAAGCAAACGCACACCCAATTCAGTTACCAATCGGTGCTGAAGATGAGTTCAATGGTATCATTGACCTTGTTGAAGAATGTGCTTACATGTACGGTAACGATTTAGGAACAGACATCGAGCGTGTTGAAATTCCTGAAGAGCACAAAGAATTAGCTGCAGAATACCGTGGAAAGCTTATTGAAGCGGTAGCTGAGCTTGATGAAGAAATGATGATGAAGTACCTAGAAGGTGAAGAAATCACTGTAGAAGAGCTTAAAGCTGGTATCCGTAAGGCTACAACTTCTGTAGAATTCTTCCCAGTAATCTGTGGTTCTGCATTCAAAAATAAAGGTGTTCAAATTCTGTTAGACGCAGTTATCGACTACCTACCATCTCCATTAGATGTACCAGCTATTAAAGGTACTCTTCCGGATACAGATGAAGAAATCGAACGTAAGTCTAGCGATGAAGAACCATTCGCAGCTTTAGCATTCAAAATCATGACTGATCCTTATGTTGGTAAGTTAACGTTCTTCCGTGTGTATTCTGGTGTGTTAAACTCTGGATCATACGTGAAAAACTCAACTAAAGGTAAGCGTGAGCGTGTAGGTCGTATCCTACAAATGCACGCTAACAGCCGTGAAGAGATTTCAACAGTTTACGCTGGTGATATCGCTGCTGCTGTAGGTTTAAAAGATACTACTACTGGTGATACTCTTTGTGATGAGAAGAGTCTTGTTATCCTTGAGTCTATGGAATTCCCAGAGCCAGTTATCTCTGTAGCTATCGAACCAAAATCTAAAGCTGACCAAGATAAAATGGGTACAGCATTATCTAAGCTTTCTGAAGAAGATCCAACATTCCGTGCTCACACTGACCAAGAAACTGGCCAAACAATCATCGCTGGTATGGGTGAACTTCACCTTGATATCATCGTTGACCGTATGCGCCGTGAATTCAAAGTGGAAGCAAACGTTGGTGCTCCTCAGGTAGCATACCGTGAGACTTTCCGCGCTGCTGCGAAAGTTGAAGGTAAGTTCGCTCGTCAATCTGGTGGTCGTGGACAATTCGGTCACGTTTGGATTGAGTTTGAACCTAATGAAGAAGGTAAAGGTTTTGAATTCCAAAACAAAATCGTCGGTGGTGTAGTTCCACGTGAATACATCCCAGCTGTTGGAGCGGGTCTTGAAGACTCACTTAAAAATGGTGTACTAGCTGGTTATCCACTAGTTGACATCAAAGCTGCGTTAGTTGACGGATCTTACCATGATGTCGATTCATCTGAGATGGCGTTCAAAATCGCTGCATCTATGGCACTTAAAGCTGCGGTTTCTAAATGTAGCCCAGTAATTCTTGAGCCAATGATGAAAGTTGAAGTTGTAATTCCTGAAGAGTACATGGGTGACATTATGGGCGACGTAACATCTCGCCGTGGACGTGTAGAAGGTATGGAAGCTCGTGGTAACGCACAAGTTGTTCGCGCTATGGTTCCACTTTCTGAAATGTTCGGTTATGCAACGGCATTACGTTCTAACACTCAAGGACGCGGAACATTCTCAATGACATTTGATCATTATGAAGAAGTACCGAAGTCTGTTTCTGAAGAAATTATTAAAAAAAATAAAGGTGAATAATTGATTTTTATCGATTGTTCAAGTATAACTACTTATGTAAGCTTAGAAAGTGGGACGTAAGTTTCACTTTCTAGTCTAAATATAAAATAACCTATATAAACTAAGGAGGAATTTAGAATGGCTAAAGCTAAATTCGAACGTTCTAAACCCCATGTTAACATCGGTACAATCGGCCACGTTGACCATGGTAAAACTACATTAACTGCTGCGATCACTACAGTTCTTGCAAAAGCTGGTGGTGCTGAAGCACGCGGATACGATCAAATCGACGCTGCTCCAGAAGAAAGAGAGCGCGGAATCACAATCTCAACTGCACACGTTGAGTACGAAACTGAAACTCGTCACTATGCACACGTTGACTGCCCAGGTCACGCTGACTATGTTAAAAACATGATCACTGGTGCTGCTCAAATGGACGGCGGTATCTTAGTAGTATCTGCTGCTGATGGCCCAATGCCTCAAACACGTGAGCACATCCTTCTTTCTCGTCAAGTAGGTGTTCCTTACATCGTTGTATTCTTAAACAAATGCGACATGGTAGACGACGAAGAATTATTAGAATTAGTAGAAATGGAAGTTCGCGACCTATTATCTGAATACGGATTCCCAGGCGACGACATTCCTGTAATCAAAGGTTCTGCTCTTAAAGCTCTTCAAGGAGAAGCTGATTGGGAAGCAAAAATCATTGAATTAATGACTGAAGTTGATGCTTACATCCCAACTCCAGAACGTGAAACTGACAAACCATTCTTAATGCCTATCGAGGATGTATTCTCTATCACAGGTCGTGGTACAGTTGCAACTGGTCGTGTAGAGCGCGGAATCGTTAAAGTTGGTGACGTAGTAGAAATCATCGGTCTTGCTGAAGAAAATGCTTCTACAACTGTAACTGGTGTAGAGATGTTCCGTAAACTTCTTGACCAAGCTCAAGCTGGAGACAACATCGGTGCTTTACTTCGTGGGGTTGCTCGTGAAGACATCCAACGTGGACAAGTTCTTGCTAAAACTGGCTCTGTAAAAGCTCACGCTAAATTCAAAGCTGAAGTTTTCGTATTATCTAAAGAAGAAGGTGGACGTCACACTCCATTCTTCGCTAACTACCGTCCTCAGTTCTACTTCCGTACAACTGACGTAACTGGTATCATCCAATTACCAGAAGGTACTGAAATGGTAATGCCTGGTGACAACATCGAAATGACTATCGAACTTATCGCTCCAATCGCTATCGAAGAGGGAACTAAATTCTCTATTCGTGAAGGTGGACGTACAGTAGGTTACGGTGTAGTTGCTACAATCGTTGCTGAGTAATCTTTAAATAGATTATTAAAAAACTCAAGGGATTCTCCCTTGAGTTTTTTATTGTTTATTAATATAGAAGGAAGAGGTGTGTTTTCTATCTTTGAATGAGTTTCTTCTATAGTATATAAAACAAGAAGTAACATCCATAAACTGTAAGTTGAATAAGAGCAGATGAAAACTTGAAATTCTTTAAAGTGCCATGTATAATAGCAAAAGTAGAGAAAAGCAGATGCAAACAAAAAGATGCTTGCATCTAGACGAATAACATTGTATAATAAACAATGTTGGTCTTTGACTGCGATGAAGTGGAAGGTTGCTGACACACCCGGCCGCTTTGCCATGGCATGGTGTGGGGAAATTTCCATGGAGAAGGTCTATTTTAGAAATAGGCGAACGAAGGAGGGAAAATAATGGCAAAAGAAAAAATTCGTATCCGTTTAAAAGCTTATGATCACCGTATTCTTGATCAATCAGCTGAGAAAATTGTAGAAACAGCTAAGCGTTCTGGGGCAACAGTTTCTGGTCCGATCCCATTACCAACTGAGAAGACTATTTACACAATTCTTCGTGCTGTTCATAAGTACAAAGATTCTCGTGAGCAATTCGAAATGCGCACACACAAACGTTTAATCGATATCGTGAGTCCTACTCCACAAACAGTAGATTCATTAATGCGTTTAGACTTACCGTCTGGTGTAGATATCGAAATCAAACTATAATTCATATAACTTAAAAATGTAGGAGGTGTAACTCATGACCAAAGGAATCTTAGGAAGAAAGATCGGTATGACTCAAGTATTTGCTGAGAACGGTGAGTTAATCCCAGTAACAGTTATCGCTGCTAATCCAAACGTTGTTCTTCAAAAGAAAACAACTGAAACTGATGGCTACAATGCAATCCAGTTAGGATTTGAAGATAAACGTGAAAAGTTAACTAACAAACCTGAACAAGGCCACACTGTTAAAGCATCTACAACTCCTAAGCGCTTCATTCGCGAAATCCGCGATGCAGACGTGGACGGATTAGAGGTTGGTCAAGAGGTAAAAGTTGAAGTTTTCGCTGCAGGTGAAATCGTTGACGTAACAGGAATTTCTAAAGGTAAAGGTTTCCAAGGTGTTATCAAACGCCACGGACAATCTCGCGGACCTATGTCTCATGGTTCTCGCTATCACCGTCGTCCAGGTTCAATGGGCCCAGTTGCTCCGAACCGTGTATTCAAAGGCAAAAAACTTGCTGGACGTATGGGTGGAGACCAAGTTACTATCCAAAACTTAGAAATCGTTCAAGTTGACACTGAGCGCAACTTATTACTAGTAAAAGGTAACGTTCCAGGTGCTAAGAAATCTCTTGTAGTTGTTCAAGGCGCTGTGAAGGTTAGCAAATAATTCACAATAGGAAGGAGGAATTCCAATGCCAAAAGTTACTGTATATAACCAAACTGGTTCACAGGTTGGTGAAATCGAATTAGCTGAAGCTATTTTCGGTATCGAACCAAATGAAGCTGTACTTTTCGAAGCTGTAATGATGCAACGTGCATCTTTACGTCAAGGTACACACAAAGTAAAAACTCGTTCTGAAGTTCGTGGTGGTGGTCGTAAACCATGGCGTCAAAAAGGAACTGGACGTGCTCGTCAAGGGTCTATCCGCTCTCCTCAATGGCGTGGTGGTGGTACGGTATTCGGACCTACACCAAGAAGCTATGCGTACAAACTTCCTAAGAAGGTTCGTCGTTTAGCAATCAAATCTGCATTAGCTACTAAAGTAGTTGAGAACAACATTGTAGTTCTTGAAGACCTAGTGTTAAATGCACCAAAAACAAAAGACATGCTAGCAGTACTTAAAGGATTAACTGTTGAGAAGAAAGCTCTTATCGTAACTGCTGATGCAAACGAATCTGTAGAGTTATCTGCTCGCAATATCCCTGGAGTAACAGTAATCACTGCTGATGGCGTAAACGTTTTAGACGTGCTTCATCATGATAAGCTAATCATGACAAAAGCGGCAGTGGAAAAAGTAGAGGAGGTGCTTGCATAATGAGAGATCCTCGTGATATCATTAAGCGCCCAGTTATCACTGAACGTTCTATGGAAATGATGGCTGAAAAAAAATACACGTTCGATGTGGACGTTAAATCTAATAAAACAGAAGTTAAAGATGCTCTTGAAGCGATCTTTGGTGTTAAAGTAGAAAAAGTGAACATCATGAACTACAAGCCGAAAGCAAAACGCGTTGGTCGTCACGCTGGTTTTACTAGCCGTCGTCGTAAAGCAATCGTTAAGCTAACTGCTGACAGCAAAGAAATCGAAATCTTCCAAGGCGTTTAATTCTTACTAAAGAAGGAGGGAAATTGAGATGGGAATTAAAAAGTATAATCCAACTACTAACGGTCGTCGTAATATGACTACGAATGATTTCGCTGAAATCACGACTGACAGACCAGAAAAGTCATTACTTGCTCCTTTAAGCAAGAAGGCTGGTCGTAATAACCAAGGTAAAATTACTGTACGTCATCAAGGTGGCGGACATAAGCGTCAATACCGTATCATCGACTTTAAGCGTAACAAAGATGGAATTCCAGGACGCGTTGCTACGATCGAATACGATCCAAACCGCTCTGCGAATATCGCATTAATTAACTACGTTGACGGTGAAAAACGTTACATTCTTGCTCCTAAATCTTTAGAAGTAGGTATGGAAGTTATGTCTGGCCCAGAAGCTGACATCAAAATCGGTAACGCATTACCATTAATCAACATTCCAGTAGGTACTGTTGTTCATAATATCGAGCTTAAGCCTGGTCGTGGCGGACAATTAGTTCGTTCTGCTGGTACATCTGCTCAAGTACTTGGTAAAGAAGGTAAATACGTACTTGTACGTTTAACTTCTGGTGAAGTACGTCTTGTATT
Organism: Bacillus sp. 17RED48; assembly: GCF_019837545.1. NCBI lineage: Bacteria > Bacillati > Bacillota > Bacilli > Caryophanales > Bacillaceae > Bacillus > Bacillus sp. 17RED48. Next base: position 36,250 of record NZ_JADAXG010000015.1, read on the forward strand.
ATCTGCTTGTCGCGCTTCAATCGGTCAAGTAGGTAACGAACAACACGAACTTATCAAAATCGGTAAAGCAGGTCGCTCTCGCTGGTTAGGTAAACGCCCAACAGTTCGTGGTTCTGTAATGAACCCGGTTGATCACCCACACGGTGGTGGTGAAGGACGTTCTCCAATCGGACGTAAGTCTCCAATGTCTCCATGGGGTAAACCAACTCTTGGATTCAAGACTCGTAAGAAAAACAAAGCGTCTGACAAATTCATCGTTCGTCGTCGTAAAAAATAATGGGATTGTAGTACGGTTCATTTCTAGAACCGTACGCCAATCACGAAGGGAGGCACCAAAATGGCTCGTAGCTTAAAAAAAGGACCATTTGTCGATGATCACTTAATGAGCAAAATGGAAAAATTAGTTGCATCTGAGCAAAAACAAGTTGTTAAAACTTGGTCTCGCCGTTCAACAATCTTCCCTCAGTTCATCGGACACACAATCGCTGTATATGATGGTCGTAAACACGTACCTGTATACATCACTGAGGATATGGTTGGCCATAAGTTAGGTGAATTCGCACCAACTCGTACGTATAAAGGTCACCTTGCTGACGATAAGAAAACTAGAAGATAATGAGAGGAGGCACTTCAATGCAAGCTAAAGCAGTAGCGAGAACAGTTCGTATTGCTCCTCGTAAAGTTCGTTTAGTAGTAGACTTAATCCGAGGTAAGCAAGTGGGTGAAGCGATTGCTATCCTTAACCACACACCAAAAACTGCTTCTCCAGTTGTAGAGAAAGTTTTAAAATCTGCAATCGCAAATGCAGAGCACAATTATGAGATGGATATTAACAACCTAGTTGTTGAAAAAGTTTTCGTTGACGAAGGTCCAACGTTGAAACGTTTCCGTCCACGTGCAATGGGTCGTGCAAGCCAAATTAACAAACGCACAAGCCACATTACAGTTGTGGTATCAGAAAAGAAGGAGGGATAATCGATGGGTCAAAAGGTTAATCCAATTGGTCTTCGTGTCGGCGTTATCCGTGACTGGGAATCTCGTTGGTTCGCAGAGAAAGATTATGCTACATTATTACATGAAGACATCAAAATCCGTGAGTACATTACTGTACGCTTAAAAGATTCTGCTGTTGCTAAAGTAGAAATCGAACGTGCAGCAAATCGTGTAAATGTTACAATTCACACTGCAAAACCTGGTATGGTAATTGGTAAAGGTGGTACTGAAGTTGAAGCACTTCGTAAAGCACTTAACCAATTAACAGGCAAGCGTGTACACATCAACATTTTAGAAGTTAAGAGAGCTGATCTTAACGCTAAATTAGTAGGCGAAAACATCGCTCGTCAATTAGAAAACCGTGTATCATTCCGTCGTGCACAAAAGCAAGTTATTCAACGTGCTATGCGTGCAGGTGCTAAAGGTATTAAAACACAGGTTTCTGGTCGTCTTGGCGGAGCTGATATCGCTCGTGCAGAATCTTACAGTGAAGGAACTGTTCCACTTCATACACTTCGCGCTGATATTGACTATGCAGCAGTTGAAGCTGATACAACATACGGTAAATTAGGCGTAAAAGTATGGATCTACCGTGGAGAAGTCCTTCCTACAAAAAAGAAAGCTTCTGAGGAAGGAGGAAAATAATATGTTAATGCCAAAACGCGTAAAATATCGTAGAGAGCATCGTGGTAAAATGCGTGGTCGTGCAAAAGGTGGAACTGAAATTGCTTTCGGTGAATTCGGTTTACAAGCACAAGCTGCTTCATGGATTACAAACCGTCAAATCGAAGCTGCTCGTCGTGCAATGACTCGTTACATGAAACGTGGCGGTAAAGTATGGATTAAAATTTTCCCTTCTAAACCTTACACTGCAAAACCTCTAGAAGTACGTATGGGTTCCGGTAAAGGGGCACCAGAAGGCTGGGTAGCAGTAGTAAAACCTGGGAAAATTATGTTCGAAATCGCGGGTGTATCTGAAGAGGTAGCACGCGAAGCATTACGTCTTGCAGCTCACAAGTTACCTGTGAAATGTAAATTCGTAAAACGTGAAGAAAATGGTGGTGAATCTAATGAAAACTAATGATATTCGTGAATTAACCACTGCCGAAATCGAAACAAAAGTTAAAGCTTTAAAGGAAGAATTGTTCAATCTTCGCTTCCAACTTGCTACAGGACAATTAGAGAATCCAACTCGCATTCGTGAAGTGCGTAAAGCAATTGCTCGTATGAAAACTGTAGTTCGTGAAAGAGAGATCGGAATTAATCGATAAATTGAGGGGAGGTTTGCATAGTGAGCGAACGTAACCAACGCAAAGTTTATACTGGTCGTGTTGTGTCTGACAAAATGGACAAAACGATTACAGTTTTAGTTGAAACTTACAAAACTCATTCCTTGTACGGAAAACGTGTTAAGTATTCTAAGAAGTACAAAGCCCATGATGAGCAAAACCAAGCGAAACTTGGCGATATCGTTAAAATCATGGAAACTCGCCCGCTTTCTGCTACTAAGCGTTTCCGTTTAGTTGAAATCGTTGAAGAAGCGGTTATTATCTAAATAGACGAATCGGAATTTTTAGTCCGAAGGGAGGTTTCATAACATGATCCAACAAGAATCTCGTTTGAAAGTTGCTGACAACTCTGGTGCACGTGAACTTTTAACAATTAAAGTATTAGGCGGCTCTGGTCGTAAATATGCTAACATTGGTGACATTATCGTTGCTACGGTAAAACAAGCAACACCAGGTGGCGTTGTTAAAAAAGGTGACGTTGTTAAAGCAGTAGTGGTACGTACGAAGAGCGGAGCTCGTCGTCCGGACGGTTCTTATATCAAATTTGATGAAAACGCAGCGGTTATCATCAAAGACGATAAGAGCCCACGTGGTACTCGTATCTTCGGACCAGTAGCTCGTGAATTACGTGATAGCAACTTCATGAAGATCGTTTCTTTAGCTCCAGAAGTTCTATAATTTAAGGTATTGCCTTGCTAAGGAGGTGCAGAATTAAGATGCATGTAAAAAAAGGTGATAAAGTACAGGTAATCACTGGAAAAGACAAAGGAAAACAAGGCGTTATCCTTGTGGCTTTCCCAAAGCAAAACCGTGTTATCGTTGAGGGTGTTAACATCGTTAAAAAACACTCTAAGCCATCTCAATTAAATCCACAAGGTGGAATTATTACTAAAGAAGCACCTATTCACGTTTCTAACGTTATGGTTTTAGATCCGAAAACAGGTGAACCTACTCGTGTAGGCTTCAAAGTAGAAGATGGTAAAAAAGTTCGTATTGCAAAAAAATCTGGTGAATTATTAGATAAATAATTTTCTTAAGAAAGGAGGTCACTTCATTGAATCGCCTTAAAGAGAAGTTCCAAAAGGAAATTACTCCTGCTCTAGTGAGCAAGTTTAACTATAAATCTGTGATGGAAGTACCGAAAATCGAAAAGATCGTAATCAACACTGGTGTTGGTGACGCGGTATCTAACTCAAAAGCTTTAGACAATGCAGTAGAAGAATTAACACAAATCGCAGGTCAAAAACCTGTTGTAACTCGTGCTAAAAAATCAATCGCTGGTTTCCGTCTTCGTGAAGGTATGCCAATCGGTGCGAAAGTAACTTTACGCGGCGAGCAAATGTATGAGTTCTTCGACAAATTAGTATCAGTTTCTTTACCACGTGTACGTGATTTCCGTGGTGTTTCTAAGAAATCATTCGATGGTCGTGGGAACTACACATTAGGTGTTAAAGAGCAACTTATCTTCCCTGAGATCGATTATGATAAAGTAAGCAAAGTCCGCGGTATGGACATCGTAATCGTTACTACAGCGAAAACTGATGAAGAAGCTCGTGAACTTTTAACACAATTCGGTATGCCATTCCAAAAATAATGGAAGCCAACGCTAAGTAGAGGAGGCGAAAACGTGGCTAAAAAATCTATGATAGCGAAACAAAAGCGTACTCCTAAGTTTAAAGTACAAGAGTATACACGTTGCGAACGCTGCGGTCGTCCGCATTCTGTATACCGCAAATTTAAGCTTTGCCGTATTTGTTTCCGTGAACTTGCATATAAAGGTCAAATTCCTGGTGTTAAAAAAGCTAGTTGGTAAAACCCACAAATGGGAAGGAGGTAAAACACATGGTGATGACAGATCCAATTGCAGACATGCTTACTCGCATCCGTAATGCGAACATGGTACGTCATGAGAAATTAGAGGTTCCTGCTTCTAAAATCAAAAAAGAGATCGCTGAACTTTTAAAACGTGAAGGTTTCATTCGTGATGTAGAATACATCGAGGATAACAAACAAGGTATCCTTCGTATTTTCCTGAAATATGGTGCAAACAATGAACGTGTAATCACTGGATTAAAACGTATCAGTAAACCTGGCTTACGCGTTTACGCTAAAGCTGATGAAGTACCACGTGTACTTAACGGATTAGGTATCGCTCTTGTTTCTACATCTAAGGGAGTAATGACAGACAAAGACGCTCGTCAATTACAAACTGGTGGAGAAGTAGTAGCATACGTTTGGTAATATATATTTAAAACGAACGGAGGTGTGACCACATGTCTCGTATTGGTAAAAAGATTCTTGAAATCCCTGCAGGTGTTACTATTACAATTGCAGAAGACAATACTGTAACAGTAAAAGGCCCTAAAGGTGAATTAACTCGTAAATTCAATGCTGATATGTCTATCAAAATTGAAGAAAATACACTAACAGTTGAGCGTCCATCTGAACAGAAGGAACACCGTGCATTACACGGTACAACTCGTGCTTTAATCGGAAACATGGTTGAAGGTGTAACTGCAGGTTTCGCACGCGGACTTGAATTAGTCGGTGTTGGTTACCGTGCTCAAAAACAAGGAGATAAACTTGTTTTAAGCGTAGGTTATTCTCATCCAGTAGAAATGACTCCGGAAGCAGGTCTTGAAGTTGAAGTACCTGTACCAACTAAAATCGTAATCAAAGGTATCGACAAGCAACGTGTTGGCGAATTTGCTGCTAACATCCGTGCTGTACGTGCTCCTGAGCCTTATAAAGGTAAAGGTATTCGTTACGAAGGCGAAGTTGTTCGTCGTAAAGAAGGTAAAACTGCTAAGTAAACCCGTTAGGTGAGAGAAAGGAGTGACAAGAATGATCACTAAAGCTGATAAAAATGCGACTCGTAAGAAAAGACATGCACGTGTACGTGCTAAACTTACTGGTACTGCAGAACGTCCACGTTTAAACGTGTTCCGTTCTAACCAACATATTTACGCTCAAGTTATTGATGATGTAAATGGTGTAACGTTAGTAAGTGCATCTACTCTTGATAAAGACCTTGCTCTTAACGGTACTAGCAATACTGAAGCTGCTACGAAAGTAGGAGAATCAGTTGCTAAGCGTGCTGTAGAGAAAGGCGTTAAAGAAGTAGTATTCGATCGCGGTGGTTACTTATACCATGGCCGTGTTAAAGCTCTAGCTGAGGCTGCTCGTGAGGCTGGATTACAATTTTAATGGTCAAAGGAGGGAAAATTGATGCATCGCATTGACCCAAGTAAATTAGAACTTGAAGAACGTGTAGTTACGATAAATCGTGTCGCGAAAGTTGTTAAGGGTGGTCGTCGTTTCCGCTTTGCTGCACTAGTTGTAGTTGGCGATAAAAACGGTCATGTTGGATTCGGTACTGGTAAAGCACAAGAGGTACCAGACGCAATCCGCAAAGCTATCGAAGACGCTAAGAAAAACTTAATCGCTGTACCATTAGTTGGTACAACAATTCCACACACAATCAACGGTCATTTTGGAGCTGGTGAAGTATTCTTAAAACCTGCTGCTGAAGGTACTGGTGTTATTGCTGGTGGACCTGTTCGTGCGGTACTTGAATTAGCTGGTGTACAAGATATTCTTTCGAAATCTCTTGGTTCTAACACACCAATCAACATGATTCGCGCTACTGTGAACGGATTAAGCGAACTTAAGCGCGCTGAAGATGTTGCAAAATTACGCGGTAAATCTGTAGAAGAGCTACTAGGTTAAGGAGGGAAAACAAATGGCGAAAAAGTTAGAAATTACCCTCACTCGTAGTGTAATTGGTCGTCCACAAGATCAACGTGCGACGGTAGAAGCTTTAGGTCTTAAAAAGTTGAATTCAACTGTAGTTAAGGAAGAAACTCCTGCTATTCTTGGTATGATCAACAAAGTTTCTCACCTTATAACTGTAAAAGAAGCTTAAGGATAACTCATTAATATAAGGAGGTGCCTGGGAATGAAACTTCATGAATTAAAACCTGCAGAAGGTTCTCGTAAAGTACGTAACCGTGTCGGTCGTGGTATCGGTTCTGGTAACGGTAAAACTGCTGGTAAAGGTCATAAAGGACAAAACGCACGTTCTGGTGGCGGTGTTCGTCTTGGCTTCGAAGGTGGTCAAACTCCATTATTCCGTCGTTTACCAAAACGCGGCTTCACAAACATTAACCGTAAAGAGTTTACTATTGTAAACTTATCAACGTTAAATCGTTTTGAAGATGGTACAGAAGTAACACCTGAATTATTGCTGGAAACTGGCGTTATCAGCAAGTTAAACGACGGTGTTAAAATTCTTGCAAGCGGCGCAGTAGAGAAAAAATTAACTGTTAAAGCGCACAAGTTCTCTTCAAGTGCTAAAGAAGCAATTGAAGCAGCTGGCGGATCAGTTGAGGTGATCTAATGTTTCGTACAATCTCCAACTTTATGCGCGTTGCTGAGATAAGACGTAAAATATTATTCACTTTAGCGATGTTAATCGTATTCAGGATTGGCACGTTTATCCCAGTGCCATTTACAAATGGAGACGTACTGAAAGCACAAGATCAATTAAATGCCTTAGGTATCCTAAATACATTTGGCGGTGGCGCCTTGAAAAACTTCTCCATCTTTGCGATGGGAATCATGCCGTATATTACAGCATCCATCATCGTGCAATTATTGCAGATGGATGTTGTTCCTAAATTTTCGGAATGGTCGAAGCAAGGTGAAATGGGCCGTCGTAAACTAACGCAATTCACGCGTTATTTTACAATTGTTCTTGCGTTTATTCAGGGGTTTGGTATGTCAATCGGTTTTAACGGTATGGTAGGTGGGCAATTAATTTTGAATCCTGGTTGGAGCACTTATTTATACATTGCTACGGTACTGACTGCTGGTACTGCATTTTTAATGTGGTTAGGTGAACAGATTACAGCTAAAGGTGTAGGTAATGGTATTTCCATCCTTATCTTTGGCGGTATTGCCGCAGCGATCCCAAGTGTTATATCTCAAGTGTATCAACAACAGTTTCAAAATATCGGAGATCAATTGTTCATGAGTATCGTTAAAGTTGCATTGATCTTACTAGCTGTGCTAGCGGTTATTGTTGGTGTTATTTTCATTCAACAGGCTGTTAGAAAGATCCCAATTCAATATGCGAAGCGTGTAACAGGAGGGAATGGGAATCATGCTGGAGCACAAAACACACATTTACCGCTTAAGGTAAATAGTGCGGGTGTTATTCCAGTCATTTTTGCTGTTTCATTCTTAATTACGCCTCCAACTATTGCACAGTTCTTCCCGAATCATGATGTATCGCAGTGGATCATTGCAAACTTTAACTATTCTCACCCAGTGGGAATGATCATATATGTTGCGCTCATTGTAGCCTTCACATATTTCTATGCGTTTGTTCAGGTTAATCCAGAGCAAATGTCAGAGAATCTAAACAAACAAGGTGGATATGTTCCAGGTATTCGTCCGGGTAAGAATACGGAACAATATCTAACAAAAATCTTGTATCGTTTGACCTTTGTAGGATCAATTTTCCTAGCAGCGATTGCAATCTTACCAGTTATCTTTACGAAATTGGGAAATCTTCCTCCATCTGCACAGATTGGTGGAACGAGTATGTTAATCGTTGTCGGCGTTGCTTTAGAAACAATGAAGCAGCTAGAAAGCCAACTGGTAAAACGCCATTACAAAGGGTTTATCAAGCAATGAGTAAGTGGGAAGAATCGTCTTCCCTACATGCTCATGTACTCTGAGGGGGAACAAGGATGAACTTAATTTTAATGGGGCTTCCTGGTGCTGGTAAAGGTACACAAGCCGAACAGATTGTTGCCAAGTATAACATCCCTCACATTTCAACAGGAGATATGTTCCGTGCAGCTATGAAGGCTGAAACTGAAATGGGTCTACAAGCAAAATCTTTTATTGATAAAGGTGCACTTGTTCCAGATGAAGTTACAATCGGAATCGTTCGTGAACGTTTAAGTCAGGAAGACTGCGTAAGAGGTTTCTTACTAGACGGTTTCCCACGAACTGTTGCACAAGCATCAGCTCTTGAAGAGATTATGAAAGATCTTGGTAAAAAAATCGACTATGTTTTAAACATTAATGTGGATTCAGGGTTGTTATTAACACGCCTTACAGGCCGTCGCATTTGTAAAGAGTGCGGTGCGACTTACCACTTAGAATTCAATCCGCCAGCAAAAGCTGATGTGTGCGATAAATGTGGTGGCGAATTATATCAACGCTCTGATGACAATGAAGAAACTGTGGCAAATCGTTTAGAGGTAAATATTAAGCAAACAAAACCTTTGCTTGATTTCTACGAAGAGCTTGGTTACTTACAAAGCATTAATGGTGAGCAAGATATCAATAAAGTATTTGCTGATATCGATGTTCTCATCGGAGGCTTAGCGTAATGATCATCTGCAAAACTCCTCGCGAGATAGAAATCATGCGAGAAGCTGGCAGGATCGTTGCTTTAACTCATCAAGAGTTGAAACAGCATATTACTCCAGGAATTACAACGAAAGAGCTCGATCAAATAGCGGAAAAGACGATTCGAAAATATGGTGCTACGCCATCTTTTAAAGGATACAACGGATTTCCGGGGAGCATATGTGCTTCTGTAAATGAAGAGCTTGTACACGGAATTCCAGGGAAGCGCAAGCTCGAAGAGGGCGATATCATCAGTATCGATATTGGTGCGAAATACAATGGGTACCATGGAGATTCTGCATGGACGTATCCAGTTGGAAACATTTCTGAATCTGTTCAAAAGCTACTTGATGTCACAGAAAAATCGTTGTATCTTGGTCTAGAACAAGTAAAACCAGGCGAAAGATTATCAAATATCTCACATGCGGTTCAAACCCATGCTGAAGAGAATGGGTTCTCGATCGTTAGGGAGTATGTTGGTCACGGAATCGGGCAAGACTTACATGAGGACCCTCAAATCCCGCACTATGGTCCACCAAATAGAGGCCCTAGATTAAAGCCGGGAATGGTCATCTGTGTTGAGCCGATGGTGAATCAAGGAAGACGATATGTAAAAACACTATCTGATGACTGGACAGTGGTAACGGTAGATGGTAAATGGTGTGCACACTTTGAGCACACGATTGCTCTTACAGAAGCAGGATACGAAATCCTTACCACTTTATAAGTAGCTGGCTCTCCGGGATTTCAGAGCAGTGTAAAATGTTACTGATTTGAAGAAGGGAGAACTATTGAATGGCTAAAGATGATGTAATTGAAGTCGAAGGTACCGTTCTTGAAACGTTGCCAAATGCTATGTTCAAAGTAGAATTAGAGAATGGGCATGTCGTATTGGCTCACGTTTCTGGTAAAATCCGTATGAACTTCATTCGTATTTTACCAGGAGACAAAGTTACGGTAGAATTATCTCCGTACGATTTAAATCGTGGTCGTATTACGTACCGTTTTAAATAATATAGCACTCCGTAATCTTTAAGGAGGTTCGAGACATGAAAGTAAGACCGTCAGTTAAACCAATCTGCGAAAAATGTAAAGTTATTCGTAGACGTGGAAAAGTAATGGTTATTTGTGAAAACCCTAAACATAAACAAAAACAAGGTTAATCAGAAGGAGGTGCATTCAGAATGGCACGTATCGCAGGTGTAGATATTCCTCGAGACAAACGCGTTGTTATTTCTTTAACTTACGTATTCGGCATTGGTCGCACAACTGCTGAAAAAATTCTAACTGAAGCTGGTATTTCTTCAGAAACACGAGTTCGTGATTTAACGGAAGACGAACTAGGACGTATCCGTGATATCATCGATCGTATTAAAGTTGAGGGAGACCTTCGTCGTGAAGTATCTCTTAACATTAAACGTCTAATGGAGATCGGTTCTTACCGTGGTCTTCGTCACCGTCGTGGTTTACCAGTTCGTGGTCAAAACTCTAAAAACAATGCTCGTACACGTAAAGGTCCACGTCGTACAGTAGCAAATAAAAAGAAATAATAAGTAAAGGAGGTTGAACTAACAATGGCACGTAAAACAAACACTCGTAAAAAACGTGTGAAAAAGAATATTGAAGCTGGTATAGCTCATATTCGTTCTACTTTCAACAACACAATCGTAACACTTACAGATACTCATGGTAACGCACTTTCTTGGTCTAGTGCTGGTGCACTTGGTTTCCGTGGATCTCGTAAGTCTACTCCATTCGCTGCGCAAATGGCTGCTGAAGCTGCTGCTAAAGTTGCAATGGAGCACGGTTTAAAAACTTTAGAGGTTACTGTTAAAGGTCCTGGTGCTGGTCGTGAAGCTGCAATTCGTGCTCTTCAAGCTGCAGGTCTAGAAGTAACAGCAATTAGAGATGTTACTCCAGTTCCTCATAATGGATGTCGTCCACCAAAACGTCGTCGTGTGTAATTTTTCTGTATAGAATTTTCCCTTTTGTCTATAATGGATATGATGCATTATCGAGAAATTTCGTACAGAAACATCGCTTGTTGTGCACAATCGGGAACTGCCTAAGGGGGACTTTCGGTTAGACAGGGGGTATCCCTTTGTTTAACCGGGGTTTCGACGTTTTGAAGGAGGGTTTAGTTAATGATTGAAATCGAAAAGCCGAAAATCGAAACGGTTGAACTTAACGAAGATGCTAAATATGGTAAATTCGTAATTGAACCGCTTGAGCGTGGATATGGTACTACTTTGGGTAACTCCTTACGTCGTATTCTTTTATCCTCACTCCCTGGTGCCGCTGTTACTGCTATCCAAATCGATGGCGTATTACATGAATTTTCAACAGTTGAGGGCGTAGTAGAAGACGTTACGACGATCATCTTAAACTTGAAAAAGTTAGCTCTTAAAATCTACTCTGAAGAAGAGAAGACGTTGGAAATTGATGTGCAGGGCGAAGGTATTGTCACAGCTGCTGATATTACTCATGATAGTGATGTAGAAATCTTAAATCCAGATTTACACATTGCAACGTTAGCAAAAAATGCGCATTTCCGCATGCGTTTAACTGCAAAGCGTGGCCGTGGGTATACGCCAGCTGATGCAAATAAAAGCGAAGATCAACCAATAGGAGTAATTCCTATTGATTCTATTTATACTCCAGTATCACGTGTGACTTACCAAGTGGAAAAGACACGTGTCGGACAAGTGGCTAATTATGATAAGCTTACGCTTGATGTATGGACGGATGGAAGCATCGGGCCAAAAGAAGCTATCTCTTTAGGTGCCAAAATCTTAACTGAGCATTTAAATATCTTTGTTGGTTTAACTGATGAAGCACAAAATGCTGAGATTATGGTCGAGAAGGAAGAAGATCAAAAAGAGAAAGTTCTTGAGATGACTATCGAAGAACTAGATCTTTCTGTTCGTTCTTATAATTGCCTAAAACGTGCAGGAATTAATACTGTACAAGAGCTTGCGAACAAAACAGAAGAAGATATGATGAAAGTTCGTAACTTAGGACGTAAATCCTTAGAAGAAGTTAAACATAAACTTGAGGAATTAGGTTTAGGTTTACGTAAAGACGACTGAGGATTTAAACCCATCAACAAAGGAGGGAACTACGAATGGCATACAGAAAATTAGGCCGTACAAGTGCGCAACGTAAAGCTATGTTACGTGATTTAGCTACTGATTTAATTATCAACGAGCGCATCCAAACGACAGAAACTCGTGCAAAAGAACTTCGTTCTGTAGTGGAAAAAATGATCACTTTAGGTAAACGCGGAGATCTTCACGCTCGTCGTCAAGCAGCAGCTTTCATTCGCAATGAAGTAGCTAACGCTGAGACTGGTCAAGATGCACTTCAAAAATTATTCGCTGATGTAGCTCCACGCTATGCTGAGCGCCAAGGCGGATACACTCGTATTGCAAAAATTGGTCCACGTCGCGGAGACGCAGCACCAATGGTAATTATCGAGTTAGTATAATGATAATTAAAAGGGCAGGACAGTTCTTTTCAAGAAACTGGTCATGGCCCTTTTTTTTAAATATAAAAATAGGCTAACTTGGCGAAGGAAAGGGTGCCTTGTATTGAAAAAAGAGAAACTTCGGACAGAAAATATATCATTTCAATATCCTGGGGCAGCCACTTATGCATTAAAAGATGTTTCATTTTCCTTGTATGAGGGAGAATGGGTATCTGTTATTGGACAAAACGGTTCAGGGAAGTCTACACTTGCAAAATTATTGAATGGTTTGTTTTTGCCGGAAACAGGGACTATTACAGTAAATGATACAATGGTTTTATCTGAGGAAACGGTATGGGATGTTCGAAAACAAATTGGTATGGTATTTCAAAATCCAGATAATCAATTTGTTGGAACGACAGTGCAAGACGACGTTGTCTTTGGCTTAGAGAATATCGGAATGCCAAGAGAGAAAATGGTAGAAAGATTAGATCAGGCCCTCAAACTTGTCCGTATGGAAGATTTTCTTAATGATGAACCTCATTCGTTATCTGGTGGGCAAAAGCAGCGAGTGGCAATAGCAGGCGTTTTAGCACTTCAGCCATCTATTTTGATATTAGATGAAGCAACGTCAATGCTAGATCCTCAAGGGAGACGTGAAGTAGTAGAAACGGTTAGACAACTTGTTAATCAAAAAGGTATTACCGTGTTATCAATTACGCACGATTTAGAAGAAGCGGCACAATCAGACCGTGTCATTATTTTAAATAAGGGAGAAATATTAGAGGAAGGGACTCCAAAGCAAATCTTCAAGTCCTCTCATATGCTCCAAGAAATTGGATTAGATGTACCCTTTTCAGTGAAAATAGCAGAATTATTAAAAAGAAATGAAATTCTCTTGCAAAATACGCATCTTACAATGGAAAGCTTGGTGAACGAACTTTGGAGATTACATTCCAAAAAGTAGAACATCGTTATCAATATAAAACTCCATTTGAAAGACGCGCACTTTATGATGTAGACGTGTCGTTTCCAAGTGGGGGCTATTATGCCATTATCGGTCATACTGGTTCAGGTAAGTCGACGATGATTCAACATTTAAATGGTTTATTGCAGCCGACGAATGGCACAGTTCAAATTGGTGAACATTTCATTTCGGCAGGAAAGAAAGAAAAAAAGCTAAAGCCACTACGTAAAAAGGTAGGGGTTGTCTTTCAATTCCCAGAACATCAGTTGTTTGAAGAGACTGTGGAGAAAGATATTTGTTTCGGCCCTACTAATTTTGGGGTATCTGTAGAAGAAGCGAAGCAAAAGGCAAGAGAGGCAATTGAACTTGTAGGGTTAGAGCCGGAACTGTTAACACGTTCACCGTTTGAGTTAAGTGGTGGGCAAATGAGGCGTGTTGCGATAGCGGGTGTATTGGCGATGGAACCCGAAGTGCTTGTATTAGATGAACCTACAGCAGGACTAGATCCAAAAGGGCAGAATGAACTTATGGAGATGTTTTATAAGCTGCATAAGGAAAAAGGTCTTACAGTTATCCTAGTAACACATAATATGGAGGATGCTGCTAAGTATGCGGAGCAGATTGTAGTCATGCATAAAGGAACGGTCTTTTTGCAAGGAAGTGCAGAGGAAGTATTTTCACATGCTGATGAACTAGAGAAAATTGGCGTGGATCTTCCTATGTCTTTAAAGTATAAACGTGCAATTGAAGAGAAGTTTGGCATTTCAATCCCAAAGGCTACCTTATCTTTAGAGGATCTTACTCATGAAGTTGTGCAGGTGTTACGAAAAGGTGGTCATGAATCATGCAGCAGTTGATTATTGGAAGATATATTCCAGGGAAGTCTCTTATTCATCAACTCGACCCACGTACGAAGCTGCTGATTGTCTTTTTATATGTATTTGTTGTTTTCTTAGCAAATAATGCGATTTCATATGGATTTTTATTTTTATATGCACTCATTGCTTTATTTTTTGCAAAAGTGCCGATTCGTTATGTACTTTCGGGCTTAAAACCAATTCTATGGATTTTTCTTTTTACATTTTTCCTGCATATTTTTACAAATAAAGAAGGGGAAGTACTATTCCAGCTTGGTTGGTTTTCGATACATGAAAAAGGATTAGAGCAAGGGATATACATTTCTATACGATTCTTCGTTATTATTTTAATGACGACATTATTAACGTTAACGACGACACCTATTGAGATTACAGATGGTTTGGAGACGTTATTAAAGCCGTTGAAACGTATAAAAGTTCCTGTTCATGAAATCGCATTAATGATGTCAATTTCTCTTCGTTTTATTCCGACATTAATGGATGAAACGAGTAAAATAATGAAGGCACAAGCTTCACGTGGTATTGATTTCGCAGGAGGACCGATAAAAGATAGGATGAAAGCTATTATCTCACTACTCGTTCCTCTATTTATCAGTGCTTTTAAGCGTGCTGAGGACTTAGCGATTGCTATGGAAGCACGTGGGTATCAAAATGGCGAAGGACGTACTAAATTTAGGCAACTACGCTGGAAAACAAGCGATACAGTAACGATTATAAGCTTACTTTGTTTAGCTTGTATTTTGGCATGGGTGCGATCGTAATGGAGAATAGAGAAATGGATAGAATAAAATGTACGGTTGCATATGATGGCATGCATTTTTGTGGTTATCAAATTCAGCCGCAGCATCGTACTGTTCAACAAGAGATTGAGAAAGCTTTGCAGAAATTGCATAAAGGAGAACTTGTTCGTGTTCAGGCATCGGGCAGAACGGATTCTACCGTTCACGCCAAAGGACAAGTCATACACTTTGATACACCGTTGTCTCTTGAAGAGTGGCAATGGAGTAATGCATTAAACACAATGTTGCCAGATGATATTGTTATCAGACAGGTAGAGAAAAAAACAGAAGAATTTCATGCGCGTTACGGTGTCGAGAGAAAAGAATATCGTTATCGTGTATTATTATCAAAGACTGCGGATGTATTCCGTAGAAATTACGTATATCAATATCCATATCCGCTCGAAATAAGCTCTATAAGAAAAGCGATTCCTTATTTTATTGGAACGCATGATTTCACTTCTTTTTGTTCGGCAAAAACTGACAAAAAAGATAAAGTGCGAACGATTTATGAAATTGAGTTAATTGAGCAAGGCGATGAATTAATTTTTCGTTTTGTAGGTAATGGATTTTTATATAATATGGTCAGAATTATTGTTGGTACGTTACTGAGCGTAGGGCAAGGAAAGCTTGATCCTGATAGCATTCCAGAGATTTTAGCGAAACAAAATCGTCAGTTTGCTGGAAAGATGGCTCCAGGTCATGGACTTTACTTATGGCAGGTAAACTATAACAACTAATCCTGGTGTAACATTTGCTTGACATTAGAAACTCAAAAGTATATCATAACATATGGTATTGTTTCTAAAACCACGATTAGCCCCGGAAGGAAATCGTGTTTAAGATAAACAATAGATTTTTTCTATGGAAAAGATAACGAGGAGGGAAACACATGCGTACGACTTTTATGGCAAAAGCTAACGAAGTTGAGCGTAAATGGTATGTGGTTGATGCTGAAGGTCAAACTTTAGGTCGCCTATCTACTGAAGTAGCATCTATTTTACGCGGTAAAAACAAACCTACATTTACACCACACGTTGACACGGGTGATCATGTAATTATTATTAACGCTGAGAAAATTCATTTAACAGGTAATAAATTAAACGATAAAATTTACTACCGTCACACTAACCACCCAGGTGGACTTAAGCAAAGAACAGCTCTAGAAATGCGTACAAACTACCCTGTACAAATGTTAGAGCTTGCAATTAAAGGGATGCTTCCAAAAGGACGTTTAGGACGTCAAGTATCTAAGAAATTAAACGTGTATGCTGGAGCAGAGCATCCACACCAAGCACAAAAACCAGAAGTTTACGAACTTCGCGGATAATCAATTAAAGGAGGGCTTACTTTGGCACAGGTTCAATACTATGGCACTGGACGTCGTAAGAGTTCAGTAGCGCGCGTACGCCTAGTTCCAGGCGAAGGACGCGTTATCATTAACGGTCGTGATTTTGAAAACTATATCCCATTTGCTGCATTACGTGAAGTAGTGAAACAACCTCTAGTTGCAACAGAAACTTTAGGTAACTACGATGTACTTGTAAACGTAAATGGTGGTGGATACACTGGTCAAGCTGGTGCTATTCGTCACGGTATTTCTCGCGCTTTATTAAAAGCTGATCCAGAATACCGTCTAACACTAAAACGTGCAGGTCTATTAACTCGTGACGCACGTATGAAAGAGCGTAAAAAATACGGTCTTAAAGGCGCACGTCGTGCACCTCAGTTCTCAAAACGTTAATTTTTGCGAACTACAAACCCCAACCATTTTGGTTGGGGTTTTTTTATGTTTTATTCCTCTTTTGTAATTTTGTAGTTTGGAATATTTTAGTGCTATTCTCTCGCGTATGCTTCTTCTTTAGAAGTTTAGACTAATACGTATTAGGGAGGTTTATAAGTACTATGAATGTCATTGTCAGCTTACAAGAAAAACAAAAAGAAAAGCAGTTGAAATATGAACGGAAGATGCTGCGAGAATTATCATTAAAAACATTACGTTCAAATATTAGGGATGCCTTTCAGATGCAGGAACTTCATCGTCAGTATGAAGATTACTGTATTGAATTAGGGATAGAGTCGTATTTATTAGGAGCGAGATACAGTAAGTTTGGTTATTATGGTGAATCATTCTTTGATGTGAAATATAGAGCCTTAGAAGAAGAGCAACAATTAACGGAAACATTATTCCAATTTTTAACGAGCATGACTATGCGGGAAATTAAGTTACAAGATGAGGAATTACTTTTTGAATCTTGTCAGCAGTTTATTGGCTTATGGTGGCAAGAAGGATATGAAAAAGGTGAAAGAAGATATCGATTAAAGCTTCATTAAGACAAGCATAAACTTTCCTCTTGTCCCATATAAGTAATTAGAGGGACTAGCTGGAGGAGGAAAGGTATGAAGAGAATTCGAATTATCTCTTTTGCACTCGCTGCGGTTGTTTTGTTTTTTTTAGTCAAACAAGAATTTCAAATTACAAAATCGTGGCGAGCTTGGAATTTACCCTTATCAGGGAAAGTGATTGTATTAGATGCTGGGCATGGTGGGCCAGACGGAGGGGCTGTTGGTGGAAAAGATATTATAGAAAAAGATATTACGCTTGAGATTACAAAGAAGGTACAAGATTATTTACAAGAACAAGGTGCACTAGTTATTTTAACACGTGAGGGAGATTATGATTTAGCTCAGAAAGATACAAAATCATATAGTAGACGTAAAGCAGAGGATTTAAAAAAGCGTGTAGAGATTATTAATAAACCTGATGTAGACTTTTTTGCGAGCATTCATTTAAATGCT
Organism: Bacillus sp. 17RED48; assembly: GCF_019837545.1. Classification (NCBI taxonomy): domain Bacteria; kingdom Bacillati; phylum Bacillota; class Bacilli; order Caryophanales; family Bacillaceae; genus Bacillus; species Bacillus sp. 17RED48. The sequence continues at coordinate 53,847 of NZ_JADAXG010000015.1, forward strand.
TTAACTAGCAGTGGATCGAAAGGCGCACAAACGTTCTACTACCGTTCTTCGGTTGAAAATGAACGTGCTGCGAAATTTATACAAGCTGAATTGAGAACGAGTTTAGAGAATACGAATCGTTCTGCTAAAACAATTTCTCATGTGTATTTATTAAAGTATGCGAAAACACCAGGTGCTCTAATTGAAGCTGGCTTTTTATCGAATGTAAACGAAAGGTATATGTTAAATTCGGAGAAATATCAGCAAAAGGTAGCGGCTGCAGTATATCGTGGTATATTACGTTATTTCACGGAAAAAGGAAATCCTCCAGAATAAGGAGGATTTTTTGAGTTTCTCTCGTTAACGAAGTTTTCCGAAAATATGTTATACTGGAAATGTAAACGCATTTATTTCAAAAATAAAGAGAGATAAATTTAATTAACATTACGTTATTTTTCATACAGGGGGCTGGGCTAACTATGGTAACGAAAGAGCAAGTAGTGGAAGCGTTAGAAGGGATTGTAGATCCGTTTTTACATAAAACGTTAAAAGAAACAGGGGCAATTAAAGAGGTAACAGTCAAGCCTGAGAAGGAACATGTAAGTGTTAAAATTGCAATTGTAAAAACCGGTACAGCGGAACAAATGCAATTGCAATCTGGAATTGTAAAGTTAGTAAAAGAACTAGGGGCAGCAACAGTAGGGCTTCGCTTTGCGGAATTTACAGAAGAGGAATTAGCTCAGTTTGCACCGGAACAGGAAGAAGAGCAAACTGAATCTTTATTGTCGCCAAATTCAAAAACGACATTTTTAGCAGTAGCGAGTGGAAAAGGTGGAGTCGGAAAATCAACAGTTTCTGTTAACCTTGCTATTGCTCTAGCTCGTCTAGGTAAAAAGGTCGGTATCATTGATGCCGATATTTATGGTTTTAGCGTACCGGATATGATGGGGATAGAAAAACGTCCTGTTGTAAGAGGGGATAAAATTATTCCAGTGGAGCGTCTAGGTGTAAAGGTAATCTCAATGGGATTCTTTGTAGAGGATAACGCACCGGTTATTTGGAGAGGACCTATGCTTGGGAAAATGTTAAATCACTTCTTCACAGAAGTAGAATGGGGCGATTTAGACTATTTAGTTTTAGATTTACCACCGGGCACAGGTGATGTTGCGCTAGACTTGCATTCGATGTTGCCGGCTTGTAAAGAGATTATTGTAACAACGCCACATCCAACAGCGGCATTTGTAGCAGCGCGTGCTGGAGCTATGGCTTTACGTACAGAACATAGCATTCTTGGCGTTGTTGAAAATATGGCGTATTTTGAAAGTAAAACAACTGGTGAAAAAGAATATGTGTTTGGAAGAGGTGGAGGAGATAAATTGGCTGCAGAACTTCAAACAGAAGTACTTGGCCGAATCCCGCTTCAACAACCTGATTGGAATAAAGAAGACTTTGCGCCGTCAGTATACGAAGATACACATACGACAGGCCTTATTTATCGCACGATAGCTGAGACAGTGATTGATAAAATAGCTGTTGCGCAAAAATAAAATAATAACGAGTGGACAATACATATATTGTCCACTCATTATTATAATCATTATTTTTACTGCTGTTCCTTTTTACCGTCTTGGGAACCACCTTCACCGCCAGCTTCCTTTTTATCAGATCCACTTTTTTCGGCTTTTTCTACACCTTTACTAATAATGTCAATCATCTTAGCTTGGAAGAGTGGGCTTTCAGCAGTTTCTGTTAATACTTGTTGTAAATATTGACGGTATTCTTTGCTCTTCATCGTTTGTAACATCATTTTTTCTACTTCTGGGTTTTTCATAATTTCTATAACGCCAGCTTGGTATTCAGGGTCTTTTAGTAATGTTTTCATTAAGGTTGTTTGTTCTTTCCCCATACTTTTAGCGAACTTTGATGAGAACTCAGGGTCTTTAAAGAGCTTTTCCCAAAATTGTTGCCCTTTGTCGGATACCATTGCATCTTCAATCGTTTTCTTTACTACTGTTTCATCTAGTATGAGTGCTTGTTTCATTTTTTCATCAGTTAATACATCTTGAATAGCCTTCTTACCTTGATCGGTTTTTAAAATATCAACAATCATTTTCTTTGTTTGATCGTAATCAAGTTCGGACTTTGCTTCTTTTTCTTGTGCACATGCTACAAGTACAAGAAATAGAAAAGAAGAAGTCAAAACGAGCAGCATCCGTTTCATAAGTTGGAACTCCTTTCAGCACAGTTCTCTCTTTTTAATATAAATATCTTTAAGGAATTTATACATGAACATGGCTAGCTTTTTGAAATTGTCATTGATACAATTTAATTAGAAATATAAGGATAATGGGGGATGTGTTGTGAATAGCCGCAAGTGGGTACGACTATTTTTTACGACGTTGTTTCTTGGTGGGATTAGCACGGTCATTATTGGGTTTGTTTTGGAGTGGGACAAGTACGCTAAATTTTTTCAAAATTTCGACGGAAAGGAGATTTTAGCAGTTTCCTTCTGGTTGATGGGTGTAGGATTTATTTTTAGTGTTATAAGTCAAATGGGGTTCTTTGCCTATTTAACAATCCATCGTTTTGGACTGGGGATGTTCAGGTCACCTTCTTTATGGAATGCAGTCCAGCTCTTCTTTATTGCATTCGTTTTATTTGATTTCGTGTACTTAAGATCCGTATTGATTGCAAATGGGGAAGTTTCGTTAGGGAATAACATACTTGTTGCTGGTGTGTTATTTGTGTTTGGGGCGATTGTTGCTTACATAAAAAGTAAAGAAACAAATAGAAAGGCATTTGTGCCCGCTTTGTTCTTTATGGTTGTTGTAACAATTCTTGAGTGGGTACCAGCGCTTCGTATTAATGATACAGATTGGTTGTATTTAATGGTGATACCACTTTTATTATGTAATGCATATCAGTTACTTATATTACATCGTTTAATTGGAAAGACGAGTAAGTCGGCTTAAGTAAGAGAGGTTTTGGGTTTTTATACAGAGGGTAGTTGTACGAATGCAAATATCGGGATGAAAAAAGCTCTATTACCTTAATGATAGGTAGTAGAGCTTTTTATGTGTGAAGGCACGAGGGAAAAGAATTACCTTACATCTTCACTTTTTGTACTTGTGTTAGAAATAAGTTGTGATACCGATATTTGCTCATATCCGTCACTCTTTAATTTTTGCAGAAGCAGTGGTAAAGCTTTATTTGTTTGGAGGGCAGAATCAGATGCATGTAATAAGACGATATCTCCACCTTTTAAATTAGTAGAGACATTGGAAACGATATTGTTTACACCTGGGTTTTTCCAGTCGTTTGAGTTATTACTCCAATGGACGATGGTGTATCCGAGTGATTCTGCTATTTTAAGTGTTGCTTTGTTAAAGTCTCCACTAGGTGGACGTAATAGTTTGACTTGTTTCACACCGAGTTTTGTAAAAACATCTTGTGCTCGTAAAAGATCTCTTCGTATTTCATTTGTCTCTAGAGAAGTGTAGGACGTGTAATTATAACCCATACTACCGATTTCATGTCCATCTTTTATGATGCGTTCAATAACATCAGGGTGTCTTTCTGCCCATGCAGCAGAAAGGAAGAAGGTTGCATTCTTAATGTCTCTTTCTTTAAGTGTATCAAGGATTGGAATTGCTTTTTTGTCTCCCCAACTAATATCAAACGTGAATGCAACTTGTTTTTTAGAGGTGTCTCCTTTGTAAATAACTTTAGGTCCTGTCGCAGTTGAAAAAGCAGATTCATGTGAATATGTTTTCAAAAAGAGAAGCCATGCTGTAAATAAGGAAAGTATCACTATTAAGCTAATGTGTTTAAAAGCTCGTTTACTCGTAATAAAAAAGAAAAACATAATATTACGCCCCTTTGTCCAATCCTTTTCAGTTACATATATGCTTTATATATTAAAAAGAGAACAAAGGATTAATATCGTAAGCAGTGGATATAATGAATGATAGGATTTTGATAAGGGAAAATGAGCGGAACGTTTATTGCTTTGTAAGAAATGATTGAGGTGATGATTTGCTTGGGTTTATGTTAACGAAAGAAGAGAAAAAAGAAATGGAATACATATTGAAGAGAGAGTTAGAAGAACTTTTATTTGATTTTGAAGATGAACGTATTCATGACGTTGTAAAAAAGGCGATGGAAGAAAGATATAAAATCATTTTTTGTTTGTTTCGAAGAGTCGCTAATGCAGAAGAATGTATGCGTTATGTAAGGAAAAGAACTTTTTATTAAAAAGTGTTGACGTTAATGGTTATTATATGATAAATTAATAACCGTCGCTGATGCAGAAACGCAGAAAACGACAAAAAAGAAATTG
>NZ_JADAXG010000016.1:0-53269 GCF_019837545.1 Bacillus sp. 17RED48
GAAGCACACATTTTAGTCTTTGATAAAATGTCATACGAACTATATTGTTTAGTTAGTAAAGATAGGTATAAAGTTATAAAAAAAGAAGCGATAGACCCAGAGGTTCCTCCACATTATACCTTTATATATGCACAGTCTAATCCAGAAGAAGAAGGACATAGCTTATTTTCTATAATAGACGATATTGGTTTTAATAATGAATTAGCTGTTAAAAAGAAGTATGCGAAGGAAAAAGCTAAGGAGTATTTGTTTGGATGGAAAGTGGTGTCTTCAGTGTTAATTGTGTATGACTTTGATAAGTTTACTGAAAATGTATCTGCAATAGAAGCTTTTCGTCCTTCTAGTTTGAATCTCATTCCTATAAATGGAATTGATGATTTAACAGTTCATAGACCAATCTTTACTATTCCTGAAAATAAAATAGCATCTCAAAATAGCTTAGACAATGATCAACAAACTAAGCAAGTAAGTGTTAAATTAAAAACGGCGATTAAAAATCAATTACAAGGGAAAGAAAAGCTAATTATAAAACTGGAGAAGAAAAAGGATATCAAAGGGGAGGAATAAGAGGAGGAGTATTTAGATGGGAGCCTTAGCATTTAATCCCAATAGATTGAAGGCAGCAAGAATTTATAGAGGGTTAACTATCACCGATTTAGCTGCAGAAATAGATGTTACAAAGCAAATGGTATCACAATATGAAAACGGAAAATCGGTTCCAGGAATTGATACTCTTTTTAAAATAATTACTGTTTTAAAATTTCCTAGAGATTTCTTTTACAAAGGGAATTTTAATGCTGCAGTTGAAAATACATTTTTTAGAGCAAGTTCCACAGCAACCAAAAAAAGTTTAAAAATGCAAGAGGTCCATTCTTTGTTAATAACAGAAATATATGATGTGTTAGAGGAGTATGTGGATTTTCCAAAACTGAATTTGCCACAAAAAATAAGTGATAATCCAGAAGAAGCAGCAATCCAATTAAGAGAATTTTGGGGCTTAGGGATGGAACCAATAGATAACATCATTTACGAATTAGAACAAAATGGGATAATAGTGACTAGCTACGAAAGTAATCAATTTAAGATTGATGCATATTGTCAACATCAGTTAATAAATGGTCTTGATAGATTTGTTGTAGTGTTAACAAATGACAAACAATCATTTGCGAGAAGACAATTTAATGCTGCACATGAATTAGGACATATATGTTTGCATAAAGAAAATTTAGTAGTAGATGAATTGAGCACTGAAGAATTTGCACAAATGGAAAATGAAGCTAACGAGTTCGCAGCAGCTTTTCTATTACCTAAAAATGCATTTTTATCAGATCTTCATTACCCTAATAAATTGGAATATTATATAGAATTGAAAAAGAAATGGAAAGTTTCCATTCAAATGATGATAATCAGAGCACGTAATTTAGATGCGATTAATTATAATCAATATCAATACTTAATGAGAAAAGTATCCGCGTTAGGCTGGAAACAAAAAGAGCCCTTAGATGAGGTTTTTGTTATGAGAAAACCTCAAGCTTTTAATTCAGCTTTAGAATTAATTATATATAATGACGTGTTACAAAGTTCACAGTTTATTAATCATTTGTCAATTGATAAGGAAGATATAGAAAAGGCGATAGATATCGATTCGAATATTTTGTCATACGCTAGAAACATTGAGGATAATTTAGTTAGATTAAGTAATACAAGACGTGATTTAATGTCCAAGTAAGGAAATCCTGAGGACGCTAAATAAGTGCATAAAGCACTCGTTTAGCGTCTTTTTTATTTGAGAAACATAGAGTGGACACAACATGGCGAAACATATTTGTTAAACGTGGAGTTATTAAATAGAAAGAGAGGGAGCAGCATGGGATACGGGAATAGAGGAATGGCATTTGAGCTTTTATTAAACATTACATGCCGTATGTATAAATCAGCGAATGTAGGTATTTTCAATAAACGTCCAACACCGGTGAAAGTTATAAAAACGAATAAAAAAGGTGAAATAACAAAAAGTGCATGGGAAAGCAAATCTACAGTAGATTACGATGGTGTATATAAAGGAAGAGCAGTGTACTTTGAAGCAAAATCTACAAAAGAAACAACAAGATTTCCATTAGACAATATAGGTAGACATCAAATTGATTATTTAAAAGATACGCAAGAGCAAGGAGCTATTTGTTTCTTTTTAATAGAATTCAGAGAAGATCAGATTATCTATTTTGTTCCAGTTTCATTAGTAGCAGAATACTATGAAGCTATGTTATACGATGGTGGCCGTAAATCCATTCCAAGGGAAGAATTTGAGAAACATGCGTATGTAGTAGAAAGAACTGATCGTGCTCTCGTAGATTACTTGGTACATGTAGATAAATTAGATTGGCCACTTTGCAGCTGATGGAACAAACGAGAAGTATCAATAAAAGAACCGTACGCATAAAGATAATAAATTTACAGGACCATCATTGTAAGAGATGTGAGTATCAATACAAACCAAGTCATTGTTTACATAATTGTGATATAGGTAAACAGATGAATAAATTAGGTACTGCTTTAGGGGGCACCTATGTAGGTGATCAGCCAAAAAAGAGAACGAAAGCGGAATGGGATGTTTTATGTGAAAAAATATTAATAATGCAAGAGACTGGAATGACTAATGTACAGATAGCAAAAGAACTTGGTATACGAGATCCAAGTTATATAAGTGAGCAATTGAAAAAGCGAAATCTAAGATAAAAATTTCACATACCGTATTAAAAGGATAAATAAAAAATAATGAAAGTAATAGTCCACATTTAGAGGGCGTTGATTATGCATAGGAAAGCATTTCTTCCTATATATAATTCAGCGTCCTCTTTTTATATAAAAGGAGGAACCTGAATTATGAAAGATTTAATGAAGCAGTATACCGAAACAAGAAAGCATTTAGAAGCATCTAAGGTGGGCGCAACAGAAAAGGATATAAGTATTACTAATGAAATGATTAGCGATATTAATTATGCCCTGGAATGGATGCGTACTGCTAAACAGCCAGATAAAAAGAGAGGGATTGAACGTAGAGCTGCATATGAGCGTGAGAAGCCATGTGATCCATTATTAATGCAAAGGTATGTACGTAGTACTGAAATGCCAGTATATGAATGGGATACAGAAGTGAAAGAGAGTGTTATTTCTGAATGGGATCGTATACAGCTAGAGGATGCATTATCAACTCTGACTGAAAGAGAAAAGGAGATATATGTAATGTCTAGAGGGTATGGATTTACACAAGATAAAATTTCCAATTATTTAAAATTGCAAAGAACTACTGTTCAAGAATATTTAAAACGAGCGGATAAAAAGATTGGTGAAAGATTGAGTGGAAGTCTATTTTGTATAAGATAGGGGCCAAAAAAATCGTGCTCTTAAAGACAGTTAATCTACCATCTAACATTATATCTATATCCACAATTAAATTGATAAATAAAACACAGAATATTTAAATAATTAAATTGGAATTATCTTGAAACCGCAGTTTTAAAGGTTATAATCGTTGGATTTCATCATTTTTCCGCTTTCTGAAGGGTATATATTTTTATAGCTTTATGTATTAAGATGGAGTTGTGCTAGAAAATACCGGTAAAAAAGCATAAATAAGGAAAAGGGATGGGATTAAAAATGAAGACTTTATTAAGAAATATTGTATCAATGGCTCTCGTACTCGCTTTGTTTACAACTTCTTTCGCTGGAATCTCCAAAGCTCAAGAGATTAATAGTGAAGAAGAAAAATTAGTACAAGAAGTAGCTGCACAATTGAAATTTGTTGTTGAAGAAGCTGCAATTAAAGATAAACATGGAAGAGTAGTAGATATTGATATTGATATGATAGAAAACAAATATGGTAAAACTGAAGAATTAGAACAATTGAGACAAGAAATCCAACGTGTAAATACACCACCTGGCTATGAAGATCCATTCAAACAAGAAACGGAAGCTGTAGATAACTGTATAGAAAGAAAACTTATAGCAAATTATAAAGAATTTCTATCAGTAGGCTTTATAGGTTCTATTATTGCTAATATTACTAACAAAGAATATGAATTAGCAGCTAGAAAAATGATTAGATTAGGCGTCAAAGGTAATTTAATTGGTTTAGCTGGTCAGCTTGCTTGGTATCTAGGTACATGTATTTATGAAGAAGAAGGCTGGACAGGAAAAACATGGTGATTGATAAAAAACAACCTCTTATTTTCTAGAGGTTGTTTTTTTTGAAGAAAATAACCACATCATAATTTCAAAAAACACTACTATAAATAGTGTTTTTATAAGGTTTTCAAACCAATTAAATTGATTATGATTTGCATAGTTAAAAGCTACCAATACAATATACAGTAGGACTATAAAAATTAACGGTCTCTTATATGTGAAACTCAAATTATTCACCCCTTAAATACTTACTTAGGAAAGTTACCCATAATACTATGTTAACCCAAAGTGCAATCATTTTCAGTGATTTTCTATATTTCTCCACATTTGTAACAGCCCCCCTTTTTTGAAAATAACGTATTCCCATAATAAATTCTCTTTGAAAAAAATGTCGAAATTTGTCGTCATAATGCCCCTTATATATGAGAGACCGAAACCAGCTCTTATAGATAAGTGATTAAGTGAACGTATAGCGTTGCTCTCCCTTATCTGTAAGAGGATTTTACTAAACATGCGAGTAAGGAGTTGCGTACCTCACTTTGTATGTAGTTCTTGATTTCAATACGCAATTAGAATAGTCTTCAAAACTTCATTAATTTAAATGGTCTAAATGGAGGAGAGCTTCTGTTCTCCTTTAAGTTGATATCTGCCAACCATTAAGGTGTCAATTTAAAGGGGTACGGAAATACCGCCATAAATTAAAAAATTCCTGGGAGAACTTTTGCTTCTCTCCTAGCCACTGACGTGAGACGCGTAGTCAAAAATGTAAGAGTGCGGTGGTTGGGAGAGAAATAAGAGTAAACATGCATCCGTTATGGGTGTTTTTTTATTGATGTGTAATTATTACATAATAAATGGTTTTATAAAACGAATGATAGTTATTTGAGGTGAGTGAACTGGAAGCAGAAGTATTAAATGATTTAACAACAGAATTAAAGACACGAGTTTTATCTGGTGCAGTTACATGGGAGCTAATTAATGCTATTGTATTAGATCGTTTAGAAGGAATAGCAGATAAAACAAAAGTGAATGAATTTGGTATAGGGATGTATGGTGTTAAATGGGAAGATGTTGATTTGAAACCATATGCAGTACTAGATAATGTTATTGGTGTTAATGATGCTCATCTTATTAGCGGCCTTTCTCCTGGTCATATAAAAAATCTATGTGCAGCAGGTGCTGTTGAATCTAAAAAGATTGGTGGAACATGGGTGATAAATAGAGAGCGGTTTGAAGAGTGGTTCAAGTGTTCATGTGAAAACAAAACAAACTCAACACAAACCAAATATTGTAAGAGGTGATGATAGTGCCAAATGTACATTATACTGCTCATGCAAATAACGAAAGTAAAGATGCTACAGAATACGTAAATGCACTAGCTTATATATCTACTTTTTTACTAGCTTATTCAGATCAGAAGGTAATCGGTAAATTATTAGCTCAATCTAACGAAAAGGAATTTGAACTAATTAAAGGGATGACGAGTGGATTACAACTTATTTTGTCCGAAAACTAGTGTCTCAAAAACAAAACATTATGAGACACTCAATATATGGGCCTTAAAACCTATAAAAATGGTATAAGAAATGTCTCAAAACTATGTCTCAATTAATAATTGATTTTGATACAGGAATTTGATACACTTTTTATATCAAATAACAAGGGATGATGGTGCATGATATTCGGATATGCTAGGGTTTCTACTAAAAAACAAAATTTAGATATGCAATTGGATGAATTAAACCGTTATGGTTGTGAAGAAATAGTTACAGAAAAAGAAAGCGGAGCGAAAAAGGACAGAAAAGAGCTTCAATTATTACTTAGCAAACTTCGCAAAGGTGATACATTGGTTGTTTACAAGTTAGATCGTTTAGGAAGAACCATGCACCAGTTAGTTAATTTATTGCAAGAATTTAATGATAAGGAAATTCACTTTGTTTCTATTAAAGATGGTATTGATACATCTACAACAATGGGAAGGTTTTTATTTCATATATTTGGTGCAATGGCTGAAATGGAACGCGAGGTTATTAATGAACGTGTTGTTAGTGGCGTAGCTGCTGCAAAAGAACGAGGAAAACAAGGTGGTCGCAAACGTGCTCATACTCCGGAACAGATAGAGGGTATGCTAAAAATGGTTGAACAAGGGTTACCTAAAGTTGATGTCTGTAAGATGTTCAATGTTTCAAGGGCAACTTTATATAGATACATAAATGAAGAAGAAAAAAATACGAAAAATTTAAAGTAGCGAATTCGCTGCTTTTTTATTTTGTGAAGCGATTAGCGTGAGGTGGTGTAAATGGAAGAAGAAACTATAAACGTTCCTACATGCTCTGTTTGTAATGAGCCTTGCATGTGGACATTAAAAATGCCATTAACTATTACTCATTTTGATAATACATATATCCGTGAAGTGAATACGGGTAATGCTCATATATGCATTGAGTGTTTAGAGAAGGAAGTGCAAACAATTGGATAAGGGGGCAGGTGTTATGTAATTATGGCCAGACAACGAAGTCCAGACCGTAACAAAGCGTATGAAATATTTAAAGAACATAATGGTGATATTACGAATCGTAAAATTGCCGAATTGTTGTCTACATCCGAAAAAACTGTAAGCGAAAAAACAGTTGGGGGATGGAAATCAAAAGATGAATGGATAGACAAATTAAACGGAGTACTCCAAAAAAATGAACGGAGTACTCCAAAGAAAGATACGGAGTACTCCAAAAAGAAACCAGGAGCACCCAAAGGTAATAAGAATGCTGTAAACAATCGTGGTGGAGCCAAAAAGGGCAATAAAAATGCTGTCGGTAATTCTGGTGGCTCTGCTCCACCTGGTAATAAGAATGCTGTTACTCATGGCTTATACGCCACTATTGTTTATGAGAACTTATCTGAAGAAGATAAACGCCTATTCGATTTATCCCAAGATATTGAGGGGCAAGAACAAGAATTACAAGTAGCTCGTTTTAAATTAGCTAAATTAATGGAGGATCAACAAAAGCGACGTCTTGTTGGTGGTGATCTAATTGAATATAAGCTGAAAGATGATTTTTACACGGCTGCTATTGTAAAAGCACTTGATACAATATCGAAAATCGAAACGCGGATTAATAAAGCAACAATGGAACGTGAAAAGTTAGAGTTACAGAAAGCAGAGCATGAAAAGAAACTTGCTTTGATGCAAGCGCAAATAGATAAATACAAATCAGATACAGATAAAAAACATTTGGGCCAATCAACAGTTAAGCGAGGTGAGATAGCTCAAAAGATAAATTCAAGTGATGATGCCTTGGATTTAGCTATGAAATTATATGAAAAAGTTCAAGAGAATAAGGGTTCAGGATGAAAGTGAGGGAGAAATATGGTGGATGTTCAAGAGATGTTGGATGAAAACGTATTTCGTGAATTAGCGAAAGCTAACTATCCCTTTTTACGTTCAGTACGCTCATAAAGGATTTTATAAACATGCAGATCATACGAAACTGATTACAAAGGCGTGCCAGAACTTATTAGAGGATAAATTAGCAACAAATCGATTAATGGTATTTATGCCACCGCGACACTCTAAGTCACAATCTATTACCGAAACGCTTCCAAGTTGGTATTTAGGATGCAATCCGAATAAACGAGTGATCGAAGTTTCATATGCTGCTAGTCTTGCAGAAAAGTTCGGTAGACGTAATCGCGCTAAAGTGGAAGAGTTCGGACAAGAGATTTTTGGAATTAGCATTGATGAGAGACAAGCGTCTGTTACTGATTGGGCTATACAAGGTAAATTAGGCGGTATGTTATCAGTTGGTGTAGGTGGTTCTATTACCGGTGAAGGTGCAGATTTAATGATTGTCGATGATCCAATTAAAAACCGGCAAGAAGCCGAATCAACCACCTATCGTAATAGGTTATGGGATGAATGGGAAGATACATTATCTACACGTTTACAAAAAGGCGCAAAGGTTATTCTTATTTTAACTCGTTGGCACGAAGATGATCTTGCAGGTAGATTGTTAGAAAAGGAGCCGGAAAAATGGACGGTTCTTTCTATTCCTGCTGTTGCTGATACGAAAGATGATCTGCTTGGTAGGGAAATCGGTCAAGGTTTATGGGTATCACATTATGGCCAAGAGTATTATGACGATAAGAAAGACTCTTCTTCTGCGCGTTCTTGGCTTTCTTTATGGCAGCAAAAACCTTCTAGCGATACAGGAAGCATATTTAAAAGGAAATGGATGCAGTATTATGATGTGTTACCTAAATGGGAAGAGTTCGATCAAATTATTACATCATGGGATATGGCGTTTGATAATGCTACAAGCAATAGTTCATATGTTGTTGGCCAAATATGGGGGAAAATAAATGCAGATAAGTATTTAATTGACCAGGTAAGGGCGCAAATGAACTTTCCAGAAACGAAAAAGGCATTCGAAGTTTTCCATAATAAATATGAAACCATTATTAGAAATGGCGGATTTAAGAAATCTATACCAAAGCTTGTTGAGAAAAAAGCGAATGGTCCTGCAATTATCAGTTCATTAAAAAGTGAGATTAGCGGTATTATACCTATTAGCCCACAAGGTTCAAAAGAAGCGCGTGCAGAAGCTATTTCGCCAGAATTTCAATCAGGTAATATTTATATACCAAACCCTAAGATGCATACATGGGTACATGATTATATAGATGAGATGGTTTCTTTCCCTTCCGGTAAGCACGATGATCAGGTAGATACGACTTCTCAAGCATTGGAGCATTTCTTCACGAAACCGAAGAAAGTTATGGGTGGGAAAGTTAAAAGAGTGTAGTCGGACATTTATTGTTCGGCTATTTCTTTTGCTCTTTATCAATAGTAGAAAGGGGGATATACAAACGCTATGAGTGACAAGAAAACCATGAAGAATGTAAAAGTATTCAGCATTAATAAAGCTGCAGATGATCCGAAGAATAAGGAAGATCACAGCAAACAAATGACCGTTGATCCATTCGCACAAATATATGGTGATAAGGGATTAGTCAAACCTCCATATGATATGAAAGTTCTATTAGATATAAAAGAAAGTAACCCTATTCATTCTGCATGTATTAGTGCAAAGGTAGATGATATTGCAGGTGTTGGTTTTGATTTTGCACCTTTTGAAGAAAAGAAAGAAGCGAAGCAAGAGCAATATGAAGCATTAAAACAATTTATGAGACACTGTAATCCAGAAATGACAAGTTCAGAGATTATTAGAGCCGTATGGGAAGATTATGAAACAGTTGGCTGGGGAATTATCGAAGTCATTCGTAATATGAAAGGCGAGCCGTCACAGTTGTATCATATCCCAGCTCATACGGTACGTGCTCATAAAGATAAAGTACGCTTTGCTCAAATTGTAAATAACAAAGAACGATGGTTTAAAAAGTTCGGTTATCCCGATGATTTCCGTCTTGCTGATGGTAGGGAGCTAAATGCAGAAGATATTGCAGAAAGTGGAACTGAAAAAGCAGGAGAAGTAATTGTTATTCGTAAATTCGGTTCACGTTCTTCTTACTATGGGATACCTAACTATGTAAGTTCTATCGGTTCTATAGTTGGATCGCAAGCAGTAAGAGATTACAACATTAACTATTTTACAGGTAAAACTATTCCAGATGCCCTTCTATTTGTTGAGGGAGTCGATGAAATAGATGATTCGGTAGAAAAAGAACTAAAGGCGTTTTTCTCTGTTGAAGCAAAAGGCGAACATCATAAATTAGCAGTTGTTCCAGTACCAGAAGGAGCAAAAGCTAGATTAGAGAAAATAAGTCCAGATGTAAAAGAAGGTAGTTTTCGTTTATATAAGCAAGATAACGCAATGGAGATATGTGTGGCCCATCGTGTACCGCCTTATCGTATCGGTTGGGCTATGACAGGTTCATTAGGGCAAACAACTGCTAAAGAAATGAACGAGATGTACAAACGCTCTATTATAGAGCCTGGTCAAGAAATCTTAGAACATCGATTGAACAATCAATTATTCCGTGTATTTGCTGAAATACTAGGTGGTTTAGATTGGCATTTCAAATTAAACGAAATTGATACGGATGATCGTGAAGCTGATATGTTATATGCAGCTGATGGTTATGAAAAACGTATATTAACGCGGAATGAATCTCGTAAAGTAGTAGGTTATGAACCTGTAGCAGATGGGGATACATTCTTTGAAGGTGGAACAGCAGCTTCTCAATTCGAACCTATTGTAAAATCAGCAGACAATGAGCAAGAGAGCATAATTGCTATTAATACATTTAGGGAAAAGCATGAAGAAGTAGAGAAGGTCATGCAAAAGAAGGTAGCTGATTTTTTTCCGAACAGGGAAATAGGCTCCTAAACCTGCTTCCCGTAATTCCTATTAAGAAAGCAGATGAAGAGATTGATTTTGTAATTGCAGAAGCAGAAGTTGATGAGTTCTTGGATAGTGTGGATTGGGACGAGGAACGACAAATGTTTGTCGATGAAGTCACGGACACACTACAGGATGATGTTACAGAGTTTGTACAAAGTACCATTGCATCAAACGGTTTAACTTGGATGGTATTAGATCCAATTGGTGACGTTGCTGCAAAGTGGGTCGCTGCTTATGCATTCGAATTAGCAAAAGGCATTCATGAAACAACTAAAGATAGATTAAGAGAAGTCATGTTAAACAATCTTAGTGAAGGGATGGGTGTCGATGCATTAAGCGTTTCTATTGCAGATGTAATGTCAGAAGCCAGTAACTACAGAGCAATGATGATTGCACGTACAGAAACAACCTATGCAATGAATTACGGCAATCTAATTGCTTATAAGGGTGCAAATAGAAATAAAAAAACATGGCTTACAGGAAACGACGAGCGTGTTTGTAAAGAATGTGGCGGTTTACATGGTGAAACGGTAGATATTGATGAATCATTTAACAATGGAAAGATGTGTCCACCAGCTCATCCTCATTGCCGCTGCACTATGATTTCAGAAGAGTAACAGAAATAAACCTATTGATTGGGGTTTCATCGTCAAAACGTATAAGGCTTTAAATTGGCTGTTATGCGTTTTGACAGTGGAACCCCAATATTTATAGGGAAGGAGGTAAAACGGTGGGATATGAACTGAAAAACGCCGAGATTAGCTATATTTCATTAGTTACAAAAGGTGCGAACGGTCGTCAATTTGCCATTATGAAGAGTGCAACTGCTAAACAACCTAATATATCGAAACAAGTTCCAATCCTTAAAACGGAGGAAGAGAAGCAACTTGTTACAGGCGTTGTATATGAACCGGATGTTGAAGATTCGCACGGGGACAAAATGACCGCAGAAGAAATTGAAAAAGCTTCACATACCTTTATGGAAAATTACCAACACATCGACAAGCAACATGATGAAGTTGCTGGTAAAGGGACAGTTGTTGAAAACTGGATTGCTAAAAGTGATATGACATTAGGCGAACAAGAAGTAAAAGCAGGAACATGGCTTATGACTGTTCGTGTTGATGATACAGAAACCTGGGAAGAAATCAAAAAAGGTGAAGTAACCGGCTTTTCAATGGGGGGATTCGGTGAACGTGTAGAAATCGCAAAAAATGATGATTTTACCCATGAAGAAAAAGGATTTATCCGTAAAATGTTTGATTTCATCAAGGGTGAAACACACAGAATCGAAAAAGGTGAAGTGAAGGACCGTTTTATCGATGGGAAACAAAATCGTGATTTACGTGCTGTTTTTGATTTGTTCGAAGATGTGTTCTATTGGGAGATTTGGGAGAACAATCCCGATATCGACCGTATGACGGCTGCACTTGATGATATGAAGGAAGTACTTGCTTCTATTAAAGGTGGATATACCATCGCTAAAGCAGACGATAAAACGCAAGCAGAAAGCATTGTACTAGAGAGTATTAAAAAAGCTGGGAAAGTGTTATCCCAAAAGAATCATGCGAAATTAGATGAAGCATTGGCTTTAATTAGCGAAATAAAAGAAGCTGCTTCAACAGAGGAGGAAGAAGAAATGAAAGCAGAAGAAATTGCAGAGATTGTTAAACAAGCAGTAGAACCACTAGCTACTAAGTTAGATAAGATTGAGAAACAAGTGAATGGCGAGGAAGTTCCAGGTGATAATCTTACACTAGAAGAGCAAACAGATGCAGAGAAAGCTGCAGAAGTTATTCAAAAGGCTTTAGAGCCAATTACCAAGCGACTTGAGAATATCGAAAATGCTGCTTCTATTCGCAAAGGTTTAGATCCAGATGAAGAACTTACACCAGGACAACAACAAATTAAAAAATCTAAATGGGCAGGATTAAACCTGTAAGGGGAGGATTATCACTATGACAATGACTAACGCAGAATTATTAGCTCATATGGAACGAATTACAAAAGGTGCAATGACAACAGGAGGAACAGCTGCTGGACTATTAAATCCAGAACAAAGTAAAGAGTTCTTCCGAATGGCATTCGATACAACGCCATTCTCACAATTACACCGTAAAGAAATGCGTAAAGCAAAACAAGGTGAATTAGATAAAATCGCAATTGGTGGCCGTATCTTACGCAAGAAAACAGAAAACAGCGACGATAATTACCGCGCAGGTGTTCAAACTTCTAAGATTGAATACAATACAAAGGCTATTCGCTTACCTTGGGAGATTACAGAAGAATTACTCCGTGAAAATATTGAAGGTGAAGGTTATGAAGATACTGTAATGGCTCTTATGTCTACTCAATTAGGTATCGATTTAGAGGATCTACATTGGAATGGTGATACAGAATCTTCAGACGGAATGTTATCTATCAATGATGGATGGTTGAAAAAAATCAAGAAATCGAAAGAGTCTCATATTGTCGACCATGCTAAATTAGTAACTGGTACAGGTGAAGCAGCAGCGGCAAATGGATTTGGAAAAGGTTCTATCTTTGCTTTATCCGGCGCAATGCCAAATAAATATAAAAACAGCAACCTACGTTGGATTATGTCTCCAAGTCGTAGAGAGAAATGGATTGAGTATTTAACAAATCGTCCTACTGGCGCTGGTGATGCTGCATTACTTGGAGCAGGGGATCAAGTTAATAAACCAATGGGATACGGAATTGTTACTGTTCCATCTTTAGAAGACGATGTTATTATTCTTGCAGATCCTAAAAACTTCATTGCGGTTAATACATATGACACTCGTGTTCGTAAAACTACAGAAGGTAAATCTGCAGTAATGGAAGATAAACGTTTCTATGTAATTCACTTTGATGATGATGCTGTAGTTCAAGAAATGGATGCAGTAGCAATCCTAACAAATATTCCAGATACGTTTGGAGCTTAATATCCAGGCGTATTTTTTATTGAAACAAACTCTTTGTTATTAGGGTTTTGAATGTATACTTTTTTACTGTTTTCTTGTTTTTAATGGAAAACGAGATAGAACCAATAAAACCAACAATACGAATGTAAACTTTCATGTAATAGTTTACATTCGTGAAAGGGGTGTTAATTATGAAAGTAGTTACGCTGCGATACGGTGGCACTTACACCGCTTATGGACAAAAGTTTAAAAATGGCCAAGAAGAAACAGTTGCAAATGATAAAGCTGATTACCTTGTAAGTACTGGACATTTTGAACTTGTAAAAGAAGTCGATAAGAAGGAGAAAGAAACATAATGGATATTACCATACAGGACATTAAAGAACGCGTAAATGTGCAGAAAATACCTGATACAGTTATTCAAGAACTAATAGATTACTATACGGTTATTACTAAAAAGTATTTAAGGGTCAAGCCGGAGAATCCAATGATAGAAATCATCCAAACAAGCAAACTAGCTTGGCTTTCTTTTCCTGCTGAATCTATAGCAAAAGTAACTCACGTTAGTTCGAAACAAGATATGACCGATTCTATTACTGTAAATGGCCGTATTGTTCATGGTTTATCCGAAAATCAATTATATGAATTTGAATATAAGATACAAGATTATGATGATCTGCAGGTACTTATTAGGAAATGTATTATTGATTTGGTTATTTCTGCAGTAGGTCGTGCTAAATTACAACGGAAAGGTATGAAGACATCCGAAAGTATAGGGGATTATTCGTACCAGATTAGCCCAGAAGCGTTAGACGAACCTGCTACAAATAATAAGATACTTAATGGTTTAAAAGCGTTTAGAGCAAGAGTTAAGCCGGTAATGGCTATATGAGTATGTACTTTGTTGATGATATGGAGGATTTATATATTCATGAAGTAGTTGTAAAACGAAAAACAAAAAAGAAACAATCCTCTGGTAATTATGCAGAAGTTGAAGAAGACATTTATGAAAATATGATTTGCCGCGTAACTACTAATTCTGCTGCTGATAATGAGAGATTTAAGCGTGATAAACAAAATTTCGATACAACTTTTAAGATATATGCACCTGCTTCTTACAAAATTAAGCCTAATGATCGTATTCATTTTAAAAATGAAGAATTAGGCGTTGATTATACGTTTGAAGTAAAAGGAGAACCGCGTAATCCTGCATTTATGAATCATCACATTGAGATTTATTGCGAAAAGGTGTGATTCTATATGGCTAATTCAGTAGAAGTTGAGTTCTCAAGCAATATGGAGCAAGTAAAGACTCACATTAACGCTATGTGTGTTGAAAAAGTAACAGCAGCATCTATTCATTTACAAAATCAAGTTAAGAAGAATCTCACGGGTAGCCGTAGCGGTAAACAATACAAAATACCTCATACAAGTCGTAAGTATACTGCTTCTAAACCAGGGGAAGCTCCTGCTGTTCGTACTGGTGATTTGCTAAATTCGATTAAATACAATGTTAAACGGTCACAATCAGAGGTATTGGGTGCAGTAGGAAGCGACTTGCAGAAAGCGATATGGCTTGAAGCTGGTACAAGTCACATGGAAGCCCGTCCATTCCTATTAAAAGCGTTTGAAAAAGAGCGCAGAGAGCTTAAAAGAATGATGGGAGGGTAATATATGTCTAACGCTATTGCAGCTATTAGAACAATCGTGGAGAAGGATGAAATAATTAAAACTAATCTATCTGAATATGGTGAAGGCGAGGACAAAGGCCCTGCTCTTTCATTCCAAACTGCACAAGATGATATGGAAATGCCTTATGTAGTTATGAGAATTGAAGCAGATAATCCGGATGATGTTGAAATTATAGATCGTATGATTCTGAATTTCGATGTGTATTGTGATAACGGGGATTATGATAAGGCAAAGTTGATTGCTACACGTATTGAGAAGTTACTAGATAGAGAAGTTGGTTTAAAAGATGATGGGATACTTTCTATACATCGTGCAGGTAAACTGCCGGTACCGGATGAAGACCCATCTATCATTCATATAAATGCTAAATTTCTTGTCCGAACCATGCGAACGGACTTGTATTAGGGGGTAGGACAAATGAGCTGGAAATTAATTAATGGTGTCCGTGAAGGGACTACTGATAATTTTGTTATCGGTCCTGGTGTCATGTACAAAGGTTTTAAAAGTGTAAAAGAATTAGGTGAACTTGTAGGAGCGACTACAGGCGGAACTAAAGTAGGTTTTGACCGTGAGTATTACGATGCGGATATTGATGGTGTACTAGGTAAAATGGTGCGCGGTAAGTGGTTATTAAAAGATGAACCGCATGTTGAACTTACATTAGTAGAGTTTACAAAAGAAAATCTGCAATTAGCTTTACCTGGTATGACAATAGATAGTACTACAGAAACAGACTACAATATTATGAAACCTTCTAATGATATTCCTGATTCAAGTTACCATGATATTGCATTAATCGGTATGATTTCGGGAAGTGAATCACCTGTTATCTTTGTAATTCGTAATGCGATGGTAGTTTCATCTATTGAGGTTGATCTAAAAGATGGTAAAGGGACAGTTGGTTTGAAATGTAAGTTTATTGGTCATTACAGTGAATCTGCACCATCTACGCCACCGTATGAAATTTACTTACCTAAGAAAAAGAAAACAGCAGCACTTAAAGCACCGGCTACCGCATAAATGGTAGTCGGTTTTCTATTACATAAAACAAGCTAAATGCTAAAAGGAGAGAACAAAATGGCTTCTATTTTAGAAAAAATGATGAATACTGGTACAGATATTACAATCGCAGGTGTACAAGTATCAATGCGACGATTAAATGTAACTGATGTTTGGCGATTCGCTAAGATCATTTCAAAGGTTGGACGCAGCGCAATGGCCAACTTCGCTGATTTCGGTAAGGATAAGCAAGAAATGGATGAACTAACTAAAGCAGCAGAAGACCTTCCGGAAGAAGAAAAACAAGCACATTTAGCTGCACTTAAAGAGAGACAGCAACAAAAAGGATTAGAATTTGCTTTCCGCGTCCTAACAATGATTCCTGCTTGTGAGGATGATTTTACAGAGTTCTTTGCTAGTTTGTTAAAAGTAAAAACAGAAGAGTTTCGACAATTCCCTCCAGAAGCAATGGTTGCTGTTATACAGGGCCTATTAGAAAGTGAGGACTTAATGACTTTTTTCAACCAGGTCAAGGGACTCGTGAAAGTTCAGAGCGAGAAATGGAGCAAACCAGCAGCAGCTCAAATGCAAGCGTAAACGAAGATACAGATGAATATTTAGAGGAAGCTGAACAAAACATGTTACGTACTTTCGATAAGATTCAGAAGCGGTATGGATGGACAGATGAATATGTCTTATCCATACCTTATTCGCGTTTAATGGATTTATTTTCATTAATTGCACAAGAAGAGCAGCAAGAAGAACTAAATGAGTGGAAGAAGATGGCGTTCATTGGCTTTCAAACTCGTCAGCTTGAAGAAGGTACTACTTTCAACGATTACCTTCAAGCTTTTGGACTTACCGACACCCAGGACGATAAAGACTCATCTTATGAAATGGGTGAAGTATGGACGAAAGAAGAATGTGAAGCGCATGTTGAGCAAATCATGGCTCAATTCCAAGAAGAAGACGATGAGGAATAAAAGGGTAATAGACCCCAGCGAAGGGGGTGCATAAATGCTCGCTGAAATGTTCCAATTGTTCGGAACGATTGGTATTAAAGCAGAAGGTGCTTATAAAGATTTACAACAGTTTGAAGATCGAGTACAAAAGACTGCAAATGGAATGCATGATAAGTTCCAAAAAGCAGGGGAATCAATTAGCCATGTAGGTAGTAAGATGCAAGAAACAGGCGCTAATATGACCGCTGGTGTTTCATTACCTTTAGCTGGTATTGGTGCTGCAGCAGTTAAAGTAGCTTCTGATTTTGATACTTCTCAAAGAAACATCCAATCTTCTTTAGGTCTTACTGAAAAAGGTGCCGAAAACCTTGGTAAAATCGCAAAAGAAACTTGGAAAGATGGATTTGGCCAAAGTATTGAAGAAGTAGATCAATCCCTTATAAAAGTGTATCAAAATATGAAAGAAGTTCCTCATGAAGAATTAGAGGAAGCTACAAAGAGTGCTATGACACTGGGTAAAACATTTGATTCTGATATCAATGAAGTAACCCGTGGTGCAGGGCAATTAATGACTAATTTCGGTATTTCTTCAAAAGAGGCATTTGATTTATTTGCTGCTGGTGGACAAGAGGGTTTGAACTATTCAAATGAAATGTTTGATAATGTGTCCGAATATGCACCACTTTATAAACAAGCCGGGTTCTCTGCTAACGAGATGTTTACCATTATGGCAAACGGAACCCGTGATGGCAGTTATAACCTCGATTACATTAACGACCTTGTAAAAGAGTTCGGTATTCGTGTACAGGATGGTTCAAAAGGTGTAGCTAATGCTTTTGCTGAAATGTCTCCCGAAACACAAAAAGTATGGGATAACTTCAACAAAGGTAAAGGAACTTCTGCAGATGTATTTAATGCCGTCTTAGGTGATTTAGGTAAGATGGACGATCAAGTAAAAGCAAACCAGCTTGGCGTGGCTGTTTTTGGCACAAAATGGGAAGACATGGGTGCTCAAGCTGTACTAGGTCTTAATGATGCCAATGGTGCATTAGGTGACGTTGAGGGCACAATGGGTAAAATGCAGAAGACGCAGCAAGAAGCCTTTGGTGTTCGTTGGCAAAAGTTAATGCGCACTACGATGGCATCACTAGAACCACTAGGACAAGCCATCTTAGATATTGCAGAAGTAGCCCTTCCTCCAATTATTAAAGCGGTGGAATTAGCAGCAAAAGCCTTTAGTTCTATACCGAAACCAATTCAAATTGGTATCGTAGCAATTTTAGGTATGGTTGCTGTATTAGGTCCACTAATTGCCATGATGGGATTCATGACAAGTGGAGTTGGTGCATTTGTCGGTTCATTTAGATTCCTAGTACCAGTATTATCTAAGGTTCCTTTGTTATTTACGGGTATATTAAAACTCGGACCTAGATTGATTGGTATGTTTGGAATGATAGGAAGAGCAGTAGCTTTTCTAGGTAGTACTGCATTTGCAGGACTTTTAAAAGTAGGGCCTAAACTTATTGGAATGTTTGGTGCAATAGGTAAAGCGCTCGCTATACTCGGTAGATCTGCAATGACATTACTCATGAATCCCTGGACAATTGCCATACTTGCTATTGTTGGATTAGTTTATTTGATTTACAAAAATTGGGATTCTGTTGTTAAATATACGAAACAAGCCGTTAAATGGATGGGTGACGCATGTTCTAAGGGGTGGGACGCAACCGTAAAAGGTGCAAAATCAGCCTGGTCGGGTTTATCTAAATTCTTTTCCGGATTTTGGGAGGGTACGAAAAAAGTCTTCCATGCTTCTGTATCATTTATAGGAAAAATGCTCGAAGCAGCCTGGCGCGGTATAGCCACAGTTATAAAGTTTTACATTAATTTCTGGAAAAAAGCATTCGAACTTGGGTGGATTGCTATAAAATTCATTTTTAATGCCGCTTTAAATATTTTAAAAAGCGTTGTTAAATTCGCCTTAGAAGTTATTAAAAATGTAATCTCATTTTATATAAAAGCATACCAAACGATTTTTAGAGTTGGGTGGAATATCATTAAAACGATATTTACAACTGTCCTTAACTTTTTGAAATCGTTTATTCGTGCTACTTTCGAATTTATAAAAAATATGATTTCAACAGCGATGAATGTTATAAAAACCATAATTTCTGCAGCCTGGAATTTTATAAAAACGGTATTTGTTACTGTATTGAATTTCATTAAAACCACTGTTCAAAATGCGTTCAACTTTATTAAAAATATAATCATTACCGTAATGAATGCGATTAAGAATTTCATTCAAGCGGCATGGAATTTTATTAGGGATACGATCATTGGAGCAGTTCGAGCCTTTGTTAATTTCGTGGTAGATAATTTCAATAAGATTAAAAATACAATTTTTAGCGTTGTTGGAGCTATTAAAGATTTCATAGTAAGTAATTTCGCTACGATTAAGAAAGTTATTACCGGAACTTTTACAGGGATTGTAGATATCGTAAAAGATGTATTTAGTAAAGTAGGATCCATTGTAAAAAATGTAGCAAAAGATGCAGTTAGCTGGGGGAAAGATATCATTGCTGGTATTGGTGAAGGTATGGCTGCGATGGGTGGTTGGGTAGCTGATAAAGCAAAAGGTGTAGTCAGCGGAATTCCAAAAGCGGTTAAAAAGTTCTTTGGTATTCGATCTCCTTCACGCCTAATGATGGAATTCGGTGGATTTATTACAGAAGGTTTAGGTGTAGGGATGGAAAAAATGATTCCTGCAGTCGATAGAGCTTCTGAACTACTAAATAAAGCCGTTGTTCCACCTAAACCAATGAAACTAGTAACCGATGTATCTACTCAAATCGGACAAATGGGAGCACGTTCTGCTGATTTAATTGGGAAGACTGCGCATCCATATGCTGGACAAACCCACGTTGAGAAGAAAACGGATAAAGGTGTAACAATTCAAAATGCTACATTTAGAGTCGCTGTTGAAAAATTACAATCTGCAGATGACTTTGTAAAAATGAGAAAACTGCTACAAAACGTAGTTGCTGATGATCTAATGGGAATGGCGGTGCGAAATGTATGAGTGTATTAAAAACATTGCATAGAAAAGCAGGTTCGTATTACCTCTTTGAAGAGATAGTAGAATTAAAAAACACAATACAATATACCATTACTTTTGGATGGCCAGGGACATATAACTTTCATTTTATGTCCCAAGTTCCTATTGGTTCTGATGGCATGCTGCCGAATAAATACTTTATTGTTCGGGTAAATGGTATTGAACGGTTTAGAGCGAGAGGGCCTTACGCTTGGGAAGCACGAGAGATATTTGTTGGTGCAGGGCCGCAAACAATTGAATTTACAACAATAGGCTATGGTGCTTCTGATGTAGCCTATGTAAGCCAAGCTTCTTATCATGCATTTGGGTATGTTCCTAACATTGCAATGATTGAGCAAACAAAGATGCCAAAGTCATTAGACGGCTTAAAAACTCACAATGTTATGCATGGATATCCGCGTTTTCAAAGTGCTGGTAATAAAGGATGCGAAGTAGAATTCACTCTGCTATTTAGAGATATAAAATATTGGCGTGATTTCATGAGGGAAATATATCGTACTCATATTATCACCGGTGATTACGGTACATACGGGGGTATTATCCCACCTAACGAAGTAGATACAATAAGAAAAGGCACATTAGTAATAGCGAAATGCAAATTAATATCTACAGCACAAGCAGGAGTTGGAGTTGATGGCATATGAGGGAAGGTTCTGTATCTTTAATTAGAATGTTGGGGAGTCATTTCCAATTAGGAAATAACTCCCCTAATTTAATTGTTTTTATGAAAAAAAGGGACTCTTCTTCTTACGTCCAAATTCAACACCGTGTAACGGGTTTAGAAGTCCAGGAGAACGCAGACCAATTCGCAAGTACATTTACTATTACCTTTGCAAATGAATACGGTCAAATGGCTCCTGATAATTGGTATGGTAAGTTTTCCTCTATTCAAGAATGGTTTTATAACAGTGAAGTAACAAATACAAATCAACTGTATCCACAAACAGAATTTAAGGTATCTATTGGCTACGGTGAAGAGGTTTTACCTTATATACATGGTTTGGTATCTGATGTGAAGGTAAATGCCGAAAGTGGTACTATTTCAGTCACTTGTACAACATCTTATAAGAAACTTCTACATAAATCAGTAATCCCAACACCTGGATCGGATGAAATTGTCGCACCAACTGGAAATGTTTATGATGTTGTGAAATTCTTCTTCCAAAAAGCAGGGGTTGTCTTACATGGTAGTCCCGTAAACATACCTGGTACCAATCAAAGTTGGCTCGTTGAAGGAGCGACTGGTAAGAGATTTCAAAAATGGGATGAAATTGTTCGCGATATTATAGATACAACATTCCATTACATAAAACATGAACCGGATGGAAGTTGTACATTTATGAAAATGCCGGACTATGCCATTAATGAACCTTCTAAATTTAATTTTACAGAAGGAGAAAACCTTATTTCATTAGATATGCAGCTAACGGACCAGGATATAAGTAATAGCATTGTTGTTAAATGTGGAGATTACGCAAACGGATTTCTTAATTCATTTCTTTTAAAAAATGTATCGCAGGGTGATTTGCGAGAGGAAATGATAGAAGTCCCTTGGGCGACAACGTTTTTCGCAAGAAGAGCAGTAGCTGCAGCTTATCATTTAAAGGCAATACAGAAGTTTAGAACATTAACGGTAGCGGTAGTTGGTGATCCAAGGATTCAATTGTTCGATGTAATTTCTGTTTACAACAGAGATTCTGGCCAACAATGGAATTATTTCGTAAAAGGGATTAATACTATGATTTCAGCAGATGATGGTTTCTATCAAACTTTAGATCTAACAGTTAACTATGGATACGAACCTACTCCATATACAGATATAGAAGGTATTACAGTAAACGTAGATACCTTACGATTAAAACTTTGGGATTATGATTTAGAAGATGGTGACGTAATAAACATTTACGCCAATGATAGGTTAATAGAAGAAAATTACCTTATCCGAAACAAACCTACATATGTTGATATCCCACTCGAATATGGGGTAAATGTAGTTGTATTTGAAGCTGTACGAAATCCCTTAAGGTGGCTTACAGGACGACTGCAAGTGTTAGATACACAGAATAATATTCTATTTGATTATGGTGCTCTTCCAGATTTAACGTTTGATAGAAAAAACATAGGTCCAGATGGATATTATATTCATCGTCCCGCAAAAACATGGTCTGTCACAAGGGTAAATTAGGGGTGATATGATGATAATGCAAAAAAACTTATATGATCCGATTATGTATTTGATGAAAGGATTAATTGATAGAGAATTTTACAGCGGTGGAAAACCAATGCCT
Source organism: Bacillus sp. 17RED48 (assembly GCF_019837545.1). NCBI lineage: Bacteria > Bacillati > Bacillota > Bacilli > Caryophanales > Bacillaceae > Bacillus > Bacillus sp. 17RED48. Next base: position 22,528 of record NZ_JADAXG010000016.1, read on the forward strand.
GGCGATGACCCCAATAACGTATTTAAAGAAGGTATGACAGAGGGCTATACCCTCATTCGTAATGGCGCTCGCTTATCTGCTGTTGATGGAGATAAATACCTTTATTACGATTTAGTTTTTAACGACGACGGTATGTTAGATAAGGTTATCTTATCCCACAAGATAACAGGAAAGACGATGGAAACACAATTAATATATAACGGAAAGAAACAATTAGAGCGTGTGCAGCCGCGACTTCTTAATAAAGGTAACGGGATGCTATCTGATTTAGCAATTCCCGATGTGTCGTAATGATGCACGGGAATTTTTTAATACATGGAAAAGGGTGAATGCTCTTGTTTGAAACAACCTATTTAGCTGGTGGTCGATTAGATCCACCTTTTCATCCAACAAAAACGGAACCATTTGTACCTGGATTCATTATGGATTCCACATCATATAAAACCGATGAAGTGAAATATATATTACCTGCAGATATGGAGATTTACGCAATTAGTGTTAGTTCCTCCATGTATGAATTAGATGATAAATGGGATTTAATCGTGAATGGACAAACTATTTGCCAGGATATCTATACGAAGCGTATCCCCGAAGGTATGCACTTTATGGTTTATAAAGCAGTCGCAGCAGGAAGTACAATTACATTCCGATTCCATAATCAAGGCATTCTTGATAAAACGGTATGGTTTGAATTTCACTTTTTAAGATAAAGGAGAGTACTTTATGAGCTTTGCTGTTAACTATATGGCTGGTGGGCGATTTGACGCACCTTACTTCCCTACAAAGACAGAGCCATTTATCCAGGGGCGGAGAATTGGTATTTATGATGAAATCCATAAAGATAAGTTTTCAGTACCGTTCGAAACGGAAATGATTTCTTTTTCTGTCGCTGCTTCACATTACAGTGATAAGGACTATTGGAATTTATTCATTAATGGCCAACAAATCTTTAAAGAAGTTTATGTGAAAGATGTGCCGGAGGGATTTAATTTCTCCGTTGTAAAACCTATACCTGCTAACGCTGAAATAAAGTTCGAATACCACAATGCATCAGCAGATAAAAAAACTATATGGCTTAATTACCAACTATTAAGAGATTAGGAGCGTGAAATAGATGGCATACGTTGAAAAAATAGTTACAGAAGCAGATTTTCATAATTCACTCATAAATTTAATGACTGAAAACGGTTGGAAAAAAGTCAAAACTTTTTATAAATACATTCAAAGAGAAAAACAGCAAGGAGACAAAGACAACATTACTAAATTATATCAATTTTGGTGTGCAAAACATGTTATCTTACAAAATTCAGATGGTGGCATGTACGGCATCGTTCAAACTTGGGCTTGGGAGACTAAAACAAAACTAAATATTGATTTCTCTACAGATAAAGGCAAAACAGAATTTCAATCTTATGTAGAAGATAATCCAAGATATAAAGATCGTTCTTGTATGTATCTATACATGATAGAACAAGTTCCAAATTATCAAGACAATAGCGTAATTCCTATGGGCGCTGAAGAAGGTATGGAATTTCAAAATATTATGGATGTTGAATTAGCTGACGTAAAGGTGACTGAAGTTAGAAACGTACGTCCTAGTGATGGGGAAGTTTATTACACATATAACTACGATTATACAGATCTACCTGAATTGATGATGTCCCCTTGGGTAAAATGTTCATTTAGAAACCCTAAACTAACAAAAATAGACGCCGATTCGAATTGGTGGCCTGATTCAATGGTTCGTATTACGGGACAAGTAGATAAATCCCGTGTGGTTCTTCTAATACAAGCTGATAGAACGCCTGCTTTCGATAATAACTCTGTTCCTGTAATTCCTGTTTATATGGGGAAATTAGAAAGCTATGCAGCTGATGATACAATTGCCGATGCTCTTTGGGCAGGAACGGCTTATGACGCAGGCGATGAAGCAAGCGCGCATAAATATGACTTTGAAAGTAAAACTCCATTTAGGGATGTTAAAAAATATATGCCAAGGACAAAATCGTATCCTAAAAGCCCAGGTAACGGTATTGATAACATCATAATCAAGCGATCACGTTTTGGAGCAAGATATCAAGCTCATTATCTAGCATGGAATGTTCCACCTAACATGATGCCACCAGATAGAAAAAGTACGACAGGCGGCCAATATCCCAATGCATGGCAAAATCATGAGAATGATGAATATAAATATCAATTTAATCCTTCTGTTTATAGCAATAAAGTCCATACGTCACGAGCTTATATTGTTCATCCGGAAGAAGGCGTTCGTGGTTATATGCCTTATATCGTTCTACTATCACCTTTAGGCTTATTAAATGGAGATAAATTAAAGGTAAGGCAAAATACTTGTCCAGATACTCATGATATTTATCGTTTCTTTACGGTCGATGCAATTTCACCAATTACAAAATTACCTGCTACTGCTTATCGACCAGCTGGATTAGGAATTTACGAAAAAACAAGATAAAGGCGGATGAATATAAATGTGGTTTGATAAAATAACGTATTTGCAAACATTACCAAATGACTTAGAAAAAATGTTTACCACTAACGGATGGAGTAGAAAACTATTTTTTAGGATTCGTAGTGGAATTAGTAAGTTTATCGATGTTCGTTTATTTGAAGCAGCCGGAAGTGATGGAGAACGTAGAAAACTAGGTGTAGCAACTGCGTACGATACGAATCTATCAGATTTTACCGATAATAGATACATTACAGCGGATTCTCCATTAGGTAAATTAGGTATAGGTGACGGCACAAAGAAAGAATTTCAAATGCCCGTATTTCCAGTCACAGAAAGCTCTCTTATTGTTTATATAAATAGTATCGTAAAAGATAAAAAAGGTTACACAGTGAATGCTCGTACTGGAGAAATTAAGTTTACTGACGCACCAGCGAAGAACGATAAAATTACATACGAATGCCGACTTGCTAGTGATGCTTATGAGCCTTCAAACGATATGATTTTCTTTACTTACAGCCAATACTTTATTGAAAAAGAATTAAAACTATCAGATCAAGCAAGTAATTTAGGGAATGGGAATGGAACAAAAACAGAGTTTCAATATCCGTTCCCTAATTTTGATGAGTCTCGCACCATTTTTTATAAAAATGATACCATTATCTCGCCAGAAGAATACACATTTACCGAAACAAAGATTGTATTTAAAAAAGCACCTGCAAGTACGGATAATATTAAAATGGCTGGCTTCTATACAGTTGAACCTAAAGCAGATGGAACCATAGACACACTAACAGCAACGAAATCTTTTGATACAGAGGATATGTTAGCCATTATGAATGAAGTGTATTCAGTGTTAAATTTCGCCAATCCTTCACCGTATACACCGATTAGTTTCACACCAGAAAAACGGTTTACAAGAGACTGGAAACGAGATTCTGTTGTTTATATGTATGGAAATGCCAATAGAGATCGTATAGCAATGTTTATGCGCGTAGATCCAACACCAGCTCCCGTTCGCGCTTTATTCGTCCCTGTTTATATTGGACGAATGTACACATTTGATAATGCACCACGAAGAAATATGATAATTGCAGCAGGTTGCCGTACAGGTGATCAATTTGTATATTCTGCAAATAAAAAAGTAGGAAATGCAACAATAGATTATGGAGAAAGTACAAGTAATGGTAATGAAACGGTACAATTGGCACAATCTTATACAGGCTCTATGTATCAACATCATTATCTTTCTTTCATTACTCATAATATGGATGTTGATAATGGGCAGGGCCGCTTTAATCCGTCTGTGTATAGTGGTAAATACCATTTATCTCAAGTGTATATTGTTCATCCTAATGATGGGTATGTGGGTAAATTGGATGATGTTTATGCGGTCCATCCAAAAAACATCCAGCAAGCTGATGAATTAGAAATTGAAAAAACAGTTTCTAATGAAGTTTTAGGAAAAGGTAACGGGGCGCGGAAGGTGTTTCACTTAGAACACAAACCTAAAGGTGATACCTTGAAGATATTACGATCTTGTATAGAGGTTCCAAAGGGAGAATATGTGTACAATTCCGATGATAAAACCATTACATTTAATGAACCACCAGTAAATGATGCTGAAATCATAGCTTATTATGAAATGGCACAATTATACCGCTATACATTGCCAACAACACCCGTTTCACCTATGACACAAGCAAAAGCAACGCCTTTCAATCCAATTGGCTTAGCAATCTACAAAGAAGATATTTAAAGATAAGGGGGTAGCAGAAGAATGAGTGAAAAAGTTTATTCTATTGCTTCCCCTTCTATATGTACCAAAGAAAAAAGTCATGTTGTCACAATTGGTTATGGACCTAATAGAAATCAGAGAACCTATTCTTTTTCTATTACTCCGGCAAATACGGAAAACAAGAATGATGTTGAGTATCCAATTTGTATCGCTCCTTATGCAAGACATAAAGCGGTTAGAGAAGATAATGCAGCGGTCACTGCTACGAAAGTACGGGCTAAGGGAATCTTATCTAGTGTAGTTGAGGAAGCACTAAGACAAAATGAAATTGACGCTTCTATTTCTAACACAACTGATTTCGAATTAAATCGAATTATTAATTTGGCTAATTTGGAAACGCAGCAGTCTCAACGTATCGATAGTATTCCAGTGCAACTTATTTCTGCGGATGAATCCATACAACATGAACGAATTTTCGATATAGACCATATCGAAGGGGTAGAGAGCGAAAGACCAAATGAAAGAAACGTAGTTGTACATCATACAGATGAATCACAACTTATAACCAGAGAATACGAAGCAGCTCAAATTATAGAGCAGGATATATTAAAAAATAAATTACGTGAATTCGTAGCTGCTGGTGTGGATGAATTACCAGAATGGGTAAAAGTCGCTCGTGTACTATATGGTGAAGAATTTTATGAAGATATAAGTTCAATTGTAACTAGGGAAATGCATGGAGAATATAACGAGGGCGCTATATCAAATATTGTTTCTCCAGCCATCGCTGCAATAATTAACACAGAAGTTTGTGGTGATACAAAACGAAAAGAAATAGAAACCCGTTTGCCAGATGATTACGCAACATTTGCAACTGAACATGAATTACAGGCTTCTTTAGAAGAATTCGATTTGTTCGAAGGTATGGGGACTCCTGTTTACCTTCCTGACTACGACTTGTTCGCTAGAATTCAAAGGGAATTAGCAACGAATATTGACATACAACATGATTTTGAACGTAAGAAAATAGAAAATGCAGACCTACTTCCAGGTGAAGATTTAACAACTGCAGCAAGAGAACCTGTTATAGATGCTACTCGTATAGATTTTGACTCTTCTATTCGGATGAAGGAACTTTATGCAGATTCTATTATGATAAATGATTCAAATAAGCATGTAGATGTATTTGCTACAGAAAGCAGCGAACCATATACATTTGAAAGAATAAATGATCAGTATGCTGATATCGTACAAATTCATAATTCCGAGCTAATCGTAAAAGAACTTGAAACTATTCATCACGATACACAGGTATCTGTAAAGAAAGAAAGTGTATTTACCGTAGAAGTTACAAATTCACAAGAAAGCGAAATTACTTCGCGTATTTTATCGGTTGAAGATATCGCTGCAAGTACCACTGCACTAAAAATACAAAATACATTTGAAGTAATAGAAAGCAGCAAAGAGGAATTTATACGTTTAACCGAATTAACTGCAAATATTGCACATATAGACGGTGCTGATCGCTTATTAAATGAATCACAAGCGGATGTATTTGAATTAGTTAGTGCGGATAAGGAAGGTTCACCAGTACTTGTAGATGTAGCTGAAAGCATTTTATCCGAATTAAAAACACAAGATATTCTCACTACTATAGAAGACCCTGATTTTATGGCTAATAAAACAATAAAAGAATTACCAGCTTCCATAGAAGAATTTGATTTATTTGAAGGTATGGGGATTCCTGTATACCTTCCTGAATTTGATTTATTCGGCCGTATTCACAAGGAACTAGAAACACGCATTACGTTCTTTGAAGATGCTTCTAAATTATCACAAGTAATGCAAATGCAAATAGATCAAACAGTTGTATCCGAAAAAGTAGAAAAGGAACTTATAACTATAGTAAATGAAGAAGTAGATTCTAACATCGTTCCGGTTACCTTAGATGCTCAATGTATCGATTTAGACGATTCTTATAAACAAAATACACAACAAGCTCTTATTACAGAACAAGAATCCTTTATTGGTATACGTGAATTTGAAGGCGGAGTTATCTCTGACATCACACCAGCGGATAAAGAAGTTATATCAACAGATACAGAAGTAATTGAAACTATAGATGTAGCAAGAGAATCTGAACAATATGCAACCGTTAGTGAATATGAATTATTAGAGCGGCAGGATGTTGTAGAAGCTTTGACTAACGAAGTGGATACATTTGATAAGGAACATGAATTAGAGAGCGTTACAGAGGAATATGAGCGATTTGAACGCATACCAGAACGAGAATCAGTTCTAGAGGATACTGAACAATTCAAACTGGAGAGAGTACTTGATACAGAAAAACCAGATGAATTAATAGTTATCGAAAAAGAGAATGATGATCCGAAGTTATGGCTACGTCACAGCCGCCAATCTTGGTGGACAAATTCAAATTGGAAGAAAACGAGGTAACGGGAAGGTGATAGAATGGCAACCCCCCAATTAGGTAATAGTTTACTGAAACCGGAATCTGGATGGAATCGTAAGTATTTCCAACTCGATAACGTTAACACTTTTTTTCAAGGTGTAAGAAGTACGGATAAATACCCAAGTTCTAGTTGGTCTATAGTAGGTGGAAATGATAATCCTTCTGCAGAAGGCTGTTGGCTTGCATTTTATGGACCCCAAAATACAAATGATGATATATTTTCATTCACATTTACTGGAACAGCTTTTAGAATAATGCAAAAGTATTATTCTGCACATCGTTATAACATAAAAGTAAGAATAAATGGTGGGAATTGGATTAAAGGCTCAGTGATTTATAACAGTGCAGTAATGTTTAGAGTTTGTTTTGAGAAATTAGATTTACCTAGTGGCACTCATAGAGTAGAGGTAACTTATGATGGTTTCACTACTGGTTCAAGTGATAAGGACCTTTATACGGTTTTAACTGCTGTTGATTACGCAGATTTAAGTGCTAAAGTAGGGGACCAATTACTTCAACCAGAACCAGGTTGGAAACGGTTTGATGATACGGATCCATTAATTAGTTATGCCGGTCCATGGTCCGTATCAACTAATACTCCATTAGATAATTATAATAAAACGCTTCATTCTAAAAACACATCTAATAGTACAGCTGGCGAATTCGAATTTACCTTTAAAGGTACGGGCATCAGACTTATAGCTACTTTGTCTTCTACACCCGCTTATAACGTAGATTCAACTATAACAATTGACGGTGTATCTGAAACCTTTAAAGGATATCATCCAACCTACGCCATTCAAGGACTAGCATTCCAAAAATTATATTTGCAAGATGGAGTTCATACCGTTAAAGTTTCCACACCATCCTTTATATTTGATGCTGTTGATATTCAGAATGGCGAATTGATTTCACAAGATGTAATAAAAAAACCAAAAGTATCCTTATACGAAAAAGAAAGTGGGAAAATATTTGTAGATGATTTTGATTCCTTAAATCCAAAATGGCTAATGTCACCATCAACTGCATTTAACAGTGCTATCAAAAAAGGATTCTTACGTATGAATCATTCGGCAGATAAAGACGTTATGCTTTTAATCGATAAGCCGCAAAGTAACTTTGCAATACAAGTTATTGCGGATTATGCTCCTACAAAAGAAGGGGATCAAGGCGGATTACTCATTTATAAAAACGAAGCCAACAATATTGAATTCCTTGAATCGATGAATGTAAGTGATTCCCCGAATCCAAAAGAATGGATGGCCGTATGTAAAGAAAACCAATGGGACTTTTATAATAAAACAGATGTAACGTTTGATTACGTACGTAGTGAGCAGTTAGAAGCTCATAAAATTGGCGTTGTACTGAAAAAAGGAAATGCAGAAGGGTTTACACCATTAGACATAAATAAAATCATTATTACTACAAGTAATCTATTACGCCTGCGCCAATTATATGAAAAGTATAAAGTTGTATTAAAAGATGCTGCAGAAAATGTTATTTCTACAAGTTTTGTAGAAGCAGCAAATACAGGAATAGATATTCCTTTACCTTCTTTAGAATTTGAGGGAATCGTAGAAATATATGATGAAGATGGAACATTAGTAGCAAAAAGACAAACAACATTCTTTGGTGGCGATATGTATTGTATGGGTTCTTCTCTACACATATCGATGAATACAAAAGAATTAGATGAAACGGATCCAACACATTTAGGGTATATGACCGAAACAGAACGACTCGTTAAAATGACGCTAACAAATGATAATGTTGGTACAGTTAGTAATGTAAAAGTAGCAATCCAACAATACATGGAGAAATTCGGTTACACCTGGGCGTATTTATCGTTAGATGGATCTAACTATACCGATGAACTAGCTATTGAAACATTAGATGCAGGAAGCAGTAAAGATTTTTGGGTAAAAATCATAAAAGATGTGAATTACATGGCTTTTGAACCGATTTATTTCAATATCCATCTATCACACGATTAAAACCAAGCGTGCAGCAGCAGGCTTTTTTTATTTTGGCCAAAATTTGAAAGGGGGTGAGAAATTGGAAAGAATTCAAGAACTCATCAAGGCATTGAATATTTCTGATGTAATTACAAGTACTCAATTTAAAGTGGGTGGCATTATAAGCGGAGGACTAGGAACATTAATTAATTTGCTATATGGTAAGGCAAATGTAATTTGGATTGGAATCTACTGCTGGATTATCATGTTGGACTGGATTACTGGTAGTAAAGCTTCAAAGCTAGATGGAACATACAGCAGCCAATACGGAATTGAGGGCATCACGAGAACCGTGGTGCTTTTATCATTACCAGCTCTTGCACATCTGTTTGATATCGCTCTTAAACTACCAGATTTCTTTTTCTTCATGGTAGTGGGCGGATTGAGTTATCACATTTTTAATAGTTTCGCTGCAAACTGTGCACGAATCGGCTGGGAAAAGTGGATTCCTGCATGGTTGCTAGAAAGTGTAGCATCCGAAATCCAAGCGAAAATCCAAAGATCTGATGCAAGAAAAGAAAAACAGTACAAACAATAAAATACACGTCTTACATAAGTAGAGCATTGTCAAAAGACAGTGCTCTTTTTGTTTGGCTAAAAAGGGGAAAATACACAATGAAAAAACCAATTAAACTATTTAGTTCATTATTTATGACTCTATTACTCCTATTTTCGTTCGCTACGGCTTCATTTGCTGATAGAGTATTAATTATCCAAGACTTACCGAAACAAGCATATCGCAACGGTGTAGGCGTGTATGAGGGCGTTGTAGCACATAGTACAGCAACACCAGAAGCACCAGCAATCAACATTCAGCGCTACGAATCTCGTACATGGCGTTCTGCTTTTGTTCATTATGCAGTAGATTGGGATGAAACAATCCAAATTGCCGATACAAAATATATTGCTTATGGCGCTGGTCCAGCTGCAAATAAAAGATTTGTTCACGTAGAACTTTCCGAAACTAGTAATCCAGCTAAATTTAAATCTTCTTACGAACGTTATGTAAAACTATTAGCTAAAATTTTAAAAGATAGAGGAATTCATCCAAGCAAAGGATTATGGACACATAAAGATATTACTTATAAATTAGGTGGCACCGACCACGAAGATCCGCTTGATTATCTACGTAGTCATGGCGTATCAGAATCACAATTCAGAGCAGACGTACAAAAGGCATATGAGGGCGCGACGGTTACAGTTAAACCAAAACCACAAGAACCTATTCAAAACGTTGTAGGAGCAACAGGAGTCGCTTATATCGATGGGTATAATGTAAACCTTAGAAGTGGGCCATCAACAAATTACGGTATTATCCGTCAATTAAGTAAAGAGGAATCCTATCAAGTATGGGGAAAACAAGGTAATTGGTTAAATCTTGGTGGTAATCAATGGATTTATAACAATCCATCCTACATTAAATATCAAGGGGAACAAACTTCTGCTGCAAGTTCTGTAGTAGGTAAACGCGTTGTTTCTAAAGTGGACAACCTTCGTTTCTATGACGCTGCCTCATGGTCTGATGCAGATGTAGTTGGAACTGTAGATGAGGGACTAGGATTTACTATTGATGCTAAAGTATCAGTGAATGGTTCACCACAATACAAAGTACACAACAGTAAAGGAACAACATACTATGTAACTGCAAATGAAGCCTATGTGTATGTGAAGTAAATAAAAAGGGCATGCCTAATTACAGGCATGCCCTTTTTTGTTTAAATAACTATGTACTACGTACATAGTCCAAATATGAGATTGAAAAATCCAAAATTACTAACTAAATAATCTTGTATTTTTCAATCTTGGACTTAAATGCAATGAATCTTGCATCTTTTTGAATACGTTCATACAGTTGTGGATCAATCTCAACATATTGTTCTCGTAGGAGGTCATATAAAACTTTCCCTGTTTGAGGATATAAGAGTGGATACAACATGAAGTCATTAACATTTGCAGTGATGATTTCGCAATCATTTTCATACGCGGTTAATAAAATACGGGCATCCCCTACCCCTGGGTACTTTTTCAGTGTCTTACCACTTGGTAAAGCAATTTCATAATTGTGACTTAAAAAAGCAGAAGCTTGTCTTACCAAATGTTCCGCTTCAGCATCATATAAAAAATCAAGTTTTTCAATTTGCGGTAAGAGAACTTGGTGAATAATTTTTGCTTCATCCGGATGTACAGAATGCGATTGTACTTCTAATTCTCTTACCACTTCATTTGCAGTATAAAGGCCAAGTTCACCTTTATCAACTCTCTCCAACGTCTTCTCCCAAAATCGATTGGCGACTCCTTGATAAGGCGAACCCGGGGTTGCTTGGTATCTAAATGCATTTGTATCTAGTAAAAATTGTGTATATGAGTGCAACGTTTCTTCTTGCATAAATAAGGTTCCCCCTCAATAAATTTATATTTCTCTCTATTTATTTAAAAGTTCTAGCATCGTTTTGGCAAAACCAATGGATTTTTGTTGGTTCTGTTTTCTCGAATTTAAAACTTTTGGTAAATCTGGATGATCTAAGAACTGATCTGTTTTAATTAACCATGCTCCAGTTCCTTCCATCCTTTGTGTAGCATCAATTTTACCATCTGCGCAATATCGTCTAACCATTTGAGTAGATATTCGTAAAATTTTAGCCACATCTTGCGTTGTTAAAAATTCTGGATAATTATTAACTTCTGTTTTTGACATCACCACCTTAACTGCTGCCTTTTCTGTTTCGTTGAGTTCCTTATACAAATTAGATTGCATTTTTGTTATCTCAGTAGCTAATTTTACCATCTTCACATATAACTGTGCGTTTCTAGATGCTAATTGTTCTGGATTATTACCGTCTAATTTGATTCCCTCTAACAAGTCTGTGATTGCTTGTGCCATGTCCATATCACTCCCCCCTTTCATTATAACACAAATTCGAAACTTACGAAACTTATGAAACAAACGAAACTTACGTTTTCAGTATATGCATTTCTGCTGAAATATATTCCTTGTTTTTTATTTTTCGATAAAAAATAAAATATCAACTACCTTTTTTGTTAGTCCGTCCTAACGAAAATAGAGTGATAAATTATATAGAATATGGATAGTTAAAGTTGTACGCTGAAGTTGGGATGCAAACTAACGTGCTATGAACGTCTACATCCCTTTATACATCTGGGTTTAGTGTATTTCCCATTTTGTTAGGTCGGACTAACACTCATATCCTAACAATTATTTAATGTATAAAATCATATCTAAATGGAGTAAAACATTCCAAATCACCATCCTACAAGAATAATATTCACAACAAAAAAAGATGACTAAATTTAGTCATCCTTTCTAGTTTGATTATAGTAAACCATCTCCACAAATTATAAAAAAGTGCCATCACTATCAAGATGATGACACAATATACGCAAAAATGATTATATCACCATTTCATCTAAGACCATATCAATTTAGAAAGAACATAAGTAGCAGCAGGGAGAAAAAACATAATAGATAATGTTCCATAGTACCAAATACGATCAGATTTACAGTCTTCAATACCGAACCACTCATTTAATCTCTGGTACTTTCTCACAAAGAATGAGCGGATTGTTCCGAACAGTTCCTTTTTGCTACGTGTTTGTGGTAGAATAGGCTCACTAGTAGTTAATTTGAATAGGGTATTTGACATTGTTAAATCATCCTTTCAGATTTTCAAAGTGTAGAGAACGCTCTTTCGTGCCGGCAAGCTGGGAAGAGCGTTCTCTTTTTATATTCAATTTTATTTACTCTTTTTCGAAATTACCGCCCCTACCTAACTTGGGGCGTTTTCTTTCAACTTTTTTAGGCTCTACTTTTTCTTCTTTTATTGGAGAAATAATAATAGAACCACTAGTATGCATGTATTGTCTAATAGCAGTACGTACCATTTCAGCTTTTCTATTACGTGGTAAAGATTCTAACCAATCTTTAATATCTTTATCTAATACATCATCATAAGAAAGAGGATATACCTTATTCGCCATCTTCTTCGCCTACCTCAAATTTACCGTATCTGTAGAAGCCCTCCACGTTTGCAGTTTGGCTTTCTTCTAATTTTGTTACTTTACCAATCCATTCTTCCAATAACTCATGGAATGTATTCGCACCACCACCAGAAACTAGTACTTCATCAAAGCGGTCAAATGTTTTCCATGCATTATTTACTCCGTTTACGATAAAATCATAAACTTCTTTAATCGAAGCAGTTTTTTCATCATTAAAATCAATTGGATCCATACGCTTTGAAGCTTGGTAAGCACCTTCTTCAAATACTTTTTCTAATTTATAATCATTAATAGTTGCACTTGTTTCTTTTTTAATTTTAGCTACGATTGGTTCATAAACATCATGCATTCCTTTTGGAACAGAAGTAGATTCTTTTTCACGACGCAGCATAGAGATTACATCTAAATCTGTTGTACCAGTTCCGATATCAATAATACCTACTGTCATATCTTCATAAGAATCATCTGCTACAAATCCATCTTCATCTAAATAACGGCTCATAACTGTTCCTACTGGTTGAGCAAGAACAATAACATCTACAACATTTAACGTTACTTTTTTTCCATTTACCTCAAGCTCATGAGTTCCTTGATAAACTTCTTTAATTTCATCAACGGCTTTTGTTCCAATTTCTTGGCTTGGAACACCTGTTACAACTAAGATTTCATCGTAACTTTTTACATTTGTTTTAGCAGCCATTTCAGCTAATGCAATTTTTGATAGTGTTTTATACTGATTAGTTTTATAACGATTTTGTTGAGCGTATGTGTTTAAAGTATTGTTCACTTTAATTATGTCATCGCCCCAAACATATTCTGTACCTTCAAGTTTATATGTTTTAAGCTTCATCTTCCCACCAGACAACGCTTCTCCTACATTAGAAGAAAATGAATAGATTGCTGGAAGTGTCTTTTTAAACACATCTGTACGCATTTTTACAGCGCCATTCCCGTGATCAATTGCAAATACTTTAGTCATTTTATCGACTCCTTTAAATTATTAATACTTATATATCAGTTATGTAACGCTTATATAATGTTAACTTTATTTTATACCAAACAGAGTGATTTTTCAACGTTTTATTAACTATTATATAATGGTTATATAATAGTTAATAAAATTTTGTATATAAAAAGAGATTCCGTATTAGAATCTCTTAAAGATATAATTAGTACAATAATGTAAATCATTTCATTAAATCCTTAATTACTTTTATTTCAATACCATTCTATCCGGCAACTCTCCCCAAAAATCAATCAAAGCATTTGCATACGTTTTGAAATCTTGATTACTTATATTAATAACCACATCGTTTAAAGTTGTTTGATACAAATCTAATAGATTAGTTGATACATGTGAGGAATCAAAAATATCTGGTCGGATTTTCAATAAATCTTCGGCGGATCCGCCTGGACCATGCTTTATTACATTAGCTAGTATTCTTAGCTCGTCTACTTTGTCCCAACAGGATAAAGTCGTAACATCAACATTAAATCCAAGAAAGAACTCCTTTATTCTACCAATTTTTGTACAAAAATCTTTATATTCTATTTCTTGCTGTTTTTTATTAAAAGCTTTATAACCGCTGCGAGTCATTTCCTTATATAAAAATTTCCTAACTTGTTGTTCCCAAAATTGATACATTGTAGAAATCCACATTAACTTTGTGTTGTATCTCATTAACGAAACATTTTCATAATAGTCTATTCCAAATTGCCACGCATCATCTGCAAAATCACTGGGATCACAATCCTCATAACCAACATTCATCATCATTTTGTTATAGGTATCTTTAGCAACTTCTTCAGCTTCCTGGTCTATGTTGTCAAAAACCGGAGATATTCTATCTGTATAAGTTTGAAAATATAATTCATATGGTTGTTGTAAATTTTTTCTGAAATGATCATCTAATACCATAGTGCAAAGCATTTCAATTCCCTCCATTTATACTTTATTTAAAATCTTACCAGAATTTCCACCAAGGCTTCTTCGTCGCTGCTGCTGTTTCCAACAGTACACGCTTTTCTTCTTGTATCTCACGTATAGCGCCCATAAGCTGCTGATCTCGTCTTTCTAATCTCTCATCAATGTAACGTTGTTGCTCATCCATTTTCATAGCCATTTGCTTTAGCATTTCATTCTGCTGCAGAATCATTTCTTTTAACTCGTTATATCGCTCGTCATGTTGCTCAGTTTCCGTTATAACATCCGTATCAACCTCTGACATATCTTTTTCTTTAACCCAGGTCATGATTGCGTTACAAGCCTGTTTTAACGTCATATCAGGGTGTGATTTAATTTCAATCAACTTCCTTAGCGTTATAACATCGTTATCCATAAAACCGCGGTGTCCATGCTCATTCTTATGGAAGTGGTATCCGTTTTCCTCGAGCATGATACAGTACTTCCTCAAAGTGGACTCCTGGATTTTGAGCATCGTCGCTACGTCTTTGCTGACATATATAGATTGAAAGCTGTCTGTTTTATCTGTCATAGCATCATCACCTCGTGTTATAACATTCGTTATGGTAGAGGGGAAACCCTTGTCTTCGTCAGAAAACAACAAGAATCCCTTAATGATATGTTTTGATTTAAATATATTTATACGGTGCGTGAAATTTTAGATATCTGTAAATGCTCATGAGAGGATGCTAAATTCTGTATTCTATTAAAATCATATAAAGTTAAATGCTCTATAATAAAATGGTAATATATAGAATAGACAACCTATTAAATATAAGAAAAGAGGGAAAATACATGCTGGATTTTAAGGAACTATCTAAAGATGGGACTGATTTAGAACGCCTGGCAAGGGAGATTTTTGTTCGTGAAGGATATGAAACTCATTGGACTGGAAAAGGCACTGATGGCGGCAGAGACTTGCTAGTAAAAGAGAAAGTTAAAGGACCTTTAAGTACATTTGAAAGATTATGGTTAGTTCAATGCAAACATAAAGCTCATTCAGGAGAATCAGTTGGAAAAGCTGAAGCTAATTCCTTAATCACTGATTGTAAAAGAGTAGGAGCGACTGGTTATTTAATGATTTGCACAACAGCTCTTACATCTGGATTAATTCAAGCGTATACAGAATTAAAAGAACAAGAAAATCTAGTTATAAATTATTGGGATGAAGTCCGTTTAGAGGATAAACTTTTAAAACCCTGCAACTTTTCGTTGATTGATCAATTCTTCCCAAAGAGTTCTAATGATGTCGGTTTGAAAATTTATAATACAAATTCCCCATCTTTTTGGGCAGCAAATTACAAAGGAGCATTCTTCTATCTTTCATCTCGATTAGCAATGCATTTTCCGACAACTGCTTATATTGACCCTGTTTACGAACGTATAGAATCCGCAAAAAAAGAACATAAACTTGAAAGAATGAAGATGGATCTACAACTCAGATGTATTTATTTTGATGATAAACATTGGACGTATACAGTATTTGTTGACATCATATTAGATGAAAATATACTTTCTGATAATCCATCAGAAACAAGAGATTTAATAAATGAACTCGAACGATCATTTGAGGAGAATATATTCGAAGGGTATATTAGTGATGGCGAGGGATACTTATCTGTGGATTGGGATGTAAAGGTACATCAAGAAAGAACAGTTAGCGATAGATATACACCTCATGCTAAGAAATTTTATACACCTTACATGGAGAATTTCAAAACAGGACTTAGCAGACGATATTAATATTACCGCTATAAACTGCTAATCTTTTACATTATAGCTACTTATGAAGTCATTTGTTTTTATGACTTCATAAGTAAAGTTGTTGAACAAAAATTAATGAATACAGCCCCTCCAGTAATAATTTTTGGAGGGACGAATCAAGCTGTTATTCTTCATCCTTAAAAATAACAACTTGATTTTTGTGATACAATGACGCACGAATGTTGAAGTATTTATTATCTTTATAATTACCTTCACTTGTTGTACATAAAGCACATACTACAATATGTTGACCTGGTTTAAAAGCCTTAGAAGGAATATCACCTTCATTAGCAAAAATAGAGACTGCAGGAATGTGTTCTACATCTTTACTCCTTTTACCAAACTGGAGATTTACAGCATAGCGGCCTTCTTGTTTTAAAGGTTTAATGTCTCTTACAGTTCCTTCAATGCAGATAGGATGTCTTTTTTGTTCTGGTTTTGTTAAGTAAGTATAGGCATCCATATATCGTCCTGAATCATAATAAAAATCAGACCATTTGACTTTCTTTCCATACATTTCAATTTGTACAATAGATTCCAAGTCGTTGGAATTATCTTCTTCTACAGCTTTTCTCAATTCAAGAATCTTTTTCATTGTTGCTAGGTAAGAACTTAACTTCCCGTTAGGTGCATATTTACGATCTTTTCTTGGTGCTGTAGTTCCATTACTGTTTGTAGAATTCGTATTTTGTCCACCTAACTCTTTTAATGGCTCATGGATCATCGTTAATCTAAACGTAAATTTATTTTTCTTTACACTCTCTAAAATTTTATCATCAGAATCCTTAGCAATTGTAGTAACTTGCCCAACCGTATTATATTTACATCCTTCCTTATGATCTATCCCCGGTTTTCTCGTAAAGTGAGTTGGAATCCAGGTTTCGGCTCTAAAATGTCCGTTTTTATGAATGACCTCTTTCCTACAGATATGGCACTCTAGTCCTTTTTTTAATTCCGGATTTTCTTCTACATATTTGGCCGTTACGTCGCTATTTCTTTTAGTTGAGTATGCATCTTTCATTTTGACCGCCATGATTATCCTCCTTATAAGTAACATATTAAGATTAATTGATATTAATCTATAAAATAATGATAACCCTCGGGATTTAATTGCTCAAATATATATGTGGGAAAATACCGTTAATAATCTTACTTTGCGCTAACTTAATATATTATATATCCAACCTATGAATATAAAAACTGCAACTGGAGCGAATAATTTTCGAAAAAACTCATTATCAAAATACCGAGCTATAATTATTCCCAGTATTGCTATAGCTAGTATTGGAGGACCAAATAACATCGCTAGAAACCCTACTATATTATTCATGCTTTGACTAAAAATTTCTGTACTAGATGACATGTGTTAATTCCCTTCTGTATGTTCAGTTGGTTTGAATTTTTCTAATTTCTAATCTGCCTTAAAATCTTCTTTATTTACTTTCCTGTTTCCACTTATCTGAGATGAAATCTAACACTTCTTCTTTAGACATGTCACCATCAGTATAGAAATAAACAATATCTCCTGCGTTTTCCCCGATTAATTGATTAATAAATTTCTCCAAGGAATCCATCGCTTCTGGAATATCAAATTCCACCCCCAAGTTAGCAAAAGTTATATAGGTTTCTTGTCTTTCTTTCTCTATATCCAATAAAACAGAAATAACTTTTAATGTTTCATCTGGTGATATAATCCAAGAAAGATCGGGTTTGATTTTTAAAAGACGGTTTGTAAATTCTTCTTTATTTTCAGTTCCGAATCGAAAATGTTGTATATTTTCAAAATAAACATCTTTAAACACATTTTCAAGTAAAACGTTTGTTGCATCTTCAAAATCTAGCATAGAAAATATTTCGAATACAGAATCCAATCCTGCTTCTTCAAGTGGATTTAGTGCTTTAAAGATTATTTTTTCTAATTCGACTAAGGATACTACTACATCTACTTTTCTCATAAATATTCCTCCTATAATTGTTTTATTGATCTAACCAGTTAAAGAATAAAACATTTCCTTTAAATTCATCTTTATTTTTACGTATAAATGCCTTTGCTGTTTCTACAGTGTTTTCTCTTTCGATAACCATAGCAAGACGACCAGCGTAAAAAATAGTAGGTTTCTGAACCGGATTTGATGTTTGACTACGTTCTTCAACTGTTTTTAGAAATTCATCAATAGACTTGTCTACTTGTTTCATAGTACCAATACGTACATTTTTCTCTTGTAATGTTTTTAATACATCCAAAAATTGTTGTTTATTCTTAAATATCTTTCTGTCTCTTAGTCTTTCAATAACAGATTTATAGAATAGATTAGACATTTGATTAATGTATTCTTCTTCCTCTTCGTTTTCTAAATTTAATTCCTCTACTATATTAAGTAAATTATCTATATTAGAAGAAGAGGAATTAATTATTTGTTCTTTTTTATTATCTTGTTTTTTTATTAATTTATCTTTTTTATCTTTTTTCTTATTAGTACCCGATTTTTCCGTACTCGGTTTTTCCGAGCTCGGTTTTTCCGTACCCGGATTTTTAGGGGATGGTTTTGATTTTTCATCCGTACCCGATTTTTTAGGGGATGGTTCTTCTGTACTTTCTTTTGGTATTACAACAGATTCGATGTAATAAAGGTTTCTTGAGAATTGCCCTTTTTCATTTTTTTGCTTTTCTATATTGATGTAACCTTTAGTGATTAGTTGTTTACGATATTTATAATAAGTATCTTCGCTCATTCCTAAATCTGTACATTGAATATCTACACTTGGAAATGCTGTACGTTCTTCATTTGTATTGCCCCAAGCGTAACTACATAAGTAAGCATATATTAATTTTGCATTCTTATGTAATGAACGATCTCTCATGACATGCTGTGCTAATAAACCAAATCCTTTTTCGTAAACTGTTCCTCTCATTTGTATAACTGAATCTAACATAAAAAATCCTCCAATTTTTTTACCCCGACCAAAAAATGGGTGCAAGAAATTAGAGGATTGTAGTTCACATTTTTAAAAGTATATGCTATCATAGACGTAGCGATACACACTTAAATATGTTAATACAAACCTCGTGTTCTAATTTTCATCGGTTACTGTAGGCGACCAAACCACTGAACCTTTGAAAATTCTGTCGGGGTTTTTTGTTTTTTTATTTATATGAAATATTTAAAGTTTTAAATTTACATTTGCAATTTATGTATCTACTTCTTTATGATAGCAGAGATTTGCTGAAAAAAGAAGAGTAAAAGAAAAGACCGTCGTTTGATGGTCTTTTTTGTTATACATAGATTTAAAAAATAATATGGTTGTCAAAAAATAACAAGATTTTTTAATTAGTATTTATGACTTGTGTGATAAGCTATATGTAACTGTATATGAGGTTCAGCCCAGATACGTGTAATTTGGGGCCATAGTCTGTATTTTATTTCTAGTATCGATTTACTAAGTGTTTTAAGTATAGTATCGTCTGCAGTGTGCACAAAATCTTGTATAAAAGGTAAAATCGCAGGGAATCCAAATTTAAAATTCTGAATAAATAGAAAAAAAGTGTATATTTAAAAGTTCGTTTGTATTATAATGGTAATTGTAACTAAATCTACTATAGGAGGTATAATATACCATGATTAAAAAAATTACTGCAGGTGTTGCAACATTAGCATTATCATTTGGGATTATTAGTACTGCTAGTGCAGCAGAATTTACTCAGTCTTCTTCACCAATTCAAGAGTCCATTCAGGTGAATGCTTCTAATATTAGTACCCTTTCTGCTGCCAGATATTATGCTACAAAAATAAATTATATCGAAAAAGGTAAAAGTATTCCTGATAGTTATTTTATGACTGCAGAATCTAATGGAACTAAATATGGTGGATCAATACCTATACAAAAATTCGAAGATTCTGGCAGCTTTTGGAAAGTTACATATGCTGGTTATCTAGACAGATTCTTTGAGTAATTATTTAAAAAGAGTTTGGATTAATTTCCAAACTCTTTTATATTCCAACCATTTAACTCGTAGTTTTCGTTGTTAAGAAGATTATTTCTAAAAACAAAAGGTAGAAGACCGTCGTTTGATGGTCTTTTTTGTTATACTAAAACAAAAAGGGGGATGTAATATATGCATGTTTTTTTTGATAATATCTTAATGTATTTAGAACACTATAATATTCCTTGTACATTTGTATTGAGTAATGGAAAATCATTAAAGGGAAAAATAGTGGGTAGAGAACAATATATGATTTACGTTGAAACAGATGAGAAACAACATTTTTTATTTAAATCTAATATTATGGATATCATTCCAAATGAGAAGTTGGATCTACTAAAAGTAAAAGAATCTGTGAAAAATCATATAGCAAAGAAAAAAGAGTCTGTGGTGAAGTAATACATAGAAAAAATAACAAGATTTTTTAGTGGTAGTTATACCTAATATGATAAACTAGATTTAACTGTATATTGTGAGGGCGGGAGGTTGCTATCCTTTCTCTGATTTTAGAGAGGAAGGAGGTGACCGAATGGATTCTTTATTTAATTTATTGTATGACGCTGCTAAGGTATTCCTTACAGTATTTGCAACAGCTTATGCGAATGAGCTGGCAAAGAAGATTAACAGTAAACGAAATAAAAATACCGCCCCGAATGCCTGCAAGCGTAAGGGCGGTACTAAAAGAAAATAATTAAATTTTAGCAACCAGCCACCTTGCGGTAGCAGTTACTGGAAGAGATGTTAGCGCATCTCTTCTTTTATTTTATGCAATTCAGTTAGAAGTCATACTCTAGTCATATCATAACAAATAATCAGAAAAAAGAAAAGACACTCAAATGAGTGCCGTTCTTCGACTTGATAACCACTTCAATTTTAATAATATACATACGAACTTTCGTCCAATAATAATTTTATCACATTTCCTGAAAATTGAAAGCGCATTCTTTAACTTACTTAATTACTTTATCCATAACTTCTTTATATTTGTTAAATTGGGCATCTTCCATATCACCGTTCATTTGAATTAGGAAATTACCTTTTGCGTAAGTATGAGAGAATAACATTTGATTGCCGTTACCTAAATCGTCATAGTACTTCTTAGCTTTTTCAAGATCTTCTTTGTTTTTAAACTCAAATACTCTACCACCACTGTCTTCACCCAATGCTGGTACAAGAATGCGTTTTGCTTCTTTTCTAGTATTTCCAAATTCTTTTTCGGGTAGATCACTAGGATTTTCAGCTTCTAATCCTGCAGCTGTAAATTCTTCAATTACCTTGCCAACTGTAACATTACTTGTCATTGATTTAACGCTGTCACAAGCAGTTAAACCGAATAATAATAGAGCGCCCATAAGTAATACTGCTAATCTTTTAAACATATTTGTTCATTCCTCCTAATGTAAATAAATCCTTAGACATAATAACAAATTATTTATCTATATATTGTCATATATTGTCGAAACGCGAATAAAAAATACGTTCAATTGAGCGCCTTTTATTTTTGTATAAGAAGAGTACTTTTGCAATTACGGCAAGTAATCTTCCTTTCTCTAGATATTAATACATTAGCGCAGTTACAATTAGGACATGTTGCTACGTTTGGAGTTCTAATATTTATGTAGCATAAGCAAGAGATAAACGCTAATATCAAAGCTGGAACAATAAGTAGCATTAGTAAAAATAGCGCTGCACATATTCCTGTAATAATAGAAAGTGGTTTCATTAATTTTCTACCTAAAGAGTTTGTTTTGCTATCCTTTAAAAGGATAGGAGTAACTTTGAAAGTTTTAACTTCTCTTTTAGGAGGGGATGATTTAACCCTAGTTTGTAATTGTTCATTTGATGGTGAAGACGTAGGCACGGTGTTTTGAGAAGTAGTGTTCGTTCTTTGTTTTGGAGCTTTCTTTTTACCTATTCTTTGTTCATATGAGATTCCAGTGCCAGGTAAAGAGGTTGTAATCCTTGATCCAGATGGACCGGTACTTATACGAGCGCCTTTTACACCAGCACTTACCCCTACCCCTTTGTGTGTAACGTTTACTTTCACACCTGGGGCAACCTTGATACTTTTACGAAACTTAAAACCCATGATATCGATTCCTTTCTACGTAAAATTAAATTTATTTACTAATTATAACAAATTATTAATCCTTATATTCCTATATAACGTATAAAGAGGTAAATAAAAAATAAATATTGCCCTTCATTAATTTAAAAAGTTATTTTACTTGTTTTTCTCTAAATCTGTAATAATTACTTTTTCCTTGTCTCCTTTTAATTCTCCAATCAATTTATTATTTTCAACAAAAATACGATCAAAAATAGGGATTTTAGTCATTTGAATAGTATTTGTTTTGTTCAGTCGCTTTGCTTTTCTGAAATCATCTAAGTTTATAATCATTGTGGTAATCCTTTCTTGTTAGGAATGTACGTTCGCTTGATGTTTAAAAATAAAAGCCCAGGGAGGACTAATCATAGCAACATACTGACTTTTGATATTTAAGTAATAATAATTCATTTGGAATCCCAGTATGATGAGAGATTGCATCGATAGTTTTAAACTCTTTTGCATATGCATGCCAATCCTCATCGGGCAATAATAATTCAACAGCAAATAAATTTGCTTGTCTTTCAAATTTATCTACAGATAAGAAAGTATTAGCGCGTAAAAATGGAGTATTGACATGTTTATGCATTTTACAATGGCCCAATTCATGGGAGCAAGTAACAATTTGTTCGTTGATACTTAAATTTTCGTTAATGCAGATATACTGGTTTTTCTTATTATATTTATAAAAACCCATGATGCTTGGATCTAAATTTTGATAAAAAACGTGAACATTTAAACGTTCAGCTATTTCAAAAGGGTTGGTTGTATTAAATCTCGCTGCTAGTTCTAATGCTGTGTCTTTTTCGTAGTAACCCAATTGATTCTCCCTCCCCTGACTCACTCAGATTCATTTCTGTATTTCTTCGGGATGTATTTCTTATTTATCTTTTGAGTATGTTTCACAATATACTCCATTGCATCCATTAATGAATCTAAAGCTTCTTCAGTAAGGGGTTCACCAGAAAACATTAATCCGTCAGAGTCTGTCAGATCTTTTCTTATCTCTTCCATTCTTTTTCCGATGTCTTTTTTATCTTTTTCGGTAAAGCCTTCAGCATCTTTAGTAATGTCTTTATTTTTTTGTTCTGTTCTTCCTAATAGATAATCAACAGAAACGTTAAAATAGTCAGCTACCTTTTGAACTTTATCTATCCCCGGAGTTTGATTAGACCATTTTCTAATCTGTCCATTAGATAATTCAATTCTTCTTTCTAGTTCAGCGATAGTTATTTTTTTTTCTTTACATAATCTTTTTATCACATCAACAACAGTCATATAAACCATCCTTGTATGCATGAACCGCTAAATAATATCTTATTGGATATTTTAAAGTTGACTATTATCCAATAAGATATTACAATGTGTTCATAAGCTATTTATTTAGCCATTAAAACATTACAAAATAAAAGCCAAAAGTCACGTTCCCCAACGCATAAAGGCTATAAATGTATGTTTATTTGCTATGAATAAATAATATCATATTGGATATTTTCAGTCAATAATAAGCTGAAATATTAGCTTATTATCTAAAAAGAGGTGAATAGAATGAAAAATGAATTCGGCATGAAGGTTCGAGCAACACTATTCGCTAAAAATATGCCGCAAAAAGAATTAGCAAAACTGCTTGGAATATCTAGTGCGTACTTATCGGACATTCTTCGAGATAAACGAGAAGGTAAGAATGTTAGAGAGAAAATCATAAAAATTCTAGATATGAAGGAGGTTTCATAACAAGAATGAGTCAATTACAAGTTGTTCAACGACCAGTTAGTGAGTTTGTTTTCGCGGAAGGTAATAAGGTAGTGACGGACAGTTTAACAGTTTCAAAAATGTTTGATAAAAATCACGATGATGTTTTAAAAGATATCCGTAAGCAAGCAGAATATGCAGGAGTTGAATTTTCACTCGGTAATTTTTCCGAGTCAACTTATACGAATACCAGAGGACGTATTTATCCTAAATACAATTTGACAGAAGAAGCTTTTACTCTTGTAGTTTTCAGTTATAACACAAAAGAAGCTGTGCAGACAAAAATTAAGTTCATCCAAGAATTTAAGCGAATGAAAGAACATATCCAGAAACAAAATGATCAACAAAAACAAATGTCTCCACTACAAATGATTAACACGATTTCATCTGAAATGATGAAACAAGATGAACGATTAGAAACAATTGAAAACAAGTTAAACGAAAAGATGACGATTGATAGTTATCAACAAACAACTTTACTAAACGCGAAATTGCGTCGAGTTGAAAAGCTTTGGGGAGAAGAACCCAAAATTCGCCAAGCATTTGAAGATAAGAGAATTCTACATAGTCGAGCATGGAAAGATTATAAATTGGCTTTTATAGTTCCAAGTTATCGTGATACGAAAGAAAAAGATTTTGAAGAAGCGTTAACGTATTTAAAAGCCTGGAGACCAGGACTTATATAGGTACAAATGGGAGGTTTTACAAGTGAATATTGATTTAAACAGTTTAGCAGATGGTGCAGTTGCAGAAAAAGTTGATGCAGAGTTTCAACGTGTATTAAAAAACATGGCCGATCCAAACACGGATCCTACAAAGGCAAGATCAATTACATTAACACTTACTTTTAAAGGGAATAAAAAGCGTGAAATATGGGATTGCACTTCTAAAGTCTCATCGAAACTTGTACCTGCAAAAGAAGTTGAATCTACATTCATAGTTGGTAGAGATAACGGTGGTGATGTTATTGGTCGAGAGCTATATTCTGGTGTGAAAGGTCAAATGTATATAGATGGTGAGGGCGATGTGGCTACTGATGTAGGTGGAAAAGTGGCTGTAGAGGAAACGCTAAAAGAAACACCAAAAGAAACAGAACCTGCTCAAATTGTAAATTGGCGCAAAACACAAACTAACTAATAAATCGTAAAGGGGAAATTAAAATGATTGAAAAAGACGCTTTAGAATACGTAGTTGGATTAGGAAATGTAGAAACACACGATATTGATGGACAAACATTCTCAACGCAGCGATTGCATGTAGTAGAAGAGCCAACAGCAAATTCATTTACTGTCCGTAGCTTATCCGGACTAGTTGATTATGTGAAATCAGGTTTTGATTTAGAAGGGCCATTAATGATTCATGTTGCTAATCCAACAACGGTTACCTGCTTTACTGCTATTAATGGGAATTACAATCGCAGCACATTAGTAAGAGCAGAAGCGCTTATACCAGACTTTGATTTTGGATATTGGTACAAGGTGGAGAAGTTTATTATTAGTCTTCAAGCGGCATTTGTTAAAAATGATGATCGTGATGTCATGTTAAAAGTTGTAGGAAATATTACAGAAGAAGATGTTAAGACGTATGGTGATACTGGAATATCGCAAAGTGTAGTGGCTAAGGTCGGTGTAGCGGCAGTTGGAGAAGTTGATGTTCCTAACCCCGTTTCACTTAAACCATATCGTACATTTACAGAGGTAGAGCAGCCAGAAAGTGAGTTTGTATTCCGTATGGAGAAAGGTCCTAACTGTTCAATTCATGAAGCAGATGGCGGTGCTTGGAAGCTAGAAGCGATTGGGAACATCAAAAACTATTTAGTTGAGAAACTAGCAGAAGAAATTGAAAGCAAAAAAGTATTTATCATTGCTTAATAGCAATTTATATAACTTTCAGCTGCACCTATAAACGGTGTGGCTGGAATTGAGGTGAAATAGATGGGATTAGCCGATAGGGTACTTCCAGAGCATATACAAAGAGCTGGGGCTTTAGAGAAACAGCTACGTGAATATATGAAGAATCAAAAGATGTTAGAGCAACAGAGTAATAGAGCGATGAACAATCGTGAGGTAACAACTGCATTGGAATTAAAGGAATTAAGTAATAAACAAAAAGAAGAAGCTACAACAGCAGAAAAAGAACTTATTGGATTATATAAGGCAAAGCAAAAGCGAGATTATGAAAAAGAAAAGGTTTTTGAAGTAGCGAATCGCCTGGAATCGCTAGGCGGTAATCCAAAAGTAGTAGAACAAATAAGAAAAAACGCATAAAAAAAGATCCATCGTGAAAATGGATACTCAAAAAAGGTTCTAGGAAATAAATTTACATTTGCAATTATAACATGATAAATGCACATGCGGCCAAAAATATGTGTATTTATAAAAATATATAGATAAAACGATTGATTAAAAACTATAAAGCAGGGAGCTGAAAGTGATGAATGTTTTGTTGTTCGATGATAATAGTGAATGGTGTGATATCTGTAGTGCGGTAATCCCAACTGCTGATGTGAAAAATATGTATATTGAAGGATACGAGAAAACTCTTTGTAAGTCTTGTCGTGGCGAAATGGAGCTGAAATTAAAAGTAGTTGAAACGTTAGTAATTAAAGATATGTTAACGGCTCTTATAAAAAAATACGGCATGAATAAAGTACGCGAATTTGATTTGGTTAAAGCGGAACGATACGTGAAAGAAAATGAACTAGATTTTGTAATTGAAAAACGTGGAGGGAAGTTTAACCAGGAGAAGTTAGGCGAATTCGTATCTCTTTCTACAAGTGAAATAGTATCGATTCTACAATACTTGCAAAAAAAGATTGGCACCCACTTATGGATGAATGCAGTTATTGGTGCGTTATTAGATAGAGGGCTTGTATATACGCTGCAGTTAGAAGAAGGTGTTCACGATGACGGAACAACTGACATTCTTGCTTGATGATCTTACTAATATAACTGAAGTAACAAAAAACGAAAAGATTATAAATATTAGGGAACAAGCGAAACCGTTTGATATACGAAATGCTCATGCAAAGCACCTGCCAGGACGCGTAGGATTCGCTGATGTACTTGCCATTATCCCTTGTGATGTATGGAGTGCGGAAGAGCTTGCTCGTTCTACAGGTACTAGGCAAGATAACCATTATGACATGTATATCGATTATGTAACAGCGTTATGGCGGTATAGACGAGCACAGGATAAGAGTTTCTTTTGGGACGACGCAGAAGAGATTTGCAAAGCCGCTAGGGAATCGCAGGAACCGCAGCCATTGCGAATTTATTTTGATAGCGGATTTAAACCGCAATATGTAACTAAATATTTGGAGGGTTAAAGATGAAAATAGTTGCAATTACAGTACCGGTACCACACTTTATTAAAACGCCATTTGCAGTTGGTGATTGGGTAGTGTACGAGAATAATGATTGTAAAATGCTTGCAGAAGTAAAATGCATGGATGTAGAACCAAAAACAGGTCGCATTAAGATTCTGGGTATTTGGGGTAATTACAGTGTAATGACTGCAGGTGATAAAGGGTGGCAATATGCAGATCATTGCCGTTTAGCAACAGAAGAAGAACAATATTGGGAAGAACGCCGCAGAGTCTTTGCTAAGAAGAAGAGAAGAAATAATGAATTTCGTTCGGGCGATTTTGTTACTGATGATCGTAACGCTCTTACAGTATTGCATCAAGATAAGGATACAGGCGTTGTAACGGTGTACATTATTAATTCTGGTAAAAGATTAGATATCGAACCGCAAGAATTAGAAGTGTTATTCTTTGCAGAAGATGCTGCAGGGTGAGCAAGAGTACATTTAACGTATTTTGAATATTAGGAAAATAAAAGGTGAAACAAGATATTGCGTAGAGAAAAATTGATTGGAAAGTTAATAGCATTAGAGTGTTATAGGACAAAGGACCGCCAATTGTGGGAATTGGACGAGCTAGAATTGGCGGTCTTACTCGTTATAACGATCATAAAACGGTTAAAGGAGAGCGAAACTATGAAAATTGAAATCTTATGTAATTGCGGAATGAATATAACGGCGGAATTAGATAGAGCGGAGCAGGAAATGGAGAGTGCTGCAGTCCTTCCTATTATTGCTACAAAGGATAACGGAATCCAGGGTGTTATGGTTCAAACAACAGAAAAAGAAATTCAAGTTACATGTACAAATTGCAATGAATCCGCACGATTCTTATTAGAACCGGAGGAAAGAGTAGAAGAAACTCCTATTCTTGATTGGACAAATATCTCATTAGTTAGCCAGGAGGGAGAATGATGAAATCTACATATAAGTATCACATTTCTACTGTATTTCCTCACTGGGGTTGTAATCACATAGTTGTAAAAGAAAATGAAAAAATGGCGAAATATCATTTTTACAAGCAAATTAAAAAACAAGGATTCATTAATATGCCATTTGAGCAGTTTGAGCCATTTATCACTTGCGAATATAAAGGTGTAGTGGATATAACAACTTTATTTGGGAAAGAAGAGCCGTTTCGAAAAATGTGTAATTTTAGAAGAATCCCATTTGCAAAACGTGGAATGCGTGTCGAAGTGCAGGGAAGAAAAGGGACGATCGTCGGGAATTGTAAAAATGATTTGTTCATTGTCCTGGATGATGATCCTCACAAGTTTAGATTTAATCCTCATTGGGAAATTGTTTACTTCAATGATAAAGGTGAAATCATTAAAGATTATCGTAAAGGGGCGTATGCGTTATGAGACATACATCAAACCTATATGTAATTACTCCGGAAGAAACGAAGCAGACTTTTGATATTACAGAGTTGTTCGAAATGCAAAGAGAACTAGATAAGCGAATTGGATATAAGGGCAACGACAAGTTAGATATGCTGTTCCGTGCGTTGATGGTTGAAATCGGTGAAGCCTGGAACGAAACAAGGGCCTTTAAAATGTGGAGCACAGGATTTGGCACGCCAAAGGATGGTTTATTGGAAGAGTTAGTTGATGGTTTCCATTTTTTGATGAACATCGTAATTGAATTAGATCGTTATACATTAAAACGAAAACTCGTTTCTGGTTTTTCAAAACAATACATTATGAAGAAAAACATATTAAATGTAAACAGACTTTTTGAATGGTATATGCAGGATATATTAGCAGCTAAACGTGCATGGTGTGAATTTAGAAATTTAAGTGTAGCATTAACCCATTTACATAAAGCGTTCGGTATTTTCTTCCGTCTTTGCTATCTATACGGTTATAAATTTGAAGATATTGTACAGGCCTACAAAGAGAAGAATGAGGAAAACTTTGCACGTCAAGCAAGTGGATACTGAGTAAAGAGGAGGATGTATTTTATGAAATCGCCATATGAATATTATGTCACTCCAGAAGAATATGAAGTAGCAGCTAAGCATGGGATTAGTCGTGAGCTATTAGATCGTAGGATTAGAAATTCAGGGTGGGATAAAGAGGATGCGATGACTAAACCATCTAGATATAATGCAACAGGGTGGAAAAATGTAAAAGAAATAGCTTTAAAAAACGGAATCTCTCGAGCGACATATGCAGCTAGAATAAAAAGAAACTGGAGAATAATTGATGCAATAACGACACCTCCTATAGATAAATACCAAGCGTTAGAGTTAGCTGAGAAAGTTAATTCTAAATGTCAAAACAAATTGTTAAATGATGAACAAATGAAAATAGCTTCATTACATGGGATTTGCTATAGATTGGCACGTGACAGAATAAAAAGGTTGAAATGGAGCGTAGATGATGCAATAACGATTCCTTTGTTAACGCGAGAGGAATGCGGAAGAATGGGAAAAGAAGCATCATATTGGAGTAAATATTAAGACCCAATTTGAAATTTATAGAAAAAGGGAGTAAGAGATGTAATACACAATTGTTAAATATGATATGAAACTATAGGGCAATGAAAGTACAGAAGCATGAATATATGGGAGTGATTTAATTGAGATTGAAAGATATAAGTGCAAATTTAAGTGAAAAAAAAGTAGAAGTAAATATAGAGGAAGGTAAAGTGCTGATATTAATTCTAGACGGAAATCAAGGGAAAGTTAAAGTTTGTGAAGCAGTAGATCATGGATTAACTATAATCGAAACAGTAAAGGGACATGCAAAAAGAGTTAAATTTGAAGAGAGCGAATTAGTTTAAGTTTTTTATTAAAAATAGAATTTCACTTTACTTTTTCTTGTTTTATTGTAAAATAAACTTACGAATAAGAGAAATGAGGTGGTTTTTTGCACCAAGATACATACAAGATGACTAATACAGAGCTTAAGCAGATTTTTACTGAAAGTATAAAAATAGCATATGAAGTTGATTATAGACAATATAAAAGAACTTATTCTGATAATCCTACAGGGAATGCTAATAATAAGTTCATTAGAGATAGAATTTATGCACAGATTGATAAGAAAATCTGTGTAAATGAAAATTATGAAATGAGAGTTGTTAAAAGAGGATCA
>NZ_JADAXG010000017.1:0-48219 GCF_019837545.1 Bacillus sp. 17RED48
CTGTTTTCAAACAGTACGAAAAAAGAAGTAATGGTAATACAAACACGTTGCCCAAGGGTTAATCATATTATATAAGAGATGGATGTATATTTTTCTGAAAATTGTTAAGGAATAGAAGTATAAAATATGTCCATTTGAATAGGGAGGGAAGGTTATGAAAGTACAAAATGAAGTTTGTATTGT
Organism: Bacillus sp. 17RED48; assembly: GCF_019837545.1. Classification (NCBI taxonomy): domain Bacteria; kingdom Bacillati; phylum Bacillota; class Bacilli; order Caryophanales; family Bacillaceae; genus Bacillus; species Bacillus sp. 17RED48. Next base: position 184 of record NZ_JADAXG010000017.1, read on the forward strand.
TTGTGAGACAGAAAGAAAAGAAGGGATATATGTTTATAATAATTTAATATGTTATGAATGTGAAAAGGATATGGTGAATACGGAGACAAATGATCCGAAGTATATATATTATTTAAAGCAGCTTCGGAAATTAGAAGTATCATATTTTTAAATAGGCATATGCCTATTATTTTTTTTGTTCTGTATAATAGAGGGAGAATGAAATAATAAGGAAGAGATATAGATGAATCAAAATCGCATACCTTTATATGAGGCATTAACAGAGTTTAAAGAAAGAGGGCCGTTATCCTTTCATGTTCCAGGTCATAAAAATGGTTTAAACTTCCCTCAGGAAGCTGTAGGGGAGTTTAAAGATATACTATCTATCGATGTAACTGAGTTGTCAGGATTAGATGATTTACATAGTCCGTTTGAATGTATAGATGAGGCACAACAGTTATTAGCTGATGTATATGGAGTGAAAAAAAGTTATTTTTTAATTAATGGTTCAACAGTAGGGAATCTAGCAATGATTTTGTCTTGTTGTGGGGAACATGATATTGTTCTTGTACAAAGAAATTGTCATAAATCAATTATTAATGGTTTAAAATTAGCGGGCGCAAATCCAATTTTTTTAGATCCATGGATTGATGAAGCTTATAATGTACCAGTGGGAATTCATGATGAAATTATTAAGGAAGCAATTGAAAAATATCCAAATGCTAAAGCACTCATTTTAACGCATCCTAATTATTATGGAATGGGGATGGATCTAGAGGCAAGCATCGCTTATGCACATGCACATAAAATCCCCGTTTTAGTAGATGAAGCACATGGAGCCCATTTTTGTTTAGGAGGGGCATTTCCAAAGTCAGCATTAGCATATGGTGCAGATATTGTAGTTCATTCTGCACATAAAACATTACCCGCGATGACAATGGGATCCTATTTACATATAAATAGTCGCTTAGTGAAAGAAGAAAAAGTTTCTACCTATTTAAGTATGCTACAATCTAGTAGTCCATCGTATCCAATTATGACTTCTCTTGATATTGCACGTTTTACAATAGCACGTATAAAAGAAAAGGGACATGATGAAATTGTCGAGTTTTTACGGGGATTTAAAGACGAATTGTGTTCTATTCCACAAATAGCTATTTTACAGTATCCATTACAAGATGAGTTAAAGGTTACTGTACAGACACGTTGTCAGTTATCAGGATACGAATTACAGTCTGTATTTGAAAAGGTCGGTATATATACAGAAATGGCGGATCCATATAATGTCCTATTTATTTTGCCCTTGCAAGTAAATAAGGAATATATGAAGGCTATAGAGATGATCCGAGGGGCATTGCAATATTATGAGGTGAAAGACAAGAAGGAATCTATTCGTTATACTTATAAAGGAGAATTTTCTCCTTTACCGTATACATATAAACAACTGGAAGGATATGAAACAAAAGTAGTATCTGTAGAAGAAGCAGTTGGGATGATAGCGGCAGAAATGGTAATTCCGTACCCACCTGGAATTCCATTAATTATGTATGGGGAAAGAATTACTTCAGAACATAAAGAGCAAATTATGTATTTAGAGCAATCAGGCGCTCGTTTTCAAGGTAGCACGAAATATATGAAAGTGTATGATATAGAAAGTAGGTTTTAGAATGAAGGGATTATTTGTAACAATTGAAGGTCCAGAAGGTTCGGGTAAAACAACGTTAATTAAAAGTTTATTGCCGTACTTTGAACAAAAAGAACAAAAGGTAATGGCGACGAGAGAACCAGGTGGTATTGCAATTTCAGAGGATATTAGAACAATTTTACATAAACAAGAATATACGATGATGGAAGCACGTACAGAGGCGCTTCTGTATGCTGCTGCACGTAGACAACATTTGGTGGAAAAGGTTATGCCGGCACTTAACGAGGACTACCTTGTATTATGTGATCGTTTTATAGACAGCTCTTTAGCGTATCAAGGATATGCAAGAGGGTTAGGTATGGATAAAGTATTTGAAATAAATCGTTTCGCAACAGAGGACTGTATGCCTAGTTTAACGATTTACCTAGACATTGAACCAGAGATTGGTTTAGCTCGCATTGAAAAAGATGCAGGACGTGAAGTGAATCGATTAGATATGGAAGATATCTCTTTCCATAAACGTGTCCGTGAAGGGTATTTACAAGTTGTAGAACGTTTCTCAGATCGTATTGTATTGGTAAATGCTGATCAACCAATGGAAAAACTTATAGAAGAAGTTGTTCAGATTATAGAAGATAAATTGTTATAATAGAAGGAAAGAATGAAATAAGTGAGGTATGTATTATGACGAAGACGTGGGAGCAGCTTTCTGCTATACAACCCATCGGTGTAAAAATGTTGATGAATAGCATTGCAAAAGAGCGTATATCCCACGCTTACTTGTTAGAGGGAGGGAAAGGGACTGGAAAGTTTGCAACGGCAATTCAAATGGCAAAGAGTTTCCTATGTTCTGGGCGGAATGGGGTAGAGCCTTGTCATGTATGTACAAATTGTAAGCGAATTGATTCAGGTAACCACCCTAACTTACATATTGTAAAACCAGACGGATTATCTATTAAGAAGCAGCAAATTCATGATTTACAAGAAGAGTTTTCAAAAACAGGATTAGAAGCAAATAAAAAAGTATATATTATTGAGCACGCAGATCGTATGACAGCAAATGCAGCGAATACACTTTTAAAATTTTTAGAAGAACCAAGTAGTGATACAACAGCTATTTTACTTACTGAACAAAGTCATCAAATTTTAAATACGATTTTATCTCGCTGTCAAGTTGTTACATTTAGACCGTTACCTACGGAATCTTTAATTAGAAGATTACAGGATGAAGGTATTACGGCATCTTTATCGACACTTGCTGCGCAACTCACGAATAGTTTTGATGAAGCTTTAGCTTTATGTAGTGATGAATGGTTTGCACAAGCACGAGCTTTAGTGATAAAATTATGTGAAGCGCTCGAAAAGGATAAAGCCTCTATTTTTTTTGTACAAGAAAAATGGGGAAAACACTTTGGAGAGAAAGAACAATTACAGCAAGGTTTAGATATGTTGCTCCTTATTTATAAGGATTTATTATATGTTCAACTTGGAGAAGAAGATCGTCTTGTTTTTCATGAGCAGAAAGAGTTGTTTGAATCTTTCTCCTATGCTCAGAAGCGCATTGTATCAGCTCTCTTTAATATATTAGAGGCAAAAAATAGAATCAACGCTAATGTAAATGCGCAGCTTGTGTTCGAACAGTTAGTGTTGCGGTTGCAGGAGGGATGACCGTTTTGTATGATGTAGTAGGTGTTCGCTTTAAGAAGGCCGGAAAGGTGTATTACTTCGATCCGAATCAGTTCGATATCTCTGAAAATGAGTTTGTAATTGTAGAAACAGTAAGAGGTATTGAGTACGGAAAAGTAGTTATTACCAAAAAGCAAGTTGATGAAAACGACGTTGTATTACCGCTAAAAAAGGTTATTCGTATTGCAAATGAAAATGATCGTACCATTGTTGAAGAGAACAAACATGCTGCGAAAGAAGCATATCAAGTTTGTCAGCAAAAGGTAGTAGAGCATAATCTTGATATGAAACTTGTAGATGTAGAGTATACGTTCGATCGCAATAAGATTATTTTCTACTTTACTGCGGATGGTCGGATTGATTTCCGCGAACTAGTGAAAGACTTAGCGGCAATTTTTAGGACAAGAATTGAACTAAGACAAATTGGTGTTCGTGATGAAGCGAAGATGCTTGGTGGTATTGGTCCATGTGGTCGTATGCTTTGTTGTTCTACTTTTTTAGGAGATTTTGAACCTGTATCCATTAAGATGGCAAAGGATCAAAATTTATCATTAAATCCTGCAAAAATCTCTGGTTTATGTGGTCGCTTAATGTGTTGCTTAAAATATGAGAATGATGAATATGAGGCAGCAAAGGAACAACTTCCTGATTTAGATCAACGTATACAAACCCCGCATGGTACTGGCCGTGTTATCGGATTAAATATTTTAGAAAGATTAATTCAAGTGGAACTAGTAGACAAGGAACGGATAGTAGAATATACGTTAGATGAGTTAGTGAATAAAGGGGTCGTTTCGAGTCAAACCACAGATTAATGAGGTGGGTGCTTGTGGAGAAAAAAGATATTTTTGCATCGGTTTCTAGTATGGAAGAGCAAATTGGACATTTATACAAACAGTTGGGAGAATTAAAACAACATCTTGCAGAGTTGTTGGAAGAGAACCAACATATAAAAATGGAAAATGAAAATTTGCGACACCGCTTTGAAGAAGTGCAGATTAAAGAAAAACAAAAAACTCAAAAACGTAAAGAAGTGAAGCCGAAGACAACTGATATTGGCGAAGGCTACGATAATTTAGCAAGGCTATATCAAGAAGGTTTTCATATTTGTAATCTGCATTATGGAAGTGTACGTAAAGAGGGAGATTGTTTATTCTGCCTGTCATTTTTAAATAAAAAGTGAAATTACCTTTCCAATGATAATTGGAAAGGTAATTTTTTATACATGAGAGTAGAATGAAATATGTTTTTTATTAGTAGAAGATGAAATAGGGTAGGTTAAGTGTAAGAAAAGGAGTAACATATGAATTTATATGAAGATGAACGTTTAGATTACTTATTAGCGCAAGATATGAAGATTGTACAAAGCCCATCAGTATTCAATTTCTCGTTAGATGCTGTTTTACTTGCAGACTTTGCTTGGGTACCGATTCAAAAAGGTAATGTACTTGATTTGTGTACAGGTAACGCAGTTGTCCCCCTTTTATTAAGTACAAGAACAAAGGGAAACATTACAGGTGTAGAAATTCAAGAACGTTTATATGATATGGGAATCAGAAGCGTTCAATACAATAAGTTAGAAGAAAGAATTCACTTAATACATGGGGATTTGAAAGATATGCCGGAGAAACTTGGACTTCATCAATATGATGTAGTCACATGTAATCCCCCTTATTTTCAAACACCTGCAACTTCTGAGAAAAATATGAATGAACATTTAGCGATAGCTCGTCATGAAATTATGTGTACATTAGAGGATGTTGTATCTGCAAGTAGTCAATTAGTAAAGCAAGGTGGGAAAGTAGCATTTGTACATCGTCCAGGTCGTTTACTAGATATTGTTACATTAATGCGTAAATACAAAATTGAACCAAAGCGTGTACGATTTGTTTATCCTAAGGCAGGGAAAGAAGCGAATACATTGTTAATTGAAGGAATTAAGGATGGAAACGCAGATTTGAAAATATTGCCCCCTCTTTTTGTATATGAAGAAAATAATGAATATACAAAGGAGATTCGTTCAATTTTATATGGAGAAGAATAAGCATTGTTTTTATGTAGTAGAGTGCTCTGACGGAAGTTATTATGCTGGATATACAAATCATATAGAGAAGCGGATTCAGACCCATAATAGTGGAAAAGGGGCTAGGTATACGCGTGCTAGACTTCCTGTTGTTTTAAAATACATAGAATTTCATGAAGATAAGCGTACAGCTATGCAAGCAGAGTATTATTTTAAGCAGTTAAATAGAAAACAAAAAGAAGAATATATGCAAAAAGGAGAACGCTATGTGGCAACAAAAAAGCTTTCAACAAAATGAAAAGGGAGTTTTATATTTAGTACCAACTCCTATTGGAAATTTAGAAGATATGACATTTCGTGCAATCCGAATTTTAAAAGAAGCTGATTTAATTGCTGCTGAAGATACGAGACAAACGAAAAAACTTTGTAATTATTTCGAAATTGAAACCCCTGTTATGAGTTACCATGAGCACAATAAGGAAGTAAGTGGGAAGAAAATATTAGGGAAGTTAGACGAAGGAAAGACTGTAGCACTTGTTAGTGATGCTGGTATGCCGTGTATTTCCGATCCAGGTTACGATATTGTTGTAGAGGCTGTAGCAGAACAGTATCATGTTATCCCGCTTCCTGGGGCAAATGCAGCCCTTACAGCATTAATTGCATCAGGTCTTGAAACAAAACAATTTTATTTCTATGGATTTTTACAAAGAAATAAAAAAGAAAGAAAAATGGAGTTAGAGAAGCTTCGTTATGTACAAACTACAATGATGTTTTATGAAGCGCCCCATCGTTTAGATGATACTTTAATCTCGATGCAAGAAGTGTTGGGAAATAGAGAAATTGTATTATGTCGAGAGTTAACGAAAAAATTCGAGGAATTTATTCGTGGAACAGTTGAGGAAGCAATTGAGTGGACGAAACAAAATGAAGTTCGTGGCGAGTTTTGTATTTTAGTAGCTGGTTCAACGGAAGAACCTGCCCCAGAAGAACAATGGTGGGAATCTATTTCGATATATGATCATATTGAACATTATATAAACGAAAAAGGTATGAATTCAAAAGAGGCAATAAAAACAGTCGCTAAAGATCGAGATTTGTCGAAACGCGATGTATATCAAATCTATCATGTCGATAAAAAATAAGCTTCTCATAATTGAGAAGCTTATTTTGCTGTTTCGATATAATCTTGAAGTTCGTTTAAGACTTGCTCAGCGCCTTCTTTGCTTAAGATAATTTTACCTTCAGCTAAAGATAGGTTACCATCAGATACTTCACCAGTTACTTGGCAAGTCATGTTTGGCTTATATTTTTTTAAGATGATTTTCTCGTCATCAACGTAGATTTCAAGAGCATCCTTTTCTGCAATACCTAAAGTACGGCGTAATTCGATTGGAATTACTACACGACCTAATTCATCAACTTTACGAACGATACCAGTAGATTTCATAATTCTTTTCCTCCTAAAGAAATAGTTTATAAGTTTCGAGTCTATTTTCTAGATTCGTCATTTTTCGACAAAATACCCTATGGACATATGATACCAATCATTTACATTTCCGTCAATTCTTTAATTCTATATTTTTTAAAAAGATTTATAGATTTCTTACTTCTTATATATAATAGAATGAGAGTAATTTCTACTATTATTTCACTTTATTTTCAGAAAAATTTATAGATTGTAAGTAAGGACTGTATATTTTCTTGAAATATGAGCAATAGATGATAAAGATATTAAGTATTAACTCGTTTTTATCCCGCATTAACAAGCAGTAAGATTCTAAATTTAAAATTTGGCTGGAGCAAAGAAGTTAAGTTGGAGTCGGATTGGTGCGGGTTAATAATCCGCGGGAGTGAGCAAAACCCCCACAGATTAAAGTTTCACTTTATATATAAGTTTTTGATATACTATTTATAAATACATATGAGGTTATCCGGGAGGTCCAAAACAATGACAGAGGAAAACAAATCCTTTTATATTACTACCCCAATTTATTATCCAAGTGGAAAATTACACATTGGACATGCTTATACAACAGTAGCAGGAGATGCGATGGCACGATATAAGCGTATGCAAGGATATAATGTTCATTATTTAACAGGAACTGATGAGCATGGACAGAAGATCCAAAAGAAAGCAGAAGAATTAAATGTTACACCACAAGCATATGTGGATAACATTGTTGCAGGAATTAAAGAGCTTTGGGAGAAGATGGATATCTCTTATGATGATTTTATTCGTACAACTGAAGATCGTCATAAAGATGTTGTTGAAAAAATCTTCAAGCAACTAGTAGATCAAGGTGATATTTATCTTGATGAATATGAAGGTTGGTATTCTGTACAAGATGAAACATTCTATACAGAACATCAATTAGTAGATCCAATTATGGAAGGTGAAAAAGTAGTTGGAGGAAAAAGCCCAGATAGTGGTCATGATGTAGAACTTGTTCGTGAAGAATCGTATTTCTTTAGAATGGGTAAATATGTCGACAGACTATTAAAATTCTATGAAGATAATCCACATTTCATTCAGCCAGAGTCTCGTAAGAATGAGATGATTAATAACTTCATTAAACCGGGCTTAGAAGATTTAGCTGTTTCTCGTACTTCATTTGACTGGGGAGTTCGTGTTCCAGGTAACCCGAAACACGTTATTTACGTATGGGTTGACGCATTATCTAACTACATTACAGCATTAGGTTATGGAACAGAAAATGAAGAGATGTATAAGAAATTCTGGCCAGCTGATGTGCATTTAGTTGGAAAAGAAATCGTTCGTTTCCATACAATTTATTGGCCAATCATTTTAATGGCATTAGATTTACCTCTTCCGAAAAAAATCTTTGCTCATGGTTGGATTTTAATGAAGGATGGAAAGATGAGTAAGTCAAAAGGAAACGTAGTAGATCCAGTTACTTTAATCGATCGTTACGGATTAGATGCATTACGTTATTACTTACTTCGTGAAGTTCCATTCGGATCTGATGGTGTATTCACACCAGAAGGATTTGTGGAGCGCATTAATTTCGATTTAGCAAATGACTTAGGTAACTTATTAAATCGTACAGTAGCTATGATTGATAAGTACTTTAACGGAGAAATCCCTGCATTTAAAGCAGATGTAACGGAATTCGATGAAACGTTAGTAACGTTTGCAAAAGATACATTGAAAAAAGTAGAAGAGGCAATGGAGAATATGGAATTCTCTGTAGCGCTAAGCTCAATTTGGCAATTGGTTAGCCGTGCAAATAAATATATTGATGAAACACAACCGTGGGTATTAGCGAAAGATGAGAATGATCGTGAAAAATTAGCTTCTGTAATGGCTCACTTAGCAGAAGTACTTCGTCAAACAGGTATTATGCTTATGCCGTTCTTAACGGTAGCACCAAGTAAGATGTTTGCTCAACTTGGACTTACTGAAGAGGCACATAAATCTTGGGGAAGCCTATCTACAATTGGCTGTATTCCAGCTGGAACAAAAGTAGAAAAAGGAAACCCGATTTTCCCTCGTTTAGAAATGGAAGTAGAAGTAGGCTACATTAAAGAACAAATGAAAAGCTCTGCTCCTAAAGTAGAAGAGAAAAAAGAAGAAGAACCGAAAGCAGAAGAAATTACAATTGATGATTTCTTTAAAGTAGAATTACGCGTAGCTGAAGTACTATCAGCTGAACCTGTGAAAAAAGCAGATAAGTTGTTAAAAATTCAGCTGGATTTAGGTACAGAAAAGCGTCAAGTTGTTTCAGGAATTGCAAAATTCTATTCGCCGGAAGACCTAAAAGGTAAAAAGGTTATTTGTGTAACAAACTTAAAACCTGTAAAATTACGCGGTGAATTATCACAAGGTATGATTTTAGCGGGTGAAGAGAATGGCGTATTGTCATTAGCATCAATCGACCAAAATCTACCAAACGGTACAAAAATCAAGTAATTAAGACAAGAAAAGAGATGTTTCACGTGTAACATGTGTGAAGCGTCTTTTTTCTTTTTACACTCTCTATTTTTGCATTAAAATTATAGTATTGTTATCGTTAAGTTAGTAAAAAGCTTATTTTTTAGAATAAACTTGATTTCAATATAAAAGGAGTTATGTATTATGTTGTTTGATACACATTCACATTTGAATGCAGAGCAATTTGAAGAAGATTTGCAAGAGGTTATTGTACGAATGAAAGAAGTGGGAGTTACCTATACAGTTGTTGTTGGTTTTGATGAAGTAACGATAAAAAAGGCGATTGAATTAGCTGAAACTTATGATTTTATTTACGCTGCGGTAGGATGGCATCCAGTTGATGCAATTGACATGACAGAAGAACATCTAGCTTGGTTAGAAGAACTTGCTTCTCATCCTAAAGTCGTTGCACTTGGAGAGATGGGATTAGATTATCATTGGGATAAGTCTCCAAAAGAAATACAGAAGGAAGTATTCCGTAAACAAATTGCATTAGCCAAAAAGGTGAAATTGCCGATTATTATACATAACCGCGATGCAACTCAAGATATTGTTGATATTCTAGAAGAAGAGAATGCAGCTGAAGTGGGAGGCATTATGCATTGTTTTAGTGGCAGCGTAGAAGTAGCAGAGCGATGTGTTGATATGAACTTTTTAATTTCGTTAGGCGGACCAGTTACATTTAAAAATGCTAAGAAACCGAAAGAAGTTGCTATGGAGATTCCATTAGAGAAATTGTTAATAGAGACGGATTGTCCATATTTAACACCACATCCATTTCGAGGAAAACGAAATGAACCAAGTTATGTAAAACTCGTAGCAGAAGAAATTGCGAATTTAAAAGGAATTTCTTATGAGGAAGTAGCAGAAATAACAACAAAAAATGCAAAAGCTTTATTTGGTGTTGAATAAAAAGGAGTGGGAGAACCCATTCTTTTTTATTTTTGTGAAAAAATAAGGGCGAATGAGGAAGTGTTACAATAAGAAGAGAGAACAAAGTTTTGGACATTCTATTTTTTAAAATGTAAGAATGGGGAAAATAATAATGGAAAAGTCGTCATTTTTTTGTTTTACTAAGTAGAGACGAAACGAGTGTGGAGGCAAGCATGAAAATTAAAGAGATTATCGTTGTAGAAGGTAAAGATGATACAGTTGCGATTAAGCGTGCTGTTGATGCGGATACAATTGAAACGAACGGTTCAGCAATCGGTGATCATGTTATTGAGCAAGTTAAATTAGCGCTGCAAAAACGGGGCGTTATTATTTTCACAGATCCAGATTATCCTGGAGAGCGTATTCGAAAAATTATTTCTGATAAGGTGCCTGGATGTAAACATGCCTTTTTACCGAAGGAAGAAGCACTTGCCAAAAGGAAAAAGGGTGTCGGGATTGAACATGCTTCTAATGAATCAATTCGCCGTGCTTTAGAGAATATACATGAAGAAATGGAAGCTTACACAAGTGAAATTAGTTGGAGCGATTTAGTCGATGCAGGCTTAGTGGGCGGAGAAATGGCAAAGAGTCGCAGAGAAAGAATGGGTAAGCTATTAAAGATTGGTTATACAAACGCAAAACAGTTACATAAACGTTTACAAATGTTTCAAGTTTCAAAAGAATCGTTTGCAGAAGCTTATAAGCAAGTCATACAGGAGGAAAGAAAATGAAGGATATCGCAACGCCAAATCGTACGAAAGACATTGTTGAAAAGTATGGATTTTCATTCAAAAAAAGTTTAGGACAAAATTTTTTAATTGATACGAACGTATTAAATCGTATTGTCGATCACGCTGAAATTGGTTCAGAAAGTGGTGCAATTGAAATTGGACCAGGTATCGGTGCGTTAACAGAACAATTAGCGAAGCGTGCTAAAAAAGTAGTGGCTTTTGAAATTGATCAGAGATTATTACCGATTTTAGATGAGACGTTAGCTCCATATAACAACGTTACAGTTATAAATAAAGACGTACTAAAGGCAGATGTACATGAGGTGTTTAGTGAGCAATTTGAGGAAGGGCAAGATGTAATGGTAGTAGCGAACTTACCGTACTATATTACAACGCCAATTTTATTTAAATTGCTGGAAGAGAAATTACCGGTTCGTGGATTTGTTGTTATGATGCAAAAAGAAGTTGGAGATCGTTTAGCTGCTAAACCTGGAACGAAAGAGTATGGTTCTTTATCCATTGCTATTCAGTATTATACAGAGGTAGAAACAGTTATGACTGTACCACGTACAGTGTTTGTGCCACAACCAAATGTTGATTCTGCGATTATTCGTCTCCTAAAGCGCCCGAAACCAGTTGTAGAAGTAACAGATGAGACATTCTTCTTTGAAGTAGTACGAGCAAGTTTTGCACAGCGTCGTAAAACTTTAATGAATAATTTATCAAATAATTTAAACGGTTTCCCGAAAGATAAAGAGTTGTTGGATCGAATTTTAACAGAAGTAGGAATTGATCCAAAACGAAGAGGCGAAACGCTATCTATCGAGGAGTTTGCAACATTAAGTAATGCATTAGTTCTTCATAAATTGTCATAAGAATAGAAAAGGGACAGTTCAACTTGAACTGTCCCTTTTGTCACCTTTCCGCTCCTACATTCATACTTTAAAAACAGGTAAGATGGCCTAACGAGTTTGGAGGTAGGAGAATGGCTTTACATGTTGGAGAATTAGTGGAACGATATTCTCATAATAGGGATATCCTTTTTCGTATTATAGAAATAAAAGGCGAGATAGCTATATTATTTGGAGAGGAAATTAGACTGGTGGCAGATGCACCACTTGAAGATTTAATTAGTATAGATCAACGAGAGCATAAAAAAAGAGCGAAGCGTGAGAAAGAAACGATGGAGCGTACGTATCGTTTGTTTCAACAAGATTATGTATTAATGAAACAAAGGCATGAACACACTTCAACGGGTGGATATACAAGTGAGGTGAATTATTTTCAAATGCCAGGACGTGTATTGCATATAGATGGGGACCCGTTATATTTGCGCAAGTGCTTAGACTTATATAATAAAATTGGTGTTCCTGTACAAGGTATTCATTGTAAAGAAACAGAGATGCATGAAAAGGTAGTAGATTTAATAGATCATTTTCGTCCGGACATTTTAGTTATTACGGGGCACGATGCATATACAAAATCAAAAGGGGTAAAGGGAGATTTAGCAGCATATAGACATTCAAGGCATTTTGTACAGGCTGTTCGAGAAGTGAGAAAAAAATATCCATCATTGGATCAACTCGTTATTTTTGCCGGGGCATGCCAATCACACTTTGAAGCATTAATTCGAGCGGGTGCTAATTTTGCTAGTTCACCATCTAGAATTAATATTCACGCACTAGATCCTGTATATGTGGTTGGTAAAATTAGTTTTACGTCGTTTATGGAAAGAGTAAATGTATGGGATATTGTACGTAATACGATTACCGGCGAAAAGGGACTTGGCGGGATTGAGACGAAGGGGATTTTACGAACTGGATTACCCTTTCAACATTATGAAGAATAAGCAAGGTACATATGTATCTTGCTTTTTTGTATGGAAAGGATTTAAATCAGCTTGGATAAAAAGAGACAAGAACGCGCAGACTACATAATGATACTTTTACAATATAGTATTTCTTCTATCTATTTGAACGCATGATGCTTTTATAACGATATTGTCTGTGAGTTGCGGTTAATAATTGGGATAGATATATCGTGTTTTAAGTGTTCAATCTAAATTACAGCGAGGTGTAACGAAGTATATGTCAAAACGTTTAGATGAAATTAAAAGCGAATTAGATCACCATCTTGGACAGAGACTGATGTTAAAGGCAAATAGTGGGAGAAGAAAAACAGTAGAACAATCAGGTGTACTTGCAGAAACGTACCGTTCTGTTTTTGTTGTACAATTGGATCAGCAAGAAGATGCGTTGCAACGTGTATCATATAGCTATGCGGATGTTTTAACAGAGACAGTAGAGTTAACGTTTTATGGTGAACCTCATAATGAAGTAATTTTATAATTCATGTATCGTTACATATATTCCCACAAATGAAAAGCTATATTATTTTGCATACTAATTATACCGTAGCAAAATAAGGAGGGACTCTGCATTGAGTAGACGAAGAGGTGTCATGTCAAATCAATTTAAAGAAGAGCTTGCAAAAGAGCTAGGCTTTTATGATGTTGTTCAGAAAGAAGGCTGGGGCGGAATTCGTGCGAAAGATGCTGGTAACATGGTGAAACGTGCTATAGAAATTGCAGAACAGCAATTAATGAAACAAAACCAGTAGTTGTAAGATACTTTCTATGCTACGGTAGCCGAGGAGTGATTCCTCGGCTTTTTGTACTCGAAAAGGTGCCATCATTTTACATAAGTAGTTTCATTCTGAATGCTTTTCGTTATAATTAGGGAAGTGTCATCGTCTTACTATAAATTTATGGTAAAATAAACGATAAAAGATTGAGTACATAGAGTGGGTGAATAGATTGAAGCTACTAGTGAAAGCACCAGCAAAGATTAATCTGTCGTTAGATGTACTGGGAAAAAGACAAGACGGATATCATGAAGTGAAAATGATTATGACAACAATTGATTTAGCGGATCGTTTAGAACTAATGGAATTAGCAGAAGACCGTATTGAAATTTTATCCCATAATCGGTATGTCCCAGACGACCAAAGAAATTTAGCTTATCAAGCAGCGAAATTATTAAAAGAGAAGTTTAATGTGAAAAAAGGCGTATCTATTACTATTGAAAAAACGATTCCAGTAGCAGCTGGATTAGCAGGTGGAAGTAGTGATGCAGCAGCGACATTACGTGGCCTTAATAAATTATGGAATTTAGGGCTTACAATTGATCAGTTAGCAGAGCTTGGCGCAAAAATTGGATCAGATGTATCGTTTTGTGTATATGGTGGGACAGCAATTGCCACTGGAAGAGGAGAGCAAATTGAGCACATAAAAACTCCGCCTTCTTGTTGGGTTATTTTGGCGAAACCCCATATTGGTGTATCTACTGCTGATGTGTATGGAAATTTAAAGTTAAATCGAGTTACACATCCAAATGTAGATAAAATGGTTAACGTCATAAATGCTGGGGACTACAAAGGGATTTGTGATACTGTTGGTAATGTTTTAGAAGATGTAACGTTTGCGATGCATCCTGAAGTTGCACGTATTAAGGCACAGATGAAGCGATTTGGGGCGGATGCCGTATTAATGAGTGGAAGTGGCCCAACTGTATTTGGTCTTGTGCACCATGATTCGCGAATGCATCGTATATATAATGGATTAAAAGGATTTTGTGAACAAGTATACGCAGTACGTTTATTAGGAGAGCGAGAAACGCTTGAATAAAGACGTATAATACGTTATGATTTGTTTAGAATATTCGTGATTTGAGGTGAGAGTATGAAAATTAGACGAAGTACAAGATTAGTCGATATGACGTATTACTTGTTACAAAACCCTCGTCAGCTAGTTTCTCTCACTTTTTTTGCTGAAAGGTATCAATCAGCTAAGTCTTCCATTAGTGAAGATTTAGTTATTATTAAGCAAACGTTTGAACAACAAGGGGTCGGCACATTGCAAACGGTACCAGGAGCAGCAGGAGGAGTGAAATATATACCATATATAAGTGAGGAAGAGGCAGATCTAATTATTAGTGAGCTTTGTAGCTTATTTGAAAATCCAGGTCGTATTTTGCCTGGTGGTTACTTATATATGACAGATCTTTTAAGTAATCCTCGCCATATTAATGGCGCAGGTCGTTTGTTTGCTTCTGTTTTTGCTAGGCAACCAATTGATGCGGTTATGACGGTGGCAACGAAGGGGATTCCACTTGCTTATGCGGTGGCAAATTACTTAGATGTACCGGTAGTAATTGCAAGGAAAGATAATAAGGTAACAGAAGGTCCAACTGTTAGTATTAACTATGTATCAGGTTCTTCTAAGCGAATTCAAACAATGACGTTAGCAAAGCGTAGCCTTCCAGAGGGATCAAATGTTTTAATTATTGATGACTTTATGAAAGCTGGCGGGACAATTCAAGGTATGATGAGTATGTTAGAAGAGTTTAAGGCTAATGTTGTTGGTATTGGTGTATTAGTAGAATCCACGGATATTGAAGAACGACTAATTAATAATTTTGTATCATTAATTCGTCTATCAGAAGTTGATGTGAAAGAAAAAGCGATTCAAGTGGAAAAGGGAAATTATTCACTGGCACCATTTGATGAAGGGCTTGTAGAGGCTGAGTAAAAAGGTAAAGCAGATCGCTTTATCTTTTTTTTATTCTATTTATAAATTATAAAATAGATGGACAAACTGCTTTTCGTGCACTATTTTTAAAGAGTAAAAATAAATAATAAAAGGGTGAAAAAATATGAAAGTTGTTCAAACAAGCAATGCACCACAAGCAATTGGACCATATTCACAAGGGATTATTGTAAATAATATGTTTTACAGTTCAGGACAAATTCCGTTAACTGCAAGTGGAGAGCTTGTAGCAGGAGACGTGACAGTACAAACAGAGCAAGTATTTCAAAATTTACAAGCGGTATTAGAAGAAGCAGGTGCTTCATTTGATACAGTAGTAAAAACAACAGTATTCTTAAAAGATATGGATGATTTTAATGCTGTTAATGAAGTATACGGCTCTTATTTCTCTACTCATAAGCCAGCGCGTTCTTGTGTGCAAGTAGCAAAATTACCGAAAGATGTTTCGATTGAAATCGAAGTAATTGCCCTAGTTAAGTAATCTTTTGTAAGCGATAACCTCCACTAATCTCTATATTCAATTACATTAAAAATTTTTATCTTAAAAATTTTTAAAAAATTAAAGGGAAAATAGAAAATTTGTGGAATTTATACAAATATATCGCTTATTTAGAAAAGGGTGGTGAACACAAGATGGAAGTGACTGACGTAAGATTACGCCGCGTAAACACAGAAGGCCGCATGAGAGCAATTGCCTCTATTACTCTAGACCATGAATTTGTTGTTCATGATATTCGTGTAATTGATGGTAATAATGGATTATTTGTAGCAATGCCAAGTAAACGTACTCCAGATGGAGAATTCCGTGACATTGCACATCCAATTAATTCTAATACACGCTCTAAAATTCAAGATGCGGTTTTAACAGAGTATCATCGTTTAGGCGAGTTAGAAGAGGTTGAGTTTGAAGAAGCGGGTGCTTCGTAAAATTCGAATGAAAAGGGCTTTTTAAAGAAATCCCTATAATTTTGCAACAAACTCCTGTAAGCATTTACAGGAGTTTGTTTTTTTTGTGGTTTTATCTATTTTTCGCACGGAAAATTCTGAATTCTTTAAAGTGAAGAGGAAAACTTCTAATTTTTTCAAAATCATTTTAAATAGTATAGCTTATTTCTTAAAAAAGATACTAAAGAGTAAAACATCGTATAAGAATTATGGTAAAATTTAATAGTTAAAATGTGTTTCTTGAAATATATGATGATTTAGGATAATATCGTTAATGGATAAATAGGTTGCGATGGAGGGTCTATATGTCAAACAGATTTGCAGTGATTCTAGCTGCAGGCAAAGGCACACGTATGAAGTCTAAGCTATACAAAGTGCTTCATCCTGTATGTGGAAAACCTATGGTACAACATGTTGTCGATCAAGTAACGCAATTAGGATTGCAGAAACTTGTAACAGTCGTAGGACATGGTGCTGAAATGGTACAAGAACAGCTAGGAAACGTAAGTGAGTTTGCATTACAAGCAGAACAACTTGGTACAGCACATGCTGTAGATCAAGCTGCAAGTGTACTTGCAAACGAAGAAGGAACAACTTTAGTTATTTGTGGTGATACGCCGCTAATAACTGCTGAAACGATGGAATCATTGCTTCAGCAACATAAAGAGGCAGGGGCAATGGCAACGGTGCTAACAGCTTACATAGAAGAACCTGCTGGATATGGTCGTATCGTTCGTAATGAGAATGGTCATGTTGAAAAGATTGTTGAGCATAAGGATGCAAATGAGAAAGAATTAGCTATTAAAGAAATCAATACAGGTACGTATTGTTTTGATAATAAAGCTTTATTCGCCTCACTTTCTAAAGTTTCAAATGATAACGTACAAGGTGAATATTACCTGCCAGATGTTATTGAGATTTTAAAAAATGAAGGTCATATCGTATCAGCTTATCAAACAGAGCACTTCGATGAAACGTTAGGTGTTAACGACAGAGTCGCTCTATCGCAAGCGGAAATTATTATGAAAAACCGTATCAACCGAAAGAACATGGTAAATGGTGTTACAATTATTGATCCAAGTAACACGTATATTTCTGCTGATGCGATTATCGGTAGTGATACAGTTCTTCATCCAGGAACAATTATTGAGGGGAATACTGTAATTGGTTCTGATTGTGAAATTGGACCGCATACAGTAATTCGCGATAGTGAAATTGGAGATCGTACAACAATTCGTCAATCTACTGTACATGATAGTAAACTTGGTACAGAAGTATCGGTTGGTCCATTTGCACATATTCGCCCAGATTCAGTTATTGGAGATGAAGTACGCGTTGGAAACTTCGTGGAAATCAAAAAAACTGTTTTTGGTAATAGAAGTAAAGCTTCACACTTAAGTTATATCGGGGATGCACAAGTTGGAGAAGACGTGAATCTTGGTTGTGGTTCAATTACGGTGAACTATGACGGTAAGAATAAATTCAAAACTGTGATTGGTAACGGGGTATTTATTGGATGTAATTCAAACCTTGTTGCTCCTGTAACAGTTGAAGATGGTGCTTATGTGGCAGCAGGCTCTACAATTACAGAGAATGTTCCATCAAAAGCATTATCTGTAGCACGTGCACGTCAAGTTAACAAAGAAGACTATGTTGATCAATTGCTGAATAAGAAAAAATCATAATGTGGAGGGTTAATCTAGATGTCGACTCAATATCTAAATTCTAATTTGAAAGTATTCTCTTTAAACTCTAATAAGGAACTTGCTGAGCAAATTGCAAAGCACATTGGAGTAGGACTAGGAAAATGTTCTGTTGATCGTTTTAGTGATGGAGAAGTTCAAATTAACATTGAAGAAAGTATCCGTGGTTGCGATGTATTCATTATTCAATCTACAAGCTTCCCAGTAAACGAACATATCATGGAATTACTTATTATGATCGATGCATTAAAGCGTGCATCTGCAAAAACAATTAATATTGTTATTCCTTACTATGGTTATGCGCGTCAAGACCGTAAAGCGCGTTCTCGTGAACCAATTACATCGAAACTTGTAGCAAACTTGCTTGAAACAGCAGGTGCAACTCGTGTAATCACTCTAGATTTACATGCTCCACAAATTCAAGGGTTCTTTGATATCCCAATCGACCACCTAATGGGTGTACCGATCCTTTCAGATTACTTTGAAACAAAAGGTCTTAAAGATATCGTAATCGTGTCACCTGACCACGGTGGGGTAACTCGTGCTAGAAAAATGGCAGATCGTCTAAAAGCACCAATCGCTATTATTGATAAGCGTCGCCCTCGTCCGAACGTATCAGAGGTAATGAACATTATCGGTAATATTGAAGGTAAAACAGCAATTTTAATTGATGACATCATTGATACAGCTGGTACAATTACATTAGCAGCAAACGCTCTTGTTGAGAACGGTGCTTCTGAAGTATATGCTTGCTGTACACACCCAGTATTATCTGGTCCAGCAATTGAGCGTATCCAAAATTCAAATATTAAAGAGTTAGTTGTAACGAACTCTATCGTATTACCAGAAGAGAAGAAAATCGACAAAGTACATGAACTTTCAGTTGCTCCACTAATCGGAGAAGCAATCATTCGTGTATACGAAGAAGAATCTGTAAGTGTATTATTCAATTAATTGGATAGAATGAGACGTAACCAAGATTGGTTACGTCTTTTCGTATCGAAAAAAGAAAGTAGTGGTACAAGAATGAAATTGATAGTAGGACTTGGGAACCCGGGTAGAGAATATGAATTAACAAGGCATAATATTGGATTTATGGCGATTGATGAACTTGCAAAGCGTTGGAATATTTCTTTGAATGAACAAAAATTTAAAGGAATATTTGGTGCAGGATTTGTTAATGGAGAAAAAGTAATCTTATTAAAGCCACTTACATATATGAATTTATCTGGGGAAAGTATTCGACCACTCATGGATTACTATAAAATTGATGTTGAAGACTTCGTTGTTCTGTACGATGATTTAGACATCCCTGTAGGTAAATTACGCCTTCGTATGAAAGGTAGTGCTGGTGGACATAATGGTGTGAAATCAACAATTTCACATTTAGGAACACAAGAGTTTCAACGTATCCGCATGGGAATTGATCGTCCGAAAAATGGCATGAAGGTAGTAGATTACGTATTAGGACGTTTTACATCGGAAGAAATTCCTGATGTGAGTCATTCTATTGAAAAAGCAGCGGATGCATGTGAAGAATGGTTAAATAAACCTTTTCTTCAAATCATGAATACCTTCAATAGTTAAGGGTATGATTGGGAATATTTTGTCTTATTTTTACCCATACTAGTAGTAATTGGATTTTTAGGAGGCTAGTATGGAAGGTTATTATTATTGCAGACATTGCGGGAGTAATGTAGGCTCCGTTACTGCAGAAAAAGTGTATAGCGACGTTTTATTTCAACTAACAGAGCAAGAAGTAGTAGAGATGATTCATTTTCATGAGAATGGAAATATATATATAAAAACGATTTGTGAATCGTGTCAAGAAACGCTCGCATCTTATCCTGAGTATTATGAATATGAAAAATTTCTGCAATAAAATGTTGTCGCTTTGGCATGTCCAAAGCATTTTTCTGTTTTCTTTTTCCAAAATATTTGCATAAAATATAGTGGCTTGCTCTTTATGTTGAGAGGGGTTTTGAAAATGATAGGTTTATTAGAGCAATTTTATAAAAATGAAGAGATCCAATCGGTTATTAATGGACTAGAAGATGGTTTAAAAGAACAACTTGTATCAGGTATGGCAACCTCTTCTCGTTCGTTATTAATGGCGGCCTTATATAAAAAAACAAAAAAATCACAACTTATTGTGACGCATAATTTATATCAAGCACAAAAAGTGCATGAAGATTTAGTGGCGTTACTTGGTGAAAAAGATGTGTGGTTATACCCAGTAAATGAATTGATAGCATCAGAAATTGGTGTTGCAAGCCCAGAATTGAAGGCGCAACGTATTGAAGTATTGAATCGTTTAGCGGCAGGAGAGAACGGGATTATTGTAGCGCCAGTTGCAGGACTACGCAGATTTTTACCAATGAAAGAGTTGTGGAAGCAAAGGCAAATCGAAATCAATCTAGGGCAAGAGATTGATTTAGATACATTCTTGCATACTTTACATCATATTGGTTATGAGCGTAAGTCGATGGTAGAAGCTCCTGGGGAATTCAGTTTGCGTGGGGGAATATTAGATATTTACCCATTAACTGAAGAGTTACCATTTCGTATTGAATTTTTCGATACAGAAGTTGATTCTATTCGATTATTTGATGTGGATGAACAGCGCTCTCAAGATAAAAAAGAAAGTGTTAGATTTGGTCCAGCAACAGAGTTTTTATTTTCACAGGAAGAATTGAAGTCGGGAATTGAGCATCTTGAGGAAGGCTTGACTAAGACGATGCAAAAACTTTCCGATGATAAATTGAAGACTACAGTGCTTGAAACGGTAAGTCATGAAATTGAGATGTTAAAAAACGGGCAAAGTATAGAACAGATGTTTAAATATTTATCTATTTTCTATAAAGAACCTGCTAGTCTTATAGATTATTTACCAGAAGATGGTATTGTGGTTTTAGATGAGATTTCCCGTATTCAAGAAACAGCATCACATCTTGAAACAGAAGAGGCGGAATGGTATATATCACTTCTTGGTGAGGGAATAATTATTCAAGATTTATCTTTCTCACACTCGTTTGAGGAATTTCTTCATCATAAAAAAAGAAGTTTTGTATATTTAACGTTATTCTTACGTCATATAGCACATACACATCCGCAAAACATTGTGAATGTGACATGTAAAACAATGCAAGATTTCCATGGGCAGATGCAGTTGTTGAAAACTGAAATTGATAGATGGAACGAAGGGCATTTTACGACTGTTGTGCTCGGCACAGATGATGAACGTGTAAAAAAACTACAACATATTTTAAGTGATTATGATATTGAGGCAGATATCGTAGAGGGCACAGACATATTATTGCCTGGAAGGTTACAAATTGCTGTAGGTGATTTACATGCAGGATTTGAAATGCCGATGCAAAAGCTTGTTGTTATTACTGAAAAAGAGCTTTTTCATAAGAAAGTTAAAAAATCACAACGTAAGCAGAAGTTATCTAATGCTGAACGTATTAAAAGTTATTCGGAATTAAAAGTTGGAGATTATGTAGTTCATGTAAATCATGGTATAGGTAAATTCTTAGGTATCGAGACATTAGAGATTAATGGTGTTCATAAAGATTACTTGAATATTAAATATCAAGGTAATGATAAGTTATACGTTCCAATTGAACAAATTGACCAAGTGCAGAAATATGTAGGATCTGAAGGTAAGGATCCAAAAGTTTATAAATTGGGCGGAAATGATTGGAAAAAGGTCAAAACGAAAGTTGAAAAATCTGTACAAGACATTGCGGATGACCTAATTAAACTATATGCTGAGCGCGAAGCTTCAAAGGGTTATGCATATACACCAGATACGGCAGAACAACAAGAATTTGAATCTTCTTTCCCATATCAAGAGACAGAGGATCAATTACGTTCTATTGAAGAGATTAAGAAAGATATGGAACGTGGACGTCCGATGGATAGGCTTCTTTGTGGTGATGTAGGATATGGAAAGACGGAAGTAGCTATCCGTGCGGCATTTAAGGCAATTATGGATGAAAAACAAGTTGCAATTTTAGTGCCGACAACGATCCTTGCACAACAACACTATGAAACAATTCGAGAGCGTTTTCAAGATTATCCAATCAATATAGGATTATTAAGTAGATTCCGTACGAGAAAACAGCAAAATGAAACAATTAAAGGCTTAAAAGATGGTACGGTAGATATCGTAATCGGAACGCATCGTATTTTATCTAAAGATGTTACTTATAAAGATTTAGGTCTTCTTATTATTGATGAAGAACAAAGGTTTGGTGTAACGCATAAAGAAAAAATTAAACAATTAAAAGCAAATGTTGACGTGTTAACATTAACGGCAACTCCGATTCCGCGTACACTCCATATGTCTATGCTTGGTGTGCGTGACTTATCTGTTATTGAGACACCACCAGAAAATCGTTTCCCAGTCCAAACGTATGTAGTAGAGTATAACCCAGCGTTAATGCGAGAAGCGATAGAACGAGAGCTTGCAAGAGGTGGGCAAATTTACTTCCTATATAATCGTGTGGAGGATATCGAAAGAAAAGCGGATGAAATTTCGATGTTAGTTCCAGACGCGCGTGTAACTTATGCGCATGGGAAAATGAACGAAGGTGAATTAGAGTCTGTTATGCTATCGTTTTTAGAAGGGCAGCATGATGTTCTTGTAAGTACAACAATTATTGAGACGGGTGTAGATATTCCGAATGTAAATACGTTAATTGTATTTGATGCAGATCGTATGGGACTATCGCAGCTGTATCAGCTTCGTGGTCGTGTTGGACGTTCTAATCGTGTTGCATATGCATACTTTGCATACAAACGAGATAAAGTGTTATCAGAAGTTGCAGAGAGGCGTCTGCAAGCCATTAAAGAGTTCACAGAGCTTGGGTCAGGTTTCAAAATTGCAATGAGAGACTTATCCATTCGTGGTGCAGGCAACTTGTTAGGAGCCGAACAGCATGGATTTATTGATTCTGTCGGATTTGATCTATATTCTCAAATGTTAAAAGATGCAATTGAACAGCGTAGAGGAACAGATGGGGTTGAAAATACAGTTAATGTTGAAATTGATTTAGAAGTAGATGCATATTTACCAGATGCTTATATTTCAGATAGTAAACAAAAGATTATGATGTATAAACAGTTTAGAGGTGTTTCTGCAATTGAGGATATTGAAGAGTTGCAGGAAGAGATGATAGATAGATTTGGTGATTATCCGCAAGAAGTTGGTTACTTATTGCAAATTGCAAATATTAAAGTATTGGCAATGAAAGAACAAATTGAGTTAATTAAGCAAAATAAATTTGAAGTGACAATTCTGTTCTCAGAACAAGCAAGTCAAAATATTGATGGCGGAAAATTATTCATGCTTGGAAATAGTTTTGGACGTATGATTGGTCTAGGAATGGAAGGATCGCAATTGAAAATCGTTATGAAAACAAATGGTTTAGAGACATCGAAGTGGTTAACAATTGCTGAAAATTTATTAAAAGGCCTGCCAGATGTAAAAAAAGAAGTCATAAATGCCTAATATAAGATAAAAAAATACAATTCGGCGTGCATAGAAGAACTAATGTGTAAAATACTATGTCTAACAGTTGGTGATTTTTACATGAACAGGTAAATTCACCACTTTGATCATCAGTAGAAAGTGAGGCAGCATTAGAATGAAAGCAACTGGAATCGTACGTCGAATTGATGATTTAGGTAGGGTAGTAATTCCGAAGGAAATTCGTAGAACTTTACGTATTCGAGAAGGAGACCCACTAGAAATATTTGTTGATCGCGATGGAGAAGTGATTTTGAAAAAATATTCTCCAATTAGTGAACTAGGTAATTTTGCAAAGGAATATACGGAAGCTTTATACGATAGCTTAGGACATAATGTGCTTGTATGCGATCGTGATTCTATTATCGCAGTAGCAGGCGTATCTAAAAAAGAATACTTAAATAAAAGTGTTGGCGATTTAATTGAGAAGACAATGGAAGAGCGTAAGTCTGTAATTATGACAGATGAAAGCGAAATTTCAATTATTGATGGAGTAACAGAAAAAGTGAGTTCCTATACAATTGGCCCGATTGTTGCGAATGGGGATCCAATTGGAGCTGTTGTTATCTTCTCTAAAGAGGCTATTATAAGTGAAGTAGAGCATAAGTCAGTAAATACAGCTGCAAGCTTTTTAGCGAAACAAATGGAGCAGTAAGGCTATATGGAATTTTAGAAGTAGCAATCTTTCCTAATTATGATATTTCTTCTTGAGAAATCAAATATTTGGAGATATATGTATATTGAATGAAGGTAGCGCTTTGCTACCTTTTTTCGTTGAACATTTCTATCGTTGCGCGAACGTATTATT
The DNA here is from genome assembly GCF_019837545.1 of Bacillus sp. 17RED48. NCBI lineage: Bacteria > Bacillati > Bacillota > Bacilli > Caryophanales > Bacillaceae > Bacillus > Bacillus sp. 17RED48. The sequence continues at coordinate 24,731 of NZ_JADAXG010000017.1, forward strand.
ACTCGTGTAGGCAAGGAAGCTTGTCCTTTTCTTTATGATATAATACGAGGGGTGAGAATAGAAAAAGGAGTTTTCTTGTATGGAATCAAAGAAGTATCAAGCCTTTTGGCGTGGGGCTATTATATTAACAATCGCAAGTTTTGTTACAAAGGTATTAAGCGCTTTTTACCGTATTCCATATCAAAATATAGCGGGTGATATTGGTTTTTATATTTACCAACAAATTTATCCGTTTTATGGATTTTGTTTAATTTTAGCTACTTATGGGTTCCCCATTATAATTTCAAAAATGGTTGCGGAACGATTAGAGCGAGGGAAACAACAAGAAGCAGAAGAAATTATCTGTGTATCTTTTTGGTTTTTATTGGGAATTGGTTTCGTAGGCTTTTTTACATTGTTTTTTGGTGCCGAAACAATTGCAGCAGCCATGGGTGATATACACTTAGATAAGTTATTACGTGTTATTTCATTTTCATTCATATTGATGCCGTTTTTATCTGTAGCAAGAGGATATTTTCAGGGATTCAATAATATGATGCCAACAGCTGTTTCGCAAGTGATAGAACAAACGATTCGTGTTTCTATTATTGTATTTTTATCTCTATTCCTAATTGCTCGCGGATTTGATTTATATACAGTCGGTGCAGGTGCTATGTTAGGTTCAATCGCAGGCGGACTGATTGGGATTATCGTACTTGTACTTTATATGCGTCATGACTTTCGTTCTATATTTTTCAAGAGTGTAAAGAGAATTAAGGGGAAAAAGAGGATCATTAAAATTCTGTTTTGGCAGGGATTGGCGATTTGTGTTAGTAATTTAGTACTTATTTTTATACAAATGGCTGATTCCATTTCCTTCTATTCCTTACTTATTGGGGCAGGAGAACAAGCTGAAAGTGCAAAGGTATTAAAAGGTGTTTACGACAGAAGTATCCCGCTTATGCAATTAGGTACTGTCGTGACAACTTCTTTCTCATTGTCACTTATTCCAATTATTACAGCGGCGAAGGAAAGAGGAGATCTTTCCTTTATTCGAGAAAAGGTAAAGTTAGCAATGAAAATAACATTTGTTATTGGATTTGCAGCTGCCATTGGATTAACTTGTATTATTCAGCCTACGAATATTATGTTGTTTGAAAATAGTGATGGGTCAGATGTTTTATCCATTTTATCTTTATCTATTTTATTTAGTTCATTGTCGATTACAACTGCTTCTATTTTGCAAGGGTTAGGACAAACATTAAAGCCAGCAATATTCGTTATATTTGGGGGTTGTTTAAAGTTAGCTTTAAATTATACATTAATGCCGTATTTTGGTGTGAAGGGAGCTGCAATTGCAACACTAGTTGCGTTAATTGTAATTTCTGTGCTAAATAGTGCATTACTTATGCAAGCTGTATCTGAATCGCTTATCGATAAGCGTAATATGTTAGGTGTAGTTATTAGTGGTATCGGTATGGGGTTTGTATTAATAATATTTATACGTGTGATGCAAATGTCTGGATTAGTAATTGATACAACGCATAGAGGAATTGCAACACTTGAGGCATTGTTAGGTGTAGCTATCGGTGGATTAACATATGTGTTTTTAATTTTAAAATTACGTGTATTTACAAAAGCGGAAATAGGAACCGTTATGAAAAAAGAGAAAAAAGAAGGTTTATTGAAGAAGAGTGGATAGAGGTGGCAGGTTGTGAGTGGAATCATTACTATTTTAGGGTTAGGTGCTGGTGAGTTAGATCAGTTAACGATGGGTGTATATCGAAAAATAAAAGAAGCAGATCACATGTTTGTTAGAACGAAGGAACATCCCGTTATAGAAGAGTTGGAGAAAGAAGGTATACAATATACAGCCTTTGACAGTGTATATGAAGCGCATGATACATTTGAAATTGTATATGAAACAATCGCGAATACATTGCTAGAACAAGCTGAAGGCACAGAAATCATCTATGCCGTGCCAGGGCATCCGCTTGTAGCGGAAAGAACGGTTCAGCTACTGTTGGAAAAAGGCGAAGTAGCGAATGTTGAAGTGCGCATTGAAGGTGGACAAAGTTTCCTTGATCCTATGTTTGCGAGTCTAAAGATTGATCCGATTGAAGGATTCCAATTAATTGACGCCACATCATTTGAAAGAGGACAATTAGAATTACGTCAACATTTAATCTTTTGCCAAGTATATGATGCATTCGTTGCGTCTGATGTGAAATTAACATTAATGGAGATGCTATCAGATGATTATGAAGTGTATATCGTAACAGCTGCAGGGACTTCGTTTGAACAAGTTAAAAAGGTACCGTTGTACATGTTAGATCATGAAACAGAGTTGAATAATTTAACGAGTGTATATGTACCACCAGTTAAAGAACGTGCGTCCTTGTATCAACAGTTTGATGTGCTTAGAGAAATTATTGCAGACCTTCGTGGACCGAATGGTTGTCCGTGGGATAAAAAGCAAACACATCAATCTTTAAAGAAGTATTTAATTGAGGAAGCTTATGAAGTGTTGGAAGCAATTGATGAAGAGGATGATGATCACTTAGTAGAAGAACTGGGTGATATATTATTACAAGTTATGTTGCATGCTCAAATCGGGGAGGATGAAGGTTGGTTCTCTATAGATGATATTATTCGAACTTTATCTGAGAAAATGGTTCGCCGCCACCCGCATGTATTTGGGAATACGGATGTAAATAATGCTGATGAAGTAATTGCCAATTGGGAAGAAATTAAAAAACAAGAAAAAGGATTCGTGAAAGAATCTGTTTTAAATGGGGTTCCAAAAAGTTTGCCACAATTACTACGCGCCTATGAAATCCAGAAAAAAGCTGGCAAAGTTGGTTTCGATTGGGTTGATGTACAACCGATGATAGAGAAAGCCTTAGAAGAATGGCAAGAGTTCCAGCAAGAAGTTACAAATATGGATGAGGCGAAAATGTTAGGTGAATTTGGCGATTTACTATTTGCGTTTGTGAATATAGCTCGTCATTATAAAATAGATCCCGAAGAGGCGTTACGTTCAACGAATGAGAAATTCGTCGGTCGTTTCTTATACATGGAAGCAAAGGTAGCTGAAATGAATAAAGATATGCAAGATTTATCATTAGAGCAGTTAGATGTTTTATGGGAAGAGGCAAAACAAACAGAGCGTTAATAGGGGGATTTGATATGCGTCTAGATAAGTTTTTAAAAGTATCACGTTTAATTAAAAGAAGAACATTAGCGAAAGAAGTAGCTGATCAAGGAAGAATATCAATTAATGGTCAAGTGGCAAAAGCGAGTTCAGATGTGAAAGTAGCTGATGAATTAACAATTCGTTTTGGTCAAAAAATAGTAACTGTAAAAATAAACGAATTGAAAGAAACGACTAAAAAAGAAGATGCAGCAAATATGTATAGTTTAGTTCGCGAAGAAAAAGTAAAGGCTGAAGAAGGCTTGTTCTAAAATCAATTATCCCTTCATACATTACTAATAGCTAGTATAAATCTATGGGGGGATTTACGTGAATAATGGTTACTCACCTATGTCTTCTAATCAACAAAATGTTTCGGTAGAGCATGATATTATTATGCGTGGCAGGCGTGTAATTGATATTACCGGTGTAAAGCAGGTAGAGAGTTTTGATAGCGAGGAGTTTTTACTTGAGACCGTAATGGGTTTTTTAACAATTCGTGGTCAAAATTTACAAATGAAAAATTTAGATGTAGAAAAAGGTGTTGTATCGATTAAAGGGAAAGTTCATGAGATGCTGTATATTGATGAGAATCAAGGGGAGAAAACTAAAGGATTCTTTAGTAAGTTGTTTAAATGAGCCTAACAATTCAGTTGTATACGATGCTCTCAATGATCGGAATGGGTGCTTGGATTGGAGCGTCTTTAGATACATACCAACGATTTTTAAAGCGGCAAGAACGTAAACGTTGGCTTGTATTTATACATGATATACTATTTTGGATTGTCCAAGCATTATTCGTTTTTTATGTATTGCTTCTTGTAAATGAAGCTGAACTACGTATATATGTATTTTTGGCATTATTATGTGGTTTTGCGGCGTATCAAAGCTTATTGAAAGCACTATACATGAAACTGTTAAATTTTCTCATCTATATTTTTATGCAAACAACACATTTTTTTGTTCAAATTATAAAGCTACTCATGATAAAACCTGTTATTATTATAGCGCAGCTATTTATTGCATTTATATTATTCTTATTTCGTATACTGCTTTCAATTGGACATGTGTTATGGAAAATGGTGATTTGGATATTACTTTTCATATGGAAAGTTTTTTTCTGGCCTGTTCGATTTATTGCTTCGCTCATATGGAAACTTCTCCCTAATCGTGTTAAACTTTTTATAATGAAACATGTAGGGTTCCTGCAATATATAGCAAAATTGAAGGGACACATCTTCCAATTATGGGAGCGTATAAAAAAGAAGTTAGGGGGACCTCGGAAATGAGGGAACTGAGACAAAGAACAATCGAAAAACAGAGTCCAAATCCTGTTAAAGAGCATATAATACAAACGGATGAGAACAGGAAGCGACTTTATCGCCGTTTAGCGGTTTTTCTTGTCTTTGCTTTTACAATTATTGCGAGTATTAGTGTAACGTTTTATCAACAAAACAGTTCCATTAGAGCAAAAGAAGCAAAAGTTAAGGACATGAAAAAAGAACTGGATTCATTAACGAATAAAGAAAAGAGTCTAAAAGACGAAGTTCAAAAGTTAAATGATGAAGAGTACGTATTAAAGATTGCTAGAAGGGATTATTTCTTCTCTGGAAAAGGGGAGATAATTTTTCCTGTTTCTAAGTAGAGTATGTCTTATTGACACTATATTTTAGGATTATATATAATAAAGTAAAATTTGACTTTTTAACCACTAAGGAGGAGCATTTTTTTTATGTCAATCGAGGTAGGCAGCAAGTTACAGGGTAAAGTAACAGGTATTACAAATTTTGGGGCTTTTGTGGAGCTGCCAGAAGGCTTAACGGGTCTTGTTCATATTAGTGAAGTTGCTGATAATTATGTGAAAGATATTAACGATCACTTAAAAGTGGGCGACCAAGTAGAAGTAAAAGTTATTAACGTTGAAAAAGATGGCAAGATCGGTCTATCTATTAAAAAAGCGAAAGAGCGTGAAAAAACAGAAGGAGATCGTCCACGTGGTGAATACCAACGCGGTGGCGGTGGCGATCAACAACGTTCTGGACGTCCACAACGTAATCGTTCTTTCAACAGAGATAACCGTGGTGGCGGTAACGAACGAGCTCCAAAAGAAACATTCGAGCAAAAGATGGCACGTTTCTTAAAGGACAGTGAAGATCGTTTAACTTCTTTAAAGCGTAACACAGAATCTAAACGTGGTGGCCGTGGCGCACGTCGCGGATAATAAGAACGTTTAATTCTTAGCATATAGAGAGGTACCCAGGGCGATTGCTCGGGGTGCTTTTTTATATGTGAAAATATATTTTTAAAAAAGTTTTCAAGATGTGTTGACTTTAAAATATATCTGAGGTAAGATACTAATTGTCCGTTAAATAAGACGACATGGCGGTGTAGCTCAGCTGGCTAGAGCGTACGGTTCATACCCGTGAGGTCGGGGGTTCGATCCCCTCCGCCGCTATATTTAATTTAACGGCCCGTTGGTCAAGTGGTTAAGACACCGCCCTTTCACGGCGGTAACACGGGTTCGAATCCCGTACGGGTCATCCTAAAAAGATCATGCAAATTTGCATGATCTTTTTTTGTTAAATAAATTAAGACATACAACACTTCTACAAAATCACCCTATATTTTCTGAATGTTCAATTAAAATAGTGAGAATAAATTACATACCGTGTATATATGTAGAGTTATTTCGAATAAAAAGTCGAACGATTATAAAAGTGAAAACTGTTGTTTTGACAAAAATCCCAATAATCATCTTTTATAATGACAGTAATTAAACTATGCAGGTGGTGTTAAAAATATGCCTAAAGCAGGAAGGAATACTATGAATACAAGTGCATTGGCAATGAATGAGAGTCAGCTTGGAGCAGTAAAGTGGACGAGTAAGTTGCGAATGAAGTTTGAGCAGGTTTTCTTTAGATGGGGATTTATTATTGTTGTTATTGGTTTTCTTTTGGGACGAGCGTATATATTAACAAACATTTTACCGTTTGCACTGCCGTTTTTTGCTGCTGTTTATGTTATGAAGCGGGATAAAATGCCGCTCGCGTTCTTGGCTCTTATGGGGGGCGCACTTTCAGTTTCGATAGATAATTTATTCTTTACCTTTGCATCTATTTTTACTTTCTTCATTTATAATATCTTCTTTAGTCGGTTTACACGTAAAACTGTTGGACTTGTTCCATTCCAAGTATTTATCTCCGCATTAACCGCACATTTAGTTGTCGTATATTTCGCGCAACAAACTGTCACCATGTACGATTTACTCGTTAGTACGATTGAGGCAGGGCTTAGCTTCGTATTAACTATGATATTTTTACAAAGTGTTCCGCTTTTAGTAGAACGAAAAGGTAAACAACAAGCGCTAGAGACAGAAGAAATTGTTTGTTTAATTATATTACTAGCATCTGTTTTAACAGGTACAACAGATTGGTTTGTATATGACGCTTCTATTCAACATATTTTTACTAGGTATTTAGTGCTCGTGTTTGCATTTATCGCGGGGGCTGCTACAGGATCTACAGTGGGGGTGGTCACTGGATTAATATTAAGTTTAGCCAATGTCTCCAGTTTGTCTCAACTTAGTCTACTTGCTTTTTCTGGGTTGCTTGGTGGTTTGTTAAAAGAAGGGAAGCGTTTAGGTGTTAGTTTAGGTTTATTAATTGGGACGAGCTTGATTACGCTATATGTAGACAAGCAAACAAACATTGTGACAACTTTAATTGAATCTGGTGTGGCGATTGTGTTCTTCTTATTAACACCGAAACTTGTTATGGATCGTATTGCTAAATTCATGCCAGGCACACAGGAACATTCACAAGATCAACAACAGTATTTAAGAAGGATGCGTGATGTTACAGCGAATAAAATTAATCAATTTGCCAATGTATTTGCTGCTTTATCTAATAGCTTTTCTGTATATGGATATGTGGAGGAGGAAGATAAAGAGACAGAAGCGGATTTGTTCTTAAGTACAATTACTGCAAAAACATGTCAAACATGCTTTAAAAAGGACCAATGCTGGGTAGTTAATTTCGACAAAACGTACGATTATATGAAACAAATAATGAGTGAAACGGAAGAGGGGACGTTGCAGCATAATCGGAAGTTAGTTCGTGAATGGGACAAGCATTGTGTGAGAGGGAAGAAAGTGACGGATTTAGTAGCGGGTGAATTAGATCACTTCTATGAAGGACAAAAATTACGAAAACAAATGAAAGAAAACCGTAGAATAGTAGCGGAGCAACTATTAGGTGTATCAAAAGTTATGGAGGATTTTGCTAAGGAGATCCAAAGAGAACGAGAAAATCATCAAGTGCAGGAAGAACAGATTATGCAAGCGTTTCGTGATTTTGGCGTAGAAGTAGAGCATGTTGATATATATTGTTTAGATAGAGGAAGTATTGATATTGAAATGTTGATTCCGGTTGCATCTAATGAACATGGAGAATGTGAAAAGTTAGTTGCGCCGATGCTTTCTGATATTCTAAAGGAAAATATTGTTGTTAAACATGAAGAAAAATCTTCTTATCCGAACGGCCACAGCTTAATATCATTTGGTTCAGCAAAAACGTATTCTCTTGATACTGGGTTGGCCACAGCTGCAAAAGGCGGTGGGTTTGTTTCTGGTGACTCTTATGCGATGATGGATTTGAGTGTTGGTAAATATGCGCTTGCAATTAGTGATGGTATGGGAAATGGGCAAAGAGCTCATATGGAGAGTAAAGAAACGGTGAAATTATTACAAAAAATACTTCAATCAGGCATTGATGAGGAAATAGCGATTAAATCTATCAATTCTATTCTTTCTTTAAGAACAACAGAAGAGATGTTTACGACGTTAGATTTAGCTATGGTGGATTTACGGGATGCGAGTGCGAAATTTTTAAAGATTGGATCGACGCCGAGTTTTGTTAAACGCGCGAATAATATTTTGAAAATTGAGGCGAGTAATTTACCGATGGGGATTATTGAGGATGTTGAAGTTGATGTAGTAGGTGAACAATTAAAAACGGGCGATATCCTTATTATGATGAGCGATGGGATTTTCGAAGGAGCGCAACATGTAGAGAATCACGAGCTATGGATGAAACGAAAAATTAAAGAATTACAAACCGAAGATCCGCAAGAAATTGCTGATATCATTATGGAAGAGGTGATTCGCTCTTGTGATGGTTATATAAATGACGATATGACTATCGTTGTGGCGAAAGTGAAGAAAAATATGCCGAAGTGGGCTACGATTCCAATTGTAGGAATGCAGGCACAATAAATTTTAAGTGTGATGTTTCTTTATCACTGTTTCTTTCTAAAAACCTAGGTGGATGCCTAGGTTTTTTTACTTTAAAAGATAATGTTATTATTTTTGTGAATATGTACGGATGATGTAAGATAAAAATGTAATTTTTGTATATCTTTTTTTTGCACAATGTTTGTAAAAGTTGTACCATTATAAACAAGGTAACTAACGTTGCTGTTCTTGTTTAATGAAAGGTGATTACGAAGTTGAAAGATACATTTGTTGAAAAGGTAGATGACTTTGTAAAGCAGCATGATGTATTAAAGGAACGTTCAACAATTGTTGTAGGGGTTTCTGGTGGTCCTGACTCTTTGGCTCTTCTATATTATTTGTTAGAAAAAAGAGCAGCAAAACAGTTTGAAATTGTAGTGGCACATGTGGATCATATGTTTAGAGGTGATGAATCTCATGAGGACCTACAGTTTGTGCAGGACCTTTGTAAAGGGCTGGGAGTTATTTGCGAAACGATAAGGATTAATGTGTCGCAATATCAACAGCAACACGGAATGAATGCACAGGTTGCTGCTAGAGAATGCAGATATGCATTTTTGGAAAGAATAATGAAGAAATATGATGCGAGATATGTAGCTCTTGGACATCATGGTGATGATCAAGTAGAGACGATTTTAATGCGCCTTGTACGAGGGAGTACTCCGAAAGGATATGCAGGAATTGCAGTGAAGCGTCCTTTTCATAATGGATATTTAATTAGGCCGTTACTTGGAGTAACGAAGGAAGAGATTGTTGATTACTGTAATAAGCTAAAAATAATTCCCCGTATAGATCCAAGTAATAAAAAGGAAGTATATACAAGGAATCGATTACGTAAATATGTTCTTCCTCATTTGAAAGAAGAAAATTCACAAGTGCATGAGAAATTCCAAAAATTTAGCATGCAAATGCAAGAGGATGAGGCGTATTTGCAGGAATTAGCTTTTGAGAAAATGAATAAAGTAATTACAAAAAAAAGTGATAAACAAATTAGCTTATCAATTCCTGCCTTTGAATCCATGTCTATGTCTTTACAAAGAAGAGGGATTCAACTAATATTAAACTATCTTTATGAATATAAGATTCCATCTTCTCTTTCCTCTATACATATTGACAAAGTGATTGAGTTTTTTAAGCGGACACAACCTTCGGGTTCACTTGATTTTCCAGGTGATTTAAAAATTGTTCGCGCATACGAAGAGTGCAGCTTTGGATTTAAACAAGGAATTGTTTCTCCTTTTTTACAAGATTTATCAGTGCCCGGGACAATTACGCTATCGAACGGGGATAAGTTTGTAACAGAGGTGAGCGAAGACATACCAAGTAACATGAATGAAACAGTATTTGTTGCTAAGTATAATGATATATCATATCCACTTCGTATTCGTTCTAGAGAAAATGGAGATCGCATGTCAATACAAGGTATGAATGGCACAAAAAAGATAAAAGCTATCTTTATCGAAGCGAAAGTACCAAGAGAAAAAAGAGAAGAATGGCCGGTCGTTTGTGATGCAAGTGGGAATATTATTTGGGTACCCTTGTTGAAGCGATCTGCATTTGCTATCTCGAAAGAGACGGCAAAGAAGGATAAATATATGATTATTCACTACAAAAGCAAGGAGTCTTCCGGGAGGATAATGAAATGATGAATCAAGATATCGAAAAAGTATTAATTTCTGAAGAACAAATACAAGAAAAGGTGCTCGAATTAGGCGCAATTATTGCAGAGGATTATAAAAACACAGTACCTCTTGCGATTGGCGTATTAAAGGGCGCGATGCCATTCATGGCAGATTTATTAAAGAGAACAGATACATATCTTGAAATGGACTTTATGGCTGTATCTAGTTATGGTCACTCTACCGTTTCAACAGGCGAAGTGAAAATTTTAAAAGACCTTGATACTTCTGTAGAAGGTCGCGATATTTTAATCGTTGAAGATATTATTGATAGCGGTCTTACGCTAAGTTACTTAGTAGACCTATTTAAATATCGTAAAGCGAAGTCTGTAAAAATTGTTACGTTATTAGATAAGCCGACAGGCCGCAAGGTAGATTTGAAAGCGGATTATGTTGGATTTACTGTTCCGCATGAATTTGTTGTAGGATATGGATTAGATTATAAAGAGCAGTACCGTAATCTTCCTTATGTAGGAGTATTAAAACCAAGCGTTTACTCAAATTAATTAAATACAGGCGTTACAATTGTATAGGAAAGTTTTTCTATGTTACGATTTACAATAGTGTTTATGCCGTGAGAGGAGGTTAGGAATGAATCGTATCTTCCGTAATACCATCTTTTATTTACTGATATTCCTAGTAGTAATTGGAATCGTGAGCTATTTTAATGGTTCGACGCAAAAAACGACATCAGTTAGCTACGATAAATTCATTACTAAACTAGAAAAAGGTGAAGTGCGTAATGTGCAACTTCAACCGAAAAATGGTGTATTTGAGGTAAAAGGACAATTTAACAACTCTAGCCAAGGAGAACAATTTGTTACTTATGCACCAAATACTGAGGAATTACAAAAGAAAATTAATGACAAAGCGCAAGGTGCTGAAGTTAAGTATCAACCAGCAGAAGAAACAAGTGCTTGGGTAACGTTCTTTACTTCTATCATTCCGTTTGTCATTATCTTCATTTTATTCTTCTTCTTATTAAACCAGGCTCAGGGCGGCGGTAGCCGTGTTATGAACTTCGGGAAAAGTAAGGCGAAGTTATATAATGACGAAAAGAAAAAAGTTCGTTTCAGAGATGTTGCTGGAGCGGATGAAGAGAAACAAGAGCTTGTTGAGGTAGTTGAATTCTTGAAAGATCCTCGTAAGTTCGCTGAAGTTGGTGCTCGTATTCCGAAGGGTGTTCTATTAGTAGGACCTCCAGGTACAGGTAAAACTTTACTAGCACGTGCCGTTGCAGGTGAGGCTGGCGTTCCATTCTTCTCTATCAGTGGTTCTGATTTCGTAGAGATGTTCGTTGGTGTCGGTGCATCACGTGTACGTGATTTATTCGAAAATGCAAAGAAAAATGCTCCTTGTATCATTTTCATTGATGAAATTGATGCAGTAGGACGTCAACGTGGCGCAGGTCTTGGTGGTGGCCATGATGAGCGTGAGCAAACGTTGAACCAATTACTTGTTGAAATGGATGGATTCGGTGCAAACGAAGGTATTATTATCATTGCTGCAACAAACCGTCCCGATATTCTTGATCCAGCGTTATTACGTCCAGGTCGTTTTGACCGTCAAATTACAGTAGATCGTCCAGATGTAAATGGCCGTGAAGCTGTACTGAAAGTACATGCTCGTAATAAACCGCTTGATGATCATATCAACTTAAGAGCAATTGCAACTCGTACACCAGGGTTCTCTGGTGCTGATCTTGAAAACTTATTAAACGAAGCTGCTTTAGTAGCTGCGCGTCAAGATAAGAAGAAAATTGATATGAGTGACATTGATGAAGCAACGGATCGTGTTATTGCAGGTCCTGCTAAGAAAAGTCGTGTTATCTCTGAAAAAGAACGTAATATCGTTGCATTCCATGAAGCTGGCCATACTGTAATTGGTGTTGTCCTTGATGAAGCAGATATCGTTCATAAAGTAACAATTGTCCCTCGTGGTCAAGCTGGTGGATATGCAGTGATGCTTCCGAAAGAAGATCGTTACTTCATGACAAAACCAGAGTTACTTGATAAAATCACTGGTTTACTTGGTGGTCGAGTAGCTGAAGAGATTGTGTTTGGTGAAGCAAGCACAGGTGCTCACAACGACTTCCAACGTGCGACTGGTATTGCAAGACGTATGGTTACGGAATTCGGTATGAGTGATAAGCTTGGACCAATGCAATTCGGTAGCTCACAAGGTGGTCAAGTGTTCTTAGGAAGAGACTTCCATTCAGAACAAAACTACAGTGATGCAATTGCACATGAAATCGATGTGGAAATGCAAACTATTATAAAAGAATGTTATGCTCGCGCGCACCAAATTCTTACTGAAAAACGTGATAAGCTAGATATTATTGCGAAAACGTTACTTGAAGTAGAAACGTTAGATGCAGAGCAAATCAATCATTTATATGATTACGGCAGATTGCCAGAGCGTCCAACATCTTCAGATGATGTGAAAGTAAACATCAATATGAAGAAGGACGATGAAGAATCAGAAGATAAGTAAGAGATGAAGGAGTGACGATGGTCACTCCTTTTTTTATTTGTGGAACGAAATGAAGTAGAAAAAGAATTTAAATAAATTGGGTATTAAAAATTGAAATAGAGCGTAATCTTTTTGTAAAATGATGAGGATAGAAAAGCTGATTATATAAGTATGTGTGATATGATGTTTTTATAAGTTTTATACATACTGCACAAATATAGATTAAATAAGATAAGTGGTGAGAATATGATTTTTGTATTGGATGTAGGGAACACAAATGCTGTACTAGGCGTGTTTGAAGAGGGGGAACTTCGTCAACACTGGCGCATGGAAACAGATCGTCATAAGACAGAAGATGAATATGGAATGCTTGTCAAGCAGTTGCTTGAGCATGAAGGTCTTTCGTTTGAAGATGTGAAAGGTATTATCGTGTCTTCAGTCGTACCACCAATTATGTTTGCTTTAGAGCGCATGTGTGAAAAGTATTTTAAAATTAAACCGCTTGTAGTAGGTCCTGGAATAAAAACAGGGCTAAATATTAAATATGAAAATCCACGTGAAGTAGGCGCGGACCGAATTGTAAATGCGGTAGCAGGAATCCACTTGTATGGAAGTCCGCTTATTATTGTCGATTTCGGTACGGCTACTACATATTGTTATATTAACGAAGAAAAGCATTATATGGGTGGAGTTATTACGCCGGGAATTATGATTTCAGCAGAGGCTTTATATAGTAGAGCGGCAAAACTTCCTCGTATTGAAATTACAAAACCAAGCAGTGTTGTTGGAAAGAATACGGTAAGTGCAATGCAATCTGGTATTCTTTATGGTTATGTTGGACAAGTGGAAGGTATTGTTAAGCGTATGAAAGAGGAAGCTAAACAAGAACCGAAAGTTATTGCAACAGGTGGATTAGCGAAATTAATTTCAGAAGAATCGAATGTAATTGACGTTGTAGATCCATTTTTAACATTAAAGGGTTTGTATATGTTATACGAGCGTAATGCAAATTTACAGCATGAGAAAGGTGAATAAATGAGTATGAAAGATTATTTAGTAAAAGCGTTAGCGTTTGATGGGGAAGTGCGTGCATATAGTGTACGTACTACAAACACAGTAAGTGAGGCGCAAAGACGTCATGATACATGGAGAACAGCTTCAGCGGCACTTGGTCGTTCTTTAACTGCAGGTACAATGATGGGCGCGATGTTAAAAGGTGACCAAAAGTTAACGATTAAGGTAGAAGGTAATGGTCCGATTGGTCCCATCTTAGTAGATGCTCATGCAAATGGGGATGTACGTGGTTATGTAACGAATCCACATGTTGATTTTGAAGGAACGGAACAAGGAAAATTACGTGTATATCAAGCGGTAGGTACTGAGGGATTTGTAACAGTAATTAAAGATATTGGTATGCGTGAGCCGTTTATTGGTCAATCTCCAATTGTTTCAGGAGAATTAGGGGAAGACTTCACGTATTATTTTGCAGTTTCTGAGCAAACACCTTCTTCTGTAGGAGTTGGCGTTCTTGTAAATGGAGATGACAGCGTATTAGCGGCAGGTGGATTTATCCTTCAAATTATGCCAGGTGCACAGGAAGAAACAATTTCATTCATCGAAGATCGTTTGCAAAAAATTCCTCCTGTATCAACGTTAATCGAACAAGGGCTTTCTCCAGAAGAGTTACTGTATGCAGTTCTTGGAGAAGATAAAGTAAAAGTATTAGAAGTGATGGATGTTCAATTTAATTGCACATGCTCACGCGAACGTATTGAGAGTGTGTTAATTAGTTTGGGTAAAACAGAGTTAGAGCAAATTCGCGAAGAAGAAGAAGAGACAGAAGTTCATTGTCATTTCTGTAATGAGCGATACAAGTTTTCTAAAGAAGATATTACAAATTTAATTGAGAGTTTGTCATAAGGGAAGTGAGGGAATCCATCCTCTAAATAGATTGACAAACAGGGAATTTTCTGACAAAATCGAAATATAGATAAAACCAATAAAAATACTCGGTGTTAGGAGTGACAGGAATGCGAGTGGCACAATCAGTTTCAGAATTAATCGGGAAAACGCCGATCGTTAAGTTGAACCGCATCGTAGAATCAAACAGCGCAGATATATACTTAAAATTAGAATTTATGAATCCAGGGAGCAGTGTTAAAGATCGTATTGCATTAGCTATGATTGAAGATGCTGAAAAAAAAGGATTATTAAAAGAAGGCGATACAATCATTGAGCCAACAAGTGGTAACACAGGAATTGGTTTAGCGATGGTAGCGGCCGCTAAAGGATATAAGGCAATTTTAGTAATGCCAGAAACAATGAGTATTGAGCGTCGTAATTTATTACGTGCTTACGGTGCAGAATTAGTATTGACTCCAGGACCTGAAGGAATGGGTGGAGCGATTCGTCAAGCGACTGAATTAGCAAAAGAGCATGGCTACTTTATACCACAACAGTTCAAAAATCAATCAAATCCAGAAATTCATCGTTTAACAACAGGGCCAGAAATTGTTGAACAAATGGGTGAACAATTAGATGCGTTTATTGCAGGTATTGGTACAGGTGGAACGATTACTGGTGCTGGTGAAGTACTGAAGGAAGCGTATAAAGATATTAAAATTTATGCAGTAGAACCTGCGGATTCACCAGTACTATCTGGTGGGAAACCGGGTCCACATAAAATCCAAGGAATTGGGGCGGGATTCATCCCAGAGACATTGGATGTAGAGGTATATGATGAAATTGTTCAAGTAAAAGCAGAGCAAGCATTTGAATATGCAAGAAGAGTGGCTAAAGAGGAAGGTATTTTAGTGGGTATCTCTTCTGGAGCAGTTATTTATGCAGCAACAGAAATTGCGAAAAAGTTAGGTAAAGGGAAAAAGGTACTTGTTATTATCCCAAGTAACGGTGAACGTTATTTAAGTACACCGCTTTATCAATTTGAGTCTTAATTATATGTGATTGAAAAAGCATCCTTGAAAAGGATGCTTTTTCTTTTTGGATTGGAAATAGGAAAAGAGTGAATGACTAGAAAACTTCATGTAAAATAAGAGGTAGTATAATTAATTTATTTTCACTAGCCTTCGAGTATAACCACTTTATATACATAACGAATGTAGTTTGAAGTGGTTAATCTAAGAGGGTGGGATAAAAGAAGACGGGGTGTTGATATGCAACGAAGAAAATCTTTAGCGCTTTCTATTCCATATCAGTTAGATTTCTTTAAGCAGTATAAATTTCTTTCTAAGGATAAACCGCAACATATTTTGTTAGAGAGTGGACGTGGCGGTCGTTATAACATTGTGGGGTTGAACCCAGTAGCGGTAATCCGAGGGAAGGGTGAAACGTTACATATAAGCGAAAGTGGTAAGGAAACAATAAAACAAGGAAACCCATTAGATTTAATGCAGGAATATATGGAGCGATGGAAAACGGACTATAATCCGGAATACCCTCCATTTCAAGGTGGTGCAATTGGTTACTTTAGTTATGATTGCATCCGTTATATTGAAAAACTCCCTTCCCTTGCGGAAGATGACATTAATATACCTGATATATTCTTTTTATTATTTGATGATGTGTTTGTTTATGATCAAAAAGAAAAAGTATTATGGATTATTACACATTATGTAGATAAGCATGAAGAGGCAAAAGAGCGATTAAATGAATGGAAGATTCTTTGGGCGACAGAAGCGCCAGAAGTGAATATACCTTTTGCGTGCCCTGAAGAGAAAAGTGAAACAGTTGCTTTTACAGAAGAAAGCTTTATGAAGGCGGTTGAATGTATTCAAGAATATATTGGAGCTGGTGATGTGTTCCAAGTAAACTTGTCGACAAGGCAAGAAAGAACGTTACAAACACACCCACTCGAAATTTATACAAGTCTTCGTGAAATTAATCCATCTCCATATATGGGTTACTTGGAGCTCGGGGATTTTCAAATTGTTAGTGGATCGCCAGAGTTGCTAATTAAGAAAGAGGGAACCGAAGTAAGTACAAGACCGATTGCTGGAACGAGATCTAGAGGGGCGAATGAGCAAGAGGATGAAGAATTAGCAAAAGAATTAATTGAGAACGAAAAAGAAAGAGCAGAGCACGTCATGCTTGTGGATTTAGAACGAAATGATTTAGGGCGTGTTTGTAAATATGGCACTGTAGAAGTAGATGAATTTATGGTAATTGAGAAATACTCACATGTTATGCATATTGTTTCTAATGTGCGTGGTGAGGTGGAAGAAGATAAAGATGCTTTTGATTTAGTGAAGGCTGTATTCCCTGGGGGAACAATTACTGGTGCCCCGAAAATACGTACGATGGAAATTATTGAAGAATTAGAACCTGTTCGCCGAGGGATTTATACAGGTTCAATCGGGTGGATCGGTTATTCTGGAGATACAGAATTGAATATTGTAATTAGAACACTGCTTGCTAAAGATGGAAAAGCACATGTACAAGCAGGAGCAGGAATTGTAATTGATTCGAATCCGGAAAATGAATATAAAGAGTCGTTAAAAAAGGCGATTGCTTTATGGCGTGCAAAAGAACGTAGCGAAGAAACGGTTAGGTGAGAGAAATGATATTAATGATTGATAATTATGATTCTTTTACATTTAATTTAGTGCAGTTTCTTGGAGAACTTGGACAAGAGCTTGTTGTTAAACGTAACGATGAAGTGACTATTTCAGATGTTGAGAATATGAAACCAGACTTTTTAATGATTTCGCCAGGTCCGTGTAGTCCTAATGAAGCGGGTATTAGTATGGAGGTTATTCAATACTTTGCTGGAAAGATTCCGATTTTTGGGGTTTGTCTTGGACATCAATCCATTGCACAAGTGTTTGGTGGAGAGGTTATACGTGCGGAGCGCTTAATGCATGGGAAAACGTCGCTTATGCATCATGACGGAAAGACGATTTTTTCGGATATCCCTAATCCGTTTACTGCGACACGTTATCATTCCCTTATCGTTAAGAAAGAGACGTTACCTGATTGCTTAGAGGTAACATCTTGGACAGAAGAAGGGGAAATTATGGCGCTCCGTCATACGACATTACCGATTGAAGGTGTACAGTTCCATCCGGAATCAATTATGACTTCCCACGGAAAAGAGTTGTTGCAGAATTTCATTCGTAAATACAGTCCAAGTGTGACATCATGTTAATTTACTTAAATGGTGAGTATGTAGAAGCAAGTGAAGCGAGAATTTCTCCTTATGATCATGGTTATTTATATGGTCTTGGAGTTTTTGAGACGTTTCGTATTTATAATGGTCATCCTTTCTTATTGGATGATCATTATGACCGTTTAATAGATGCGCTGGATACATTGCAAATTAAATGGACAATGACGAAAGATGAAGTACTGCTTATTTTGAAGAATTTACTCGTTAAGAATGAATTAGAGCATGCATATGTACGTTTTAATGTATCAGCGGGTATAGATGAAATTGGATTGCAAACGAAAATGTATGAAGAGCCGTCTGTTATTGTTTTTATAAAACCTTTAGCAGCCCCTGAAGATGTAGTAGAAAAAGAAGGGGTTGTTTTAAAGCAAGTGCGAAATACACCAGAGGGTGCGTCTCGCTTAAAGTCTCATCATTATTTAAATAACATTTTAGGAAAACGTGAAATTGGAAATGTTGTGAATAAGGAAGGTATTTTTCTTACTGAAACAGGTTATGTTGCAGAGGGTATTGTTTCGAATCTCTTTTTCGTGAAAGGTGATATTTTGTATACACCTTCGTTAAAAACGGGGATTTTAAATGGTATCACTCGTGCGTTTATTATAAAGGTTGCTGAAGGGTTGGGCATCGAAGTAAAGGAAGGTTTCTTTACAAAAGATGAATTACTTTCCGCTGATGAAGTTTTCGTAACAAACTCGATTCAAGAAATTGTTCCACTTTATCATATAGAGGGGCGAGATTTCCCGGGTAAAGTAGGTGTGGTTACAAAAAGGTTTATGAATCTTTACGAAATGCAGAGAGAGAAATTGTGGAGCAGAAATGAATTGTGAAGAGGAGATGTGTAGTTTGAAGTGGGATTATGATTTGCGCTGCGGCGAATATACATTGAACTTAAATGAAAAAACTTTAATTATGGGGATTTTAAATGTAACACCAGATTCGTTTTCCGATGGTGGGAGTTACAACGAGGTAGAGGCTGCGGTGCGCCATGCGAAAGAAATGCGAGATGAAGGTGCTCATATTATTGATATCGGCGGTGAATCTACTCGCCCAGGTTTTGCTAAAGTATCAGTGGAAGAAGAAATCAAGCGAGTTGTTCCGATGATTCAGGCGGTTGCAAAAGAAGTGAAATTGCCTATTTCTATCGACACGTATAAAGCTGAAGTTGCAAAACAAGCAATCGAAGCTGGCGCTCATATTATTAATGACGTTTGGGGAGCGAAGGCGGAACCAAAAATCGCTGAAGTTGCAGCTCATTACGATGTACCTATTATCTTGATGCACAATCGCGATAACATGAATTACCGCAATTTAATGGCTGATATGATTGCTGATTTATATGACAGTATTAAAATTGCTAAAGGTGCTGGTGTGCGAGATGAGAATATCATTTTAGACCCAGGCATTGGTTTTGCTAAAACACCTGAACAAAATTTAGAAGCGATGCGTAATTTAGAACAGTTAAACGTACTGGGTTATCCGGTTCTCTTAGGTACTTCAAGAAAGTCCTTTATTGGACATGTGTTAGATTTACCGGTAGAGGAACGTCTTGAGGGAACGGGAGCTACCGTTTGTCTCGGCATTGAAAAGGGCTGTGAGTTTGTTCGTGTTCATGATGTGAAGGAAATGACACGTATGGCTAAGATGATGGATGCGATGATTGGTAAGGGGGTAAAGTAATTGGATAAAATTTATGTTCATGATATGGAGTTTTACGGTTATCATGGTGTATTCCCAGAGGAAAATAAATTGGGTCAGAGATTTAAAGTGGACTTAACGGTGGAGTTGGATTTGAAACAGGCAGGAGAAAGTGATGACTTAGAGCATTCTGTCAATTATGGAGAGCTTTTCGAGTTATGTAGAAAAGTTGTTGAAGATAGAACGTATAAGCTTGTAGAGAGTATCGCTGAAAATATTGCTGCAGATATATTGAAACGATATGAGAGTATTTTCCGTTGTACAATTAAAGTAATTAAACCAGATCCGCCGATACCTGGACATTATCGTGCTGTAGCAGTGGAAATTACGAGAGAACGTCCATGAATAATATAGCTTACATTGCATTAGGTTCAAATATCGGAGAACGTTATACGTATTTAACTGAAGCGATTCAGTTTTTAAACAAAAACCCGTATATCCAAGTTAACGATATTTCATCTATATATGAAACAGAGCCAGTTGGCTATACTGACCAAAGTTGCTTTTTAAATTTAGTTATAAAAATTTCTACCAATTTATCACCGCAAGAATTATTGAAAATTACACAAAGAGTAGAGAATGATTTAGGAAGAAAAAGGGAAATTAGATGGGGTCCGAGGACCATCGACCTTGACATTTTACTATATAATCAAGAGAATATTGAAGCAGAGAATCTTATTGTTCCGCATCCGCGGATGTTCGAAAGAGCTTTTGTTATCGTTCCGTTGTTAGAGATTAATCAAGATATAAAACAAAACATTTCACGTTCACAAGTAGAAGAAATGAAAAGGCGAGAGGGAGTAACGGTATGGAAGCAGAAAAATGGGGAAGACGCATTCGTGCTTTTCGAAAGCTGAAAGGTTATACACAAGAAGGTTTTGCGAAAGAGTTAGGGGTATCTGTATCTGTTTTAGGTGAAGTTGAGAGAGGGAATCGATCGCCTTCCCAAGATTTTGTAGTGGAAGTTGCTAAGGCATTAAAGGTTTCAGTGGAGGAATTAATGCCGAAGTGACTATGAAGGAAGGAGTAAGTCGAGTGTTAAAGATTGCAAACATTGAGATGAAAAACCCGGTTGTATTAGCACCGATGGCGGGAGTGTGTAACTCTGCATTCCGTTTGACAGTAAAAGAATTTGGTGCAGGTTTAGTTTGTGCTGAAATGGTAAGTGATAAAGCGATATTACTTAATAACAAAAGAACATTAGATATGTTATATATTGATGAAAGAGAAAAGCCATTAAGTTTACAAATTTTTGGTGGAGAGAAAGAAACTCTTGTAGATGCTGCGAAATACGTAGATAAATATACGACAGCAGACATTATTGATATTAATATGGGTTGCCCAGTACCAAAAATCATTAAGTGTGATGCGGGAGCAAAGTGGCTTTTAGACCCAAATAAAATATATGAAATGGTAGCGGCAGTTGTAGATGCTGTTGAAAAGCCGGTTACAGTTAAGATGCGTATTGGTTGGGATGCAGATCATATTTTTGCAATTGAGAATGCAAAAGCTGTTGAGCGTGCTGGCGGACAAGCAGTAGCAGTTCATGGACGTACACGAGTACAAATGTATGAAGGGAAAGCGGATTGGGATATTATTAAACAAGTAAAGCAAGCTGTAAATATCCCGGTTATCGGAAATGGTGATGTCGAAACGCCACAAGATGCAAAGCGTATGCTTGATGAAATTGGTGTAGACGGTGTTATGATTGGTCGTGCTGCCCTTGGGGACCCGTGGATGATTTATCGTACGGTAAAGTATTTGGAAACAGGTGAATTAATGCCGGAACCGACAGTGCGTGAGAAAATTGACGTATGTATGTTGCATCTAGATCGTCTTATCGATTTAAAGAACGAAATTGTCGCTGTAAGAGAGATGAGAAAGCATGCAGCTTGGTATTTAAAGGGTGTTCGTGGTAATGCAACTGTACGTAATGGTATCAATGCTTGTAATACGCGTGAGGACCTTGCGAATGTATTAGGTGCATTTGTAGAAGAAGTAGAAGCGAAACAACAAACAATTCACGTTGGTTAATAATAGATAGGGAAGATTGACATTCTTCTATACACTTCCTATAATTACGTGAAAGAAAGAAGAACTGCCAGCTAGTTGCTGGCAGTTTTTCTAGTTGAGTAGAAAATGCTATACTGTATATATTGTAAAAATTAATAGAGCTGGAGTGATATCAATACCATGGATAACATGAACCACGAAGAATTAAACGACCAATTGCTTGTTCGTCGTGAAAAGTTACATAACTTACGTGAGCAAGGAATCGATCCGTTCGGTAAACGATTTGAACGTACAAATGCAACAAATGACTTATTAAGCTTATATGGAGAGTTCTCTAAAGAAGAATTAGAAGAGAAAGAAATCTCTGTTTCTATCGCTGGTCGTATTATGACAAAACGCGGTAAAGGAAAAGCTGGATTTGCACATATTCAAGATTTACATGGACAAGTTCAAATTTATGTTCGTAAAGATGCTGTTGGAGATGAAGAGTACGAATTATTTAAAACAGCAGATTTAGGTGATTTAGTAGGTATTGAAGGTAAAGTGTTCAAAACGAACGTTGGAGAACTTTCGGTGAAAGCAACGGGCTTTACACTATTAACGAAATCTCTTCGTCCATTACCGGATAAATATCATGGATTAAAAGATGTTGAACAACGCTACCGTCAACGTTACTTAGACTTAATCACAAGTATGGAAAGCCGTGAAACATTCGTTACTCGCAGTAAAATCATTCGTGAAATGAGAAGATACTTAGATGACAATGGTTATCTTGAAGTGGAAACACCTATGATGCATGCAATTGCAGGTGGAGCTTCTGCGCGTCCTTTCATTACGCACCATAATGCGTTAGATATGGAATTATACATGCGTATCGCAATTGAACTTCATTTAAAACGCCTTATTGTGGGTGGATTAGAAAAAGTTTATGAAATCGGTCGTGTATTCCGTAATGAGGGTGTATCAACTCGTCATAATCCAGAGTTTACAATGATTGAATTATATGAAGCGTATGCTGATTATAAAGATATTATGAAACTAACAGAAAATATGGTTGCTCATATTGCGAAGCAAGTACTAGGTACAACAACAATCCAATATGGTGATTATGAAATTAATCTAGAACCAGAATGGACACGTCTTCATATGGTAGATGCAATCAAGGAACATTCAGGAGCAGATTTCTGGAATCCAATGAGTGTAGAAGAAGCGCGTGAACTTGCAAAAGAACATAATGTAGGTATTAAGGATACGATGGAAGTTGGTCATATTATAAACGAATTCTTCGAACAAAAAGTAGAAGATAAATTAATCCAACCAACATTTATTTACGGTCATCCGGTAGAAATTTCGCCACTTGCGAAAAAGAATGACGAAGATCCACGATTCACAGATCGTTTCGAATTATTTATCGTTGCACGTGAACATGCAAATGCATTTACTGAGCTAAATGATCCGATTGATCAAAAAGAACGTTTTGAAGCGCAATTAAAAGAACGCGAACAAGGTAATGATGAAGCTCACATGATGGATGATGATTATATTGAAGCTCTTGAGTACGGTATGCCTCCTACAGGTGGACTAGGAATTGGTATTGATCGTCTTGTTATGTTGTTAACGAATGCACCATCTATTCGTGATGTATTATTATTCCCTGCTATGCGTCATAAACAAGACTAAGCTTTGGAGATTTCTCCAAAGCTTTTTTTATTTGAGTATGAGCTACGTGGGGATAGTAGTTCTTGATGGTGCGAGAAATTATATTTATATAGAAGAAATGTGCTGTTTTTATACTTTTTTACTAAGTTGAAAATTTTATTAGAAAAACTATTGCATTTTAATAATCAAACTGGTATATTTATATTCGTTGCCACGAAAGGTAACAAGCAAAACAAACGAAAAACAACTTATTGAAAAAAGTTGTTGACGAAAATATAACGAAATGTTATATTAATAAAGTCGCTTCTGAGCGGCAGACGA
>NZ_JADAXG010000018.1:0-35983 GCF_019837545.1 Bacillus sp. 17RED48
AACGCCCAATGCGGTGAAAGTCGCACGTTGGGTGTGGAGCAGGGGAAAAGATGGCGATTACATCAAAGTCTTACCTATTGCTATCACATGCATCCGTAAAATAACTATTAAAAAAATCTGGGAGGATTATGGTGGATATATTAATTACTGGGGCAAATAGGGGCTTAGGGCTTGGATTTGTCGAAGTTGGATTAGAAAAAGGGTACCGAGTTTTTGCTGGAGTCAGAGATGCGAATGAACAAAAAAGGACTCAATTAACCAAATTAAAAGAGAAAAATAGCAACCAGTTAGAAATTCTTCATTTAGATGTCACAGACGAGGAATCTGTTCGTGAAGCAGCTCGTAATGTAGGTGAAAGTCTTGATGTGATTATCAATAATGCTGCCATTCTTAATGGAAGGGGTACGTCTATTGAGGATCTTGATATAGAGGCTATCAAACTAGCATTTGATGTCAACACGTTAGGACCAGCCCGTGTGATTAAACATTTTCTACCTTTGCTGAAAAAGGGTGAGAATCAATCCATTATCAACATCTCGTCAGAAGGTGGTAGTCTAACAAATGCATATAGTGGTGATTATCCTTATGGATTGTCGAAAGCTGCCTTAAATATGTTGTCTGAGAAGCTCCATGTAGCATTAAAGAATGAAGGCATTCAAGTCCTTTCCGTCCATCCAGGGTGGGTAAGGACGGATATGGGAGGAATGATAGCCCCGACACATCCAAAAGAAACAGCAGAAGATATTTATAATCTCATTAATCGACAAGTTCGTATCAATAGTGAATTTGTTTTCGTTGACTATCAAGGGAAACCGATGAGCATTTGATGTGGCACCGTCTGGATGATCAAGAAAATGACTGCTGTATGATATAAGATATAAGTTGAAATTTAAGATTTATACACAAGCGTGCAGAGGCTGTTTGCCTTTCTGCACGCTATTAAATTGGAAAATGTAAAAAAATGATATATTGAGAACAGATCGCATCCTGAAATGCTACATGACATGATAAGAAGGACATAACTTTTCCCTCAAAAAATCGTGTCTTGACAACGGGGGCATTATTGAGTGTTTTTTTAAGTGATTCTGATTATTACTATCCAACCCGAAGGCTAAGGGCGGTGGGTTTAAACCACGCCCTTTGAGCTGGAAAAATTTAAGAAATTCTGTTGATATTATCCTTAAATAGAATATAATAGAATTATAGAATCCAATATACATAAATAATTCTCAACATAAATTTTAATATTAAAGAGGCAAGATCAAGACGTTGCATCAATTGTAACAAAGATAATATCGCAGCATAAAAACAATAACTTTTTAGGATGTGAAATATGAAACCTTATACAAAATCAGTATTAGAGGATGGAGTTAATATAACACTAGATCAATTACTTGGAATTTATGCTAACGAGAAATCAAGGGGAGTTTACTTTACTCAATCCGATGGCTCTGAATTGTTTGAGTCTTATGAAAGTCTTTATTTTAATGCCAAATCCATCTTAGGGGCACTACAAAAGCAGGGATTTCAGAAGGGCTCTTATATTATCTTTCAGACAAACAATAATCTATCCTTTATAAGGTTGTTTTGGGGTTGTATTTTAGGAGGCATGATCCCCGTTCCTCTGTCTGTACCGCTAATTGCATCGCCTGACACTGAAGCTTTCAAGAAGTTAGTGAAAGTAAGTGAGCAGTTGCCGAATGCGTGGATAATTACTGATGAAAGAAATTTAAATACGTTTAGAGAAAGTTATGAAGCCAATAATTTGAAATACTTAGAGTATGAAACCTTAGCATGTAATATGGAAGAGGGGCAATGCGTTACAGTAGATTGTCAGGACTTAGCGTATATACAATATTCGTCTGGCAGCACAGGTAACCCTAAAGGAGTAAAATTAACACATGAAAATCTAGTTTATAATTTGGCACAGATAGTAGATCGTTTGAAACTAGACACAAATGATGTCATGGCTAGTTGGTTACCATTGACACATGATATGGGCTTGATCGGTTATCATTTAACTCCGATATTTGCGGGTATATCTCATTCCCTTCTAAATTCGGGTACATTTTTAAAGAAATCTTGGCTATATCTTCAAAAATGTGCGCAATTAAAAGCAACGGTGCTTGTAAGTCCGAATTTTGGATTAGACTGGATGATAAAGACTGTAAAGGATTCACATTTAGAAAATATTGATTTATCTAGTGTGCGAAACATAATGTGTGGTGCAGAACCAATATCAATGGATACCATTAGACGATTTTATGAAAAATTCTCGTCTTCTGGCTTGCGTGAAAATACGATCCATCAAGTCTATGGTATGGCAGAAGCTAGTCTGGCTGTTACTATTCCTGAAGAAGGACATAATAGAAGTGTATGTATTAACCGTCATAAAGCTCGTATTGGTCAAGAAGTGGAGTATATAGAAACGAAGGAGCCAAATGCAGCAGAGTTTGCCATAGTAGGAGAACCATTATATGAATTAGAAATATTGATTGTAGATGATGAAGACCACATCTTAGGGGAAAATTACATAGGCAATATAGTGATCAAGGGGAAAAATGTATTTGAGGGATATATGAATCATGATAGTTCCCCTTTTAATGAACAGGGCTTCTTCTGTACAGGAGATTTAGGACTTTTACGCAATGGAGAACTCATTGTAATGGGCAGAAAGAAGGATATTCTGTTTGTAAATGGTCAGAATTATTATGCTAGCGATATAGAAAATATGTTAACATTGGCGATCCCAGAGTTGTCTCAAGTCGTTGTGTGTGGTGTTCGCAATCCGTCATCGATCAGGGATGAAATTATAGTATTTGTACATAATCGAAAAGATGCCAAGGCATTTTTGCCACTTGCCCATCAAGTGCAGGATATGGTATTAGAACGGGTTGGAATAGCTGCAGATTATGTAATTCCAATAAAAACGATACCGAAAACAACAAGTGGAAAGGTGCAACGTTTTCTTTTAATAGAGCGATTTGAGAATCATGAGTTTGATGAAGTTATCGCAATAGCTCCATATTCTTATCAGAGTATCAAGGAATCTGCAAAGAAGTCAGCATGGAACAAAACGGAGATTGAAAATCAAATCGTTGAAATTGCAAAAGAAGTATTCTCTATCCCTTCTTTGAAAGTAGACGATACGATTTCTCGGATGGGAGTTAGTTCGTTAACGTTGATTCGTTTCCAGGATGAAATAAATCAACGATTTCAAGTCGAAATCCCTATTGTAAGCCTTTTCAAAATGTCTACCCTGGAACAAATAATTAAGATGGTTGAGGAACAACTAAAGGCAGAGGATGTCAATGCATCCGAATTAACAGGGAATAAAGACATGTGGTATGAGCCGTTCCAGGTAACAGAAATACAAGGAGCCTATTTAGTTGGAAGACAAAATATTATGGAAATGGGTAATGTCTCCACACATGCCTATTATGAGTTTGAAACAGAATTAGATATTAAACGCTTAAACGATGCATTGAATCATGTTTTAGAGCGTCAGCTTATGCTGCGTACTATTTTTGATGATACAGGAATGCAAAAAGTTCGGCGTTCTAATTCTTCTTATGAGATTTGTATTGAAGATTTACAAGACTTGTCTTTAGAGGATCAACAAAAACGTATATTGGAAAAAAGAAATAGCAGGTCACATTTTGTTTTCCAACAAGATCATTGGCCATTATTTGAGTTGACTGCATTTATTCTTGGTGAGAAGAAAAATTATCTCTTCCTGGATATTGACTTATTAATTGCTGATGGAGGCAGTTTATTAATTTTAATACAAGAGATAATGGATTATTATGAGAAACCGAATATGGAGATTAAACCTTTAACATTCCAATTCTCAGATTATGTAAGGGCATTGGAGAGCTTTCGTGAATCTTCCGCCTATCAAAAAGCTCAAGACTATTGGCAAGCCAAAATAGAGGATTTTCCCTATGCACCTCAGCTACCATTAGTTTGTGAGCCAGAATTCATAGAGAAACCAATATTTCAGTGAATGGAGAAAAGTCTGACAACTGATCAATGGAATATTGTGAAGGGCCTGGCAACTCAGTACGGTGTAACACCATCTGTATTCTTATGTACAATTTATGCGGAAGTTTTGTGCAAATGGAGCAATCAATCCAGAATGGCACTTAATTTAACATTATTTAATCGACAGTCCTTTCATCCAGACGTAATGAAGTTGATTGGAGATTTTACATCAGTTTTATTGTTAGATATTGATTTATCTGTTCATCGTGCTTTTTGGGAGAAAGCATCTATGGTTCAAGATATATTATTTGAAGCAGTAGACCATCGTTTTTATAGTGGTGTTGATGTTATACGAAATATTGCAAGTAAGAGAGAAATGACTAGTAAAGCGATTATGCCAATTGTATTTACTAGTATGTTATTCGATAAATCGGAATTTGCAGATACGTTGACGAAATTAGGGGAAATTAAATACGGAATAAGCCAGACCCCTCAAGTATTTTTAGATTTCCAAGTCACGGAAAGAGACGGACAATTAATTATGACTTGGGATTATGCAAAAGATTTGTTTGATGAAGACATGATCAGTGCCATGTTTGAAACGTATCAACTTCGATTACAGCAAGTTATAGACAATAAACTTTCATCTATGCCGCTGCCTGTAACACAGTATCAACTACTGCTTGATTACAATCGTACACAAGGAGATTATGAAGGGGATTTACTGCAAAGATTAATAGACCAGCAATGCCAGAAGACTCCCGATGCTATTGCAGTCAAATTAGGACAGGATACATTGACCTATGGCGAGTTGGCGAGAAAATCCAATCAGGTCGCTCGTTATTTAGCAGAACAAAACTATGCGCTCAATTCTTATATTGGAGTTTGGGCAGAGAGACGAATTGAGACCATTGTAAATATGGTAGCTATTTTAAAAGCCGGCCATGCTTATATTCCTGTTAATCCGGAACATCCTGAGGAAAGAATAAAATATATCGTGGAGCATAGTGATATCAAGCTCATGATTCATCCGGATTTATATGAAACAGAGAACCTTTCTACCTATAACGATGGCGCCTTAGAACTGTTAGAAGGCTGCCAGCAGGATAGAGCTTATGCTATCTATACGTCAGGAAGCACTGGACATCCTAAGGGTGTTGTGATCACCCATGAAGCAGTAGTGAATACATTATTAGATATTAATGAGAAATTCCAAGTAAATAGCGAAGATAAAATCATTGCCCTATCATCGATGAGCTTTGATTTATCCGTCTATGATATTTTTGGAGCACTCATTAGCGGAGCTCAGTTAGTATTAATTCCAGATCTTTTAGATATGGCCAGTATTCATCAAATCATGATCGAAGAAGAAATCACGATATGGAATTCGGTTCCGGCAATTATGGATATGTATCTAGAAAGCACAAAGCAAGACACGGTGCATAGCACTTCAGCAGAGCGCTTACGTATGGTGATGCTAAGTGGAGACTGGATTTCTCTTGGTTTGCCAGCGAAAATCAAAACAAGAATGCCAAAAGCACAAGTCATCGGGTTGGGTGGAGCAACGGAAGGCTCTATATGGTCCATATATTTCCCAATCACAGAAGTGAAGCCAGAGTGGAAAAGTATCCCTTACGGCTATCCGCTGAAAAATCAACAAATTTACGTACTGGATGAATGTGGGGAAGAATGCCCAGTAGGCGTACCAGGAGAACTGCATATTGGTGGAAAAGGAGTCGCCGTAGGTTATCTCAATGAAGAAGAGAAGACGAAGGCCGCCTTTATCAACCATAGATTAGGTTATCTGTACAAAACAGGTGATTATGGTGTCATGCGTCCGGAAGGATATGTAGACTTCCTGGGAAGAAAAGATAGTCAAGTTAAGATACGTGGACATCGTGTCGAACTAGGAGAAATAGAACACTGTATCAATCATTTGCCACATATTCACCAGTCCGTCGTCGCTGATTACAGTGATTCACATGGAGAGAAGCAATTGTGTGGGTATATTGTTGCAGATGAGACCGTAGAATTGGCAGAAATAAAAAGAGAGTTAGCCAAACATCTGCCTGATTATATGATCCCGGCACAATTCATACAGGTAGATGAGATTCCACTATCTGCAAATGGTAAAGTAGATCGTAAATTATTGCCGAACCCGGAACAGTTTATTGAAGAAACTAAGATGATAAGGGGTTATGAGGCACCAAAGACCCAGACGGAAAAATTGGTAGTAGAGGCATTTGAACATGTACTTGGTATGGAAAGAGTAAGTGTAAATGACAATTTCTTTGATTTGGGTGGAGATTCGATTAAGGCTATCCATATTCTAAACAAGATAAGAGAAGCTGGATACGATAGCTCCATGCGAAATCTTTTGATGGAGAGAACACCAAAGCTAATAGCCATGAATTTATCCACAAAAAAAGAAATTATGCCTGCGGAGCAAGGAGAAATAACTGGTGAAATTTCACTGACACCAATTCAAAACTACTTCTTCGCACAAAATATGATAGATCCTGAATATTTTAATGTATGCCAAGTGTTTAAGGTTCGTGAAAAACTAAATGATCTGGCACTGCAAAAAGCTTTATCTGCGTTAGTGCAGCATCATGATATTTTGAGAGCTACGTATAAAGATAAGAAACAGGTTATAGGGAAAGTAGAAGATAAGAAATGGTACGGCTTTACAAAAATAGCATGTGAATCTGAAGAGATTCAGGAAAAAATTAAAACAACGAAAGTAAAGATGGATTTGGCGGAAGGACCATTATTGCAGGCTGTTTTATTTAGTACGCCGGAGCAAGATTATATGATGTTGCTAGCTCATCATATGATAATGGATGTGATTTCCTGGAGGATTTTAACTGAGGATTTGGAGAAGGGCTACTCTCAAGCTTTGAATCAAAAAGAGATAACATTACCAGCTAAAACCGTTTCCTTTAAAGTATGGAGCGAAGGATTAGCTTATTACAGCCAGAGTGAAAAGTTAAAGAGAAGGTTAGCTTACTGGTCAGAAATAGAAAATAAATTGGTTGATGGTAAGTTAAAAGAAGATGGAATTGATGATAAATTCGAACCAAAGACAGCCGTGGCATGTCTTAATGCCGCTATCACAGAAAAGTTATTAAAAGAAAGTGCACATGCTTATAATACAGAGATTAATGACTTGCTTGTAGCAGCACTAGGACGTGCGGTAAACAAAGTAACAGGTCAGAGAACGCTTGCTATACAGATGGAAGGACATGGTCGTGAAGAAACAGTAGGCTCTTTTGATTTAGGTAGGACAATAGGATGGTTCACTAGTATATATCCCGTAGTTTTAGATGAGTTAGGCACTAATATTGCACAGGATATTCGAAATACGAAAGAGACACTACGACGCGTACCAGGACATGGAATTGATTATGGCATCATAAAGAATGCAGCCATGGGTAATCCAGAAGAAATGGATGTAGAAGTGGCACCAGATATATCATTTAATTATCTTGGAGAACTAGGAACAAAGAAAGAATCTGGCGATCTATATTTCGAGTTTTCACAATTAGGTTATGGACAGGATACGAATCCTCGTAATCAATTTGGACCATCCATTAACGTCATAGGTCATGTGCAAAAAGGTAGTTTATCTATGACAGTAACCTGCAACAGCAGTCGTTATTTGGCTGAGAGAATTGAGCAAATAGGAAAAGCATATGAAGAAGAACTGATAGCAGTCGCAGAACATTGCTCCCACGCACAGAAGAGTGAGTCAACGGCAAGTGATTTTGGTGAGAGCGTATGGAAAGATAGCGAATTTTGTTATGTACAGGAAGCTGTCGAAATCCGCGGCCAGGAAATTCAACGTATCTATCCATTGGCTCCTGTGCAAGAGGGAATGCTCTATGAGAAGCTTATGGATGAATCATCTACAAAATATGTTGTTCAGCAGACGTTGCGATTGGCAGATGTAGATGTAGAGAAGATGCACAAAGCTTTTAAGTATTTAGCAACACAGCATGATATTTTACGTACAAAAATCTGTTATCGGGGAGTAAGTGTACCAAGACAAGTTGTATTGAAAGAAAGAATGCCGGAATTTAATTATATGGAAGTAGATAATGAATCGGATTATCTTGATTTAAAGGAACAAGATGTAAAACGAGGATTTGATTTAGAAGAAGATACACTACTTCGTATGAATCTGATAAAAATAAATAACAGTGGTTATCGGTTGATCATGACAAACCATCATATTATTTTAGATGGTTGGTGTTTGCCAATTTTGCGTAAAGAATTATTTAGTGCGTATATGGCAACAGATGAAGAACAATTAAAAACACCTAATCAGGCTGCTTCTAATAAAATGGGTAGCTATGAAAAGTTTGTCCATTATATAAATGAAAAAGATAAAGAGACGAGCCTTAAATATTGGGAAGACCTTCTTCAAGGATATGAGACAAGGGCTGATATTCTACCTTTAGGTCGTCCAGATGAAACAGAAGAAGAGAGTCAGAGCCAAGAGTTTAAGTTAAGCATAGAGGTAACTGAACAAGCAGAAGCGATATGTGCCCAATATGATGTAACATTGAACACGCTAGTAGAAGCTTGTTGGGGCGTTTTATTGGAAAAATACAACTCAACAAATGATGTTGTATTTGGAAAAGTTGTATCTGGTAGAAATGCAGAGATTGAAGGTATTGAAGAAATCGTTGGTTTATTTATCAATACAATACCCGTACGTATATCGACAACAAACGAAGACACCTTTGCCGATTTGTTGAAATCATTACAGAGCCAGGCAATTATTGCAAATGAACACGATTTTCTTCCCTTAGCAGAAATACAGAATCATACTTTATTAGGAAGAGATCTAATTGGAACATTATTCTTCTTTGAAGGCTATCAAGGAACAAGTATAAATATTGATGGCAAATTAAATGTGGAATCCGAATATTACCGCGAACAAATTGGGTATGACTTGGGAATGACAGCATTTAAGAGTGATCGTATCCATTTTAGAATTCTTTTCAGTACAAAGCTATATAACAAGGAACAAATAAACATTATTGGTTCCCATCTGCAAAGGCTTATGGAACAAGCAATTGCAGCACCACAGACGAAATTAATCGAATTAGGCATGACCAGTGAAGCAGAAGAAATGAAAGAATTAGTACAGTTTAACGCAACGGACAGCGACTATCCAAGAGACAAGACAATTGTACAATTATTTGAAGAACAAGTAGCAAGAACCCCCCATAATACAGCAGTTGTATGCGGGAATGAGCAATTGAGTTACGCTGAATTAAATGCTCGTGCCAATCAGCTTGCATTAAAGTTACGACGGGAATACCATGTCCAGCCTGATGATTTTGTTGCGATTATAGCAGAAAGAAGTTTGGAGATGGTGATCGGGTTATACGCCATCCTAAAGTCGGGTGCAGCATATGTACCCATTGACCCATTGTATCCAGAAGAACGTATCGAGTATATATTGGAAGATAGCCAGCCTAAAGCGGTTTTAATTGGTCATGGAAAGTATAATATTTCTCCTGAAAAGGTTGTTAACTTATATAGTGAAAGCAATTATGGAGAAGGTGCAGGGAATCTAGAACATGTAAATACTCCTCGTGATCTTATTTATCTGGTTTATACATCGGGTACAACAGGAAAACCAAAAGGGGTTATGGTAGAGCATCAGAATATAGTCAATCAGCAGATGTGGACACAAAGAGAATACCCATTACACGAGGGAGAATCTCTTTTAATGAAGACCACTTATGCATTTGATGTTTTTGCCTGGGAAGTATTTTGGTGGATGTTAGCGGGTGGTAAACTTGTTATTTTGCAACAAGGAGAAGAAAGTCAAAGTGATAAGATCATCAAGGTAATTCAGGATTATAAAGTCAATGCAATCCAGTTCGTTCCTTCCATGTTCAATATGTTTCTAGAAGAATTAGATATGAGCAAAGAAAAAATAAATACTCTGCGTTATATCATTAATATTGGTGAGAAACTGAATGCGGAAAGTGTGAGACATTATAATCAATTAAGGGAAAAAGGACAAGTAAGAGCAGAACTACTGAATCTCTATGGTCCAGCAGAAACTACAGTTAATTCCAGTGGATATCATTGTCCAACAGGCTTAGATGTAGATAAAATATTAATTGGTAAGCCTATTAGTAATACACAAATTTATATATTATCAAATGAAAAAATAGCCGGAATAGGTGTACCAGGGGAATTATGTATTGCAGGAGAAAGTGTGTCGCGTGGATACTTAAATCATGAAGAATTAACAGCTCAGAAATTTATTAAAAATCCTTTTGGTTCAGGAATGATGTATAAAACAGGTGATCTGGCACGGTGGATATCGGATGGAAATATCGAGTACCTTGGCCGTATAGATGATCAAGTTAAGATAAGAGGTTTCAGAATCGAACCAGGAGAAATTGAAAGTACTTTGATGGAGCTCGAAGGAGTTAGTGGAGCAGCCGTTGTAGTACGACAAGACAAGCAAGGAGAAAAATATCTGTGTGCTTATGTAGTCGTTCATACAGAAATAGAAGAATTAGACGAAGATACAATCAAGAGTGAATTACGCAAGAAGTTACCAGACTATATGGTTCCTGTGTATATTATTCGAATTGACCAAATTCCATTAAGTCATAATGGAAAGCTGGACAAAGCGGCACTACCAGAACCAGAATACAAGCCTAAGGAATATGTAGCACCAATAAATAGAGAAGAGAAGTTAATAGTTGAAGCATTTGAGAAAGTCCTTGGAATAACAGGAATTAGTGTCAATGATAGCTTTTTTGACTTGGGTGGTCATTCACTGAAAGTTACATTATTGTGTAATGAATTAGAAAAGACAATCGGTATAAGACTGCAGCTTAGTGAAATATTTGCTTTATCTACACCAAAACGTATTGCAGAAAGAATTGGAAGCTTACAACAGGATCGTTTTTCGGAAATACCGAAAATAGCTGAAGCAGAGTTCTATCCTATGAGTTCTGTTCAAAAGCGACTTTATCTTCTCAATGAGATAGTAGGTCCTAGTACTTCCTATAACATTTCGAATGTCATAAAATACGAAAACACTCTGGATAAAGAGCAGTTACAGGGAGCATTAGATAAGCTCTTAGAGAGAGAAGAAGTATTAAGAACCAGCTTCCATCTTATTAATGGAGAGCCAGTTCAAGTGATTCAACCAGATGCGAGAGTAGTATTGGAATACAAAGAAGCAGATACACTAGATATTCAAGATGAATATGATCGTTTTGTTTGCCCATTTGATTTATTCAAAGCACCTTTGATGCGGGTTAAGTTATTACAGACACCACAAGCTTCATACTTGATGCTGGATATTCATCATATTGTTTCTGATGGAGAAAGTCTGCCTATTATGATGAACTGGATAAGCGAGTTATATGAAGGAAATACTTTACCAATCCCAAGGCTTCATTATAAAGATTTCTCTGCTTGGCAAATGACTCAGGATATTACGAAGCAGGCGGCATATTGGAAAAACGAGTTCTTAGGCGAAATTCCAATACTTAATTTGAATACAGATTTCCAACGTCCTAAGAAAAAGAGCTTCAATGGTGCCGACGTAAAAACTAAGATTGAAGAACCAGTTTTTATGGAAATAAAAGAATTAGCGAAGAAGCATGGTGCTACGGAATTCATGACTATGTTATCAACCTTTATGATTCTATTGAGCAAATACAGTCAACAGGAAGAAATTGTAGTCGGAACTCCTGTATCAGGTAGAACCCACGTTGATACACAAGAAATGCTGGGGATGTTTGTAAACTCCTTGGCTATCAAAGGAAAAGTGAAACAAGAGGAGAGTTTTGAACAAGTATTGCTTGGAGTAAAAGAAAAATGTCTTCGTGCGTACGATAATCAGGACTTTCAATATGAAGACTTGGTTGAGGCAGTAGATGTAAAGAGAGATTTATCAAGAAATCCATTATTTGATGTAATGTTCATGATGCCAGAGAGTGAAATTATGTCTGGTTCAAAGAGCATTGTGAGTGGAACATGGGTACCAATGGAAGGAAAAGTAGCTAAGTTTGATCTGAATTTAATGGTAATACACACATCAGAGGGTTATGTGGTCAACTTAGAGTATTCTACAGATTTATTTAAACAGGAAACGATAAAGCAAATGCTGGATGATTATGTTTTATTACTATCAGAAGTTATAAAACATCCAGAAGACCGTTTGCAAGAGCTACTTAAGAAAGAGGATTTTAAGAAAGAGGAGAAAGATTCGACCCAAGCAGAGCTTGATCATCGTGCCAATCATCTGGCACAGCAAGTTTCAGATTTGATGCGGGCATTGCAGCAAAGAGATCAAGCTTATTGGAAGGCAAAAGTAGACAATTTCCCGCATGCACCTCAGTTACCACTTCTTCCAAATGGGAATGCTGTAAACAACGCAACAGTAAAACGTTTAGAAACGAGAATTGCTGCGACAGACTGGGCGATTGTGAGAAACAAGGCTTTGGATAACAAAATTGCACCATCTGCGTTATTGTGCACAATATATGCGGAAGTTCTATTTAAATGGAGCAATCAATCCAATATGGCACTTAGCTTAAATCTGTTTAGTAATCAGCCTTTTCATCAAGATGGAATGTCTCTGATGGGGGATTTCGTATCGAAATTGTTGTTAGATATCGATTTATCATCTCATAGACCATTTTGGGAAAGAACTACTGAGATTCAGAATCGGTTATTTGAAGCGTTAGACCACAGATTTTACAGTGGGGTTGATTTCCTGCGTGATCTGGCTGAACACCGTGGTCAAGAAGGTCAAGCTATAATGCCAATTGTATTTACGAGTATGCTTCGTGACGAAGTAGATTTTTTCAATGCCAATATAGGTAGTAGGGGAGAATTGAAATACGGAATAAATCAGACCCCTGAAGTGTTTTTGGACTTCCAAGTTGCGGAAAGCGACGGACAATTAATTGTGACTTGGGATTATGCAAAAGATTTGTTTGATGAAGACATGATCAGTGCCATGTTTGAAACGTATCAACTTCGATTACAGCAAGTTATAGACAATAAACTTTCATCTATGCCGCTGCCTGTAACACAGTATCAACTACTGCTTGATTACAATCGTACACAAGGAGATTATGAAGGGGATTTACTGCAAAGATTAATAGACCAGCAATGCCAGAAGACTCCCGATGCTATTGCAGTCAAATTAGGACAGGATACATTGACCTATGGCGAGTTGGCGAGAAAATCCAATCAGGTCGCTCGTTATTTAGCAGAACAAAACTATGCGCTCAATTCTTATATTGGAGTTTGGGCAGAGAGACGAATTGAGACCATTGTAAATATGGTAGCTATTTTAAAAGCCGGCCATGCTTATATTCCTGTTAATCCGGAACATCCTGAGGAAAGAATAAAATATATCGTGGAGCATAGTGATATCAAGCTCATGATTCATCCGGATTTATATGAAACAGAGAACCTTTCTACCTATAACGATGGCGCCTTAGAACTGTTAGAAGGCTGCCAGCAGGATAGAGCTTATGCTATCTATACGTCAGGAAGCACTGGACATCCTAAGGGTGTTGTGATCACCCATGAAGCAGTAGTGAATACATTATTAGATATTAATGAGAAATTCCAAGTAAATAGCGAAGATAAAATCATTGCCCTATCATCGATGAGCTTTGATTTATCCGTCTATGATATTTTTGGAGCACTCATTAGCGGAGCTCAGTTAGTATTAATTCCAGATCTTTTAGATATGGCCAGTATTCATCAAATCATGATCGAAGAAGAAATCACGATATGGAATTCGGTTCCGGCAATTATGGATATGTATCTAGAAAGCACAAAGCAAGACACGGTGCATAGCACTTCAGCAGAGCGCTTACGTATGGTGATGCTAAGTGGAGACTGGATTTCTCTTGGTTTGCCAGCGAAAATCAAAACAAGAATGCCAAAAGCACAAGTCATCGGGTTGGGTGGAGCAACGGAAGGCTCTATATGGTCCATATATTTCCCAATCACAGAAGTGAAGCCAGAGTGGAAAAGTATCCCTTACGGCTATCCGCTGAAAAATCAACAAATTTACGTACTGGATGAATGTGGGGAAGAATGCCCAGTAGGCGTACCAGGAGAACTGCATATTGGTGGAAAAGGAGTCGCCGTAGGTTATCTCAATGAAGAAGAGAAGACGAAGGCCGCCTTTATCAACCATAGATTAGGTTATCTGTACAAAACAGGTGATTATGGTGTCATGCGTCCGGAAGGATATGTAGACTTCCTGGGAAGAAAAGATAGTCAAGTTAAGATACGTGGACATCGTGTCGAACTAGGAGAAATAGAACACTGTATCAATCATTTGCCACATATTCACCAGTCCGTCGTCGCTGATTACAGTGATTCACATGGAGAGAAGCAATTGTGTGGGTATATTGTTGCAGATGAGACCGTAGAATTGGCAGAAATAAAAAGAGAGTTAGCCAAACATCTGCCTGATTATATGATCCCGGCACAATTCATACAGGTAGATGAGATTCCACTATCTGCAAATGGTAAAGTAGATCGTAAATTATTGCCGAACCCGGAACAGTTTATTGAAGAAACTAAGATGATAAGGGGTTATGAGGCACCAAAGACCCAGACGGAAAAATTGGTAGTAGAGGCATTTGAACATGTACTTGGTATGGAAAGAGTAAGTGTAAATGACAATTTCTTTGATTTGGGTGGATACTCGCTTAATGTAATCCGGCTGTGTAATGAATTAGAGAAGAGCACAGGGGTAAGGTTACCACTTAGAGAAATTTTTGATTTAGTTACACCAAAAAATATTGCAGAACAAATAAAAAACTCAAAGGAGAATACGTTTGAAGAAATACCAGAAATAGCAGAAGCAGAAAGCTATTCTATAAGTTCAGCTCAAAAGAGACTTTATCTTTTGGACCAACTAACAGGCCCTGGTATAACTTATAATATTCCTTTAGTAATCAAGCTTAAAGTTAAACCAGACAATGAGCGACTTCAGAGGGCATTGGATCAATTAGTAGAGCATGAGGAAATTTTAAGGACAAGTTTCCATATCGTGAATGGTGAACCAATTCAAAAAATTTCTTCAGATGCAAGAATTGTGCTGGAGCACAGTGAAGTAAAGACAGCAGATTCACAGTATATCCAAGATGAATATAATACTTTCGTCCAACCATTTGACCTGTCAAAATCACCACTAATGCGTGCAAAAATACTGAATACTCCAAGTGATTCATATTTATTCCTGGATATTCACCATATTTTATGTGATGCAGGAAGCATGCCAGTTATGCTTTACAAAATACAAGAGTTATATGAAGGAAGAGAATTGTTAACACCACGAGTACAGTATAAAGACTTTTCTGCTTGGCAAAATGCTAGAGATATCACAGAACAGGCAGCGTACTGGAAGAAAGAATTCTCCGGTGATATACCAGTCCTGGATTTAATCATGGATTATCCACGCCCTCATAAACAAAGCTTTAGAGGTGCTAATTTCCGAACACAGGTAGAAGAAAAAACGAGTATTAAAGTAAAAGAGTTAGCGAAGAAGTATGGTGCAACGGAGTTTATGGTGTTGTTATCCACCTTTTTCTCTATGTTAGGAAAATACAGTCGACAGGAAGAAATTATAGTAGGAACGCCAATATCGGGCCGAAACCATACGGATACCCAAAATATGTTGGGCATGTTTGTAAACACTCTGGCAATCAAAGGGAATGTGTGCGCTGATGATACATTTGAGGATGTATTATTACGTACAAAAGAGAAATGTTTACAGGCATACGATAACAAGGATTATCAGTTCGAGGATTTAGTTGAAGCAGTGGGAGTAAAGAGAGATTTCTCAAGAAACCCAGTATTTGATGTGATGTTTGTATTGCAGGACGATGAGAGAGAGAGTTATTCGGATCGTATTCATATTGGAACAAGGGAATCCGTTGAAGGTAGTATTTCTAAATTTGATCTTACCTTAACCATGATAAGTGATTCAGAAGGCTATAAGATTGATTTTGAATATTCTACAGACTTATTCAAACCAGAAACGATCGAGTACATGGCAAAACACTTCTTAACATTAATTGAAGGAGTTTTAATGTCTCCGGAAAAGAAGCTGCAGGAGATTGCCATGGTAGATCTGTACGAAGAAGCAAAAATATTGGATGAGTTCAATATGACGGATGCAGAATTCCCTCAAAATATGACGATTGTGCAGTTACTTGAAGAGCAGGCCGCCAGAATACCTAATAGTATAGCCATCACATTTAATGGACAACAGATGACCTATGCACAATTAAATGAACGGGCGAATGCTCTGGCAAGAAAGCTTCGAGAGGACTATAACATTCAACCCAATGACTTTGTGGTGATCTCAACAGAGAAGTGTTTGGAGATGGTGGTGGGTATATACGCTATTTTAAAGGCTGGAGCAGCTTACGTACCGGTTGATCCATCTTATCCAGAGGAAAGAATTAATTATATCATTAATGACTGTAAACCAAAGGTCGTATTATGCAGTACAAAAGAACCTGAAGTTGACATTCCTGTCATGAATCTTCATGATGAGGCAAATTATCAAATGGAATGCAGTAACCTTGTTCATGTAAATCACTCAAGTGATTTGATGTATGTTATTTATACCTCAGGTACGACGGGCCGGCCAAAAGGTGTTATGGTTCAGCATGTAAATGTAGTGCGATTACTCAAGAATGACAAGTTTAAGCTTGATTTATATGAAAATGATATTTGGGTTCAATTCCATTCTTATTGTTTTGATGTTTCGGTTTGGGAAATATTCGGAAGTCTATTGAATGGAGCAAAGCTTGTAATACCTTCTGAGGATACAGTAAAAGATGGATATGCCTTCGGAGAGCTGCTCCAAAAAGAAGCGGTAACCATCTTATGCCAGGTACCTTCACCATTCTATGCGTTGATCGATGCAACGACAGGACAAACCATAAATAGTTTACGATATGTTATTTTTGCAGGGGAGGCACTTTATCCAGCACATTTGAAGAAATGGCATGAGAACAATAGACATTGTCGTCTGGTTAATATGTACGGGCCAACAGAAACCACGGTATACGCTACTTATCGCGATATTGATGCTGAAGCCATCGAGAGAGGAATTAGCGATATAGGAATGCCACTTCCAACATTAAAGATTTATATATTAAATAGAAATGAACTTTGTGGAATTGGAGTTCCGGGTGAGGTATGTATAACAGGTGAGGGTGTATCTCAAGGATATTTAAATCGACAAGACCTGACAGACGAGAAGTTTGTACACAACCCATTTGGATCCGGAAAGATGTATCGGACAGGTGATTTGGCACGTTGGTTACCTAACGGAAACATTGAATATATTGGACGGATGGATGACCAAGCAAAAATCAGAGGATATCGTATTGAACCACGAGAAGTAGAAAGCCGTTTATTGGAGATTGAAGGCATAAATGAAGCTGTAGTCATAGTGCGAGAAGACAAAAGGAATGAGAAATTCCTGTGTGCCTATGTAATAACTGAGACAGAAATAGAAGAAAAGGACGTTAAGATCAAGTTAAGTAAAGTATTACCAGATTACATGGTGCCTGCACATATTATTTCGGTTGATGCGATTCCACTTACAAGTAATGGGAAACTTGACAAAGCCTCATTACCACAGCCGCAGTATAAGTCAAAGGAATATATTGCACCACGAAACGAATATGAAACTCTGATCGTGCAGGCATTTGAGAACATTCTAGATATTGAAAAAGTCAGTGTAACTGATAGCTTCTTTGATCTAGGGGGATCGTCACTGAAAGCAGTGCTCTTGTGCAATGAATTGGAGAAGGCCATAGGAGTAAGATTGTCAATTAGAGATGTTTTTACTTTTGGTACGCCCGAGCAGATAGCGGGAAATATCGAGTCGATTGAGAGCGAGATGTTTGTGGCAATGGAACAAGCTTCAGCAGCTGAATACTACCCTACAAGTTCAGCTCAGAAACGACTCTATCTTCTGGACGAGATGACCGGACCTAATATTAACTACAACGTATCGGACGTTTATGCTTATGAAGAACCGCTAGATAAAGAAAGATTACAGAAGGCTTTGGATAAGCTGTTAAAGCAAGAAGAAATCTTGCGAACTAGTTTCCATGTTGTGGACGGTGAGCCTATTCAAACGATTTCTCCAGACGCAAGGGTTTTAATAGACTACAGCGAAGTGGACGAAATAGATATACAAACAGAATACGATAAATTTATACAACCGTTTGTTTTATCCGAAGCACCGTTGATGCGTGTGAAATTAATGAAGACAACAACGGCCTCCTATCTATTTGTTGATATTCATCACATTATATGTGATGGAGAAAGCCTGCCAGTTATACTGCAACAAGTGAACGAATTTTATGAAAATGATGGAACTGATCATGAATAAGAGGAGAACTTATGAATAAAAATTCTAACCGTGTTCAATATAAAGATTTCAGTGTATGGCAGAATTTTTATGACATCTCAAAACAGGAAGAGTATTGGAAGAGGGAATTCGCTGGTGAAATTGCTAGGGTGGATTTGAAGACGGATTTCCTCCGTCCTCAAATCCAGTCTTTCAGGGGAGACAATGTTGTAGCAAAGGTAAAGGAGCCATTAAGCTCAGGGGTTAAAAATCTAGCCCTAAAGCATGGTGCTACTGAATTTATGGTTACCCTATCTGTGTTCATTTTATTATTAGCCAAATATAGTCGCCAAAAGGATATTATTGTAGGAACTACCGTGTCAGGCCGAGTTCATGCAGATACTAAGGGTATGTTGGGGATGTTTGTCAATACTCTGGTGATCAAGGGAGAAGTTAGTCCGGATGAGACCTTTGAGCATTTGATATTAGCTGTGAAGGAGAAGTGTCTGCAGGCTTATGATAACCAAGAATACCAATTTGAAGATTTAGTTGAAGCCGTAGAGAAGAAAAGAGATCTCTCAAGAAATCCAATTTTTGATTTTATGTTCGGATTAAAAGAAAAGAAAAAACCGACGGAAATGCAAGGCCTATTGGGCGGAAAAAGTGCATTCATTAAAAGAAATGTCTCAAAGTTTGACTTATCCGTTCTGGTTGAATGTATGCCAGAAGGGTATGAGATAGATTTTGAGTATTGCACAGATTTATTCAAACAAGAAACGATTGAATATATGGCAAGGCATTATGTAACGCTGCTTGAGGAAGCCATAACACATCCAGGCAAAAAACTTAAAGATCTGCATATGCTTGATCTCAGAGAACAAGAGAAGATCTTGGTTGATTTCAATGCAACGAATGTAGAATACTCTCGAGAACAAACAGCTGTCAGCTTATTTGAGAATCAGGTAGAGAAAACAGCAGGAAATATTGCACTTAAATTTGATGATAATAAGATGACATATGCCGAGCTGAATGAAAGAGCAAATCAGTTGGCGCGAACTCTTCGGGATTTAGGAGTGGCTCCAAACGATCTAGTGGCTCTAGTGACAGAACGCAGCATGGAAATGATTGTAGGGATATTAGCCATCATCAAGGCAGGGGGAGCTTATGTACCCATCAATCCTGAATATCCAGATAATAGAATTCACTATATGCTGGAGGACAGTAGTCCAAAGATTGTATTGACGTATAAGAATAAGCTGCCAGGGAAGGTAGAGATACCAGTATTAGATTTAGAAGATGAGAATAATTATGCTAATGAAACGGACAATCTTTTGCACGTTAACAGGTCTAATGATTTAGTGTATTGTATCTACACCTCGGGTACAACTGGAAATCCTAAAGGAGTTTTAATTGAACATCGAAATGTGGTCAATATGTGGGTCACATATCAGGAGACATTTGCACTAAGCGACAAGGATACGGTGCTGCAATTTGCAAATATATCTTTTGACCAAGCGGTGGGAGATATCTTCCCTGCACTATGCAATGGTGCGGCATTATGCATTGTACCAAAACATTTAACCTATGATATGGAGCAACTACAAAAATATATCGATCGAAATAATGTTACAACAGCTTCATTGACACCTAAGTTAATAGACGGGTTGTGTGTTGACGCATTACCGACGCTTCGTTTGCTGGAGTCAGGTGGAGAGGCAGGTAGTCTAGAAAGCTTAAAAAAATGGGCGGAAAGAGTAGAAGTGCTTAACACATATGGGCCTACGGAGTCTACTGTAAATGCAACTAGTTTTAGAGTGAATACAGACTCTACTTCAATTTCCATTGGACGTCCGATTGCAAATACAAAGGTATATCTTCTAAATGAAATGGAGCTATGCGGGATTGGAATACCTGGTGAGTTGTGTATTGCAGGAGATGGTTTAGCAAGAGGTTATTTAAATCAGCCAGAATTGACAGATAAGAAGTTTATTAAGAATCCCTTCGGTGAAGGAAAACTGTACCGTACAGGAGATTTAGCACGTTGGCAGCCAGATGGAAATATAGAGTATTTAGGTCGAATAGATGAACAAGTGAAAGTCCGTGGTTACAGGATAGAGTTAGGTGAAATTGAAAGTGTATTAAGAAAGCAGAGTAATATTGCAGATGCTGTCGTTATTGTAAAAGAAGTTGGAAATGATGATATTCTCTGTGCATATCTCATTGCAGAAAAGGGGCAGGAACTAAGTATACCCCAAATTAAAGAAGCGGTAAGAGAAGAAGTAACAGAGTATATGATTCCTGCCTTTATGATCCAGATCGATGAATTTCCAATAACCATAAATGGGAAGCTGGATAAAACTAGGCTGCCAGAGCCAGATATGTTAGAAAGTTTGAACTACGTACCACCAAGTAATAAGACGGAGCAGGCAATCGTAGATGTATTTGGGGAAATTCTAGGAATATCTCCAGTCGGCATAGAGGATAGTTTCTTTGAACTGGGAGGACATTCGTTAAAAGCGACGGCAGCCATTAATGCCATCGAGAAGAAGACAGGGATTCGTTTGCCAGTCAAAGATATATTTAGTTCACCAACTCCTGTCATGTTGGCGAGAAAGATTGAGGCCGCGGGAGAAGGCGAATATAGTCCAATACCACAAGCAGAACAGAGAGAAGCTTATCCAGCATCCTCTACACAGAAACGATTGTTTATTCTGGATCAGATGGAAGGAAACAGTACTGCATATAACATGGCGTCAGCGCTAGAAGTAACGGGTAACCTTGATTTAGAAAAAATACAACAAGCCATAGATCGTCTGATTAAGCGTCATGAGTCGCTGCGAACAAGTTTTGTAATGACCGAAGAAGGAGCATATCAAGTCATTGCAGACGAGG
The DNA here is from genome assembly GCF_019837545.1 of Bacillus sp. 17RED48. Classification (NCBI taxonomy): domain Bacteria; kingdom Bacillati; phylum Bacillota; class Bacilli; order Caryophanales; family Bacillaceae; genus Bacillus; species Bacillus sp. 17RED48. Next base: position 21,284 of record NZ_JADAXG010000018.1, read on the forward strand.
TATTCTACCAAGTGGAATATGAAGAGACCGACAGCTACAGTGACGCTGACAGGGAACAATTTGTACGCCCGTTTGACATCGGAACAGCACCGCTCATGCGTTTTAAAGTAGTCAAAGAAAGAAATCAGAACAACTATATTTTACTATTTGATATGCACCATATTATTTCCGATCATCAGACGCTAAATATATTAATCGAAGATTTCTCACGATTGTATAACGGTGAAGAATTACAACCACTTGAAATCCAATACAAGGATTATAGTGAATGGATGCGTGGCAGAAACCTGGAGAGTCAGAGAAACTATTGGAAAGAAGTATTCAAAGAAGAGGCACCGGTTTTGGATTTGGTGACGGACTATCCACGTCCCAAAATCCAAAGTTACAAAGGAGCCCAAGTGTCTGTTCAGCTTAGCCAAGAGCAGAAAGCTGGCATTCAAAATATAAATAAACAACAGGGAACGACAGATTACATGACCTTACTGGCTGTATTTATGATAGAACTGCATAAATACAGCAGGCAACAAGATATCGTGGTAGGAACACCCATCTCAGGCCGAGTGCATCAGGACACCGAGACAATAGCCGGCATGTTTGTCAATACGCTGGCAATGAGAGGGTATCCAAGGGCTGAAAAAACGTTCTTAGAATTTTTAAGCGAGATCAAAGAGTTGGCATTGAATGCATATGAGAATCAAGAATACCCGTTTGAAGAATTGGTAGAGGAAGTAGAAGTACGCCGTGATCTGTCACGCAATCCGCTGTTTGACGTGATGTTTACCATGCAGAATAACGAGGAAATCCATCTTACGATGGGCGAAGCACAGGTAGAGATGCTGGGCATTCCTTTCATTGATGCCAAATTTGATTTGGATTTACAAGCTACAGCGTATGAAGAGGGGTACGCTTTAGATCTGGTATATTGCAGTGATTTATTTACCGAGACTTCAGCACAGGTCATACTGGAGCATTTTAAGGTGTTGCTGGACAGGGTGATTGCTAACCCTGAAATGAAATTGTCTGAACTCCACATGGTCAGTGAGGTAGAGCAACAAAGAATACTAACGGTTTTCGATAATACCCATACGGAGTATGCACAGCATCATACGGCAGTGGAACGATTCGAGAAACATGCGGAACAGACACCCGAGAAGACGGTAATCGAATACGAAACGGGAGTACTTCGTTATGGAGAAGTCAACCGCAAGGCCAATGCATTGGCATGGGAACTGATTTCGTTAGGTATTCAGCCCAATGATCGAGTGGCCATCATGACTACCCTGGAAGCGGAAACGATCATTGGCATTTTGGGCGTGCTAAAGAGTGGAGCCGCCTATGTCCCGATTGATCCAGCAACACCGAAGGAACGAATAGAGCATATCTTAAACGATGCAGCACCCAAGGTCATTTTAACAAGAGAGAAGACTATGGAAACGGAAGTCCCATTCATCTCGATGAATCTTGAAGATCTGGGTGAGAAGGAGACAAATCCAGCGTGTGCTGTTGAAAAAAGTGACATAGCCTATGTGATTTACACATCAGGAACGACAGGAAAGCCCAAAGGTGTGGCGGTGACACGAGGCAATCTGGATCATTACTTGTCGTATGCAGATCAAGAATACCAGAAGGAAGCTTGTACGACGGTATTAATTACAAGCTTAAGTTTCGACCTTTCCGTAACGTCCTTGTTCTTACCGCTGATTAGTGGTGGATCTCTTCTATTAAAGGGAGGAGACGCGGAGGAAAGGCTGCGTGCAGCATTCAAAGATAACAGGGTAACCTTCCTTAAACTTACCCCTTCCCATCTAAAAATGCTGGAAACCTATGCAGACGGCGTAGATGTCCCAAATTTAGAAGCGCTAATTGTCGGTGGAGAGGAGTTCACCACAGATACGGCGTGGAAAACGCAGAAGCTATTAGGAGACAGGGTCAAGATTCATAACGAATATGGCCCTACAGAGACTACCGTAGGATGCTGTGACTATGTCTATTCCAGCGAAAAAGATAAGGGTTTAAGTGTAGGAATCGGACATCCCATTGCCAATATGCAGCTCTATATACTGAATGAGATGGAGTTATGTGGTGTAGGCGTTCCTGGTGAGCTATGCATCGCAGGAGACGGAGTAGCCAAAGGCTATCTAAACCAGCCTGAATTAACAGCGGAGAAGTTTATCGACAATCCATATGGCGAAGGGAAGTTATACCGCTCTGGAGATTTGGCGAGATGGCTGCCTAACGGAGAGATGGAATACCTGGGAAGAATAGATGAACAGGTTAAAATCCGAGGATATCGGATCGAGTTGTACGAGATCGAGAGCGTTCTAAGGAATCAGCCGGGTATATCAAATGCGGCAGTCATTGCGTTGGAAACGAGAGGTGGCAAGAGCTTATGCGCATACCTAGTAGCGACAGACGGAACTCAGCAACTGGACATTTCTAAAATCAGGGGTGGGCTGAGAAAAGAACTGCCGGATTATATGATACCAGCATTCATGATGCAGATTGAGACAATACCACTGAACCAGAACGGGAAGCTGGACAGGAAAGCATTGCCTGAACCGGATGTTTTGGCGGGACGTGAATATATAGCACCTAGAACTAAAAAAGAGCAAGCAGTAGTCGAGGTATACGAAGAGATTCTGGGCGTGTCACCCATCAGCATTGAAGACAGCTTCTTTGAACTGGGAGGAGACTCAATCAAAGCAATTAGGGTGGTTTCAAAGTTGCGGCAACAAGGCTATGAACTTTCTGTTGCGGATTTAATGAATCAACAGACAGCAAGGCTGATCTGTGAAAATATGAAGGTGAGCAAAGTAAGTCAAGTGTATGAACAAGGAGAAGTCAATGGGGAAATTCCATTAATTCCGATACAACATGAATTTTTCAGCAAGAATCATGCGGTTTCAGGTCATTTCAATCAAGCGTTAATGTTAAAAAGTAAGGAAAGGTTTTATGTACCTTACTTGAAAGAGGCAATTGCTGAGGTCGTTAAACATCATGATGTGCTGAGGAATGTGTACCACGGACAGCGTCAAATCACGCTACCGATAGAAAAAAGCAAGTTGTACGACTGGTACGAGAATGATTATACCAACACAGAAGATGTAGCGAAAGAGATAAAGTGTGCAAGTAACAAAATACAGGCAAGCATAGATCTTGCGGAAGGCCCTCTGGTGAAAATAGGGTTGTTCCATACAGATAGTAGTGATCATTTACTGATCTGTGTACACCATCTGGTAATAGATGGAGTGTCATGGAGGATTATACTGGCAGATTTGTTTACCGGATATCGGCAGATGCAGGAAACGGGGAAAATCACATTGCCAAAGAAAACTGCTTCGTTCAAAGACTGGGCGGAGGCTCTGACGCAATATGCTGAGAGTGAAACACTCTTGGATGAGGCTGAATATTGGGGGAATATAGCAAAAAAATCGGAGAACACCGAGGCACTGAGCATTGGAACAGCGAGTGGCCGATACAAAACCAAAGTAGTGGGAATTAATTCTGAAACGACGAGGAAGTTGCTGTTTGAAGCAGGGAAGACATACGGAACAGAAATAAATGACTTACTATTGGCATCACTGGCAGTTGCGGTAAATCGATGGAAAAACACAAAACAGATAACCATAGAAATGGAAGGGCACGGTAGAGAGGCAATAGATAAAGAGATAGCCATAGACCGCACGGTTGGATGGTTTACGAGTGTATATTATGTGGTCTTGAAGACAGGGGCAACGGTAGAAGAAACAATCATTGAGACAAAAGAAGCCTTGCGTCAGGTTCCAAACCACGGACTTGGATATGGGGTATTGAAACATCTGGGTAACAAGGAAATACTTAGTATGAGTGCGGAAATAATGTTCAATTATCTCGGAGCACTGGATAACGAACTTGATAGCTATGAAGGTATATCAATGTCGGAAATGTCATTAGGCCGAAATATATCTGAAAAAAATTCAGAAAAAACAGGACTGTCTCTGAATGGAGCTATTTTGAATGGGCGATTAAGATTTGATTTGACATATGATATGGGCCTGTATGCAGAAGAAGACGTTCAGGCATTTGTGTTGGCTTATGAAAGAGCGATTACGGATGTTGTCGAGACGAGTTTATCAAAACAAGGTGTGGTAAAAACACCATCGGATTATGGAATACCCGATATGTCATATAGGGAATTGAAAGAACTTGCGGTGACTGGTGAAATTGAAAAAATATACGGAATGACGCCACTACAGGAAGGAATTTTATTCCATAAATTGGTTGATAAAAGTGCGACAAGCTATGTGCTGCAGACAGTACTTAATATCCATAAAAATCTCAATATGGAAAATATGAGGACAAGTCTTGATATTCTAGCAGGAAAATATGAGGTATTGCGGACGAAAATATTGACAGATAGGGCTGAAAGGCCTTTGCAGGTAGTCGTACGGGATCGGCCCATAGAACTCCGTGAAATCAATGTTTACAGTCTGGAAGAAAAAGAAGTGTTAAAGAAGGCGGATATCGCACGCGGGTTTGATTTAACAGAAGATAGCTTACTGCGGCTTACAGTTTTGCGTATGGGGGAAAACCAATGTACGCTTTTGTGGACAAAACATCACATCATTATGGATGGATGGTGTACGTCACTACTGTTTCGGGACTTTATCAAGTATTACGAGCTGATAAACGGTGGTGCCAGCAGGGTACAGATGGAAAAGCTGTTGGAAGCAGAAAAGAAACAAATTTTACCATACAGCGAGTATATCAGATGGTTTGAGAAACAAAACAAAAAAGAAGCTCTTATGTATTGGAACAGGTTGCTGGAAGATTACAACTCCGTGATAACAGTCCCACCGTTGGGAATCGAGAATAATCAAGAAGCTGAATCTCGACTTGAGGAATTGGCGGTGTCGGGAGAAACAACAAAGGCGATAGAGAAAATGGCTAGTCAACTGAATGTAACGGTAAGTACTGTGGTTGAGGCGGCATGGGGGCTGTTGTTACAGAAATATAATGGAAGCAGAGACGTTGTTTTTGGTAAGGTTGTCTCGGGAAGGAACGCTAATCTACTAGGGATTGATCAAGCGGTAGGGTTGTTCATTAATACAATTCCTTCGCGTATAACGAGTAAGGATGGGCAAACAGTGAGCGAACTACTCAAGGGGATGCAGGCACAGGCAATCGAGAGCATGAAATACGAGTACAGTTCACTGACAGAAATGCAGAGCAGTAGTAGGATTGGAAACAATTTGATACAAACGCTGTTTGTATTCGAGAATTATTATGTTGACAAATCGGCATATGACGGAATATCTGGATTTAATATAGAACTGGAGAGTGAAAGGGAGGAGGTCAATTATGATATATCCATGACTGCGTTTATACAGGGAACTTTACAACTTGCTGTAATGTATAATTCGGGGAAATATGCATTAGACGAGGTAAGATGCCTTCTTGTTCGGATGTCGACTTTGCTTAAAATAATGGCAGCTAACCCCGAAATGAAATTGTCTGATTTAAACATGGTCAGTGAGGAAGAACAACAAAGAATATTAACCGCTTTCAATGATACACATACGGAGTATGCACAGAATCATACGGTAGTAGAGTTATTCGAGACACATACAGAACAGACACCCGAGAAGACGGTAATCGAATACGAAACGGGAGTACTTAGTTATGGAGAAGTAAATCGAAAGGCAAATGCATTGGCATGGGAACTGATTTCGTTAGGTGTCCAGCCCAATGATAGAGTTGCCATCATGACTTCACTGGAAGTGGAAACGATTATTGGAATTTTAGGCGTGCTAAAGAGTGGAGCCTCCTATGTACCGATTGATCCAGCGTTTCCGAAGGAACGAATAGAGCATATCCTTAACGATGCAGCACCCAAAGTCATATTAACAAGAGAGAAGAATCTGGAAACAGAAATCCCATTCATCTCTATGAATCTTGAAGATCTGGGTGAGAAGGAGAAAAATCCAGAGCGTGCCGTTGAAAAAGACGACATAGCTTATGTGATTTACACATCAGGAACTACAGGAAAGCCCAAAGGAGTGGCGGTTACACGAGGTAACTTGGATCATTACCTGTCATATGCGAATAAAGAGTACCTGAAAGAAGCTTGTACGACGGTATTAATTACAAGCTTAAGTTTCGACCTCTCAATAACTTCCTTGTATTTACCGCTTATCAGTGGTGGATGTCTTCTACTAAAGGGAGGAGACACGGAGGAAAGGTTAAGGGCAGCATTAAAAGATAACAGGGTAACCTTCCTGAAGCTTACCCCTTCTCATTTAAAGATGCTGGAAACCTATGCAGACGGCGTAGATGTACCGAATTTAGAAACACTGATTGTCGGTGGAGAAGAGTTAACAACAGATACTGCATGGAAAACGCAGAAGCTATTGGGAGACAGCGTAAAGATTCATAACGAATATGGCCCTACAGAGACTACCGTAGGATGCTGTGACTATGTCTATTCCAGCGAAAAAGATAAGGGTTTAAGTGTAGGAATCGGACATCCCATTGCCAATATACAGCTATATATACTGAATGAGATGGAGTTATGTGGCGTAGGGATTCCTGGTGAGCTATGCATCGCAGGAGACGGAGTAGCCAAAGGATATCTAAACCAGCCTGAATTAACAGCGCAGAAGTTTATCGACAATCCCTATGGAGAGGGGAAGTTATACCGCTCCGGAGATTTGGCGAGATGGCTGCCTAACGGGGATATAGAATACCTGGGAAGAATAGATGAGCAGGTTAAAATCCGAGGATATCGGATAGAGTTGTACGAGATAGAGAGCGTTCTAAGGAATCAGCCGGGTATATCAAATGCGGCAGTCATTGCGTTGGAAGCGAGAGGTGGCAAGAGCTTATGCGCATACCTAGTAGCGACAGACGGAACTCAGCAACTGGACATTTCTAAAATCAGGGATGGGCTGAGAAAAGAACTGCCGGATTATATGATACCAGCATTCATGATGCAGATTGAGACAATACCACTGAACCAGAACGGGAAGCTGAACAGGAAAGCATTGCCTGAACCGGATGTTTTGGCGGGACGTGAATATATAGCACCTAGAACTAAAAAAGAGCAAGCAGTAGTCGAGGTATACGAAGAGATTCTGGGCGTGTCACCCATCAGCATTGAAGACAGCTTCTTTGAACTGGGAGGAGACTCAATCAAAGCAATTAGGGTGGTTTCAAAGTTGCGGCAACAAGGCTATGAACTTTCTGTTGCGGATTTAATGAATCAACAGACAGCAAGGCTGATCTGTGAAAATATTAAGGAAGTAGCAAGAACTTCAGCGGATGTAACATATACCGATAATAATTGGCTTGAGGATAACCGTGACAGTGATTTGAGGATCGCCATCCAGAAAGAATTGAATCATTATGGAAACAATTATCTTAAAGCACGTTGTTTTTCAAATTGCCAATTACTAGCGGGTCAGGAAGTGTTTTTACGTCAAGATACTGAGGCTATCACTAACATAATAAGCATAGAAAGCAGTGCGAGAAGTGTTTATTTAGCAATAAAGAAGATAATTTCCATGCATGGTGCATTAAGAACAAAGCTCAATCAGAAAATGCGTTATTTAGAAGAATACGAATATACTGATGATTGGGAAATTCCAATTATGAAAGGTAGTTTAGGGTTATTATCTGTTGGAAATCTCCAAAAAATTGTTAATGAATTAGATTTTCTGGCAGATGGCAAGCTATTATCTAGATTTTTGATTTGTGAAATAGATGAGAATAATTGCTTGGTACTTAGTGCGATTCATCATCTTGTATGGGACGGATTTTCGCAAGATTTGTTACAGACTATGATTTATGAAGCTTTAACGAACAGATTTAACACGCAAAAAGAGTATTCTTATATAAATTATTGCAAAATAATTCAAAATCAAGTTAAGAGTTTAGAAATCTCTGGGGAGCAAGAGATGGAGATTGAAAAATATCTTGAAGTTGCTAAGAAGGCATCTAGGTTGAACTCTCGAAGAGATTCTAAAATAGTTACAAAAATTGATATAAAACTAAATGATTTACAAATCCAGAAATTTAACGAATATCCCAATGAAACAGCAATGGAATTCTTATCAGGGCTTATGTACAGTGATTTATTTGAAAAATTACCTAGAATACCATTTGCCATTATGGAACATAACAGAAACGATCTAAACAAGAAAATGTTGGGATTATCTTTAAATTTGGATTATTTGACATTTGATATTAATACCAAAACGCAAGCGCAAGTTCTATTAGCATTAGGCAAAAATAGTGTTGATAAACGTGCAATTACAGAGAAGCTGTTGCTCATATCGCAAAAGTATGGTGTTGATTACATGATAAATCTAATTCCAATCATTAACTATCAAGGAATACTTCATAAATATGCAAGTAAAGATAGCATATTATCAGAGGAGATTTCTTTAGAAACAATGGTTGTAGATGGTGAAGACCTCGGAGTTGGAATGCACTTTTACACTCATAACGATATTCTGAGTGCCCGTGTTTCGGGTATTACAATTGAAGAAGAGCTCCTTAAGGATGTCATGAAGAATATTTAATGATGCCGGATCATGTGCTTATGCTCGTGGCGACCCCATCCAAAATATCTGAAAGGGGAAAGTACGCTATATATTCGAGAGCAATAAGCACATGATCTAGCAATAAACAATTGGAGTGTTAATTAAACATGCTCTAATTGAAATTAGAAACAAGAAGAGGGCTTATAGTATGAATGAAAAAATTTCAAAAAGCATATACAAAAAGAATATAGGCTTATTTATTTTGTCCTGCTTACTTGGTATCATGACATCTATTCTGTTTATTGCATTGGCAATTATACTACAGAAGTTTATTGATTATTCTATTAATAAAGATATTGACAATATCATTAAGGTGACTACTGTTTCCGTTATTTTATTGCCTTTAGGTGCAGTGGGAATGTATGTGGGGTATGCTGTTAAAAATTTATATACAAAAAGGGCAACGTTAAACCTGAAAAATACCCTTGTTGAAAATATTTTGCGGTTAGATATGAGAAGTTTCAACAAGGAGAGTAATGGAACCTACATATCACGATTGTCAAATGATATAACGATAATTCAAAACGATTATATAAAAGGGACCGTGGAAATATTTGTTCAGCTAGCTATGCTTGTAGGTGGAGTGCTTGCGATGTTTATCATTAATTCATTCCTTGCATTGAGTATATTACTCACTTGTATCATTCCACTTGCAGTTTCGAGTATATTTAATAATCGTATGCAAAAAGCACAAGGTGAAGTGGCTGAGCAAAATAAAAATTATGTATCTTTCATTAAAGATATATTGTCTGGAAATCAGGTTGTTAAGAGCTTTAACATCGAAAAGGAGATTTTTGAAAGGGCAAAGGCAAAGGCGAACAAGCAGGAAAAAGCAAAAATGGTATACGAAAATCTGTTGTCACTCATTATGTCACTTACTGATATTTCAACTTTTCTTGTTGCTGTAGTCATATTTATTGTGGGTACTCAGCAGCTAATGAAAGGAGAAATTACAGTAGGAGAGATTATGGCTTTTATTCAATTGTTAAATTGCGTAACAGTTCCCATTAATAGACTCATAACCGGTTTTACCAAAAGGCAGGCCAGTCGGGCTTTATTAATGAATTTCAATAAAATTGGAGAGGCAAAAACGGATCAAACTCAAAGAATTGATATCCCTAAATTCAGTAATAAAATTTCTCTAAATGGGCTTTCGTTAAGCGTAGATGGGAAAAAAATTTTAGATGATATTAATTTTGAATTTGAATATGGAAAGTCTTATGCCATTGTAGGAACAAGTGGGAGTGGAAAGACAACCTTATTAAAGATGTTGACTGGGTTTTATGATGGGTATGAAGGAAATATCAGGTATGACGGGGTTGATCTTGAGAAAATAAGTGATCAGTCCATTTTCCAAAATGTTAGTTTTATTCATCAGGACTGTTTTATCTTTGATGATACGATTGAACAAAATATTAAATTGTTTCGTGAATGTGACACAGATGAGTTTGAGCAAGTAATAAAGAAGAGTATGTTACAGAAATTGATTCATGACAGAGGCGGCTTTGATGTATTATGTGGAGAAAATGGAATCCATTTTTCAGGTGGGGAAAAACAGAGAATTTCTATAGCAAGAGCACTCCTGAGAAAATCACCTATATTACTTATGGACGAGGCGACTTCAGCGTTGGACAATCAAACAGCTAGTGACCTTGAGTGTATGTTAAGTGAAATGCAGGGCATTACGAGAATTTCCATTACTCATAGGCTGGATGAATCAATTCTTAGTGGATATGATGAAATTGTCTTATTGAATAATGGGAAAATTGAAGAACACGGCACGTATCATAAATTAATGGAAGCCAAACAAAGATTTTATGCATTGAGTATGTTGAGTAGACATAATAATGATCTTTTAATAGAGAAAGGTATAACTAGTCTTGTATTTTAAATCTTGTATAAGATGAAAGGGGTGTCGTACGGATGGAGCAAATCGCAGTTGTTGGGTGTGGCGGAATGATCGGTGAAGTCATCTGTAAGAACTTATGTAAAGACTTTATTGTTAAGGGCGGACAGCGGCGTGAACCTACAGCATTAATGAACCTTAATAATTTTAACTACCAATTCCTGGATGTTTCTGACTGGGAGAACTTGATTGCGTTCTGTACTGATTGTACGGTTGTCATTAATTGTGCAGGGCCTGAATTTATAATTAAAGATAGAGTTGCTCAGGCAGCTATGGAAGTAGGAGCAAAATATGTCGATGCTTCCAATGCTTTATTATTGAGTCAGGAGCAAATAGAGCTTAAAGCTAACGGTGTAAATTACATAGGAGCTGGTTTTTGTCCTGGAATTACAGGTCTGCTATTAAAACGAGTAATAAATCATTTATTAGACGAAACGAAGTATGTGAATTGTTATATTGGTGGTGCGGAACATTATACGAAAACTTCTATCTCAGATATATTAATGAGTGGCCATAGTGTAATTGGAAAAACAGATTCTTATTGGAGTGATCATTGTGTTAAAACGGAAAATATAAATATGATGAAGAAAGAATTTGTACCTGAAGTGGATGTCCCTGTCTATAAGAAACCGTATTTAAGTCAAGAGATCATTGATATTCTGGAAGTTAGTTCGGTACAAGAACTCCACTGGTACAATATAGCAGCAAATGATAATATTTTTCGTTTAGCAATGCAATTTTATCAAATGCAACTTGAGTCTTCGGTTGAAGAAGCCCTGAAAAAACTAGACATTAGTTTAGAGGAGCAACCTAAAGAGGAATGGATAGCTTTAGTCATTGATGCTACAGGAGTGAAAAATGGAAAGGATGTTAGGTGCAGATTGAATTTACAAATGGAAACGAGTTCAGAGTTAACGGGTACAGTGGCTGCTGAAATCGCCCGACAAGTTATTTCAAGTAATAGACCTAATGGTACCTACTGGGCTTATGAAGTACTTCCTATAGATTTTATGAATCAATATGTTTTTTCTAATAAGCATGATTTTTATGAGGAAAAGTATGTTGAAATAAAGAAATGATATGACTAGGTTACATGGCGTACATCCGATATTTATTGGATAGGGGGAGGACATTATAAAAAAGCTTTTACTTAAGAGATTACCGTTGATTTCACTTGGAGTTATAGCTTACATACTGACAAAATACGCGCAGAACCATCAGGATTGGGCGGAAAAATACAGTAGGTCTGTATATCCGTTATTGTCAAAAATAGTAGGATTTGTACCTTCTTGGGTCAAGTTTTCTGTTAGTGAATGGCTCGTCGTGTTGGTTGTGTTACTTTTTCTATTTTATATCGTTTATTATGTGCGCAAGGTTATCATGAGTAAAGGTGTACGTAGGATGGTAGTTTATCGTGGTGCTCTAGGAATAGTTACGATCTGTAGCGTGATATATTTTTGTTATACTATTTTGGGTGGAATAAACTATCACAGATATTCTTTTTTGTCTTATACCGAATATAAAGAAGAGAACTACAGCAAGGAGGAACTGGTCAAATTGAGTAAGTCGCTTGCCGTTGAAATGGAATTGGCAAGGGAAAAGTTAGCGGACACTGATCTTTTGGCTCAAGTACCAGAGGCTTTTGATTATTATGCACAACACGCAGTGTTCTCGATGCAAATGTTATCAAAGGAATATCCTATTTTGGAGCATTCTTTATACTCAACACCAAAACCAGTTGTGATGTCAAAGCTAATGTCGCATGCAGGGATACATGGTATCTTTGTCCCTTTTACTTATGAATCCAATATCAATGTTAATGTGCCCGTTTTCTTGGTGCCTGCTACTATGGCACATGAATTGGCACATCAGAGTGGTTTCATGCATGAGGATGAGGCAAATTTTATAGCATATCTGGCATGTAAGCAGCAGGATGATCCAATGATACTTTACAGTGGTTTTTTTCTAGCATTTGATTATTCTATATCTGAGCTAAAGAAAGTGGATCCAGATCAGGCGTCTGATATAATGTCCAGTCTGTCCAAGGCGGTGCAGCATGATATAGAACAAAATGAGCAGTACCGGGATAAGTATGAGGGTGTTATTTCAAGTATTTCAAGAAATGTAAATGATGTATATCTGAAGGCAAATAATCAGACAGACGGTTTGAATAGCTATAGTGATATGGTGAATTTGTTGCTGGCAGAGCAGCGAGAGATAGAGAAGTACAATTAAATGTATCTTGAATACTTATAGGTTTATATAGTAATGATAGTGGGCCCAAGTTGAACATAGGAGTGAGTGAAATAAATAAAATAAAAGTATTTCCTATTCCATATGCTGGAGCGTCGGTAAATGCATATTATGAATGGAAAAAACTACTGCCGGATAGATATGAATTGTGTATATGTGAATTGGCTGGAAGAGGAACTCGATTCACAGAGCCTTGTTACCAGTCTGTTGGTGAAGCAAGTGAAGATATCGCCAAAAGAATAAGTGAACAATTAGAATATGACGATGAATATGTTATATTTGGACACAGCATGGGAGCCTTATTGACTTATGAGATATATTATAAACTTAAGCAAATGGGAACTAAGGAACCAAGGCATCTGTTTTTTTCTGGGCGAGATGCTCCACATATTTTTGAAAAGAGAGAAGACATTGAAAATATGACTAATGAAACTTTCTTGACAAAGGTGGAACAATATGGGGGAATACCAGAGGAGTTTTATACAAAAGAGATTATGGATATGTTTCTTCCGATTTTGCGAGCAGATTTTATAATTTTGGACAATTATAAGTTTCAGCCCAAAGCAGAAAAAATAAGTTGTGGAGTAAGCGTTTTTTATGCGGATAGCGATTTTTCGACTCATATCAATGAAATGCATAAATGGAGTGAAGTTGTTGAAGGAAACGTGAAATTTCATAAGTTTAAAGGAGAACATTTTTTTTTGAATCGGTATCCTAATGATATTGTAAATACTATTGTTAAAGATACAGAGACTCAAAATATTTACCAGGCCACCCACCTGGATCGCCTGGAAATACGGGGGTAATCTCCCCCATTAATTCTATTTTGAATTAATTCAAATGAGAGAAACGTTAAAGTCTCAAGTAGTGGTGTAAAAAAGAACTGTGCCTTTTGACAAGGGAAGCCACGGTATGATTCTACTAAAGTGACGCGACTCAACTTTAGAAGGAGGATCAAAACCGTGGCTTCTATAGATAGAATCTCACTTTTGGAGCTGTTACGCAAGAGCGGAATGGAAGAACAATTATTAAGACAAATTGAAAGTATTGTTAAAAACAAAAAAAATACATTTGAAAGTGAAGTGACAGATATTTTAGAATCTATTACTTTTATTAAAATTATTGTAGCGATCGAAAAAACATGTGGTTTTGAATTTGATGATGATATGTTGCTATTATCGGAATTCCCTACTATTGGGTCATTAATAAATTATGTAGTCTCTAAAGTTGAGAGTTTAAACGTACAGATTAAAAATGTGTAAATTATATTTTGCTAGTGTAACAGATAGAATAGATAATCCAAAGTTTGAATTAATGCAAACGTTTGTGTCTAATGAAAAACAAGAAAAAATTAAACGTTATAGGTTTGATATAGATAAAAAATTAAGTCTATATGCCGAATTGCTTACAAGAACTATAATATGCCGTAATATGGATATTGAGAACAAAGATATTGTTTTTGATATAACTTACTATGGTAAACCTATGTTAAGAAGTGTTTCTAAATTTGAATTTAATATATCTCATACGAGAAATGCTATTGCTGTAGCTATTTCAGACTATCCAATAGGAGTAGATATAGAATTAATAAAAAATGCAGAGCTAAATATAGCAGAAAGATTTTTCAACAATAATGAGATTTCATATATTACTGAGAACACTTCTTATCAGGATAAGCGATTTTATGAAATTTGGACCAAAAAGGAAGCCTACATAAAGTGTATTGGAAAGGGATTATCAATGAACTTAAACTCTTTTAATTCATTAGATCATAAGATTCCCTCTTATTTTTACAATGTTAATCGAGCAGAATATGTGATTTCTGTTTGCAATGGTATGCGAGAAATCGAATTAATTGAATTATCAGAGCGAGATATAGAAGACCAGTCTTTATCTGTTTTATTATAAGGGGCTTGTTTGTAATGGCTCAATCATTTTTTCTTTAGTTTTATGTAAAGC
>NZ_JADAXG010000019.1:0-27190 GCF_019837545.1 Bacillus sp. 17RED48
GCAAGAATCTATAGTTGATATGGACTATATCTGGATATTATGTAAAGAAAAATAGATGATCAATTGTATATCCTAATGGATGCTTAGACAAGATTAACATTTTATATGAGTTTGATAGTTGAATTACCCTTTGTTTTTGATTGTAAGGTTTATGGCTGGGGTAAAGCCTATTGAGGACCTAATCTTTTCTAATTTGAAAGTAAACTTTTGGGTAAAAGTTTACATTGGAGTTTTGGATCATTTATAATTAATTTTGTAATAAATTTCTCAATATAGATATACTCGTTAATTATGGTGCTAATATTCAAAATTAACAAAAAATAGATTATAATAAAAATATGATGGTTATCCTTTTGTTTACTCCTTGTGCTAAAGATAAGATCCTGTTCCCGGATCTTATCTTTTTATTTTTGGATTTTGGATACAAAAAAGGAATCCTTAATAGCTTAAGGATTCTGCAACAGAAAAGAACAAATATATAATAATAAAAAGAATTACTTATACTATAATTTAAGAATAAGACAATCATGTTGAGAAAATTCAGAACGGATTGAATATTCCTATACGCTTATATATAATTGATTAAGAGTTGGAGTAGTAATCTGTCATCTGTCCCTTTTTTGAAGAAGATTGATATCAATCTTCTATTTTTTTTGTTTTTTCCTCTTCCCTCGAAAAAAGGAAAAAGAATTACTTAAGAATTGTGGAAATTGCTTGTAGACTAGTTGTTGCTTACCATGAACCATCATAAGAACAGTAAATTTATCCGTTGCAAGGATCTGCCCACGTACTGGAACGCCATTCTTTAAAAATACAGTAACTTCCCCTTTTTTCTCTTTCAATTGTTCATACATATCTTCTTGTAAGTTATACATGAAATACGCCCCCTATTTGTATCTACTTTTCTTTTAATACTTGCTGCCGCTCATTGTTGTCTATTTGTATTTCCCATTCACCTTCTATTTTTCTAAACCATTTTCCTATTTTGCTTACACAGTATTTTTTCACTTCACCATACGGAATCTAAATTTCACGTTCCTGTATTTGATTCATCACTTCATGAAGAATCTCATCATGCTCGTATTTTATAGGTTTTCGATGATGAGTTCTTACAAACTGTATGTATTCCCTACGTAACCAATTAGAAATATTATCTTTTTGTTTTTGCCGGAGATGTGACCACTTTTTATTTGTCTGAAGGAGTTTTCCATTTACTTTTATATGGTTTTTCATCAACACTCATCCCCTTTTACCGTCCAAATGCATATATACAACTATCGTATCACATTTAAATTAAAATACGGCTCTAGGTACATATTTCGCAAGAAATCTATCCGAAATAAAAATAATATCTCCATTGCACATAAAATAGTATCCAAAACAGAAGAGACCGAATCCATTAAGCTACTAATCCTACGTAATCAAATCCCCTTTGAATAAAATAAAAATTTCGCTATTCACTACTTAGAAATACAATACATTTGTCTTATTCTCCGTTTCGAGGGAGATGGACAAGAACACTCCCCTTCTTTTTTGTCGCAATTAAATCTTTAATTGAAATGCATGTAATCTGCATTTTATCTTTATATAACGGATATATCCTATTAATACATCCGATGCGATATGAAAATGTGAAAGAGGAGAAAAATAAAATGAAAAAGAAACTTTTACCAATTTGTGCGATGGGGCTATTAACAGTAGGATATTCTTCGGTAGCAAGTGCGTCTACTGGAACAATGGCAAAGGAAGAAATAGCAATTCAGGAACAACAAAAACAAGCGCAAATGAAAAAAGAAGCAGGAATCCAGGAACAACAAAAACAAGCGCAAATGAAAAAAGAAGCAGGAATCCAGGAACAACAAAAACAAGCGCAAATGAAAGAAGAAACAGCAAAGCAAGTTACAAAAGGTGAAAAACTGCCAAATACAGCATCCAATAATGTAATAATGATGGCCTTAAGTGCAGGTCTTATAGCGTTAGGTTCTGTGTTCGGATTTACTCGCCGTAAAATTAAAGCATAAAATAAAATATCTATTAGCATATAAAGAATAGAATGATTTCATATATAAAAATGGTAGGAGAAACCTACCATTTTTTTACATAGAGGGATAAAAAGTGACGATTCTAAATCGTATTGGATTTGTTCTCATGATAATTGGTATTCTTATTGGATAGTATTATTCTTTTGAATGGTACAAAGGGAAAAGTTCTGCACTGAATTTAAGGACAGATGAGATAAAACGTTTTGAAAAAATAGAATCAAACCAACATACAACTGAAACAACTATGAATTCTCAAGTACCTTCTTCTCAAATGCAGTATTAAGGAAGGCGAGAAAGTAGCTGTATTAAATATCCCGAAAATAGCGAAGAAGTTTTCTGATATTGGGGTGCAAATGACACCACATTGAAAAAAGGAGTTGGTATGTTTGTGAGTGATAGTACAACACCTCCGTCTGAAAGTGGTGGTCACACTGTACTAAGTGGACATCGTGATACAATATTTACAACCCTAGGAGAGCTGAAAAAGATGGATAACCTCATTGTGGAAGACAATAATAAGGTTTATACTTATGAAATTCATAAGATGTGGATTACAAATGCAGATGATCTGACAGTAAATAGTCATATTCGTAATTTACGAAATAAATTAGGGCATAAGGCGAAGTACATTACAACTGTTGTTGGAATAAGGTATAAGTTTTTGGGGGACGTATGAGAAAAGGGATTGTACTAAAATTGTTTCTCCTTACAACAGTGCTATGCATGCTAATTCTAGCAACAATATTTATTGGACAAACGATATTTTTTAAACAATATTATGCAGATAGAAAAGTAAATGATATTAAAGCAAATATAAACTCCTTTGAGAAGGATTATTTAAATCGCGTGGGCAACGTAGAAGCAATGCAAAAACTGGAACAAGACTTTTCTAAAGAAAATAATACATGGATTACAACGTTAGATCGTTATGGGAATTTAAAGAATGCGAATGATTTTTATGTAGAGGTAGAATTAAATCATCTTTCACAAAATAAATTGGGCAAAGTGACCGTTACAATTCCCTTATATAATCTTTTGAAAATCGATGAGATTGAAAATGAAAAATTACGTTCTACACCAGGCACGAAAGTTTATCTTTCTGGAATTGAGAAAGATGATATATTCATTCCGGTTTCGGTTAGTATGGCAGATAGCAATTTGAATTGGACAAATAAACCACTTGATAAGAAAATGAGTGAAACTGCTTTGGAAATAAAAAAGGGAAACATAAAAGATAAGGGGGATTTGTATACTAATTTTGCAGGAAGTATTGTGAAATTTCAATCGCCTACTAGCACAGCCTTGGGAAATCCAATATATATAAATGACTTATTTATGGAGAGTATAAGAGAATTTCAAGCGAAATTGTTGTTAAATGGTGCTGAACAGACCTATAATTTCTTACAAACAATTGACTATGAAAAAAATGATATAAAATATAAATTATTAATTAAACAGATACCAGAAAAGGATGGTTCCTTCACATATATATTTGCGATGGCTTCGTTGCAGCCTGTAGATGAAGCCATACAAATGGTAAAGGATTATTACATATATTTCATTGGATTTGTAGTAGTGCTTATATTGCTGGCTTCGTTTTATTATTCAAAACAAATTGCAAAACCACTATTACGAATAAATGATACAACGAAACAAATTGCACAATTAGATTTTACGGAGAGGATTCCAATTACGTCTAAAGATGAGATTGGTGAGTTATCTAATAACATAAATATATTATCAAATACAGTGCACACACATATTGAACAATTAGAGCAGGATATTGAAAAAGAAAGAAAGTTAGAAAATACGCGAAAAGAATTTATTTCAGGTGTATCCCACGAATTAAAAACACCACTAAGTATTATGAAAAGCTGCATTTCTGTTTTAAAAGATGGAGTGGCAGAGCATAAAAAAGAATATTATTTTCAAGCGATGGAAAAAGAAGTAGATAAGATGGATATGTTAATTTTAGACATGCTGGAGTTGGCGAAATTTGAATCTGGTACCTATAAAATGAAAATGGATACTTTTTATATTGATGGAGTTATTGAGCATATATGTGCACAGCTATTATTAGAGATAGAGAAAAAAGAGTTACATGTTTACAAAAATATATCTCCAACCCTAGTGATTGCTAATCCACTTCGCATTGAGCAAGTAATCGTCAACTTTATTACAAATGCCATACGTTATACACCAAATAAAGAGGATATTATTATTTCTACAATAGATGAGCCAAATCGAGTCAAGATTTGTATAGAAAATAAAGGTGCTCATATTGAAGAGGATCAATTAGATAAAATTTGGGATCGTTTTTACCGAGTTGATACAGCACGTCAACGTTCACAAGGTGGAACGGGGCTTGGACTTGCTATTTCAAAAAATATTTTAGAACTCCATGAAGCTGAGTATGGGGTAAACAATACAGTCGATGGCGTATTGTTTCATTTCTATTTACAGAAAAAAGTGTAGAATCTCCTTTCTACACTTTTTTAGGTTTTCTTGATAATATCTTTACCTTTTCTTTAACGTAAAGAGAATACGTTGATTCGTGTCTAAAATGTGTCTAAGCGTACAATTTTCTTTTTTTGATATGGTGACCCCATATATAACATCTATATCTTTATTGAGATATTTATTACAAATGTAGATGTAACTGTTTTTTAAAACCAATGTAAACTTTTACCTAAATAGGGGTCTGCGACGCTTTTCGGCTTCGCCTAGCCATGCTTAGCATGACAAAAACACCTCGGGCTTTGTCCGAACCTACAAGGGGAACTCTCCCCCTTGACCCCATCAATCGAACTCCCCAACCCCTCAATCCTTGAGGGACTACCTCGCCGGTTGGCGTCCCAAAAACGTATCGTTTTGAGAAACTGCCAAGAGGTTGGAGAATTAGCTGCACATGTCAATTCCTTAATGCTCCATTCATGGGTCAGGAAAAACCGCTGAACCATTCCAGTCCGCTTACCATTGACACTCACCATTTATTCCCTTTCTTCTAATAATCGTTTTAAAAATATAAACACATATTCATCAACATAACATTTTAAAATATCACTACAACGAAACTTTTATCTTTTCATAGATGTCTATAAAAATTATTCTAATTAAAATAAAAATACATTATGTACATTTGTTAATAAATATAAAATGAATCATTTGATACAGTCATTAAATAATAGAAAACAGCCCCTAATATTCCAATAGCAAAAATAATAAATCCCATATTACGTATACTTTTAATTTTTGCTTGTAGTCCATTGAACCCGGCTAATAACCCACTTAAAGAATATAGAATAAAGTATAGAAAGTTTGGAATATAAGGGAGTATTTTATCTTCATGATTCCCAATCCCCATGCAAAATAAAGTAAAAGGTAGCACGACAAGGGAAAGGCTAAGTAATCCCATTACACCCACAAGTAATTTACGATTTTCAATCCCTGTAATAATTAAAAAAAGTCCCCCAATAAATCCACATAATATAAAAATAGGTATAAAGAAAATCCAAAGGTCGCCCAGAATATACATATATAATCTTCTCCTAATTGATAAGTTGTATTTTAAGAATTGTTAAAGTTCATTGTATGTTGAAAAAGCGGAGTCTCTTTGCAGACTTCGCTTTTGTCTATATAGTACATGAGTGATTTTAATACCTTTTATCATACTTGAATCATGACAATGATCCTGTTCAATTAGATTATTGAAATGCTTAATTGTAAAATGTTTTATACACATATAAATCGCTTGATAATCACGTGTTTTTCTTTTTGCAAACTTGATGGATTAATCTATCAAGTTTGCAAAAGAACTTAAAACATTAACTTTTTATCCCCAATGCCCTCCCTCACCTGTAAAATATAATATTAGTTTATTTTGGAAATAAAAATCGGCCGGATGTATAATGCCGAAATTCATTGGAAATATATCTACTCCTGCACCATCACGATAAGATAGATATACTAGTTTAGTACAATAAATATTGTTATTATTTTCTTTAGCACTAGATGACCAAAAATCATATTTGTAGTTATAACGATTCATATAGAAATGATCAAAAGCATAATTTGCAGCAGCTATACCTACTGATTTATTAGGATGTCTAAAATAGCGGAATTTATAATATTCCTCATTTTGAGCATGAATAAATTCCCATTGCTCCAGAGAC
This sequence comes from Bacillus sp. 17RED48, assembly GCF_019837545.1. Lineage (NCBI taxonomy): Bacteria > Bacillati > Bacillota > Bacilli > Caryophanales > Bacillaceae > Bacillus > Bacillus sp. 17RED48. The sequence goes on from NZ_JADAXG010000019.1 coordinate 6,215, forward strand.
TGAATATCAACTGCAGGAAATGCATCTATACCAGGGGAATGTACGATTCTGTAATCATAACCATTAGTTAAATCTGTGACAATAATTGCTGTATGCCCTACAAGCCCTCCCCAAGAGTTAGGAGTATATACTACATCTCCTCTATGTACCCATTCCTCCGGCATAGCTCGAGTTGTTAAACCACGTTCTTTAGCATCTTTAACTTCCTTTAAAAATGCTTCTCTTTGTTCTTTCGTAGGAATTTTAAGTTCTTTAGGTTCCGCTTTAATCTGCATATTATCAGATTGTCTAGTACTATCTGGAATACTATCATCATCAAAATCATTTTCATTATACCCTAATGATTGACGCATAGATTCTCGTTTTTCATTATATTTTTTCTCAGCATTAATTGACATCCATTTTTGGCCTTCATAAGTAGTAATTAAATAAAAATCACCTTGATCCGTTTTCTTACCGTCATGTACAGTAACAGTTTGCGGTAAAAATGAACTTCTTTTATATGCTTCTAAATAAGGTTGATCAAAAGTAGTAAAATTTACATCAACTTTCATTCTAGTTCCATCTAACGCAACCCATTTTGGCCCCTCATATGTAACAACTTTCCACCAACCATCCTGACGTTTTTCTAATATTGGTAAAAACTTTTGAGGACCAAATTGATTTCCACCAGACCCTTTATCTGCTGTAAAAGACGGTTCATTATAAACATAAAAATTTTTATTAACTGCTACTGTTTCAGCAACACCTGGATACATCCATTGGTCGCCTTCCCATGTTTGCACCTTTAACCAACCAGACGTATTTCCATCTATAACTTTAAGATTTTGAGGATTATAAGCTATCCCAATATTCCCTCTTGTAGATCCAAAGGAAGGTTCATAAAATGTTAAGAATGGTTTATCAAAATATTTTATCTCCCCATCTAGATTAATCCACTTATCCCCCTCATATGTAACAACTTTCCACCAACCATTCTCACGCTTTTCTTTTACATCTAAAGCTTTTTGGGGACCAAATTGATTTCCTCCATTAGCCTTTTGAGCATTAAATGAAGGTTCATTATAAGCATAAAAATGTTTATTTACCTCTTCCTTAAACAATGTCTCTTCTGCAAAAGAGTTATTGTTATAAAAAGAAAAAACTAAAAACAATAACATTGATACAAAAAAATACTTTTTAAACAAAATGTTTCCTCCTTTATTTTGTGAAAACAATCACAAAATAAATGTAACATAAAAAACAACAGTTTTTGTCCTACTTTTGTGGATAAATAAAAAATTATTATTAATAATTCTACTAATATAATCGATACTTTTATAAATAAGCTAAATTCTAATAAAATTTCCTATTTTAAAAACGCTTCATATTAATAGCAAGGAAATGCTTGTATGCTGATCTGTACTGCATTCCCTTATTCTATGTATGCTATTCTTCTTTTTCCGATATTCGGCCTTACAAAGAATAGCAACCACATTTAATTTTTAAACAAACCGAAAAAACCTTTCCGCTTTTGTTTCTGATTTTGCTTCTGCATATCTCTAATGTTTTCAAGCAATAATTGATCTCGTTTCTCTAATTTTTTCTCTATAAAGGCTTCTAATTCAATGTTTTTACCTTCTACTTCTGTTAATTTTCTCTATGTATTAGCCAAATGTTCTTTTGTGGTAACTAATTCATTCGTAATCTCTTGTAATTTTTGAACAAGCGTGTGATTAAACTGGTTTTGTAATTGCTGATTTTCTAATACTGCATCCAATTTCTTTTCTAATTCCGATTTTTCCTCTTTTGAGACAAACAAATCAAGTTCTCCATTCCGCCATGCTCGAACTTGATCATAAGACCACTTTTGCAACTGTATTTTTTCTTTGACTGCTGTTAATTCTTCTGTATTTTCCTTAGAATACCTACGATGCCCTCCCTGACTTCGTTCCGTTTGTATATTAAATTCGTTTGACCATACTTTTAATAAATCGGGAGTCACCCCTAAACGATCTGCGACGATTTTCGGTGTATACATTTCCGATTTTAGTTCCAATCTTCATTCCTCCCCCAAAAACGGAATACGTTTTTTACTCATAAAACAAGATTAAATCAATATTTCAATCAAAATCTTTTTTATTTATACAAGATTTTATGCAAAAAAAGAATAGCGGGAATACCTAGAATACCCGATACATCAACCATGTATAAAATCATGTATAAGAGATAAATAAACACAGAATCAAGAAACCTTATAAAAACAAGGATTCTATGAAAATATTTGCTACCGATAATGAGACGTTATGCTAACTTTACATGTATATGTTATACATCAAAACTCCTCAGACAGCGTTCTACCCACATGGTATAATTAGGAAAAGGGGGAGGACTTCAAAATGATTTTAGAAGCAGTCATGTTGCAAGTAAAAGACGGTATGGAGACGGAGTATGAATCGGTATTTAAACAAGCATCCTCAATCATCTCTTCCATGCAAGGATACATAAATCATGAATTACAACGCTGTATGGAGCGGAAAGGGAAATATTTGCTCCTTGTGCAATGGGAAACTTTAGAAGACCACACGATGGGATTTCGTCAATCTGAACAATATCAAGAGTGGAAAACATTATTGCATCACTTTTATGATCCATTTCCAACAGTTGAACACTTTGAACGTGTAGAGTTATCACGAAACTGAACTTGAGCGTCTATTAATACTTGAAAAGTAACTTCCAATAACGAGAATTATGTAAATAAGTTGTCCACATGTGCAGGTTATTTTATTTGTTTACATAGCGTAGGCTATTTTGAAAAATGCTGGGGATGCCCATAATATCTCTCCTTTTAATAATTTTTATAAAAATACAAATTATCTCTTAACATACAGGAAAATAGCCAAAATGCAAAGAAATTAAAACATTCATATGGTAACTTCTATTAGTTTATATGTTCTAAATAGAATAGAGAGTATGGATAACTTCTCTTGAAAATGATATAAAAACGAAAGGAGAAGAAGACTGGATGAGTATACAAGAAGTACTAATATCTAGAGCCAACACTGCTGTAGTTATGGAATCTGGGAATGATTCAACAGCTTTCATTGGAGGAAATCCTTTTAAAACAATTAATGGAGCAATCACAGCAATTAATACAATTGGAACTACAGGGATTACAATTCTTGTATTTCCTGGAGTTTATGATGAGACAGTTGTCATTCCTAGTGGAAATTCATTGCGGGGGGTTAGTTTGTCAACGGTAACCATTCGTCAACAGAATGTGGCATCAAATACTATTGTACTTACAATGGGTGAAAATACAAGAGCGGAAGATATTACAGTGCTATTAACTTCATCTAACCATGTGAGTTTAACGGGAGTTGCTTTTCCTGGAACAACATCACAAACAGCTAAATTAAGAACAGCAGTTATCACTGTAGATAATTCTACAGCATCAACAAATGGAACTTCTAATGTGTATGGAATTCATTCTTTTGGAACAGGAACGCCAGATGACAGTATAAGTGCTGTAAGAGCAACAACCATAACAACTAAATCAGCTGGTTTAGGAAATAAAAGAGCAATATTAGTGAATACGAATCCACATAACTTTCATTGTCGCGACATTAATTTAATTACGACTAGTTCAGGAGGTGCAGGATCTTTTATTGGTGCCGAAGTAAATCGGTCGGGGGCACAATTAAGTTTACGCTTAGCATCCATTCAAGGTACTACAGCTGATGTATCACAAACAGCTGGAACAATGGTGTTAAGTTCAGCCAATCTCACAAATTCCAATGCTAACAATTTAAACTTTTCTACAGTTTTACAGCCTAATACTATTATTTGGGCTGATCCCGCTAGTTTACCAAGTGGAATCCGTTTTTATCGACCGGGTACAGCAGCCGCTTCAAATACAGAGGTATTTATCCGAATAAGTCAAAAAGCTATTGTTAAATCATTAGGAATACGGGCTCGAGTTAGTCCAGGAGGCACGAATACAGATACTTGGACGATTCGAAAAAATGGGGTAGATACACCTCTTACAGTAACATTAAATGGTGCCCAGACATCTAATATAAATAATAATGTTTCCGTGACATTTCAAGCAGGGGATAGTATTTCATTAAAAGTAACAGCTGCTAGTGGAAGTACTACAGCAGATACTATCATTCAAGTTGATGTTTTCTAAAGGTTATAGAATTCTAATGTTCGCTTGTTGCATGAATTGGTTCTATAGCTATACAGACTCTCGATTTCTTTTGGGAGAGTGATAAAGAGCGATACCTTATGATAAAATACGTTTTCTAAAAATCCCATGACTATATCGATGATTTTTTATAACTCGGGTGTTTTTGCGAGATGTCGGTGAGATCCTTTCATGAGCTAATCCTACTGTTTACAATAAATTACATTGACACACAAGATAATATTTATATATATAGTACTGTATGACAATTATTATAATATCTACAGACTTTATCTGTGGGCATGAGGAGAATAGATAGGATGAATGTATTCAAACAAAAGTCTCTTAAACTTTCCATTTTAGGTATAGGCATTTTTTTAGTATTAGGGGGACTAGGATTTTTTTTCACTAATAAGGGCTTTATATCGATTTTCCAAGATACGGTTCATAAACAAGCAGATAAAAATCCAATCTATTTTGAAGAGATTGATACGTATTTATTTACTACACATATACCAGAGGGGCATGAAGCGATTTGGAATCAACTGCAACAATATGAAGAGCAAAAAGATTTACGCATCAGCATGGCAAATTTAGTAGATACAAGATCTCAACAAACACGAGAATTAAATACGAAAGCCTACAGTCCCTTCTTTCATGTATCAAATTATTCAGAAAGCAAGGTACCTATAAAGGTCACATTATATAAAAATCATGAAGTCAAGTATGAAAAGACATTGCAACCAGGTGACATGTTTACAAGAAACGAACAACTAGGTCGAGGTAAATATAGTCTAAAACTAGAATGTAAAGATCAAGGTTATTGCAAAGGTAGAGGAGCTATAACTACTGGAGATATTAATTGGGATTAGGAAAAGACGAAATTACAACCATTAATGGAAACTCCTTTAGTCTAATATTGATACTTCAGCTCATTTTCTTATAACTAAAAAGCAGTAAAATGAATAATCAGTTCCTTAACGTACAAATTACTCGAAATGATATAGTGACCTCGCTTAGCATAAGGAAATCAGGTTTTTAATTCCTAAAAAATGTATCAGCGTGAGTTTTATGTCATTTGGTTGGTGGGACCCCAGGAAGACCTTCGCCTTTAAAAAGTCTTCCTTTTTATATGCATAAATAATATCCGCTAATGTTTGTTGCAGGATTTGGTTCTATAGCTATACAGACTCTCGATTTATTTTGAGAGAGTAATAAAGAGCCATATCTTATGATAAAATACGTATTCTAAAAAGCCCCTGACGATATTGATGTAATAGAGTCAAGGGCTTTTAGAGTTTGTTAGAGTACTATATTAATGAATCTTTATAAATTTTAGCTTTATGGTATTTTTAAATATAGCGTAATTTTCGTAAAAAGCTAAATGCGTGGGTCCTGCCAGAAATTTAAAGAGAAGTGATTATTTTCTTGATAAGCTTCAAATTCATACCCTTTTTCCTTTAATCCTTTTATAATGGCTGGTACGGCTGCAACAGCTTGAGGATGAATATCATGCATTAATATGATTTCTTTAGACCTAGTCGCACCAATAATTACATTTTGAGCAATATTTATGGAAGCCGATTCTACAGGTAAGTTATTATGTTTCCAATCTAGGGAGTCAATTGTCCAATCCCATACTTTAAATCCACCCTCTGCTACCTTATTACGAAGTGCTTCATTTAATCCAGGCATAGAACCATAAGGAGGTCGGGTTAATTGTGGTTTTTCTCTAATAATATCTGCTATTAAATTTTGATTTGTTTTCATTTCATTAACATAGTCACCATTTGTATATAATTTTTTGAAATCATGAGTCATGCTATGCATACCTACATAATGACCTTCTGTTTTTTCTCGTTTTACTAAATTAGGATATGCCTGTACATTCTTACCAGTTAAGAAAAAAGTTGCTTTAACATCCAGTTGTTTTAGTATATCTAAAAGCTCAGCTGTATACTTTCCTGGTCCATCATCAAATGTAAGATATGCAACTTTCCGTATTTGACCGTTAAATTGATTAGGTACTGGTTTGTGTATCTCAAATTTGGGCTGTTCGCTTACAAGCTGAATTGGGTTCTCTTGGTTGGTTACCCCTCTTGCGGGTGATGCAATTGATTGAATCACAAAATAAATAATGACTACTAGGGCTACCGTTAGAATTGATATTACGAATTTTTTGGCCTGAAATATTTTTTTCACTCTCTATATTCCTTCCTCTACCTATTAGCAATAATTTGTTTAAATACAATTATACCAAATTACATCTGGCACCAAACAAATGGTGTAATTTACCTTATTTTCAATTGTTACATTAATTAATAAGAAATGTATTTTTTTTACTCGTTTAAAAAGGTATACCTTTACAAACGGCATTTCCCTATATATGAAACGTTGAAATATCAAGTTTATAAAGGTAGTTCTAATAATTTTATAAACGTTTATTTTTAATGAATACCTTTATAAACAAAAATGGTATAATTGTGGTAACAAATGTAAGGAGAATATAAAACGTGGCAAATATTTATGGATATATACGTGTAAGTACAAAAGATCAAAATGAACAACGTCAGTTACATAAGATGATGGAACGAGGAGTGGAAGCTCGACGCATTTTTGTCGATAAAGCAAGTGGACGACATTTTGATCGCCCTCAATATCAATTATTAAGAAAGATATTAAGTACAGGTGATATTGTTTATATAGATGCCTTAGATCGTATGGGCCGCAATTATGATGAGGTAATTTCAGAATGGAAGTATATAACAAGAGAATTACATGCTGATATTGTCGTTTTAGAAAATGAAACATTATTTGATAGCCGTAAATTCCGTGAGATGGGTGACATGGGACAGTTAATGGAAGATCAGTTTTTATCTTTGCTATCCTACGTTGCGGATCAAGAGCGTAAAAAAATTCATCAGCGACAAGCGGAAGGGATTGCTGTAGCTAAATCTCAAGGAAAGCACTTAGGACGTCCTCAGCTTAACCTTTCAACATTAAGCACAACGCAACTACTTATAATAGAAGAAACATATCCAAAGTGGAAAAATAGAGAAATAACAGGAGTTAAGTTTATGGAGCTATTAGAACTGAAGAAAAATACTTTTTATAAAATAGTGAAGGAATATGAAGAAAAAAAGTAGTAACTAACTTATAATGAATTAGAGCCGAAAGTTTCTTACGTAACAGGAGTTCTCTCATCTTAAACATTGTCGAAGAAGTTGTTTTTGCCCATCCCCTCGAAGGGATGGGCAAAGAAATCCAACTTTAAAATATGCATTTTAAATCTTCTACAATCGTATTGACATATGTTAGATGTAGATAAATTGTATTTTTGAAAGGAATTAGTTATAAGGGAAAATTATTGCGCTAAGAACAAATCTTGTTTACAAATTTTTTTACACTGACTCAACTTTACTAGTTGCCGATTTTCTAGTCCAGGGATCTTATTTAAAGAATCTGAGACATCCACAATAATGGTATTAGTTAATACATTAACTACCGAACCAATTAGTGTTACTGACGAATCATGACGATAACTGAATTGTACAGAATCACCAATTTTTACATTTACAGATTTTTTATTCATCAAATAGTTCCTCCTCAATTATATAGGTTGAAAGATATTAGAATTAAAACCCAAAATATATTCCAGAGATTATATATGTAGCTACAACCATAAAAATAGATATTTCAAATGTACCGAAGAAGCAAATTTGTGAGGTAATACAATTATCTATAAACCATTTACAAGTGACATTATATCGCTTATTTAAATTGGTTTTTATAATAATTTTCTTTTTTAGTTAAATATGATAAAATATTCTTGCTGTGATGAGTTTTTAGGTAGCTAATTGTAATCTAGAATCAGCCTTTCTTTTATAATGTATCTGGAAAAGCCCTTACTTACTTGGCGGTGGTGGGGGCTTTTTTATGTCTATTTTTAATGGGTATTTCTTGTGGTTTATAGATCCCTAATTCTTTTGAAATCCGTATACTTCAGTCAGAAGCCATGTATTCCCTGACTTCTTGACTAACCCTAATTCTACTTAATTTTTTAATTTACCGCGTACACAAGACGATCTCACGGTACCTTTTTCCAATCCCCACTTCTGTTCGGCTTCACTTGCTGTAAAAACATTGAAAAGTGGGGAGTTTAAAAAACTTTTTCTACAGAATTCTTCTTATCGGTCATTATATTCCCCCTCTCCAATCACGAAAACGTGATTTTCTGTATTTCTATACTATCAAGTTTTCGTGATTAATCAATAATATTTCTGAAAATTATTTCTGTTAATTTCGACAAAAAAGCACATAACCTAAATAGATTATGTGCGTAATAAAAATTTTCTTTTTAAGAAATGCTTATATACTTGGAATTGGTTAATTAGTTGATTTATTATTGAGTTCTGTAATTATCTGTTTCAGGTACATATATTGTGATACAGCGTACGGAAAAAGGATAAATTCGTGTCTAAACCATATTTTAAAACTATATTATTTTCTTAACTTATTTTTCCTTGAGCAATAAGGACAGCCACTTCCTTTATGTCGGTTGGGGATGTTTCTCATTCATGCCCTTTCTCACAATTCCTTTTTATCGCAACTATATGTAACATCAAAAGGAGTTAATTTCCCATTTTTAGTTTCATGCCATTGTTTAGATAGTTTAGGCTTTCTTATTGCTAAGCTGTTTTCCATAAAGTGTTACCTCCTCTTTTTTATATGCTAGGGGTATAGATCATATAATTTATTTACACATTATAGCTATTTGATATATCTATATGGGGTCACCTACCCCGAAAAGAAAATTTTACGTTTAGACATGAAATTGACACATTTCGATTGGTTCTATGTACGTTAAGGAATTAGTTTGTATATTTGAGGAGATGTACGAGAGAGGTGTAAACATAGGGGAATCTAATATTTTCCATTCAGATATGATAGAATGGAACTATATCCGAAATGGAGGAACAAAAAATGAACTCAAACACAAAACAGTTTATTTATGATATCCAGCAAAGAAAGAACAATTATATAGAAAATGTATTAATAGCAATACAACACCCTAAAAAAGAGCAAGCTGAACAGGTCATTCAAAATATAGTAGAGAAGATGGATATGATGATTAGTCTAGTTACTACGTACATGAGGATTGAAACGGGATCTACGGAAGAATTAAAAGAACTGCAGAAAGAAATTATTCATGCTCAAGCATATATCCAAAAACGAAAATTTGAAGAAACACAGAGATAAAACCCTGTGTTTTTATTTGGTCGTCTATGAAACCAATTTGTTATAAATCAAATTAGATGTAATTTGATCATTGTTTTGGCATAATCCATACAATTTGTTGAATGCGTACAATATATGGTACTGTATCTTCAATAAGCAAATGATCTGGTTTCACATCCTTTAACTCTCCCCTTACATTGCCTCTTACAGTTTCAATAACCACATGTTTACCAATTATCGATTGTAATGTCTGATATACGTAGGGATTCGGTACACTTACCATATTTTGTTCACTAAAGTCATTTCCCTCTAAATAACTCATTCTATAAGACTCCTTTCTAACTTACATTCTTTCTCTTAATATATGATGTAAATCTTTTAAATATGCTAGAAGGATAATTCATTATAGGAACGAAACTAACATTTTAATAAGGTTCCTTTTGCTAGTTAATAGGTGATGATATAGGGATATTTTAAATGTACATTCAGGTTGTACTTCTCAAAATATGTATTATTTTAAATATGCCCTTTATTAGCATACTGCTCATACTTTTTTTGAGATTCTTTCGTAATACGTGCGTTAAGTAAAATCGCTACCAACAAAAACACTCCATATTTCCCCCCTGTAGCTCCTATGATAATCACACTACTACAAACAAGTACAATTAATAGGAGCAACGAAACTAAAGAAATACGTTCATAGTTCTTTGACATCTTCTCATATTTTATGCGTTGTTTCCTTGCATACATCTAAATTCCTCCTTAAAATTATCAATTTTCCTATAAAATAAATCTCGCCCTTAAAAAGAAAACAATCTATCGGTTCAAATAATTAGTTTTTTTAAGCAACTAATTTATATAACATAAAAAGAAATCCTACCAATATTAAGCTTACCACTATGATAATCCCGACCCTCTCCTTCCTTTTAACCCCAATACATTAGATAAAAGTTATGTATATCCCATATTAGCTGCAGCAAACAAAAAGGATCATCCCTTTTCGTAAAGGATCATCCTTTTCTTCATTCAACAATTTTTAGGTATTCTTGATTAATTAAAATAACAGCCGGTCCATCTACAACAATTCCACCAACTTCAATTTTTTCATAAGGCTCAATTTTAATAGAAGTAATCCCTTTCCGCTTCTTTAACTCGTTACTTAATTCTTGCGTTGGCATGCGTTTCATATCTTCACTCCTTCTTATTGTTTCATTTAATCTTATTATGTGAAATAAATTGTAAAAATGGGTTCTAGTTCTAGAACTCCCATCAATTTGTATCGTTGACCATATATTTAGATGTTACCAACTCGCGTATCTCTCTTATGAAAAGAAGATAAACAATTACTATTCACTGTCTCAGTAAATGTAAAAATTCTTAAAGATAGAGATGAGATTGATTGTTTTTTCTTCTAGAAATAATGACTTAGATATATATACCTAAAACAATGAAAGCCCTACCTCTCTTTCATCCTTACGGCTCCTTGTCCGTGCCAGTGTGAATCAGGATTGCAAAAATCAAGTGACTATTTGATCGAGTTATTTAGTGAAACTTCGAACGTTCGTAAAAGAAATTTAAAAATAAAAATGGATTAGATTGAAGTAATAACAAAAGAGGTTTCTACTCTAAAAGTGAGTTGAAGAAGTTGAATGTCTTTGAAATGATTTACTTTTAATACTCATCATATTCCCGAAAAATTCAGGATATTTCCGGGAGATGTAATACATTATCTATAATGAACCTTAACAGAAACTTTTTATTTGATTTTCAGTGATCCCTTTAATTAATCCTAGTTCACTAATCAAAAATTCATGTGCGTTATCCAACATTTTTTTGTCGCTTGTATTCAGTGCTTTTTCTTTCTTCATACGCATTAAATCACGTACAACTTCAGCACCTTCTTGTATTTCACCCGTTTTTATTTTGTCCGTGTTCACTTTATGCCTTTGTTTCCACGGCAGTAATCTATCTGATTCTCCATGCTGGAAAATGTGTATAATGTGTTTTAATGCAAGTATATCAGTAACTGGTCGTATACTCGAACTCAATATTTTTCCCGTAGGAATCATGACTTGCATATTACGGATTGACATTTTTATCACATAATACTGTTGTTTTTTCCCTGAGAATTCTTTTTCTTCTATGGCTTCAATTATACCTGCTCCGTGCATTGGATAAACAATGTTATCGCCAATTTGAAACATATAATCCACCTCCATATATGGTAACCTTCTTAACCTTAACATATATTCGATTTTTTATCAAATATTTTATAATATCATAAAATCATTTTTGTCGTCAATAACATTTTCAACAAAAATTAAATTAAGTAGAAAACACCCCCAAAACAATAGGGAGTGTGTCAGATTTCCCATAAAGAGCATGGGAATTTCCTCGCTTATATTCTGAAATCTCTACTCATTAACGTAGATCAGCTTTCCCTTGAAAACGACCAAATCGATCCCGTATTTTTTTCAATCTTGTGTGGTATTCCAAAATCTCAATTCTTGCTTTTTCAGCTAAAGGTGCAATTGGTCGTAAGTCTTTTAACCCCCAATAATCAACCACTACATCAAGTACTTGATCAAAATATTGTAGTGGTCCATAATTCGCTTCTTTTGCAATCACAGCCATTCTATTTTCAAAATCAGGCATGACGGCACCTGGCATTTTAAAATTCTTAATCACATTGGCAATATGATAGCAATAATTAGGTTCTAATTCCAAATGTGTTCGAATGACGTCTCGATAAAACGCATAATGAAGAGTCTCATCTTTGGCAAGACGGCGTAATAATGTAGCAAGATCTGAATCGTGCTTACTTGCAACCTTAGCTACATTATTGTAAAACACCATCGTTGCAAGTTCTTGTAGGGTCGTATATGTCATTGCTTCGATTGGTGTGTGAAAATCAGGTTCAAATCCACCCTCAACGACTGACTTTCTTAATTCATGTATTCGTTTAGGATTCACACTTCGAGTGAGTAGTAAATATGTCTCCAATAAATTCGAATGTTGATCCTCTTCTGAGGTCCAGGTATGAATAAAGTCTGTAATAACAGAAAGGGATCCTTTAAAAGTTGCAGATAAATACGTTGTAAACCATGGTAAATTCACTTCTGTTAATAAAGCTGTTTCAATAGCCGTAATTACGCCAGAAGGAAGAGTAACTTGACTTTCATCCCAAGGAACTCTTTTAAAGTCCATTCCCTTATCCCATGGTAAAAACTCATGATAACCCCAGTCTATCTTCTGCGCTCTTATTTTATGTTGTTCATACAGTTCTTTTAAACGTGGTTCTAACCGGAAATCTAAATCATTTGTTAGCATATATAAGTGCCCCCTTTTCTTATCATAGATAGTCATCCTATTTTTACATTCATTTTTATCCTTAAAAATTTTCTACAAATAAATATTACTTTCCTTTTTTTAAGTCCAACATAATAAATTTGTAAAAAAACTCCTTAAGAGCGCTATGTTTTTATATGATTTTTTCATATAAAAAGGGATACTGAGGATAACATTCATGGATGAACATACTCGTCATGTTGTAAATCTTGGTGAGTGTAAAAAGGTGCATGCCTATATAGAATCGTTTTATAATAAAGATTGATAGTATTTTATACACACTATCAACTTATTTAGATGTAAGATCAAATTTATTAGATTAAGCGCTTGAAAAACAAGTACAGTTGATGAGATAGCCTTAAACGACAATTCCCAACAAGAACAATGTACATTGACTATGATAATTTAGACCGAATTTTGTGAAACAGTTTACAACACAAAGGGAAGAGGCGATAAACATGCAGTCAACGGAAGCGCATATGAAGGAAAAACAACGTAGAGAAAAAATAGAAATTATATTTAGTCACATGGTAAAAGGAGAGAGTTATTTTCACGGCTCTTCCTATCAATGGAAAAACATTGTATATCAAAATTATAATAGAATACAAAAAAAAGAGTTGGAAGTTGAACAACTCATTTCGAAAATGGAAAAAGCAGGGGTTCGTTTTACGCAGCACCGTTCACTCATACACTATCCCGTCATTGATTTTGTAAAATATATAGCTAAGATTTATAAGGAGCCCCTCGAAATACAATAATCATATTTAAAATAAACCTTTATAAAAGGTTTATTTTCGAAAATTTTTAACTAAAACCCCAAAAAATAATCGTAATATTATTTTTATTCACAACATTATTGATTTTTGTTATAATATCAACCATAACGTATTATATTCGCTTGTATATCTTCATATTTTGGGAATTTTATTACACAAAAAGACAACTCTTAATTGGAGTTGTCTTTTATTTTTTTCAATATACATAATACTATTCTGATGCAAAAACTTCAAGATTCTTACAACCAGAGAAAAAGTAGGATTTCTCATAGTAGCGATGCTACTTTATTTCCTCATATTCCTTCATTATTTTATAAAACGTGTTTTTCTTTAGCTCCAACATTTGCATAAACATGATAGCTGTTATTTCTCCACTTTTCCATTTAGAATAAGTTTCTACTATTATATGCATTTGTTGTTTGCTTAGGGTTGAAAGGTTTACCTGAGGACGTCCTAAATGTTTCCCTTGAGATTTAGCTACAGCAATTCCCTCCGCTTGTCTCTGATGAATTTTTTTACGTTCTTGATCTGTAACATAAGATAGCAAAGATAAAAATTGATCTTCCATCAACCGATCCATGTCACCCATTTCACGGAACTTACGGCTATCGAATAAAGTTTCATTTTCTAACAGGGGTATGTATAGCAATGGAACAGGATAAAACAACAAGCATTAGCGGACATCAAGTCATTCAAAATAGCTATTTTATGTCCACTAATATACGAAATAACCCTTAAAATGAATGTCCGCTAGTGTTTGCTGCGTGATTTTGTTCCATTGCTACACATACCCCATATACGGCAATGATTATCATAAAGAAATAGTGAGCTTAATGTCTTTTCTTTACCTTGACATTTATTACAAAAAATGTTATTATTAAAATGAATTATTTTTGTTCGGTGTAACGGATTTGTAACTTTTCACCTTTATGATCACTGAGAGCAAGGATAGTATTACATTGTGTGTGTTTACACACTAGGAGGCAATACAAATGGAAAAAGGTAATGTAAAATGGTTTAATGGCGAAAAAGGCTTCGGATTCATCGAACGTGAAGGTGGAGACGATGTATTCGTTCATTTCTCAGCGATTCAAGGCGAAGGTTACAAAACTTTAGAAGAAGGTCAAGCAGTGACTTTTGATTTGGAGCAAGGTCAACGTGGACCTCAAGCTTCAAACGTACGTAAAGCTGCTTAATTTTACAAAGTGGGGAAGGCAGGCTCTTTTATGGGAGTCTGCTTTTCTTTTTTCTGTGAAACAACCCCCCCCCACTCGTAAAGGACATGAAAACAGTAAATCAAATGGTTAACCAAGTCTAGCATAAAAGTACCCCCTAAATGAAAATTCTCTTTCTCTACAGTTAGTTATTTTGAGAAGTCAGCCCATTTTTTGTTTTGGGGTGTTTACATTCCTTAAGTTGATGGGCACGGGTTCACTCATACACTATCCCGTCATTGACATGATTATATTTTAAAAATAAATAATTATATTCAAAGAAAACCTTTACAAAAAGTTTATTTTTGAACATTGTTAACAAAAATCCCAAAAGCTCATTCAAATATTTTTTTATTCAAAATACTATTCGTTTTTGTTATAATAATAACCATAACGTATTATATTCGTTTTTATATCTTCAGATTTTTTAAAATTTATTACACAAAAAGACAGCTCTTAATTAGAGTTGTCTTTTATTTTTCTCGATATATAATACTGTTCTGGTGCAAAAACTCCAAGATTCTTACAGCCAGGGAAAAGTTGGATTTTTCATAGGAAAGATGCTACTTTTTTCTCTCATATTCCTTCATTATTTTATAAAACGTATTTTTCTTTAGCTCTAACATTTCCATAAATATAATAGCTGTTATTCCCCACTTTTCCATTTAGAATAAGTTTCTTCTATATTAATTATGATAATAGATGGTTTTAATGCTACTGTTAGTTCAACCTTACTTATTTTGCGGTCTATGACAACTACCCTGTCACTACCCTATTTAGTAAGAAAGAAGATTTAGAGAAAGCTAAAAAGTACTATGATGAGCCTGGAAACTCAGCTCCAATAATATTCTTTCCTATATACGCTAAAGGCGATTTCCTTTAACAGATAAATGTTGATATAAAAACTAAAGAGTTTAATACATATAAAGAAGTTATGGATAAAACCATTAAGCAGGCTAATGAATGCACTTTCATTTTGCAGAAAATATGATAAAATTGTATTTGGACAGAAGTCCAATACATATTATTAAAAGTAAAGTGGTTCAAGTCGGAGGAAGGCACCTTAGGGTGTCTTTTCTTTATGAAAAAATCCCCACACAAGGTGCAGGGATTTTATGCTAGGAATATATAAAACTAATTATTTAATATATAGCGAAGTACGCCACGTATCTCTTGGATAGTTTATTGAAGTCTTTTGATATTCAAAAGTCCCTTCTTGATGCTTTGATGCATCCCATTTATATTCCCAACCTACAATAGGATTACCACCAATTATTTGTGAACCAATACTTTTCACATCAAATCCATTCATTTTCGCAAAAGGAAACTGGCCATACCCTATTTCTTTTGTGTAAACATATAAGTAACTTCCCCCATGATCTTTAGTTGTACTAAAACTATTAGGATTAATGTATTCAACCCCACCCAATTGTGACTCTACTTTCACTACACTTAAAGAAGTTAGAGGTGCCGCTGGTCCTGCAGATGCCTCCGATGCCATTCCTAAACCAACTACCGATGCCATTGCTAATGATGATATCCCTAATATAACTTTTTTAAACATATAAACATCCCCTTCTTTTATATAGGTACAAGTTTGATATTAACAGAATTTTATAAGGATAATCATTATTTTGAAATTGTTAACAAATTATACTTTTTTAGATATGTAATTTAGCATATTGATTGACATGTATAATAATATATCCGTTGCTTTCAATATAAAAAACTCCTTAATGGGATAACGTCCCATCGCCATCAAGCTAAGGTTTTGAAGTACCCCCTAAATGAAAATTCTCTTTCTCTACAGTTAGTTATCTTGAGAAATCAGCTCATTTTTTTGTTTTTTTGGGTGTATACATTTCTTATCTTGATAGCGATGTGATGCTATCCCTAATTGGATTAATAATATCTGTTACAACTTTCAAATTTAAACAGATTTGTTATTCTCCGCTTGTGCTTTAGAACGGAATAAGCTCCTTATATTCATTGTTCCTGAAAATAGCAAACCACCTATTACAAAAATTGCTCCAACAAAGTGGAATGAAGTTATATCTTCCTTGAGAATCAACCAAGCAAGTAAATAACCAAATATAGGAGTTAAAAATAGATAGTTGTTAGCCTTAATAGGATCTTTCTTAAGTAAATAAAACCATAATAGCATAGATACAATGGATGTCATTACTACTTGCCAAAACAGACCAATCGCAAAATTCATATCTAGGTTAATGTATGGGTCATTATCCAATAAGAAACTTAGCGGCACGGCAAAAACGCTTCCAAAAATAATTTGCCAAGTGTTAATAACAATACGATCCACTTTCATATCATATTTCGTAAAACATACACTTCCAATTCCCATTGATAACATTCCAACTGCTAAAATAATGACACCAGATAAAGTTGCATGCGTATCTTTTAAATAAGGATATACAGCAATTAGTAGGCCGAGTGCCGAGATAAACATCCCTAACCATTCTTTTTTGGTCACTTTTCTACTTAAGAACATAGAGGATAACAATGCTACGACAAACGGATTCACTGTAATAAATAAATTAAACAAGCTGGATGATACGAGTTTTAGGGATAAGAAACAACAGCCTACATACAGCGTTGTATTTAATATTCCTAAAACAATTAACTGTCTCCACTCTTTCCCTTTAGGCCACCTATAAGATTTTATAAAATATGAAAATACGAACATAATAATACCCGCACTAATTAGACGGGTCGTGGCAAACATGAGTGGTGATGATGACAGGAGACCTATTTTAGTGGCAATTGCCCCAGATGCCCATAAAACACTAAAAATTATACCAATTAAAATTTCCATTAAAATCATTCTCCTTATCCTAAATAAAATAGTAAAACAACCGATTTTAAATATTAAAATCGGTTGTTTATGTGAGGAATTATTAGTTTTCTGTTCTACTATTAAACAGTTACTTCTTCTTTCCAGTTATCCATACTGAAACGCTCACCTAAATTACGATGCTCAATAATATATTCACGTAAATGTTTTGCTTTATTTACAATAGCTTGATCGCCTGACTTTTCTGCAATTTCGTCCAACCAATCATAGCACTGTGCAACTGGAATATCTTTTTCAAAATGAATTTTTGAAAGGAAGAAGACAATATCTCTAAAAGTGATTCTTGTCATTACTTTAGATAGTGAACTAATTAGCTCTTTTTCAAAGTTAGAATCTAACTTCTCGCGTTGTACAATAAATCTATCAAGGTCTGGATTATATGTTTCCTTGTCTTTAAAAATATCAGATGGAAGGAAATCTTCATTGAATACATAGTCTAAGCAAAGGAATACTCGGCTATCTTTTGAGAAGTTTGCTGCTGCATGACCGATAGCTGCATCAAGGAACCAGATTTCCCCTTTTCTAATTCTAAATACAGCTTCTTCATCCGAATGAAATGCTTTTGTATTGTCTTCTAATGCTAAGAACACACGAAAGCGTCTTTTGGTATTATCTTTAAATTCAACAAAATCCCTGTGAGGAATAACCATTGCATCAATTAAATTACGAGTTCTAACCATTTTTAAATTATCAAAAGCAAAATAATCTTCAAGAATCTGATTGATATAAGGTAATTGCTTACCATATTCTATTTGTTGAGCAGCGTGATCAAAGTCACGATACATAGTATCTGCTTTATCATTTGAAGCATTCCATAAAGAATTATTCATCCAATAACCTGTACTGAACTCGTCATACTCTTCTGGAATTACAGGGGAATTTGCGATAGTTTGTAAATCTTTATTTAATAATTCCTCGTTCAAATCGATTTTACCAATAATATAAGAAGCCATAATACGTATTCTCCCCTTTAATCATTATAATGTGACTATTTTCAAACCGCAATATAAGTGACGAAATAATCTGATTATGTATCTCTTTCATAATCATGACTTCATGATTATTTTTAAAGACTAAGAATTCAATTGTTATTTTATAAAAATAATATACTTTACTTTCATTTTAATTACATTTGCTATCTTAATCTCACTATTCGTATAGATTTTGATATACAACTATAATCCAAAATACATAACTCATACTGTGACTTATGGTCACAATACTTACATTTTATCGTTTTATCTGTTTCACAAACATGCGGTACATTCAATTTTTTAGTGACATTTAACACATGATCTTTGCAAACAAACAAAAAAACCACCTGATTTCTATTTCTACTATTTTTTATAAATGTAGTTCTTATGAATTGAAGCGAAAGGCTTTCTTACCCATTTCCATATCCGCGCGGATTTTACAGAAAATTGAATCTGAAACTAAAAATTGATTATATGAAAAAAACAACTATGAGTCTAGGTTGTTTTATCGGAAAATTCGAAATTTAATAACTGATATTCTTCTTTTTCTGGAAAGAAACACCGTAATAACGCAGTTTAAAGGATATTATTTGAAAAATTTGTTAAAAATTGAGGAATTCAGACTATTAAAACATAACCAATTATCTCATGAAGTACTCTAGATTTTTTGAAACTCTCCTAATCATAATAAAGAGAGGTTAGGTTATTCATTTTCTTTAATTATCTATTCATAATTCCTTCTTCCCCTCAAATACAAAAAAACGTTATTCTTTCTAAAAAAGCTAGATTAGAAAGGATGACGTTTTTTTATGAATCTCTCGATTCAAGATGATCTACAACCGTTTGCGAAAGAATTACAGCGATATGTTACACCTGTATTTTTAGAAGAACTTGCACGAGAAATCGGATTTATAAAGCGAAAACGTAAGTTTTCCGGCTCAGATTTAGCTAATATTTGTATTTGGATGAGTCAACGAGTGGCAAGTGATCCCTTAGTCCGATTATGTAGTAGGCTTCATGCAGCTACAGGTACTTTACTCAGCCCTGAGGGCTTAAATAGACGTTTAAATGCGAAAGCAGTTTTGTTTTTAAGACATATTTTTTCTTTACTATTACAACAAAAGGTATGTGAACAAACGCAAATTTCTAACCGTCTCTTTTCTTATTTCCAACGAATCCGCATCCTAGATGCCACCGTATTTCAAGTGCCAAATGTTTTAAAGAAGGTATATCCAGGTTCTGGAGGCTGTGCCCAAGCAGCTGGAATCAAAATTCAATTAGAATATGACCTGCACAGTGGAGAATTTCTTAACTTTCAAGTTGGACCAGGAAAAAATAATGACAAAACATTTGGCACGGAGTGCTTAAATACTTTACGACCAGGAGATTTATGTATTCGTAATTTGGGTTATTTTTCATTGGAAGACTTAGATCAAATGGATCAACGAGGTACATACTATATTTCTCGTTTAAAATTAAATACGAATGTATATGTGAAAAATCCAGCTCCAGAATACTTTAAGAATGGTGCCATTAAGAAACAATCGGAATACATACAAATCGATGTGAAACAGATTTTGAAACAACTACAGCCTGGAGAAATATTTGAATTAAAACATGCTTATATCGGTGATAAACAGCAACTATTTGCACGTGTTATTTTTAATCGATTAACAGAAGAGCAACTTCAAAAACGACGAGCGAAGATTACGGAAAAAGAAAAGTCTAAAAATAGAACGTACTCAGAGAAAAGTAAATTGGTAGCTGGATTAAACGTGTACATGACGAATACACCTCGGGAATGGGTTCCAATGGAACAGGTACATGAATTATATACTTTACGTTGGCAAATAGAGATTATCTTTAAAACGTGGAAATCACTCTTCAAAATAGACCATCATCGCCATGTAAAACAGGAACGGTTGGAGTGCCAATTATATGGAAAGCTAATCGCTATTTTCCTATGCTCTTCTACAATGTTTAAAATGCGCCAACTTCTTTTACAAAAGAAGAAAAAGGAGTTAAGTGAATATAAAGCGATTGGCATGATTCAAGATCATTTATCTCTTTTGTATCAAGCCATACAGAAAGGCACCCAGGAAATAGTAAAGATTTTAATCCGCCTGTTCCATCTTCTACAGAAGAATGGACGAAAATCTCACAGATATGAGAAGAAGACTGTCTTTGATATTATGGGTGTTGTCTATGAATATAATGGATTGGGAAAACAAAAGAAAGTTGCATAGTCAAAAAAATGAAACCCGTTAAGGGTTATTTAGTATGCATATTTTTAAGAATATACTTCTATTTTAAGAATGTTTTAAACCAGCTGAACGCAATTTCAGTTTGTTTGCACTCTTAAGTTGATGGGCATGTATGGTGACCC